>JBBAEC010000008.1:0-134250 GCA_041656135.1 Balneolaceae bacterium | reverse complement strand
TAAAACGGTTGTTGCACTTAGGGGCATTGTCGGTACGAACCCATAATCCAGAGTTTAGAGGATATTATGAGCGCAAAAAAGCAGAAGGCAAGCATAGTATGTGTGTGCTTAATGCCATTCGTAATAAGATTGTATTGCGGGTAGCAGCAGTTATTAAGGCGCAGCAACCCTACGTAAGCCGGGAGGTTAAAATGGCGGCATAATTTCCACCAAAAGACTTGCATGTGTCATAACAATCATTTCGACCGAAGTGGAGAAATCTATTGAGTTATACCAAAGCTTATGAATCCTATTCACACTCAATAGATTTCACTTCGTGGGAATCGCTCCGCTCGGTGCTTGGCTACGCTTGTTTGCTTTGCAAACAATACTTCGCTCGAAAGGACAAAGTAAAGACGGTTGGCATTTATATAAAACAGAATACCCTTTAAAGAGATAATCCACCCCCGAATTATCTAACGCCATCTAAGATGCCTCAGCCTTTTAGTCAAACCTAAACCCTCCAACGCATTATCTTGTTTGTTCTAAGTGGAATATTTCGGTTATTGGGCTTTTATTTGACGGATGTAAAAATTATTATATCACAATCACAGTAATTCATGTGAAAGTATTAAACGTATTTCTAATGTTAACCTCTTGTTTCGAGAGAAAATAACCACTCCTTTTATTGGGATATTATTAACCGTTATCACTAATTCATGGAAAACAGAATTGAACTAAAAACAACCATTCAAGCATCTGCAGAGGAAGTTTGGGACGCTTTAACGAATCCAGATAAAATTGAAAAATATATGTTTGGGGTACGCTGCAACAGCAATTGGAAACCTGGGAGTAGAGCAGATTTCTATGTAACACAAAATGGCAAAGAAAAAACCGCTGTGAAAGGTGAAGTAATTCGCTCAGAACCTAATAAATTACTCGAATACACACTTTTCCCTACAGGTTCTGGAATTGAAGATATCCTCGAAAATTACTTAGTGGCAACCTTTGAGATTGTACCCGATGAGCAGGAAACCCATCTACTCATTACTCAGCGAGGATATGCGTATGTAGAAAAGGGAGAAGAACGTTATATTGATACGATAAAAGGATGGAAAGTAGCACTCCCTTTACTAAAAGAAATTGCAGAAAATGACTGAACAACCGAATAACCCTTTGCATGGCGTAAAATTACAGCAAATGGTAGAAGATCTAGTAGATTTTTATGGCTGGGAGCAACTCAGCTACAATATTGATATCAACTGTTTTAAAAAGGATCCTAGTATCAAATCAAGTCTTCATTTTTTGCGCCGGCACGATTGGGCTCGCCAAGAAGTTGAGGCTCTGTGGTTAGATGTAATTGCTGGGTAATTAGCTCTGAGATGTGAGCATTGAGGTGTGAGGAGTTTTTTAGGGAAGTACTTTGTATTGGCTTAGTTATCTAATTCGTAGCCACATTCGTCGGAGCAGAGCTCCTCTACAGCATTGCGCGGCAGAGCGACGCAACGAGGTTAAAATAATTTCTGATCGCTGATATTCCGACCTCCGGTCTTATACTGAAATAGGTTGACACTATTTACAGGAATAATCTCATGAAAAAACGACCACAATTCTACAGTGATGCCTTTAAACTTGGTGTCATTGCGCAAGTCACCTCTGGTGCGATGAGTAAAGAACAGGCAAGGATTCATTATGGTATTAAAGGCAATACTGCTATTTTAAACTGGATGCGAGCCTTTGGCTACGTAGATCAGACGCCAACCCTTACCCCTATGAGAAATAAAACCTCAAAAGAGTCAAACAATGATCCTGTGGAGCTGAGAATTCAGCTTAAACACACTCAGAAGTTACTCGAGCATGAAAAGATGCGTTCGGAGTTTTATCAGATTATGATAGATATTGCCGAACGCGAACATGGGATACCTATCCGAAAAAAGTCCGACACCAAGCCATAATTTTAATTCGTCGCAGCTATCGGGTTCCTATGACCCAACTGGCTGAGTGGCTTGGTGTAAGTAGAACGGCGCTTTATAAGTCTACCCGTGGCTTTGAACGTTACGGGCGGCTCACACAGAAGGTCATAGATTTTGTAGACGATGAACGTGAGATCAACAAAAAGATAGGTGGGGTTAAATTACACCTCAATTTTTGCCGTGATAATCCGCACATTAAAATAGGGCGAGACCAATTCCTACGCCTGCTCCGTGAGCAAGGAAGACTGCTACGCAGAAAACGTAGATATAAGAAAAAGGAGCCTCAGGACTACTCCGGTCGCCAGGATTTAGCCCACGAGCTTGCTGTTGCAGGCCCTGGTCACCTTTGGGTGCATGATGACACGGAAATTAAAACACGCGATGGTAAAGCTCATTTAGCTCTATCTACGGACTACTATAGCTCCCAAGTAGTCGGCTATAGTTGGTCTAAGCGGGCAAACTCTGCCCATGTGCGTAAGGCTCTGGAGATGGCATTAGCGGACTTTGTTCCTGGACCATATAAGTTAATCCATCATAGCGATAATGGAAGTATTTACGCTAGTAAGGTCTACCAAGCGCTGCTAGGGGACGATATACTATCGAGTTGGTCGCCACCGGGCCGCCCAGATCGCAACCCTAAAGCGGAACGCATGAATTTAACTTTTAAGCAGGAATACTTGTGTGATGCAGCGCAGAAAACCTTTGAGCAATTGGCCCAAGATCTGCCCATATATATTCGTCATTACAATGAAAGGCGTCCGCACATGAGTTGTACTAATGGGTATCCTCGTGAGGTCCATGAGTTAGTCTATGAACCTAAGAAATTATGGAAGCAACGACCACGCTCCTACCCCAAAAAACCACCAGTAGCAGGTAAATCCAAAAAGTGTTAACCTTAACAAGTAATAGTAAAAAATAATCCCAAAAACTGTCAACCTAAATCAGGAAAGGACGTCCTCTAACTCCTCCTTCTCAAGGAGGAGGACGTTTTGGGCATTTGTGAAGTAAGTAGTAAGATTCAAGGCATAAGTTATTATGAGGCAACTTCTGAGTTCCTTATTTACTTAATCTCTGAATCTAAATACTAAATACTCTGTACTAACTACTGAGTACTCTATACTAACTACTAAATGCGCCCAAAAGCCTTTGATCGTAGAAATCAATCTGTTCTTGCCAATCGTAGTGCGCCACTAGCATCTGATAATCTACTTGTCTTGTTACCATCACATTTTGGATGGCGGCTTCGAGCCTTATCTCAAGTTCTCCTTCCTCGTACAAATAGTCGCGCTGAATTTCTTTAGGAAGATGTTCTGGATAGGCTAGTCTATTTGGAAGAATGGGGAAACAATCGCAATACATAGCCTCGACCACACTTCCACCAAAAAAATCTTGATTTGATGTAACTGGTAAAATATCTGCACGCCACATCCATCGCGCATAATCCTCAAAGCTATTGGCATAGCCCCAATGCACAATTTCATCTTTTAGTATAGTTTTAGCCTTTTCAAAAATAGGCGGATTCACATCATTCTGTTCTCCCAACACAGCCAATTTAAACTTCATCCCTTTTTCTTTGAGGGCAAAGAGAGTTTTGAAAAATGCTTTCGGACGTTTATCATACTCCCAACGATGGTTCCATATAATTAAAGCCTCCGCTTCCTTCTCTTTTTCGGAATCTTTGTAAGCATCAAAACGCTTTAAATCGAGCCCCAAGTGCAATACTTCACTTTTGGCTTTTATTAATTCGATGTTCTTCTTTTCCCTTTTATCGGGGAACTGATTTAAAAACTTCGGCAAGGCTCCAAGAAAGGAATCTCGATGATACTTTGAGTTGAAGAATACTTTGTCGGCGGCCAATGCTGCTGTATAGTTGATGAAGGCATAGTGGTTATTTCTCTTGTTCTTTACATCCCTATCTTTTGGCGACCAAGGGTAAGTAAGTTGATTCTCGTGAAAGTAGATGGCTACTGGAATAGTAGCAGATTTTTCCCGAGTGAGCGCTAGAAAACTTCCCAATCCGAGCATAGAAGTTGCTAGAATTAAATCAGGCTTTTCTTCAAGTTCATTAAACTGTTTGGCGAGCGAAATAGCTCCACCATGCATTCTCCACTTCCAATGTCGGCCCGGTAAACTAAGTATTCGAATGTTGTGCGAGGAGTGTTTCTGTAAACCTAGCGCCCATTGTTTGTGGGAGCCTGAAAAAAAGGGTTCTAGTAATATAATATTGAGTGACTTCATGCCTAGAACCTATCTCTTTTAGCCGCTTTCATCAAATTTATATAGAGGGGTTTTGGATGGGTGATTCCTTTAAAAAGTATTTGGTTGAAGGATTTATAACGATATAGCCAAACTGGATCATTCTTGTAGATGTTAGATAAATCGTTGACAAAATGAATAATCCCAATTCACTTTTACCTGTACTTTTGTGCCGCCCCCGAAGCAACGGGGCAGGCGCGTACCAAAAACTCTCGACAAGACTTTGCGACGCGAACTGCCTTCCATCGACTCAATAATTCCAAAGGTCCTTGTTCTATTTGTGCAGTTCCACATTTCTGGCCGGTGTGGAATAATTGCTCCTACCGGAGACATCGATTACAGTTCGTTCTTTGCTCGTCGCAAATTCTAAAGGTCGATGCTTTTTTAAGATTCAAGTAGAAAACCTTTCCTTACTAAGGAACCCGAGACTTCGAGAAGAGAAACTGGAATTTTTAGCGAGGATTATGGTGTTCAATTTAAGTTGTATACGTCAGTAGCATTAATCTAAAAGTCAGTGAGAAATATTTAATGTTTTTATAAAAACTGTCAACGAATTACCTAACATCTACAACCCTGTACAAGTCGACCGATAGGGAGTTACCGTGAATCATAAAGCCACAGATAACCTTAGGCATAAGGTTTAGGATTTAAGACCTAAGAATAAATTTTTTCTTACATCTTATGTCTTAAGTCTTGAATCTATGATTGCATTGGCTACTTTTTCGCCGTCTATGGCTGCAGATATAATTCCACCAGCATAGCCAGCACCTTCCCCGCAGGGAAATAATCCTTTTATGCGAATATGTTCTAAGGTTTTATGATCTCGAGGAATTCGTACGGGAGATGAAGTGCGTGTTTCTGGCGCATGAACTACGGCATCGTTGGTAAGATAGCCACGCATAGAGGTATCAAAAGCTTTAAAGCCACCTTTTAGAGCTTCGTGCATGAAACCAGGAAGTACATTTCCCAGCTCTACCGATGTGATTCCCGGTGAGTAGGATGTTTTGGGTAAATCTGTAGAAACCCTTCCTTCCACAAAATCGATTAGCCTCTGAGCTGGCGCTGTCTGTGTTTTACCTCCCAACTCCCATGCTTTCTGCTCAATAGATTTTTGGAATTCCATAGCAGCAAGAGGCCCATATTTAGCAAATGGTTTGAAATCTGCTTCCTTCAACTCAACTACAATGCCAGAATTTGCTGTTGATCGAGCTCTACGGGATGATGACCATCCATTAGTTACAATCTCGCCCGGTTTTGTAGCACAAGGTGCAACAACGCCACCAGGACACATGCAGAAGGAATATACTCCACGCCCATTAATTTGCTTAACAATACTATATGGCGAAGGTGGCAAAAACTCGCTGCGATGCTCACAATTATATTGAATGGAGTCAATAAGAGATTGCGCATGTTCAACCCGTACGCCTATAGAAAGTGATTTTAATTCAATCTCAATATCTTTTTGGTGAAGTAATTCAAAAATATCTCTGGCGGAGTGGCCTGTTGCCAGAATTACATTTTTGGCTTTAAAGGTATCTCCACCTTGAACTCTCACCCCTTCTATTTGATTTCCATTTATCAAGAAATCTGATACACGAGTATTAAAGTGAACCTCTCCACCGTGAGCTAAAATACATTCGCGCATGGAAACCATAATAGCCGGCAATTTATTGGTTCCAATATGTGGATGAGCATCAATCATTATCTCTTTTACCGCCCCAAAACCCACAAATAATTCTAATATTCGATTTACATCGCCACGTTTTTTTGTCCGTGTATAGAGCTTTCCATCCGAGTATGTGCCCGCACCACCTTCTCCAAAGCAATAATTTGAATCTTCATTTACAATATGATCTACATTGATTCCTTTTAAATCCTTAATTCGTTCTTTTACATTCTTTCCACGTTCAAGAATAATCGGCTTTTTCCCATTTTCAATTAAACGAAGTGCAGCAAATAACCCTGCAGGACCAGCACCAATAATTAGAACCTCTTCCGCGTTTGTTACATTAGGATAATTTGGCAGGGAAATGGGTTCTTCAACAAATTCCTCATTTATAAAAACGAGAACCTTTAAATTCACTTTAATATCCCTCTGCCTAGCATCTATAGAACGCTTTATTATTTCAACGTGCCGAATATCGGTAAAGGCTATTCCTGTTGTTTTACTGATGTAATGTGCTAAAAGCTCGGGCTGTGCGGCAACCTCTGGCGATGTTCTAAGTTGTAGTTCTTTTTGCATGAATTATTTAAGTATTTTGAAACCTAAGATATGCATTACGAATACAACCTGAATAAAGAAACCTTTTTTGAACAATTATTTATTATAAGAGATACTATTATATATTTACATTCTGTAACACAACCACTTTAAATCATCATATTAGCAAACGCTTTTTACACAAAACAAAACTAATCTTTAACACTAATTCGGATTTATTTGTTACACTGTAGCCGTACTAAATCTGATTAACACTATATCACTTATGAAACTTAAAAAACTAGCTGTTTTTGCAGCACTTTTTTCATTCCTCGCACTTCCCATGGCTTTACAAGCACAACTTAAAACTATAGGAGAGCCAAAAGTATTGGTTCCAGGAGATGGCCAGCTTTACCAAAATGCTGTTTGGGCACCTGATGGGTCTTCTTTTGCATTTACTTCTATTCAATACCAAGGTATTTGGGTAGCCGATAAAGACGGTAAAAACATTAAACAACTTACCGACAAAGATGCTGGATATGCTTTAAAATGGTCTTCTGACTCAGAAACCATTCTAACTCGTACCTCTGAATATGTGAACCGTCGCAAACAATCAGCTATTACTCTTTTTGATAAAAATAGCGGTGTAGAAACTCAGCTTTCTGAACCACGCCTAAGCATGAGTTCAATGCCACAGTGGGCTCAATTTGACGAAAAAGTAGTTCTTATTTCAGATGACAAAATTGAGACTTTCGAAACTGGTAAAGTTGCTGATGCTGCTAAGCAAAAAATGCTACCAGACCAGTCTTTTTATCTACTAAAAAAGAATCAACTTGCTAAAGGAAAGATTCCTACCAATAGTACAGAAAACATCTCACCGTTTGAAAATGCTACTTATTTAAACCTGCAAGTCTCACCAGATGGTAAAAAACTGGCTTTTGAAATTTATGGCGGCAATTTATTTGTTATGAATGTAGACGGAACTGAACTGGTTGACTTAGGTCCAGCTTATAACCCTAGTTGGTCGCCAGATAGCCGCTATGTAGTTGCTAATAAAATTGTAGATGATGGGCACAACATTACCGATGCTGATATTTTTGCTTTTAGCGTAGATGGAAGTGAGCAAATAAATTTAACTGCCACTACATCACTTATTGCTCTTAACCCATCTTGGGCACCAAACGGTAATAGTATCATTTTTGACGAACCAACAACAGGCAACATTTACCTTCTAGAAATTACACGATAATACTGATATGATATTAGCAAAACGACATCTACTCAAAGCAACATTCTTCGTTTTTATATTTACTAGTTTGGGCTTTTTTGCACCTTTAAAGGCACAAGAAATAACTGGTTTAAGCGGATTCAGCATTTTTATTGACCAAGGCCATAGTGCGCGAGAAAACCAAGGTGTTTTTGGATATTCAGAAGCTGAAAAATCTCTTGCCATTGGCTTAGAGCTTCAGCGCTTATTAATGGAAAGAACCGATATAGATACGGCTTATGTAGCACGTACCAACGGAACACAAGTTGTTGAACTATCACAACGTACAAGCTTAGCAAACGCTTTAAATGCCGATTTCTACTATTCTATACATAGTGATGCAGGTGGTGCTACAGCAACATCCACATTGATGTTACACGGCGGTTGGAAAGAAAATGGGGTAATCATGGAAAAAAACCCAAAGGGCGGTAAAGCCATGGGCGATATTATGGACATAGTTCTTACTGATGCCATGGTAAGAAGCACTGGCGGAGTTGGCAGACGAGGTAATTATGCTGATAGAACTTTTTATAGGGATGCTAATCAATCTTATAGATATCCCTATCTGCACGTTAATAGAGAGTCGAGAATGGCCTCTCTTTTAAGTGAAGCAGGTTTCCATACTAATGCTTATCAAAATCAGCGTAACATGAACGCCGATTATAAACGATTAGAAGCACGTGCTGCATTTTGGTCTATTTTAGAATATATGGGCGTTAGTCGACCTGTTGAAGGTATTTTAACTGGTGAGATTAAAGATTTTGATACAGAGCTTTTTGTAAATGGTGCAACCATTACCGTACAAGGTAAATCTGTAACTACCGATACTTATGATTCTGTATTTAACAAATACTCTAACAATCCTGATCATCTTAGAAATGGATTCTTCTATATAGATGGTCTTACACCTGGCCCTGCTGAAGTTATTATAAGCGGAGATCATTATGACGCGGATACCCTTCAAGTGGTAATTGGTGATACAGTAATGACTTATTTATATCCTGTTATCAGAAGTAACCTATTACCTTCAGTAGAATCTACTTTACCAGAAGAAGGCGGTAATGTAAACCCAGGCAGCCAACTGCTAACTATCAACTTCAACAAAAACATGAATGAGGCTTCTGTAGAAAGTGCTTTATCCATTAGTCCAGCAGCGAACTTTAACTTCAACTGGATAACTAGCAAGCGCCTAGGTATTACTACTTCTGATTTGGATTACGAAACCGATTATACTCTTACAATTGGGGAAGGACCAACGGAAAGTTCTGCTCGTGCTCTCGAGTTTGATGGTAACGCGGATGGAACACCTGGCGGTGTGTTTACACTTAATTTCACCACTGGCCCGGCAGATATCTCACCACCAAAAGTGACGGCTATTGATCCGTTTAAAACCACTACTCTAACAAATTCTGTAGTAGTTAACATTACTTTAGATGAGCTTATAGATCATGCCACTGTCACCAACAGCTCTGTGCATTTAACGGCTACTGGCTTAGATAATGTTGCAGGAACAGTAAAAGTTTACGACGTATTTGATCGTAGTGTTATTACCTTTTTCCCAAATACTACACTAGAATATGACACAAAATACACCACTGTGATTTCACCTGGTTATTCAGACATTACTGGTAACACTGTTGCTTCAGAACGAAGAGGTCAATTTACAACGGGTAACTTTGAAAATAAATCTGTTGTTAATATACATGACTTTGAAAGTGGGTTCGCTCCATTTTGGCAACCTACTCAAAGTGGTAGTACCGTTGGCTACATATCAGATAATACAAGTGTAGAAGCAACAACTTCTATTACTAATCTACTATCGGGTAGTACAAAAGCAATGCGTATAAACTACGGTTTTATGACAGACCAAAGCGGTCTTCTCCGAGTGCATAACCCGAGTACAAGTCCAAAATTTAATAGTTCCTATATCCTACAATCCTATGTTTTTGGCGACGGAAATGGTAACAAGTTCCGCTTTGTAATACGTGATAAAAATAATGAACTAGAAGCTAGCGCATGGACAACTGTAGATTGGATTGGCTGGAAATTGGTAACTTGGGATATGACAGAAGACGATGTTGTAGCATTTACAGGTGATGGCGTAATCAATGGCCTAGCTTACATTGATAGCTATCAAATTGCCTCTACAGCTGGCCAACCTAATATTGGTTATATGGTGTTTGATGATCTAAAAGCTGTAACCTTACAAACTGCAACCAGCATAGAAAGTGAGATCGATAGCAACTTACCTACTGCAATATCATTAAATCAAAACTATCCAAATCCATTTAACCCATCTACTAACATTCGCTTTGAGCTACCTGCACGTAGTGAAGTTCGTTTAGAAGTATTTGATATGCTTGGCCGTAAAGTGGAAACTATTTTTAGTGGAACTAAAGCAGCTGGAGCTCATTTAATTTCATTCGATGCTTCTGGCTTAGCTAGTGGTGTATACATCTACAGATTAACCACTGGTAATCACGTTCTATCAAAGAAAATGCTTCTAATGAAGTAGAATAAATTCTAGAATCCTTCTCGGGATTTAGATACTGTAGATTTTATTATAATGACCCTTAAGAAATTAAGGGTCATTTTTTTTGCCGAGATTTGGCTGGAAATAACATAAAACTGGAAGTAGAGAAGTAGAGGCTGGGTACTGCCCCCAAAAGTGTGTAAAGAGACTGTGGGCAGCAAACATAATTCCAAAGATGCCTTTAATAAATCTGTTTACCCCGAGATTTATCTCGGGGCTATGTTTATTTTGAAAAGTAACTTAGCTCATTAAATAGACTCAAGGTTACAATGAGAGAATTTACATAGCTTTGAGGCAGAATTTCCTGTTCATTGTTAACTGTTCACTCACTCCCCAATTCCCTAATCCCTAATCCCTAATCCCCAATTCCCTAATAACCAATAACTAATTCCCCAGCACATTGAAACTGGCCACGTAATAGTTTTTATCTACCACTAATTGCTTCCCGAAGCTTGGAATTCTTTGCCATCTGTTTAAAGGTTTTAGCAGCATTTCCTCTCCATCAACAAAAACCTTAACGGGCATATCAAATCCACGAACTGCGTTATTCCATCTGTATAAAAGATGACCTTCTTTGAAGCTATATTCTAAAATAGGCACTCTTATATCCCTCAGATATTGATCAAACACATGAGTTAAATCTACTCCAACCGAGGCACTTACATACTCTTCAATCTGTTTTGTTGTAACAGTTTGGTGGTAAAATTCTTTGTTTAATCCACGCAGTGTCATCCTCCACTTCTCATCATCATTCACTATTTGGCGAATAGTATGCAGCATATTACTCCCCTTGTTATACATGTCTGAAGAACCTTCATAATTCACTCCATAAATTCCTATAAGTGGACGTTCATTTGCAATAGATTGGCGCACACCTAGCACATATTCTTGTCCTGCTTTTTTACCAAAGTGATATTCTAAAAACAAAGATTCAGCATAACTAGTAAAGCCTTCGTGTATCCACATATCTGCTACATCTTTGTAGGTGATGTTATTGGCAAACCACTCGTGAGCCGACTCGTGAATAATGATAAAGTCAAATTTCAGCCCCCATCCTGATTGGCTCAAATCTCTACCTAAATATCCATTTTCATAGTTATTGCCATACGTAACAGAGCTTTGATGTTCCATTCCTAAATAGGGAGCTTCTACTAGTTTATAACTGTCTTCATAAAAGGGATAAGGTCCAAACCAATGCTCGAAAGCCTTCATCATGCGAGGAGCATCTGCAAATTGGCGGTAAGCTTTTTCTTTATTTTCACGTAGCACATAATAATCCATATCGAGAATACCTTTCTCACCATCAAATTTCTCTCCAAAATGGACATAATCTCCAATATTAATATTTACGCCATAATTATTTATAGGATTTGTGACCACCCAATGCCAAGTTTTGGTATCGTCATTGTTTTCCTCAACTTTTTCAAGCCTTCCATTAGACACATCCATCAAATCTTTTGGGGTAGTTACACTAATGCGCATGCTATCCACTTCGTCGTACATGTGATCTTTATTTGGCCACCAAAGACTTGCTCCAATTCCTTGATTTGAATTCGCAATAAAAGGTTTCCCATTGCTGTCTCGGGTCCATGTGAATCCGCCATCCCATGGCGCACGTACTGCTTTTCTAGGAACACCATTGAAGTAAATAGTTAGTTCATTTACAGCTCCTACTTGTTGTTTTTTCTGTAACTCAATAAAAAATGCATTCCCGTCACGCTCATATTTAAGGCTTACTCCATTCTGGACAACCTCAGTAATATTCATTGGCTCTTGCAGATCTATTTGCATGAGATTCGTACTTTCATCCAATACTTTATACTGAACTAGATTGGTACCCGAAATAGAACTATCGGCCAAATGAACAGTCACAGATAGATGATAGTAAGTCACATCCCACCAAGCTCGCTCTGGTGTAATACTTCCTCTTAACGTATCCTGATGTGTGAATTGTGGCTGTCGCTCAAAAATTTGAGTCTTCACAATATTTGAAGTGACTAAAATTATAGTGAGTAATAGAAATGTCTTACGCATTGAATTAGGGTAAAGTCTAAGTGTTTGATTACGAATATAACAATCTGTATCAAGAATGGAGGATTATTAATTTTAGTTTGATGATGAGCGATTTAGACAAGCTGGAATACTCTTGTTGTTGGTAGGTGATTTGGTGACAAATACTCTATATGTTCGCACAAACAATAAGAACAACTCATTCTGATCCCGACTTGGCTTAATAATCATAACCCTATCAACGAGTTATCTAAATAACTTGAAAGAATATTAATCCCAGGACATAAAAAAAGGCGACTCCTTATCAGAGAGTCGCCTTTCGGTCTAAATATACTTAATTAGGTTTAGATTCCGATGTCTTTAACGGTAAGAACACCTTTCATACCGCCGTAGAAGTGACCTGGGAATGAGCATACGTACTCATAATCACCTGGAACCATTGGCACGGTGAATGTAACTTCAACCGTTTCGCCACCACCAGCTAAATCGGTAGTTGCTAATACTTGGTCTTCTAGCTCAGGAGCAATGTATTTGTTGTCTCTAGCTTTAGCAGAAGCGTTTACAAATGCTTTCATGTCAACACCGCTGTATAAAAATACGATGTTGTGAGCCATTGCTTGTTTAGGAATTCTACTAACAACCTTAAGCACTACTTTTATTGTTTCACCTGGCTGAGCATCCATTGTTGTTACATCAAACTTCATGTTATCCGTTCCAACTACTTCAATAACACGAGGGTTATCTGCTGTGCCTAGTATTGAGCCTTGTGCAAAAGCTGCACTAGCTAAAAATACGGTTACTACTAAGGTTGAGAATATGTTTTTAAGTAATTTCATTGTTCTATTATTTTTATGATTAAAACTGTTTTCTAATTGTTGGTCTTATTTTGATTTCGGAGTTGCAATAAATAGCCCTGCTGCCCCTTTCTGCATGTCGGCCATCTCATGATCAACTAGTACATAATGTCCTGGCTCGGCAACTATAAACTCTAATACTGCACCGTTACTTGAACCAAGCAATACTGTTTGCATTCCACGCCATTCATTTTTCAAGTTACCTTCGTACCAAACTCGGTCAAATATTCCACCAATTACGTGTGTACTCGAAACATCATTTGGACCAACATTTAGCATGTAAATACGCACTCTGTCACCAACTTCAACTTCCATTGGATTATCCATTAATGCACTTGCATGGCCGTTAAAAGCAACTATTGAAGGTTGTTTTAAGTTAGCAGCATCAAAATCTAATTCGTATAGGTCGCCAGTTTCTTGTTGTTTTAGGTAAAACTCTGACTGTACTACTGCAAATTCTTTATCAACTACTTTGTCGGTTGGGTAGCCTTCTTTTGGAGATACAATTACCATTCCGTACTGACCCATTGCCATGTGCTGTAATACTGGTGGTACACCACAGTGGTAGATGTGAACGCCAGGATAGTTTGCAATCCACTCGAAACGAATTGACATCCCTGGAGGCACAGCTCTCCACTTATCGTCAGCAGCTACTGTACCTGAGTGAAAATCTATTGAGTGTAACATTGGCATTTCTTCGCCAACAGGCTTTTGCAATTTAGACATCGCTAATTGCTGCAGAAAAGGCGCGTTACCTTTCATTGGTGCTGTAATATCTACTGCTTCATCACTACGATTCTTCATAGTAAAAATCACTTTATCACCTTCACGAACGTGTAATAATGGGCCAGGAACTGTTCCACCGAATGTCCACGCTGCAAAGCGCACACCTTCAGCTACTTCAATTTCTTGTGCCAAAATATCCATGCGAACATGATGTACTCTATTTCCTTTTGGAAGAACTGCAATATTTGGAAGCATGGTCACATACTCACCAACTACTGGAGGGCCATCATAATCTTCTGTAAAAAGTTCAGCTTCTGGTAGACCGTACCAACGCCCCTCAATTTGAAATTTCGCTTCCAAATCTTTTGACTTCTTTTGAGCAGAAACAATACTAGTACTTATTGCTGTAAAAGCTAGTACTGCTATGGCTAATATTATTTTTGAGTTTCTCATTTTTTAATTTCTGTAAGAGTTTAAGGTATTAAGACAACTTTGTCTTATTTGTTGTGATTTTTTAATTCATTTACAACTTAAACACGTTTTGTGAATTTCTGATGAATTCCTCAAAATATATTCATCAACCAAAAATTACTTCTCTTTCCACCGCCAAACTCTATGCATGGGTGAGTCGTTATCGCGACGGTGCTGTTGGGTAGAAATTAATCGAAACCTCTCGGTGCATACATAGCTAACAGTGCTCGCCATAGCAATTACAGGTAACATTGCCCCTCCCGTTAGGCTAACCAAGATGATACTTGTACTTATGGGTGTCTTAGTCACACCAACATTAACTGCAGCCATTAAGCCTACAATGGCAATTGGTAAAGAAACAAAACCATGCGAGGCGAAAGAAATTGCAATTCCACTAACAGCCCCTATAAAAAATAGTGGAAAAATGAACCCACCTCTAAAACCAGTATGAAGAGTGAAACCAATAGACAGCATTTTAACTATTACTAAACCGACCAATAATGCGACAGCACCCCATAAACTATAACTCGCTTTAATGGTATTTATACCTTCTAACAAATCTACAATTTGGTATTCGCTCCAAAATAATGGCGTAGTTACAAAATCATTAGGTATTAGAATGGCTAACAAGCCAATAGCAAAACCACCAATTACTCCTAAAGCAACCGGCCATTTCTGTAGAGGTCTCATCAAGCGCTCAGTATTTCTAAAAATGTATATAAACAGAATAGCTATTAATGCGCCAATTAAGCCCATCGCGATTCCTTCAAAAGCTGAATAAATTGAAATATCGGGACCAATAGGTAAATTATATAGGGCGCCATCGTATCCCACAAAAGTTCTAAAAACTAGAAATGCACCTAAAGCAGATACAATTGAAGGGATGAGAGCTTCATAATATTCTAAACCTCGGTTATGTGGAATTTCCAGCGCAAATAGTGCGCCACCAATAGGTGCGCCAAAAAATGCGCCTAAGGCAGCGGCCATCCCACAAAAGGTAAAGGTGCGAATTAAGTCGCCATGTAGCTTCAGTTTCTCTCCTAATTTACTCCCATTACTTCCTATTAATTGCACCAATGGCGCTTCAGGACCTGCACTTCCACCAAATATTATGCTCACTAAAGAAGTAACCAGCATAGATGGATTCTGTCTATAATCCATTCTACCCTGTTTAATGTGAATATTATTAACCACAGCAGATATTTCTCCCGGCGTGCGCATGTATTTAGCAGCTAAACCCACCAACAATCCTCCAAATAAAGTCAGAATAACCGTTGCTATAATTCCGAACGACCCAAGCCAAGAGCTCAAGAAAGGCAGCCCAATTTCCCAAACTAGATATAGTCCTCCATTGAGTATCCAATAATAAACTGTTGCTATAAATCCCCCGAATACTCCTATTACCAGCGCCCAAAATAGAGTGTTATTATAAGGCATTAACCGATTATGGGTACTTTTGCCAGGTATTTTTAAGAATGAAGGGAATTTGGAAGGTTTCAAATAAGTGCTGCGGATTAAAACGTCTAGATAGAATTAAAAATTAAGTATTTTAATTGCTAATCTCAGGTCATAAATTTAATCTATATTGAATTTTTATAGGAGCTCCGTTGTTATAGCACGAGTCACAAGAAATTGCTCTTTCATATTTAAGAATAATTATTTGGATACAAGGAAATGGATAAATCTGAGAAAGAATTAGCTGAACAAATTAGAGAAATCTGCATAAATGCCGCCAGAGAAGGCTTTATGGATGCATCAATAAGTGGTTTATGCACAGAAGGTGCAATGGAAGCAGCTATTAGCGCTATTCAAATACTCGATTTAGAAAAGGCATTATCTCAGCCTAAATGAAGCAGCCAATCATCCGATTTTTTACTGATGAAGAAAATGACTGGGTTGCAGTGCTTGCCTGTGGTCATACTCAACATGTTCGCCATAACCCTCCTTGGCAACTACGCCCTTGGGTTATTACCCCAGAAGGACGCCAAAGCAGAATCGGCAATTTATTAAACTGTCTTAAATGTGATAGAAATGAACCACAGGATGTGAAGGTTTGATTCTTAGAGTGTAGTTACTTGCAGTTCTGGACAAGTAATTCATTACTGGTTTTACTTTATGAGCCTATCTTTGTAGACGTCATCTATTTCGCGAACAATTTTAATGACTAATCGGAGGTTTTTACAAATCTCGCTCCGTAGGTGCAGTACGAATATTGCCATGTGTAATGCGAATTAGATAGGTGAACTCAATCTGGTACTGCCCCGGATGGGGCAGGTGGGTGGTGGGTGCTATTTGGGCTACAAACATATCGTCCCGATGGGACGGGTACTGCTTCATGGCAATCGTTAGCATGGAAATATCGCTTCTAAATATTCTACTTTGGGATTGCTGATTTTGTCACCACCTCACCTACCATCTACAATCCTGATACCAACACCTTTTGTTTCATCTCTTCAAATACTTGCAAAAATTGCTCCACCTCTTTTAAGTGAGTTCTGATAGATAGCACCACAAAGCGGAACCGAAATTCATCATTAATACGTGTTGTGGATAGAAAAACTCTCCCATCTGCAAGCATATAGTTTTGAACTTGTTGATTTAATTCATCCAAGTTTTTAACTCCACCAGGATTCCATCGAAAAGTGAATACGGTTAGTTCTGGTTTTGGTCCTACTTCTATATCTTCGAGCTCATTGAGTTTCTCCCAAGCATAAAGAGCCAGCAGGCGCTTCTCCTCTAAAGCGCTTCGAAATGCTTTAACCCCGTGAATTTTAAGTGGCATCCACATTCTAAGTCCACGGAAATGCTTACTTAATTCTGGCGATAATTCAGCTGGCGAATACATTCCACCATCCATTTTAGTATCCTGCATATAGTTGGCATCATAACGGTGCGCAACAGCAAGTTTCTCAACATCCTTTACAACTAAAGCCCCTGAACCGTAAGGTAGAAAAAGTCCTTTATGTGGATCTAATACTACAGAATCAGCTAGTTCAATTCCTTTAAGCTGCGCTTTACCTTCATCTGTAAGCAAGAAAAAGCCCCCATAAGCTGCATCTACGTGTAACCAAAGTTTTTCTTTCTGTGCAATGATGGCAATTTCATGAAGTGGATCTATGGCCCCAACATCCGTTGTACCTGCCGATGCTACAATCATCCAGGGAATTAGACCTTCTGCACGATCTTTTTGAATTTGTTTTGCTAGTTCGACACTTTTAATTCTGAAATGCTCATCAAGTGGAATATTCCTTTTAACGCACTCTCTCATCCCGCTGATTATAAGTCCCTTGTCAACACAATGGTGCGCTTGTTCGCTTAAATAAACTACTGCTTTGGAGAAGTCACTTGCTTTCAACTCCGCATGTTCACGAGCGGTAACAATTGCAGTGAGGTTTGCAATACTTCCCCCAGAAGACAAAAAACCACCTGCCGATTTGGGATAGCCTATTAGCTCTGCCATCCAGTTAACCAAACGAGTTTCTAGAGCTACTGCGCCAGGAGATGAGAAATAAACACCAGCATATCTATTCGTTATTGCGGTGATATAATCGCCAATAGCACTGCTGAATAATCCCCCACCAGGAATATATCCGAAATGAGTTCCCGAAGAAGGATTAAGTCCCGGTGGCACAATTTTATGCTCTATAGTTTGAAATATCTCTTCAAAATTAGAAGCTTCTTCCCCAATAGGATCATCCAGGATTTTGTTAACAGACTTATCAAAACTCTGATAGGCTTTTTGAGTGCTTATGCAACTCATAAAACGATCAGAATAATCGTGGGTAAGCTTCTGAAGTTGATCTTGAATATCCACAGATGGCTCTAATAACTGCGATTCTTTTTCTAGAGCTAGAAGTCTGTCTTTCATTTTAAATGGGATGATTTGGCATTATATTGAATTACTTTGGGTAGTAATATAGAGTCTTTAGCACCTTAGATGAACTTGGAAATGATACAGTTACAAAAAAAGTTGTAAACTTTGTAACCATTAGGTCCATTTTGGAATCAAATACACAAAGAGTATCAATTTTAAATGTGATTCCTATGTTAAAAAGCATCCAGAAGAGTAATTTTCGTTCGGAATATATATTCGTTCCAGTTAAAAAATATGAGCATTATTCCGACGAACAAATTATAGAGAAAGTTGTTGCAGGCTCTACCCCTCTATTTGAAATTATTATGCGCCGATATAATCAGCGTCTTTTTAGAATTCAGCGCACTTACATCAATAATGAAGATGCCGTAAAAGACACTCTTCAACTTACCTATATACAGGCCTACCAACATCTTCATCAATTTAGAGGAGATGCTAAGTTTTCTACTTGGCTTACCCGTATTGCCATTAATGAGGCTTTGAAATATCACAATAAACAAAAGCGATACCTTAGTGTACACAAGTTTGATACCGATAATGATTCAAATTATGATATGGAAAGTGACCAAATTACCCCCGAAGAAGAGTTGATTCAAGCCGATCTTAGAGAGCTTTTAGAGCATACTGTCGATCAATTACCTTCAATATATCGCACCGTTTATATGATGCGAGAAATTGAAGACATTGGTTCTAAAGAAACCGCCGACTGTCTCAAAATTTCTGAGGCTAATGTTAAAGTCCGACTTTTTAGAGCTAAAAAGATGCTCCGTGACAAACTAGAACGTTCAGTTAGTGATGCTGAGATATTCAATTTCTTAGGCGAACGATGTGATCTAATTGTGTTAAATGTAATGCACAAAATCTCAAAGTTGGATGAGAACAAGGATTAGGGTTTTAGATCTTTATTTTGATTCGAACAGGAACCCAACCAAGAAGGTGCGTTTCCAAAATCACCATTAACAAATTCCATTTCACTGTTCATTGCTAATTGTTCACTACTCCCCAATTTCCTAGCCCCCACTATCACAATAAAAAAGCCCTAGATTCTTATCCAAAATCTAGGGCTTTGTATTTTACGGATTGCAGATACTTGTGTAGCTTAAGGTTTATTTATTTTGAGAGATAACAATCCTTCCTTTCATAACAGGGTGTAGAGTGCACAGATAATCAATGTCTTTACCTTCAATTTTAAGGGCGTACATTTCACCCATTTTGAGAGATTTAGACTCCCAACCTGGTTTGCTTTCATTAACCACATTATGCTCTACTATATCTTTATTCGTCCAAATCACAGAGTCGCCTTGGGCTACTTCTAAAATTGCGGGCACAAATTGCATCTGTTTAATTTCAACATAATGAGTTACTGGCTGCCTACTAGTGCAACATGCTAAAAAGCATAACGCTAGAGCTAGCAATATTTTGTTGTTCCACAAAACTAGCCTCCAATATTTTTTTGAACCATTTTTGCATGTTCAAGGTGAGTTTCTAAGGCTGGCAATACTGCTTCGAGCAATGCTTTAAGTTCTGCGTTTTGTGATTGTGGAATTAACACATCTTTTACCGCACCAATTACAGCTTCGTGGTAAGCAACTTCGTTATCAATATATGCTTTGTTAAAAGCTGCCCCTTTTTTGCTTGATAGCATTTTACGGGTTGTTTCTGCATCAGCATTTAATTGTTTGCTCAATGCATTATCCTGTGGAGTAACTTTTAGCTTTGTAACCAAATCAACTGCTTGCTGAATTACTGCTTTATGATCATTAATCATGGTTTTAGCAAAGTTAGTGATCTCTTTATTTTTGGTTTTTGTAAGAGCTAATTCGCCATATTTGATATCAATGTCATTTGCTGTAACGGCAATAGAAGCTATTTCTGCATCATTAAAACTAGGTGCTGATTGTGCATACACCATCTGTGATGTACTCGCAAAAAGAAGCGCAAATAATGCTATGCATATTTTATTTAAGTGTTTCATTTTATCTTTTATTTGGATTTTGATGTTATCAATGTTCAATTAATTAGATACATCAATACTCCAAATGGTTACAAAACACTTGTAGGTAATTTCTCTTTGAAATTATTTATTATTGGGCGTAAATAACTTGACCTATGATAGGTTTGCTCCTTAATAGACCGACCAAATTATCCTCATTCCATCAATGAATGAAACACTTTCTACAACGATAATTGCTCGGCAATCATTATAGCAGGGTGCTTTGCCGCTACGCCAACACCATCATGAATTTGATGCCTACATGAAAATCCTGGGGCACAGACTTCTCTTTTACCGCCATCAGCACGGAGCTGAGGGAATAGTCGTTGATTTCCAATTTTCATAGACAGCTCGTAATGGTTTTTTTCGTACCCAAAACTTCCTGCCATACCACAGCACCCAGCATCCATTTCATCCACTTGGTAGCCAACTGCTTGTAGTGCCTCTACGGTCACTTCATTTCCAGTTAAGGATTTTGTGTGGCAGTGACCAAGTAGTTTGATTTCGCTTCCTGGTTTTACCTCAGGCAGTAAGTGTTTATGTTTTACAACGAACTCCTCGATGGTGTAAGAGTTTTTAGCGAGCACTTTTGCCGTTTCAAGCTCACTGTTTTCGCAAAGATCTAAGAACTCATCTCGAACCGTTAAAATTTCCGATGGTTCTAACCCAATAACTGGAATTCCTTGTTCCGCTAACGGTCCAAGTTCTTTAATCGCCTTGGTGGCCACTTTCTTAGCATCGTTCAGCAATCCTTTAGATAGTTGAGGTCTTCCCGCTTGATTTACTTTTGGGATAATGACTTCAAATCCTAATGTCTCTAAAATTTTAAGTGCGCTTATTGCAATTTCTGGATCATGGTAATTCGTAAATATATCTACAAATAGTGCCGCTTTTGGTTTCCCTTCTGATGTTTTTCCAGCTCTATTCTTCTTAAACCATGTACCAAAGCTTTCTTTAGCAAACTGTGGCAAAGTTCTTTCTTTCGAAATCCCTACTACACTCTCTAGCACGCCTTTAGCTATGCCTGTACCTAAAAACCAATTTGAAATTCCAGGTAGTTTTGAAGCTAATGGATAAAACTTTCCTGCATCTGCAAAAAAGCGCTCCGATAATTTAACACCATGAATTTGATGCCAACCATTCAAGAACTCCGCTTTCATTTTTGCCATATCTACGTTGGCAGGACATTCGCTTTTGCACGCCTTGCAACTGAGGCAAAGATCGAGTGCTTCTTTTAAATCTTCGGAAGCAAAAGTCTCTGGATTTGCACCCGAAAATACGTGACGGAACACATTGGCACGCCCACGAGTACTATCTTTTTCTTCTTCGGTAGCCATGTACGATGGACACATATTGCCACCACTTGCAGCTAGTTTTCTACAAACCCCAGCACCGTTACAGAGCTCAATTGCATCGTTAAAACTGCCTTCCTTTCTGTATTTAAATACAGTTTCCACTTTTGCGCGTTGGTAGGAAGGAGAAAAGCGAAGATCAGCATCTATAGGTTTTGCATCTACAATTTTACCGGGATTAAAAATATACTGAGGGTCCCAAATCTCTTTTGTTCTTTGTAGTAAAGGCATCATTTCTGAACCCAAAACTTGCTCAATATAAGGTGCTCTAGCTCTGCCATCACCATGCTCACCAGAAAGTGAACCTCTATATTTGCGGACTAAATCGGCAACTTCTGCTGCCATTTTCTTCATTTTATCAACGCCTTCTTGCTTGGTAGTATCAATGAGGGGACGTAAATGCAACTCACCCACCGAGGCATGGGCGTAAAACACACAATTGGCATTATTGCGGGCTAATAACTCTTCGAATTCTGCAATATAAGCGGGTAAATCTACTACTCGCACGGCAGTATCTTCACAAAATGTTGGGGAGCGTGAATCCTTTCCTAATCCCATCAAAAGACCTAAACCAGCACGGCGCAGATTCCACACACGCTTTTGTTTTTTGATATCACCAATATCAGCAAAGGAATATCCCATTCCCTTTTCGGCTAGAATGGCGGCGAGCTCTTTTGTTTTTTCTGCTAGCTCAGCTTCGTCATTTCCTTCAAACTGAATAATTAGAATACATTTCGGATCCCCTTCTAAAAAGAAGCGATTTTGCACATGCTCTAGATTGCCTTTGGTGGCATTCAAAATAATATCATCTACCAACTCAACAGCTGAAGGTCCAAATTTAACCGCCTCAACGGTAGCCTTCATAGCATTTTGAATAGTTTTAAACTGAGGAATTAGAAGGCGTTGGAATTTGTCTTGTGGTACTAAATTTAACTTTGCGGAGACAGTGAGAGCTAGCGTTCCCTCACTTCCAGTAAGCAATTCACACATATTAAAATCTCGTCCATTAGGATCGATTGGATACATGGTGCAAAGCTTATCGAGAGCATACCCCGTATTACGGCGAATAATTTCGGCGTGTGGAAAGTTTGCGATGATAGCATCCTTATTCTTGGTCACTAATTGAATAATAGAGCGGTAAATATGCCCTTCTAAAGTAGCTAGTTTTACTTTAGCATCAACTTCTTCGGGGCTATGAGCTTTAAATGTTGCAAGTGAACCGTCGCTGAGCACAACATCCATTTCGAGTACATGCTCGCGAGTAGTTTTATGCTTTATGGAATAAGAACCCGAGGAATTATTTCCAATCATTCCGCCCACCATACAACGGTCGGTGGTAGAAGTGTCTGGACCAAAAAGCAAACCAAGTGGCAGAGCCTCACGATTTAAGGTATCGCGGATTACTCCCGGTTGAGCGCGGGCGTATCTTTCTTCAACATTAATTTCGAGTATAGAAGTCATGTGTTTAGACACGTCCATTATCACCCCATTGCCCGTTGTTTGGCCGGCTAAACTAGTTCCAGCACTACGTGCAGTAATAGTGAAGCCTTGCTTGTAAGCGCTTTTTACGAGCTCCTGAATATCTTCAACAGTTTTGGGCAACGAAACGCCAAAGGGCATTTCTTCATACATGGAAGCATCCGTTGCGTACAATCTTTTAGCAAGTGTATCGGTCCTAATCAAAGCAAAACTCCTTCTATTTTTATTAAGTGAAGTTTGTAATTATTTGCACTCAATATCAACCAAAAGCCCAACAAAACTGAATAATTTTAAAGGCATTGTAGGATTAGATTTTGAGTAGACAATAAGCTCATTTCCCTAATCTCCTAATTCCACAATTCCCCAGTTTTTGAACTGTGATTTATATGATTTGTATGATGTGCATGATAGAATATGGGTGGAAACAAAGCTCGTGAATTCTGGAATTGCTCACCACTGGAAGCTGGAGCTTCGTGACGAGGGGAAAAAGAAGTACTTAGTATTTAGTAGTTAGTATTGAGATGGGAAAATCTGACTTCTAACTTTTGTATTCTTAATTATCCTCGCCCCAACCTTTGTCATTTTGAGCGAAATGAAGTGAGCGAATGCGAGCAAAATGAAGTCGAAAAATCTATTGGGTGTGAATAGATTCATGAACTTTGTTATAGCTCATTAGACTTCTCCACTCCGGTCGAAAGGACAAAAACCAGGTGGTTATTATAATGCCAAATAAGCTCTGTTTTCTGAATTCTGAATACCCTAATCACTAATTCCCAATAACTATTCCCTAATTCCAAATCTAGCGCAAGCGTCCGCTTGTGCCGGCAATTCAACTCAACATTTTGAACCACAAATTGGAAAAATTACACTGATGGCTCTTATTTATAGATCGCCTTAATCTAATTCCCAATTCCTCATTCACTAATTCCTCAATCCCCTAATCACTAATTCCTAATTCCCAATAACTATTCCCTAATTCCCAATTCCCCAACTTTATTCACAATTTCATCGCCGATGGCTAGGCCGGCAGTGGCAGCTGGACTAGGGGCATTGAGCACATGAATTTGGCGATCTGTTATCTCGAAATGGAAATCGTCTAGAATCTCTCCATTTTTCAATAATGCCATAGCGCGGACGCCAGCTGGAGCAGGTTTTAGATGTTCTTCTTGAACAGAAGGAATCAAATTCTGTAAACCTTTAACGAATGCTTTTTTGGAGAATGAACGATGATATTCATCCAAGCCCATGCGCCAATGCTTAGCGGATAATTTCCAGAAACCTGAAAACTTCATCATCTCAAGTGTATCGCGCATATTAAACGAAAGCTTATTGTAGCCCTCTCTTTTGAACGCAGGAACGGCATTAGGACCACATTCAATTCCACCTTTTGCCATACGAGTAAAATGCACTCCCAAAAACGGGAAATCTACATGGGGCAGTGGATACACTAAATTCTTGACTAGATATTCTGCCTCTGGCTTCAAATCGTAGTATTCCCCTTTAAACGGCACAATTTTAATGGGCGAATCAATGCCCGCAAGCCTTGCAATTCTATCGCAATGCAAGCCTGCACAATTAATCAAAAACGAGGACTGAAAAATAGCCTTAGGAGTAGTAATAGTAATAAAATCCTTAGTTTGTACAATTCCTTTCACCTCTTCCCCAAACAAAACGTTACCTTTATTGGCCTCTATAAGCTCTTTTAGTTTCTCACAAACGCCCGCAAAATCTACAATACCAGCACAAGGCACATGGATGGCTGCTATTCCTTTCACATAAGGTTCTAGTTCGGCTAGTTGTTGCACATCAATCTTTGCGATGCCTTCAATCTCATTTTCCAAACCACGTTCGTAGATTGCATCAAGTCGCCCCAACTCCTCCTCTTTTGTGGCAACAATTACTTTACCACACACATCTATAGCCACCTTATTTTGTTGGCAAAACTCAACAAGCTGATGCCGGCCATCTATGCAATTTTTTGCCTTATAACTACCTGGTTTATAATAAATTCCAGAATGAATAACCCCAGAGTTTTTACCCGTTTGATGGGCTGCCACGTGCTTCTCCTTTTCAAGTACAAGCACTCTTGCTTTTGGATATTTCAGAGTCAGTTTATATGCTGTAGAAAGCCCAACTATGCCCGCTCCTACAATGGTAAAATCGTATTTATTTTCTTTTTGGATGTTGTTCATCCCCAAAGATACAGTTCCTTCTATAAAAGCACAGTATCTATTCACTAGATAGAGTTAGTTGATTAAACTTTTATGCAAACAAAACCTTATATTTAAAGCTTATCCACAAAAAAGAAACTCATTTCTTAAATGAAAAAAATATCCACTCTCCTACTCATCGGAATAGCAACTTTGTTTGCAATTTCTTGCGGTAGCAACGAACAAAATGATCAAAGAGCTAAAAATCCTTATAAACTTAGTGATGAGCTCATTAAAACCGATCAAGTAATTTCAAAAGCTGTTTTTAAAGATCAAGACGGTAACAATGTTACCCTAGCTGATTTTAAAGGTAAGGTAGTTTTAATTGATTTTTGGGAAAGTTGGTGTGGTCCTTGCCGTGCTGTATTCCCAGCTATGGATTCGCTACGTGCTGAATATCCAAACGATTTTGTGGTATTAGCTGTTAACTTACAAGACTCTGATACGCCCGAAGACCATGCTAATTTTGTTAATGAATTTGGTTATGATTTTGATTGGGTGCTAGACACCAATGGTATTGGCCCAGAAGTTATTACTTATGGTATCCCCTTTAAAGTTTTTGTAGACACTGATGGATTTCTAATTAAAACAGAAGTTGGTACTCGTGGCCCTGAAGGCGATTACGAGAAGACAAAAGAAATTATTGAAGAATTTAAAAAATCATAGAAAGAACTCCCTTATGCAAAAAGTAGACGAAAAATTAGCTTACAAAGTAAAAGATATAAGTCTAGCGCATTATGGCAGGCTAGAAATTGAATTAGCTGAAGCAGAAATGCCGGGCCTTATGGCTCTTCGCGAAGAATATAAAAATGAGCAACCACTAAAAGGTGCGCGTATTGCTGGCTGTTTACACATGACCATCCAAACCGCTGTTCTTATTGAAACCTTGGTTGATTTAGGCGCTGATGTAACTTGGTCATCATGTAATATTTACTCCACTCAAGATCACGCTGCTGCTGCTATTGCTGCTGCAGGAATTCCTGTTTACGCATGGAAAGGTATGACTGAAGAAGAGTTTGATTGGTGTATTGAACAAACGCTTATTTTCCCTGATGGCCAGCTATTAAATATGATTTTAGATGATGGTGGTGATTTAACTAACATGGTTTTAGACCAGCACCCAGAGCTTGTTGATGGTATTAATGGTATTTCGGAAGAAACTACTACTGGTGTTCTTCGCTTAATTGAAAGGGAACGCAAAGGTACATTAACACTTCCTGCAATTAACGTAAACGACTCGGTTACAAAATCGAAATTTGACAACAAATACGGTTGTAAAGAATCTGCTGTAGATGCAATTCGCCGTGCTACCGACGTAATGATGGCTGGTAAGGTAGCTATTGTTGCAGGTTACGGAGATGTTGGTAAAGGAACTGCTGCTTCGCTTAGAGGAGCAGGAGCTCGTGTTATTGTAACTGAAATTGATCCAATTTGTGCGCTTCAAGCTGCAATGGACGGTTTTGCAGTTAAGAAAATGGACGACGCAGTAAAAGAAGGTGATATCATTGTTACTGCTACTGGTAACAAAGACATTGTGAAACCTCGCCATTTCGAAAACATGAAAGACAAAGTTATTGTAGGTAACATCGGTCACTTCGATAATGAGATTGCTGTTTCTTGGTTAAAAGAAAATGCCAAAGAAGAAAATATTAAGCCACAGGTAGATATTTTCACTCTCAAGTCTGGTAAGCAGGTAATTCTGCTTTCTCAAGGACGTTTAATGAATCTTGGTAATGCTACTGGTCATCCATCTTTTGTGATGAGTAACAGTTTTACGAACCAAACCTTAGCACAAATTGCACTTTGGAATCGCCCAGAAGAATTTGAGCCAGGTGTTCACGTTCTTCCAAAATCTTTAGATGAGAAAGTAGCTCGCTTACACCTTGCTAAAATTGGTGTTGATCTAGAAGTGCTTACTGAAGAGCAAGCCGAATATATTGGCGTTCCAATAACTGGGCCGTATAAATCTGATCAGTACAGATATTAAAATTAAAGATTGAAGTAAGTCTCCGAAGTCCTTATCTTTGGAGTCTTGCCTAACGGCAAAAATGCATCTGTAGCTTCCCGAATTATCGGGAGATGAGTACGTGACTACGAATCACACTCCTGCGATGCAAATTTATTGAAATGCACCCGTAGCTCAATTGGATAGAGTACCTGACTACGAATCAGGCGGTTACAGGTTCGACTCCTGTCGGGTGTACCACAAAAAAGCCCTCAGATATGCTCTGAAGGGCTTTTTTTATGTCCGTGATAAATTGTCTATGCGATAATTCCACATTTTTCTTAAATGCTACGCATAAACAATATTGTTATTCTCTGAATTGGATTTTAGGGGTGGAATAGGATTCTCTATTTCGGCAGTAAATTTAACTCCAAACTTTTCTAGTATATATTGGACTCTTTCAATCGTAATCCCATGGTAATCATTAGTTTCATCTCTAGAAACTTGTGCAGGACTCACTCCTAATTTTTCTGCCATTTCTTTTTGTGTTAGCCCAAATGCAATACGTAAGCCAATTAACCATCTTCCAATATTATTAAAATCATGAAGTTGGTCCAAGTCCCCTCTTTTCATTCTTTCATAAGCTTCTACTTCTTCTTTCAATTGTTCATGAAACGAAATAGAAGGCTGCATCAATCGCTCAAGTTCCTCTCCTTCATAGCCTAGTCCTATGAAATGTAAGCGCTGGGCATTGATAATTTCATTTTCTTCCTCTAATCGCTCTATAGATCTGTTATATTCTGCTTCAGTTCTAATCATTGTGTTCTCCTAATTTTTGAGCTGATACTTCTCGATATTTAATCTTATTTAAGTATTTTCACTATCCCTTTCTCACGGTCAGAATCTCGTGTTCTTCTAAATGCAGCTGGGAATATTTGCTGATTACCGTTCTTGTCTTTTATTCCACTTGGTTGACCATAATGTGGATACAACTCTACACGGTACCTATGCCACATAGGAAGTTGTTTCTTAACAAAGCCGCTATAGCTTCTCCTACTATTAACATCCCATGTCCAAATTTTATGCTCATTAAGCTTATTTAGTTCTCGTTCAAGTTGGCCACTAGCGAACTCAGCTAAATCACAGATGAAATAACCATCAATATCATTGGGATGAGGTTTAGCCTCCACAAAAGAGCCATCTAAGAATATTTCGGTAATTCCCACTTCCCACAACTCATTTACTAAAACTTCTGCTTGATTGACTAAAAAGTCTCTCCAGTTTGCGTCCCAATTTGAAACCGTCGGGTTGTTAACCAATACTGATTTACGTAACTCATTAAAAGTTAGCTCATACTCACCTTTTGGTAACAAACCATACTTATTAAATGAAAGCTGCTTTATCATATATGCAACTTAACATATATGTTTATTATTGTCCATAATAATAAATATGTAGACTTTATATTAATTTAACAGAGTAAGTGCGTGTCTATTTCAAAACTAAACTGAAAGTATTCTAAAAGTTCACAAGAGTTCTAAATCTTGAAGCTTTCTGCCAAACTCATCATCAGCCGCTAATTTGAGGAAATCTTCGTGTAAATTAAGCACCCTTAGCACATTAAAATAGGAACCAATGGCAACTGAAGGTTTCCCCTGCTCTATATAGTACAGAGTTGTTCGGTCTATGCTAGCTCGTTCTGCAACTTGAGTGGTGGTAAGCTTCCTTCTTTTTCTAGCAAGCTTTATATTTTCGCCCAATTGCTCCAAAATATTGCGGTGTTGGGGAAATATTATTTGTCTTTTAGTTTTCATAATGTTGATTACTTTCAACAAATTTACCCTATTTGGTGATAATACTCAACAAATATTTTAAACAGGCAATATCCTAGGGTAACAGATTATTTTGGAAAATGGTTACAACTTGAAACCCTATTCCAAAACCGGATACTTTAATTTAAAGGCGTAATTATAATCAATGATTGCATGCTCATCTTTGTTTGCCAGCCACGCATCTTCTTCATGAGAAAGTTCAATCAGCCTGTTGGTTTTAATCTTTCCTAAGAACTCTTTTATAAAATTTAGAGTAGATTTTTCTTCTTCTGATAAAATGTTAATGATATCCTTGTTTGCAGAAGAGACGAATCTTTCCCCTTCTCTTTCATCAAATTATCTAATGATTGAATATCAGGATTACTCCTATCTGCGGATCTAATAATCTTCCATTTTTGATCTTCTGATAATTCAACTCAACTATTTCGAATCCACTCTTTTACCACTCCATAAATATGTATTCGATGTTATGTAAATATGGTGATGAAATAAAACCAGGACGGGAATTATCGAATCCCTGTAAACAAAAAGATTGTCTGTTATTTAAATTTCATCTCTCACAATAGACACGTCTGTTTCGGAAGGAAACTCTTTACAGATACTATGGAGTGTATATAAATGTTATAGCATGATTATTGTTGGACTTTGATGTAAATTATGTTGTTTTTTACTATATATTAAAATTATATAAACTTAGGTACATGAGTCAAAAAAATCTTTTTTATCAGTTATTCAAAGCTTCAACAGAAGAAGAGTTAGATAAGGTTATAACGGGGCATCCACTTTTTAAGAGGAATGAGAGCTGGAAACCACTTGGAGGAAATGAGAATAATTTTGGGGTTATAGAGAATCAGCAATCCAATCCAATTGCAGCGTTAATAGAAAAAATCACCAATTCTATTGATGCAACGTTAATGAAACGTTGTTATGAAAAAGGTATAGACCCTAGATCGTTTGACGCGCCTCAATCTATGAATGAGGCGAAAAAAGAATTTTTCCCAAGGCACCTTGATTGGGACTTATCAGGGGCTAGACAAGCGCAGGCTGAAAATATTCAGATAATAGCTGACGGACCTCGAATGAATACGTCTTTAGTTATTTATGATAATGGAGAAGGACAACATCCAGAAGATTTTGAGAATAGTTTCTTGTCTTTGCTTAGAGGTAATAAAAATGATATTCATTTTGTTCAAGGGAAGTATAACATGGGGGGTAGTGGAGCAATCGTTTTTTGTGGGAAAAAAGGGTACCAATTAATAGCATCAAAACGATATGACGGAACTGGAAGTTTTGGTTTTACTCTTATTAGAGAACATCCTCTCAGTAAAGAGGAACAGGAGATAAAGAAAAATACATGGTACGAGTATTTAGTGATAGATGGAGAAATACCCAAATTTGAAATTAATGGAATTGATTTAGGGCTCTATAATCGTAAATTTGAAACAGGTACAATTATAAAACTTTACTCTTACGACCTTCCTTCAGGTAGTCGTTCTGTGATTTCACGAGATTTAAACCAAAGCATTAATGAGTTTTTATTTGAGCCTGCTCTTCCTGTACTGACTGTAGATACTAAAAACCGTTATCCTGATGACAGAAACTTAGAACGAGATTTATATGGTTTAAAAAGAAGACTTGAAAAAGATGACAATAGATATATTGAAGAACATTTTACGGAGCACTTTAGGGATGCACTTTTTGGTGAAGCAAATGTGACATGTTACGTCTTTAAAAGTCGTGTAGATGGAAAAACAGTCAAGGAGACTAAAGAGTCTATACAGAGAGAGTTTTTCAAAAACAATATGGCAGTTTTATTTTCTATGAACGGTCAAGTTCATGGACATTATACTTCTGAGTTTATTACACGTTCTCTCAAACTCAATCTTCTAAAAAGTCATTTGCTGATTCATGTGGATTGCACTAAAATGAATTACAATTTTCGGAAAGAAATGTTTATGGCTTCTCGTGACCGATTAAAAGGCGGAGAAGAAACAGCAGCATTAAGAAAATTTTTAGCTTCTAAACTTGGAAGCGCAAAAAGCAGATTAACTGAAATTGAAAAACGTAGAAAGGCTTCTCTTTCAGTAGATAGCGGAGATACAAAGCAATTATTAAAGGACTTTACAAAAAGCCTTCCTATGAATAGTGACTTATTAAAGCTATTAGATCAAACCTTTAAGCTAGATAGAAAAAAAGCAACTCCTAAAAACGAACAAAAAGCGAGGACCAAAAAAACTCACGGAGAATCAAAAGAACCGTTCAAGCCTGAACGCTTTCCTTCTTTTTTAAAACTACGAGCAAAAAATGATGGTGAGAAAGAAGTTGCAAAAATACCGTTAGGTGGAGAGAAGAATATTTATTTCGATACTGATGTAGAAAATCACTATTTACACCGTATTGATGAACCAGGTGGTCTTAAAGTTGGGTTGTTAGATTATAAATCTAACGGAACGGATGGAGGAGATGCTCTAGGGAAGATTGACAAAATTGAAGATATTTTAAACGTAAATGAAAGTAGCCCTGATGAAGGAACAATTAAGATTAATTTTAACCCTACAGAAGAAGCAAAAGTAGGTGATGAAATAAAAATTCGAGTATCTCTTACAGGAGCTGGTAGAGAGTTCGAAGAAATTTTTTGGGTTAAAATAAGTGATCCAGAACAAAACAATCAGAATTCGCCAAAACCTAAGAAAGTCGACGAAGAGGAATTAGGACTACCTGAGTTTAACTTAGTTTACAAGAAAGAAAAAGAAGGGTTTTTGACTTGGGAAAAATTAGAGGACGCAGGTATAGATATAGGTTGGGAAACAGTGATGCATCCTCTTGCAACGGGTGATACGCTAGAAACTATTTATATAAATATGGATAGCACCGTACTCCGGGATTTTAAATCTAAATATAGAAGAGCTTCACAAGAACAGTTAGAAATTGCTGACCGAAAATATATTACTTCGGTCTATTTTCACACACTGTTTTTGTACACTATTACAAAGAATAGGAAGTATGAGATTATCCAAAAAGATAAGCAAGGAAATGAAAATCAAATCGACATTGCCTCCTATCTAAGGGATCTTTTTGAAAGTTATTATTCAGAGTTTATTCTTAATTTTGGAGGAATGGAAGAATTAATGGATAGTTTAGGCGAATGATGTGAGTTTTATTGAGTTATTGATTAAATGACCTTAAAAATTTAATCCCTTCATCTAGACTTTCAAATACAACATCAACAGACTCTCTTGCAAACCTAAACTGTTTAGCATAATCTGTATTTTTATTTGATTTCTCATCTACTAAAATAATTTTTTTATGTAATCCTCTTGCATAACCAAGCTCAAATATTAAGCCTAAAGCCAATGGGTTCGACTCTTCTAAATATGCGAATACTACATCACATTGTTCTAGATGCAGAGTATCCCAAAAATAATACTCATCACTTTTATCTAGACCATGCTCTCTTGGATTGAAAAAAATAATCCCCTGATTTTTTGGAAATGATTTCTCAATTTGTTGCTGCCAATTTGATCTAAAACCACCTGCTAAATAGACTTTCATAACTTTTCGTGTGCAATATAATGTGTTATTGGTAGTGAGTAAGAGATTCTAAAAAAATATTTCCGAGCCTTCAACAAAGGTTTCCAAAGTATAAAGGCTATAAATACTATAACTAAGGATGTAATAACATTCAGTCCATTAACGATTTCACCAAAAAAAGAAATAATTATCAAATAAATTAAATGATATGATAATACTAAAAATATACTGACTAAATTAATTATAAAAATATCGAAAAATAGATTTGCTCTGAACATAAATAAATAAGCCTTATCTGCAATTGGAGGCCGTTTACTAAACTCAATATTCCTTATGTCTCTGAAACTTAACTTATTTTCATCAATATTGATTTTCTTAGAAATATCGGATTTTACTACTTGATAAATTTCTGTATCAGAAATCTCTTCTTCTACTTCAATTCTAATATCAAAGTGATTACAATTTCCAAAGAAAAGACTACCACTTCTTATTATATACCCAATAACATATATTCCAAGAAATAATATTAAATTATTAATCTCCAATATATTTTCAATATACTCATAGTCTATTTCAATAATTAATAAAGTAAGTGCAAACAAGTAAATCGGTGATGCGATAAAACCTATTACTTCAAGTAAAAGTACTGCAATATTTTCGAGAACTTTATCAATCATTGTTTTCTAGATAAAACAAACTGTACACCCCGCATAATCTTCGTCTTCTTTATCAAAGTATTCCCCTTTTTCGTTTTCTCCAAGTAGGTTATTCAATAATGTTTTAGAATTTTTCCCAGACTGTTTTTTCTTTTTTTCTATGTGATTAAGCTTAATTTCTTTAATACGTTCGGGCTGAGTGAGTTCATCTAAAGACTCATTCTCAATCCAGGTGAATCCTTCTTTTTCATACTTTTTGGCTTCCTCGAATTTTTCCCTGTTGTTTTCATACAACCAAATCCATTCTATTTTTTGTTGGTAAAAACAGAAAAAGCAGCCGGAACGTGTTCTAGAATATGTTCCTATCTTTCCATCAACTTCAAACTCTATTTTTTTATAATATTCAGGAACACCAACCGATTGTTCTAGCATTTCAAATACGGTCTCACGTACAACTACTCGTTGGTCATCATTTTCAATGTGCGACTTATCTAAAAGTGGAAACTCTGACTCTTCTAATTGAGAAAGTGGAAAATCCGTCTTTTTAAGAAAATGAAAGACCATTCTATTAAATGCAGTTACATCTAGATTTAATAAGGCGTCTACTTTTCTATTAAAATTATATTCGATTGAAATTGGCCGCTCAACCTCTTCTAAAATGCGATCCAGATTTTCTGGCTTAACTATTTTCTCATAAATACCCTTCACCTGACCAACATTATATTGATCTAAAACTAAATCAAGTACATCAAAAGACCAGATGTTCTTTTTAAATGGAAAAATGGTTTGAACATTTGGTTTTGTTGAGATATAAGCCTCTCTATGCTCATCGCCCCTAATACCAACATATGAGACCGTTGGGTCGTCCCCTATATAATTTTCAAATGGTTTCAATTTTAAATCTTTTGTACACCATCTAGAATATGTTGAGGGTAAAAATCCGCCATAGTCTTTTAACAAATAATCAAATGGAGAAAGCTCTTCATTTTCTTCAAAATTAGGCTTAGTCATGTTATCCGTTTCAACAGCGTGTAGCTTTGTTACTTCAACCCCAAGATATGCTTCAAGATTATCTATTAACTCATAGGTTTCGTCTAACTCTCTACCAGTATCACAGCTATAAAAATCCACTTCAATCTCTGGAAAGTGTTCTTTCATATATAAAGCTAGCGCAGCACTATCTTTCCCTCCACTAATTCCTAATACATGGCGTACATTTTTTTTCATTATTTTATGATTTCCTCAATCAACTTAAATAATATAGCTAAGTTTTCCTTTTTGTTACCCGTAAGCTGTTTACGAATATTCGTAACTTTAGCCTCATCTTCAAGTAATGATTTTTTTGATATTTTCAATGTCTGTTTAATCGGTTTACTTCCAAAACGAATAAGCTCTAATTGGTAGGCTTCTTCTTTTGTCTCGTCTATTTTTTGTTCACTAATCTCAACTAGACTGTCTAATTCTTGCAGACGTTCATTAAGGTTAAAGAACAGCTTTTCCTCCTCATTATCTTTTAATCTTGCAAGCGGTTTATCAATCACCGCAAGGGCAACTGCACTAATCCATTTTTCTCGATCATTTAGTTTAGAAAGGAGTCTGCTTAATAGTTTTTTTTGATAATCAGCAAGCCTATACTCTTTAATACTTCTAAATCTCTTTTCAATAATAGCAGTATATTCTTTAAACGGAAGATTTGCATTTAACTCTAATGTACTTAAAATATGCCCTTCAATTCTATTCATTAGCTGATTAAAAGATTCCTCAATCTCTAAGATCTTGGCGTCTAATGCCTGAATAAAATCAGATACAGCTTTCTTACTTTTTAACTGTTCTAAGCTATTATATCCTAAAGCCTGTGGGAAGTCTTCAAAGAATGCCTTCTCGGGGTCAGTAGCCGTTTTAATAGCATCCCTAAGCCTCCTAGCATCTGGTGAGATTTTCTCTGTTCTTCTACCATATTCATTCAGATCATTATAAGTAAGGAGAAATGGACGAATTGTTTCTACAAATACTTGATTGGAAAACTTTGCTTCTTCAGGTAGGTTTTGGAACGTTCGATATTTTTTAAATAACTCACGCTTTTTCCCATCTATTTCAAAGGCTTTAATCTCAAACAGTTTTGGATTACGGAAGACAAGATTTAGCACATCATAAGTAAATTCAGGTATATATGCTTCATCTTGGTATAGCGCACAGTCACTACTTTTCATTAACACATAGAGAGGAATCCAGATTTCTATAAGACCTGATTTTAATCCAACAGGCGGTTTTTGTAATTCTGCAATTAAATCAGTTAATGGCTTCCTTCCTGACTTGGTACTTTCAAAGAACTCTTCGCAAATAGTCCATAAAGAATATAATTCACTGTCTTTTTCAGGCGGGTAAAAGTCCCAGATACCATTTTCTTCACGGTGTAATCCATTGCCATGAAGTAATGATAAATATATGGTTTTCTCAGCTGGAAAAGTTTGTTCATCAAATCCTAAGAAGGGCTGATGTCTATTCTCTATCACCATTCTTAGCAACTCTTTTCGAGGTCTATAAACCGCTGGGCTTACTTTATGCTTATTGATTAGCTCATTCCTATAGATGGGAGCTTTATCATACACAATTTCAGTTATAATGGAAAGTTGCCTATTGAATGCTCTTTGCCCAGAAATATCAATCTCTTCTCCATTATAAATCCAGGTAATTTCTTCAGTAGAACTATAAATACTATTAAGAATTAATTGATCTAGATGTGCTATGTGAGAGCTACGTAAAATTCGCAACTCATTCTCGGCTACTTTATCGCTTACTATTTCTTTTAAAAGGTGGTCAAGTTTATGAACCTCAAATATTCCAAGCTTCAGCTTTTCAATATTTTTAAACACCCCATAAAAAATTGGTCTGGAGTATTCATTGGAGGTTTTTTTAACGTCTTTTACCGTAGAACCGAATACTAAATTAATTACTCCATCAACAGGCTGTTCAATATCTGTATTAAGAGGGTTTTCAGATAGTATAAACTCAAAAAATCTTGGTGTACCTGTTTTGTAAAAAGCTTCCTTTGCAGGGATATATGGAAAAGAAAAATGTTGTTTTACATAGGGTACAACATCTTTAACCAATTCTATCTTTTGTGAAGCATTTCGCAGCTCAAGTTCTATATCATAATCCGTTCCTTCAAAAAGAATATATTGATTCTTGAAGCTTCTGAAACGAATTATATTTTTCTTTTCAAGCTCGGCTAACAATACCTTAACATCATATATTTCTGATACTTGAGAAAGGTATCCCTCTAAAAAACTAGCATCAATTTTTGCGCCAGAGGCAGCAAAAATATTTAAAAGTCCTATAACCTTTATAATCACTATATAATCACTAGCCTTAGAGTCAAATGAAGATATGGTTTCAACTCTATCAATAGCATTTTTTAAAGCATTCCATTGTATGTAATGCGGATTATATTTTGAAGTAAGAAAAGTATGGTAATTGTAGGCGAGGTAGTCATGAACTTCTGCTACACTATAAAAGTTACCATTGGCTACATTAAAACTGTTTATTCCTCGGTCATCATCACTATTTAAAAATGAGAATAATGATCTTTCATTTTGACCATAGGTTTGTAATGCAAGAGCAAGTGTTGAGGCTGATATAGGATCTAAAGGATATAGAGTACTTACTAGCTCTTCATCTAATCTGTTTTTTAGTGGAAAGACTTGTGCCTCAGATAAAGTAGACAATAACCTTTTACCATCTTTATTTGAAAGGGCATCAGAATCATTTTTTAAATATTCCGATGCGATAAACAGGAGTTGTTCTACAGGCTCATTAAATGCCAGTTCTTTTAACCTCCCCTTAACTTTATCCCATTCTTTCCGTTGCTGTTGATCCAAACCAAAAGCGTAGGAATCAAATGACTGATGAAGAGTGTTTATAACAAATAAGTTTTTGTCTTCATCATTAGCGAATTCTGAAAGCTGTTGTATAAAATACAGCTCAGATTCAGGGTTATTCTTGGCAGCATACTCTAAGTATTTACCAAATTCATCTATTAGAATAAACCAATAAATACCCTTAGCTTTATATTCATCGTGTCTTTTAGATACCTCGGAAAGAATCTCTTTATCTGTAGCCCCCTCATTCAGCCCAAAATAAACCGCCATATCTTTAATAAGAGACTCATGTCTACCTACAATCATATCAAACTCAAATGATTCCGCATAGCTGAGTTCACCATTAAGAGGCTCAAAAATATTTTGTCTTTTTTGCAAATTACGTTTGAATGCTACTAAAAAAGAAGACTTACCAGTTCCGTAAGAACCTATAATAGAGAACGAATGAATTCCAGTACCAAAACCAGAAACAATCTGTTTATAGATCTCTACTGAGTTAGGTGTAACTACATATTCAAAGTTCTTTCCCGAATCTCTTTGAATATTAACTGACGGTGAGAATGATGTTTTACTTTTCATAGTAAGCCTCGAGTACATCTGATGCCTTAGGCTTTGTATTAAATTGTAGTTCTCTGACCCCGGCATCTTCTTTGTATACTACTCCATCATACTGTTCAGAAATCAGTTGAATATATTTTAGAAGACTGTCAGCATCTAAACCAAATACTAATCCAGGGCTATTTTCATCATTCAACAAATGATAAAAAGATATAGAAGTAGATTTACTAAACTTCGGGTTAATTAGAATAGTATAAAATACAATTTCCATGGGTAATGTTGCCCTAAACTCATTCTTACATTCATACCAATCTTTTCTTTCCGCTATTGCTTTTATCAGATCTAAATCAATAAGTAAAGATGAGTAACTGTCCTCAATATCTTTTGAGCCTTCTTTTAAGTTTGGCCTAACATAGCTTTTTAAAAGCACCCCTATATCTGTCTCAATAGTGTTTTCTGAATGCTTTTCATCTCTATAATTACATTCAGAAATTAGATGGTTCATTAAATGTTGTTTTGAAAATTCAATCCTCTGTTTTCTAAAGTAATTGAAGAATAAATGATAAATTGAAGCTTTATTTGCCGCGACTAATTGATAGTGTAGTAACCAAAGAGTTCCAATATCCTCTATATAGGGATCCTTCCCCACATTACTATCAAATAATGTGCTAGCAATCACTTTATTTTTTCCATCATCATCTAACAAATCAAAAGCTTTCAGCCAATATCTTATTGAGGCAACCATATTTTTACCTACACCAAGCTCAACAACAGCTAAATCATTAGTGAATTTATTTTGGGCCGTATTAAATTCATACCCTTTCTTTAGCCATAGATTTCTACATTGAAATGACTCATGACCTGAAAAAGAAAGTTTTTCCATCGAACTAAGTTTATTACGCTGTTTAATTTTATGCAAGATAAGTATTTAGCTACTGGTTATCGAGTGATTATAGAAAAATATACAAACGATGTGTGATAGCATACCGTCACACCTTTAAAAATTATTTTCAACTATATTCTGTCATAGATTTATTAAGTATTTAGTGTACATGATAATTTAAAAGAATCAAATATAAAGTAGTTTTTTTCTGTCTTTCAATTTCACATTTAATTCAATTCTTAACGTTGATTGGTGCTGAAAGATCTATATTTTAGACTAAATGCCCATTTCTATAATTCAAAACGCCCACCTACTAATGGAAAATGAACTGCTGCTTCAGTTTTATAGTATTGCAAGTACAAAGGCTTAATGAATGAGATATCATTCGTTAAATACTATTTATGGGTATAATGGATGAGTTATAAATCAAGGTATGGATGTTATAATAGAATTCATTACATTTGTATGAGATATCACTCCTTAACCTAGCATCTAGCGCCTTATGACTGATAAATCATACATGAACTGGTATTCCATGAGCGATAAAGCTTTGGAAGAGTATATTGGCGCATTTGTCAAACACCATCGTTTGAGGCAAAATAAAACTCAAGCAAGTTTGGCTACAGAAGCCAATATCAGCCGATCTACACTAAGCTTATTGGAGAGAGGTGAAACCGTGAATATGGCCACACTAATTCAGGTGCTGCGAGTACTAAACCAATTGCAGGTAATGGATGCTTTTACGGTAAATGAAAGCATCAGCCCACTGGCTTTAGCTAAATTAAAAAAAGAGCAGAGAAGTAGGGCTAGCGGTAAAAAAGAACAAAAGCCAAATGAAACCGATTGGTAGTATATGGAAGTTGCAGAGGTAAAAATATGGGGAAGTCTAGTGGGTGCTGTAGCATGGGATAAAAGTACAGGCTTTGCCACCTTTGAATACGCCCCCAAATTTAAAGAACTAGGCTGGGATTTAGCCCCATTGAAAATGCCTGTTACTTCTAATACTAACTTATTCTCCTTTCCAGAACTGCGAAAAGACAATAATTCTATATTTAACACTTTTAAAGGCTTACCTGGATTATTAGCAGATTCGTTACCTGATAAATACGGCAATCAGCTCATTAATATGTGGCTAGCACAACAAGGTCGTCCTTTGGATAGTATGAATCCCGTAGAAATGCTCTGCTTTATTGGTACTCGTGGTATGGGGGCCCTAGAATTTGAGCCCACAGTTTTAAAAGAGAGTAAACGCTCTTTTTCGATTGAGATTGATAGTTTGGTGAATGTTGCTCAAGAAATGCTTAATAAACGAGAAGCTTTTGCCACCAATTTAAATAAAGAGCGGGAACAAGCGGTATTAGAAATTCTAAAAATTGGCACCTCTGCCGGCGGTGCAAGACCTAAAGCTGTTATTGCCTGGAATAAAAATACAGGCGCAGTAAAATCAGGCCAATCTAATGCCCCCAAAGGTTTTGAACATTGGCTCATAAAACTGGACGGTGTAAGTGATGTACAGCTAGGTGATAGTAAAGGATATGGCAGAGTAGAAATGGCTTATCATAATATGGCAATGGCTTGTGGTATCGAAATGATGCCATGTCGATTATTGGAAGAAAATGGTAGAGCACATTTCATGACCAAACGATTTGATCGAGAAGGTGGCGAGATTAAGCATCATGTTCAGACTTTTTGTGGTCTAAAACATTTCGATTATAATCTAGTAAATAGCTTCAGTTATGAACAGCTATTTCAGTGCATGAGGGAGCTTAAATTAACGTATAAAGATGCTGAACAGATGTTTAGAAGAATGGTATTCAATGTAATTGCACGGAACTGTGACGACCATACGAAGAATTTTTCATTCCGCTTAAAGCAAGGTGGTACTTGGGAGTTAGCACCAGCTTATGACCTTTGCCATGCCTATCGTCCTGGAAGCGAATGGGTAAGTCAACATGCGCTTAGTATCAACGGAAAGCGAAAGGGCATTTCTAAGAGCGACCTACTTGTTATTGGGGAGTCTATAAAATGCAAAAAAGCATCAGAAATTATTGATGAAATTAACGACACTGTTAACCAATGGAATAAATTTGCTGATGAAGTAGAAGTAGCGCCTACACTAAAAGATAATATTGGCAACACCCTTTTAAACCTGAAATAATGTACTACAAAGGCAATGCGTGCGAGATAGTTGGTGAAAAGGAAGTGCTTGGGTAAATAATTGGCTGAATTCGAGTCTTAGCGGATGGGAATTTTCATGAGGCGCCTTATGATGATTTAGAAATACCTGAAATTTAGTAATCTCTCCCTCATTAAACTTTCCGCAATCTATTCTTTTGTAGAATCCAGGTAAAATTGGAAGCTGGAACTTCCAAGAGCGCATCACGAAGCTGGAGCTTCATGACGAGGGCAATTCTGTTCAGGTGTGAAGAAATAGATTTGAGTGATGAAGCAGAAGTCCCTCTTTTTTTTCAAAAGGAATAATATCATGAGACTCCCTCCCACCTTATTACCCGTATCTCATCTAAATAATCTGTATTTTATGCGCTGAATTTTTTATCGGAATTATAGAAAAATGGCTCAAATCAGATTGCAAAAACAAGTGTATTATTGGCTGCTAACGGGCGCCGTTTTAGTGGCTTTAATGGTGGTTATTGGGGGAATTACCCGATTAACTCAGTCAGGATTGTCGATGGTGGAGTGGAAACCGGTAACTGGAATTATCCCTCCTCTTAGCGAAGCAGATTGGCAGAGCGAGTTCGAGTTGTATCAACAATCCCCCGAGTTTAAGCATTTTAATTACGATTTTAGTCTGTCTGAATATAAACAAATCTATTTCTGGGAGTACATTCACCGTGTTGTTGCTCGACTTCTGGGACTGATATTTATCATTCCGTTCGTCTGGTTTTGGGTGAAGAAGGCTTTCCCCAAGAAATTAAAACCAAGGTTGTGGATTATTTTTGCGCTGGGGCTAGGTCAGGGCGTAATGGGTTGGCTGATGGTGAAAAGTGGCCTGGTCGATAATCCACACGTAAGCCACTACCGCCTGATGATGCATCTGATGTTTGCCGTTGCCTTGGTTCTGTATATTTATCACACTGCCCTTTGGGTTAAATATTCCTATCCCGATAAAAAGGTGGAGAGCAAACTGAAAAAAGCGACGATACTTTTATTCATTCTGACCTTGCTTCAAGTTTCGTATGGAGCCTTAGTTGCTGGCTTAAAAGCGGGTTTTCTATATAATAACTTCCCAAAAATGGGACCGAATTGGCTGCCTGCAACCGCTTCCTATAATTTCCCTGATATGGGAATGATGATTCTGTTTGAGGATGCGGGCACGGTTCAGTTTATCCACCGGATTATTGCCTTTGTAGTGTTATTTACCGCAATTGCATACTGGAAGCGTTTCGGGGAGGAAAGATTCCCTAAGTGGATTTTAGTAACTATTCTTTTGCAGGTTATTTTAGGGATCATCACACTAATGACCTTTGTCCCTGTAAGCTTGGGTGTTCTGCATCAGATTGTGGCCATATTTATTCTGTTGCTTATTGTCAGGCAGCTTTTCGATGCCAATTACCATACCCATAGTGAGCATTCATTCGAAGGGTAACATGGTTCGGCGAGAAGCCTGAGTCAATTACAATCTACCAACATCTTACGTTTCTATATAGAATGGCTATTTTTTAAATAGTTATTCTTCTCATAATTTCACTACTGGCCTATCGGTTAGAGCACACTTATTGATGGTCGTAAAGATTATGGCAAGTAATTTTAATTATTAGGCCTCCTACACTTGCACACTATTATTTATTTCTTTTCTTTATGGCGAATTAAAACAGCCAATATTCCCGCCCACTTTTTATGAAATCTATTTTTCTATTACTGATTGGATTAATGCTTTTTCTTTTCCCAAAAAATGAACCTCAATTACTTCTTCGCTTTGATGATATTGGAATGTCCCATTCTGTAAATATGGCTATTAAAGAAATCGTGGATCTCGATATTCCTTTTTCTGCTTCTATTATGTTTGCATGCCCGTGGTATCAAGAGGGTGTGGATATTTTAAAGGACCAACCCCAGGTTACTCTTGGTATTCATTTAACGTTAAATGCTGAATGGAAAAATTTCCGTTGGGGCCCTGTTGCTGGCAAAGATGCTGTTCCTAGTTTAGTGGATGAACATGGCTTCTTTTTCCCATCAAGAGCTACACTCTATGCAAATGAACCAACTTTGGCAGATATTGAAACAGAATTGCGTGCCCAGATTGAACGAGCTTTAAAAAGTGGAGCTCATATAGAGTATGTAGATTATCACATGGGCACTGCCGTGGATAAACCAGAATACCGAGCAATAGTTGAGAAATTAGCTGTAGAATATGATTTGGCAATTTCGCGTTATTTTGGTGAAGTGGATGTAAAGATGATGTATGACGCACCAATTTCAGCCAAAAAAGATACGTTGTTCGCCACGCTTAACAGTTTAGAAACGGGTCAATACAATCTTTTTGTTTCTCATGTTGGTAAAGATACACCAGAGCTGGCCGCTATGATTGATCTCAATCCATTTGGACCTGCGTACATGAGTAAACATAGGAATGCAGAGTTGAAGGCATTTAATTCCTCAGAATTTCTTTCCATTATAAAAGAGAAGAATATCCAACTATTGAATTACTCAGATTTAATTAAGGCTCATAGCCTAAAAGGGATGGAAAGCCCTGTAAATCCTGGATATATGATTTATAATAAATAATTCTGCTTTTAAGCCTTGTCAGCCCATTAGGAAGTGAAATATCTAAATAATTAAAAACTGCTCAGACTTACAATAACAGTAGCTGGTGGATAATTCGCTGGCGGTTTTCAGGATTTTGAGGTAGAGATTTTATATATGATTGTTTTCTCAATTCACACCAAATTATATCGTAATTTTGCGGCTTGATTTATAATTCGATTGCCAATCATCTATAATTTCTAAGTTAAATAATGAACGATAGTTCACCACAGTCATTAACTAAAGATATTTCTACATCTTCAAAGAATTATCTCAAACTAGCTTTATATCTAGCTAGTTTTCATGTACTTATTGTTGCGTCTAGTAATTATCTGGTTCAGTTTCCAATAGTAGTTTTTGGCTTTAAAGCAACTTGGGGAGCTTTTACCTTTCCTTTTATTTTTCTAGCTACCGATTTAATTGTCCGCCTTTTTGGTGCCAAAATGGGTCGCCAAATTATCTACTATGCCATGTTACCCGCCTTGGTTATATCGTATGCGGTAACTGCTGGCTTTAAAGGCGGGGTTTGGCTAGGTGCAGAAAGGCTTTATACGTTCGACTTATTTGTTTTTAGAATCGCCATTGCTAGTTTTTCGGCTTATGTATTAGGACAAATAATGGATGTTTTCGTTTTTAATAAACTACGCAAACATAATAGTTGGTGGTACGCCCCTCTCGCCTCAGCTGTGTTTGGAAATTTAATCGACACCTTCGTCTTCTTTTATATCGCGTTTTACAAAACTAGTGATACTTATTTGGCCAATAATCTGCTTGAAATTGCCACTGTTGATTATATTTTTAAAGTGCTAGTGAACTCTATTTTCTTTTTACCCATGTATAAAATTCTGTTAGACTGGATTATAAAAAGGATGAAGAAAGAAGGATAAAGTAGCTCTGAGGAGTGAGTTCTGAGCTTTGAGTGGTTTCTAACCCCATCGAAAGATATGAATGAAGAGGCTTCTGAAGACGGATGCTATTTTAAATCTTAAAGCTCTTAACATTATTTTTGCTTACTTGATAAAGATATATTACTCTTCAGTTAACCTGTTTTACTTTTAATCGAAATAAGAAACCATATTTTTATGAAAAAGAATAAAAATAAAGACGGATTTTCGCGTAAACAATTTTTAATGAGCGCAGGAGGTACACTTTTAGGTGGTGGCCTGCTTACTTCGCTTGGGTTTCCCAAAGCAGCCAAAGCATCTACAACAGAACCTTTGAGCAAACAAATAAATAGTAGTGTTGCTCAACCACGTGGAATACATCGTGTAGCTGCAGATCCTACAAAATTACCTCCACCCATTACAAGAAAAACACCAAAAACCATCCATGTTGAGCTAGAAGCTACAGAGATTATAGGTGAAATTGAAAAGGGAGTGAAGTTTCACTACATGACATTTGGCAATCAAATACCCTCGCCATTTATTAGAGTAAGACAGGGAGATACTGTTATTTTTACTTTAAAATCCGCCGATTATAACGTATATCTTCATAATATCGACTTTCATGCCGTATATGGCACGGGCGGTGGTGCGGATGCTACTTACGTTACCCCTGGAACATCAGAAACCATAAAATTCAAAGCGCTCTATCCAGGTGCATTTATGTATCACTGTGCGGTGCCAGGAATGGATCATCACATAAGCGCGGGCATGTATGGAATGATATTTGTAGAACCAGAAGAGGGTTTACCCAAAGTTGACCATGAGTTTTATATAGGCCAAAATGAAATTTATACAGATGGTGATTCTAGCGGGCTAGGCATTCACTCTTTCGATTTCGACAGAATGAAAGAAGAGAACCCATCTTATGTTCTCTTAAATGGTGAAGTGGGCGCACTTAGCAGTAGCGGTCGCGGTGCAATAAAGGTAAAGAAAGGCGAAACAGCACGTATATTTTTTGTAAATGGTGGACCTAACCTCATGTCGCATCTTCATCCAATTGGAAACGTATTTACTCGTGCTTGGCGTGAAGGTGCCATACTAAACACCCCAGAGCGGTTCTTACAAACTATCGCGGTTCCACCAGGTTCTTGTGCAGTTTTAGATATGGATTTCCCTGTACCATCAACTATACATCTAGTTGACCATGCTTTAAGTCGAGTGATGTATAAGGGAATGGGAGGCGAAATTATTGTTGAAGGTACGCCAGACAAATCCATCTACGATCCCGATTATAAGCTGGACAATAAATAACATACATCTAAAAATTTATTAACCTGTTAACATTTAATTTAAAACGCTATGAATAATATTTATTTAAGACTAAGCAGGCTCAGTTTTTTACTCTTATTATGCTCTTTTATTACAAGTAGTTTGATTATGGCGCAAAATGAAAAGCCACGTGTTATTGAAATTAAAGGCTTAAATAACATGACCTACGACATAGAAGAAATTTTTGCCAAGCCAGGCGAGTTGATAACCATACGTTTAACTACAGTAACCGATTATAAGCCAAGGCAGATGTCGCACAACTGGGTGCTTTTAAAACAGACTATTAATATACAGGCGTTTGTTGATGCTTCAGAAAAAAGTGCTATAAATGATTTCATTGACCCCTTGCGTGAAGATGAAGTGATTGCACATACAGGTATGGCATCGGCTGGCGAAACGGTTGAGGTTACTTTCAGAGCCCCAGATAGACCTAGTAAGTATATGTATTTATGTACTTTCCCTGGTCATTTCTTTGCTGGAATGAAAGGTACACTAACAGTTAGAGAGTAAGTTATTAGCTCTAGAACCCGAAACTTCTCTCTTCTAATTTTAATAATTAAGCTTTGTAGAAAGGGTTGTGCTTTCACGCAAAGTGCGCTAGGTTTAGGGCGCGGAGAGTTTTGGTTTTAAACGATTTGGCTAAATTAACTTCTAAGATTGTAGGCTGGTAGTGAGTTCCTATAATAAATCTTGCCGAAATTTCGGTGGGTTCAAATTCAACCTTTGTAACCCAATCCAATCCACCGAAGCCTATTATTAATCTGTTAACCCTGAGATAAATCTCGGGGTTATTTATATTCTAGAAATAATATCTGATACCCTTCCTAAAAGTGTGAAAATTATCCGTGAGATGGTGCAACTAATTACTAGGTTTGTGGGCATATAGTGCCCCTCACGATCACATCATGAATTATTCACATGTAACAACCTTCAGTGTTAGGTTTCTGTTCAATTTTGTTTGCAAAACACTGCCAATATTTACTACAAACATCAACCATTAACGTTAAAGCTATATCTACACTGCTTATTGTTCTCTGATAACTGTTCATTGTACCACAGGCTTTTTCTAATAAATGTGTTAAGGATTTGATTCTACAGAGGTAGATTATCGTGTTTTTTCTTGGGCACAGAAGAGGATTTGTGTTGGCAAATCTCTAAAGCTTTTATGAGTTTACTTCGAGTTTCGGATGGTAATATTACATCATCCAAAAAGCCACGTGCTGCAGCTTGATACGGATGTGCAAATTCTTTTGCATACTCACCTTCGAGCTCTAGTTGTTTAGCAGCGCCATCGTCTGCTTTTGTTATCTCGCCTCTAAATATAATTTCTACAGCTCCTTTTGGTCCCATTACAGCAACTTCAGCAGTTGGCCAGGCTACGTTATAATCGGCACGGATATGCTTAGAGTTCATCACATCATAAGCACCACCGTAGGCTTTACGAGTAATTACAGTCATTTTTGGGACGGTTGCTTCACAGAAAGCATAAAGTAATTTTGCGCCTTCAGAAATAATTCCATTCCACTCTTGGTCGGTGCCTGGTAAAAAGCCGGGTACATCTTCAAATACAACCAATGGAATATTGAAGGCATCACAGAAACGTACAAAACGGGCTGCTTTTTTAGAAGACCTGATATCGAGAACTCCTGCAAGTTGCAGGGGCTGATTGGCTACAATACCTACACTTCGGCCGCCTAATCGAGCAAAACCTACTACAATATTTTCTGCGTAGTGTTTATGTACTTCGTAAAACGAATCTTTATCTACTACTCCTAAAATAACGTCATTGATATCGTATGGCTTGTTTGGATTGTCTGGCACTATGCTAGGAAGCGCTTTAGCTTTGGCAGCATCTGGCTCTTTAGCTTCTATTAGCGACACTTTTTCTTCGCAATTTTGTGGTAAATACGTCATCAACTTCCGAATTTCTTGCAAACATACAGCATCATTTGCGGTCGCAAAATGCGCCACCCCCGATTTTGAATTGTGCGTCATAGCTCCGCCTAGTTCTTCGGAGGTTACTTCTTCGTGAGTTACCGTTTTAACTACGTTAGGACCAGTTACAAACATGTAGCTGGTATCTTCTACCATAAATATAAAATCTGTTAGCGCCGGGCTATAAACTGCACCGCCTGCACAGGGTCCCATAATTGCAGAAATCTGCGGCACCACACCTGAGGCCATACTATTACGCCAAAATACTTCTGCGTAGCCACCTAGCGAGGATACACCTTCTTGAATACGCGCGCCTCCCGAGTCGTTCAGCCCAATAATTGGAACACCATTTTTGAGTGATAAATCCATCACTTTACAAATTTTCTCGGCGTGTGTTTCAGAAAGAGATCCACCAAATACAGTAAAATCTTGGCTGAACACATACACTGGTTTACCATGAATTTTACCATAGCCAGTTACAACACCATCTCCTAAAATCTGCTGCCTTTCTAGGCCAAAGTTGGTACTTCTATGGGTTACAAATGCATCAATTTCTTCGAATGAGCCTTTGTCTAAAAGCAAGTCAATGCGCTCTCGAGCAGTCATTTTGCCTTTTTGATGCTGCTTTTCAATACGATCTTTACCGCCACCTTGTAGCGATTCTTCACGCATTTTTAATAGGCGCTCAACTTTCTCATTAGATTCCATATCTGACTATCTCCATTTATGATCTTTAAAATAGCTTTGCAGGCGGTCGGTAAATTCTATCGCCACCTCTGAAAACATATCTGTGTTATTACGAGTAAAAATTTCTTGCTGAATATACTCCGAAGCTTCCTGCCATTCATCTAATTGTTCTAGATGTTCTATAGCTTCGCCATATTCCCAAACAGCTCCGTCGAAAATACTATCAATAAATATTCCGGCTTTATCGCTTAAATGCGATTTAAGACCAAAGGTAACAGCATCAACGCTGTCATTTTCATCAATAATAAGGTCGGTGTCGCCCACAAAAATCTCTTTCTCTGCTTCGTCCACTTCCTCATCATCTTCATCTGTTGGCATTCCATCGCTAGTTTCTGGCTGAGCGTTAAAAGAATATCCTAAACTCTCTTCTGCTTCAGTATCATCGTCGTCGTCGTCGTCTTTATCAGAAACTCGAGACCCCATCATTACTTCCATTTGATCGGGACTTAAAAACCGTGCCCACATAGGTCTTTCTTCCTCACCTAGTACATTCGTCTCTTCCTCTTCTTCGCTGGGCGCAACTAATTGCTCAATGGAGCCGAAGCTTTCATTTTCAACTTCAATAATTTCTTCCTTCTTTTCCTCTTTGGCTTTATGAGCAACCTTTGCTTCTACTTTTTTAGTTTTCTCAGGAGCCTCCGATAAATCTTCAAACGAGTCTTTAGCTTGGTCGAGTATAGAGGTTAGATTTGCCCTAAACTCTTGCATATCTTCATTTTGATTTGCTACCCACTTCGCTTCTGTTTCTTCCTCTTCCTCATTTTGATAGGCTAGTGTAAATAGCGCATTCAATGACTCTGAGTCATCATACCCATCCACTTCTATCACCCCGCCTTGAGCAATATCACTTAAGATATCGTCCATTTCGCCTTCGGTGATTTTTGGCTGCGAAGTAGATGCGAGTTGCTCTGCCAAACTAATTTTATCAGCGGATTGCTCTTCTATCTCCTCATCTTTAGTTGCAACTGTCTCAGCTTGTGTGGGTGCATCTGATTTCACTTCTTCAGGTGCTTCTTCCTTCTTCTCTTCCTCGGTAAAGTCTTTTAACCCTTTGCGTGACAGTAACTCTATAAATGAACTTTGTGTCAGAGAAACGTCAATTTTTCTAAAAATATCTGCCGTTTGCATCAACCCTTTGTCTTCAAAAAAGAGAACGAAAAGCTTAGGATTCACTTTCCCCCCAAAAAGGGTAAACAACATTTCTAATTTTTGTGCCCAATCATCAGCAGTGTAGTTAGCCACAATTCGCTCATCTAGATTATGAATAAGCTGATTACATCGGTCTCGCGTAATTTCATTTAAATTTCGCTTTTGCATATATAAAGGAATGGCAGTGCCAAAATGTTTATATATAGTAAGGCGAGTACACCGCTTGCTCATTTCATCGAAGCTCAGGGCTTCATCATCCCGAAACAGAAATTTAGCAATTCTTTTACGTGGCTCAATTAGCACATTTAGCACTTCTTCTACCACAGTATGAATTATACCATGCAAATTTTTATGCGGTACCTGAGAGTTATTAATTACGCTCTGTAAAAATTTATCCCACTCTTTTACAACCTCTGTACTTTCTAAGGCTGTCCATTTTGTAGTAGGAAATACAATTTCTTCTCGAATTCGATCTTCTATTAAAAGCCGAATTCGCTCCACTATATAGGATGGTATACCCGCCTTAAGTAACTCTTTAGGGGTATAGGCGGGTTTGTCTGTTTTTATGAGACCTACTAATTGATCTGATATTTGGTCAATGACCTTTTGCATAATTTTGAATAGTAATTATTGCTGAAAATAAAACCTCTTTTGAGGCATTACAACATGAATTATTCCTTATTTAAACTTACTTTGATAATAACATAACTAACTGAGTGATTCCGATTATTTTATACTAATAAACTAAATATTCAGGTATGATTTCTCTAAAAGTCGATGAGCTTACAAAAATGTACAATCGGAAGCCTGTATTGCACGAGCTTTCTTTTGAACATACCGCGGGGGTGTTAGGAATTGCAGGCGCTAATGGTAGCGGAAAATCTACGTTATTAAAATGCTTAGCCTATTTGGTTCGTCCAAATTCTGGCTCCATTTCGTGGGAAAAAGAGGGCGAGCGATTTGGTAAAGTTTCTGCACGTACCTCTATGGGTTACGCAGCTCCATATTTAAATCTGTACGATGATTTAAATTTACTTGAGAATCTGGAGTTTTTGGGGGAAGTTAGTCGTTGTAGGCACCACGAAGATTTTTACCCAGAATTGCTTGCTCGTGTACAGATGCTAGACTTTCAGCATCGCCTTTTTAAATCGCTTTCAACAGGCCAGCAGCAACGGGTTAAACTTGCGGCGGCTTTGGTTCGCAACCCTGAAATTCTTTTACTGGATGAACCTGGTTCTAATTTGGATTCAAAAGGTCATCACTTAGTTCAGCAAATAGTTGAGGAACGGGTTAAAGCTGATAAGCTTGTAATTATAGCAACTAACGACCCCAATGAATTGGAGTTATGTGATAATATTGTGGAATTATCGTCAGTATTATCAAACAAATAGAGGCGAAAGCCTCTAACTAATAATTTTTTTAATTTTTAAATATTCAATTACGTGATTTCTCAAAACGATCAAGACTTAGCCACACTAATTTTAGAACATAGCACCGAAGTTCAGAAAGGCGAAAATGTGATGGTGCAACTTATTGGCTTAAACGGAATCGGATTATTACGCGCTTTGGTAGAGCAGATTCGTGAAAAAGAAGCACATCCTTTTGTTCAAATTGAAGACACTGAAACCCAACGTTTATTAGTGCAGAATGGGGATGTTGAATTTTGGAAAAATCAAGCAGCTGTAGATCAGCTCCCGCTAATGAAACAAATGGATGCTTTTATTGGTATCCGCGCTTCTGAGAATATTTATGAAAATTCTAGGGCTAGCAAAGAAGCTAACAAAGCCTATTCTGAGCATTTCTTAACGCCTGTTCATTTTAATGAGCGTGTAAATAACACCAAGTGGTGTATTATGCGTTATCCATCGGCTGCTTTTGCCATGAATGCGAAAATGCCAACACGTGAGTTTACTAAATTTTATTACGATGCGTGTTTAGTTGATTATGCTAAGCTTAAAAAAGCCATGGAGCCTTTGGAAGCTCGTTTACGAAAAACTGATATGATTCGTTTGAAGGGTGAAGGAACGGATATCAGCTTTTCTGTTAAAGGCCAAAATTGGATTCCTTGTTATGGCGAACGCAATATCCCCGATGGTGAATTGTTCACCTCGCCTGTGCGCGATTCTGTAAACGGTTTTATCACTTATGCGCCTTCTGTGTATCAAGGCAAGCCTTTTGAGTTTGTGAAATTGGTAGTGGAAAATGGTGTAGTAGTAGATTTCGACTCTTCGAATAACGAAGCGCTCAAAGATATTTTAGATACCGATGAAGGAGCTCGACGTTTTGGAGAGTTTAGTTTTGGTACCAATCCTGTGATCGAAAGTCCTATGTACGACATTCTATTTGATGAGAAAATTTATGGCTCTAATCACTTAACTCTTGGTAATGACTATGAAATCGCGCCAAATGGTAACGAAAGCGCTATTCACTGGGATTTAGTGTGTATCGGTCCAGATGTGTACTTAGATGGTGAACTCATCCGTAAAGGCCGCAAGTTTGTAGTTGATGATTTAAAAGTCCTGAATCCAGATCAGTTATTGAAATAATTTCAACTCTGTGAGGATTTTAAATCCCTGAGATGTTTGTGATAACGACAAACTTTTTCTGAGTTTTAAATGACATGTAAATTCTAACTAATTCAAATACTACATATTTTTTAACAAAATAACGGGTATTTTCCCCATAATATACATGGAGTTCATAAACATTATAACTCAACTTTTGTATATTGGATTCTACAAAAAAGCGGTTCCACACCGTAAAACAATAGCAGACTAATACAGAGTAAATGAAATTTTACGTATGCATTAAAATGGTGCCCGATGTTGGTGCACCCATTCAAATTAAAGATGGCGAATTAATTATGGATGCTGACCGTGTAGTGCTTAACGCCTACGACGCCTCAGCCGTAGAAGAAGCCTTGGTTCTCACCGAAAAACATGGTGGCGAAGTTGAGGTTGTTTGCATTGGCCCTGCAAAAGCATCCGAAACAATTCGAAAAGCCCTAGCCATGGGCGCCGATAAAGGCACACATATTCAAACTTCTGGAAGTGAAGGCTTCGATTCGGGAAGCTATGCTCAAATTTTAGCTGCTTTCTTTAAAGGTAAAGATTTTGACGTGGTTGCATTGGGTAAACAATCGCAAGACACCGACTCGGGACTAACGGGTAGCATGGTGGCAGAGCTTTTAGACCTGCCTTATACTACAAACGCTGTTGGCTTAGCAGTTGAAGGCGAAAGCACTTTGGTAGTTAAACGCCAAGGCGACGATGGCCAAGAAATGATTGAACTGCCTTGCCCTTGCGCTGTTACCTGTTCTAACGATATGAATAATCCGCGTATTCCAAATTTAAAAGGCATTATGGCTTCCAAAAGGAAGCCTATTGATGTGGTTGAAATTAGTTCTTTAGGTATTGATGGAACAATTCTGGACGCCAAAACTACCACATTAAGCTATGAAAATGTGCCCGCCCGTCAGGCTGGTAAGAAATATGAAGGTGATGCCGATGAAGTGGCTCGCCAAGTTGCACAGTTGTTAGATACTGAAGCAAACGCTATCTAGAAATTTTAATAATGAATGCAGTTTGAACCTTTTATTATTGAGATAGATTTGCCGCACTACGTTAAATCACTTTTCAGTTCAAAACATTGCATTCCTACATCAAATTATGACTCTAAGGAATTAAAATGAGCACATTACTGACTTACATTGCCATCTCAGACGGCAAAATTAAACGTTCATCACTTGAGGTACTTTCCCATTGTAAACAATTAGCCGATACTGCTGGCCACACTGTAGCCGCGGTTGTTATTGACGCTAATGCTTCAAAATATGTGAGCGATATTAGCAAATATGGAGCCTCGAAAGTATACGTTGTCGAAAATCCTATTTTCAAAAATCACATGAACACGCCACTGCTAAAAGCATTGGTTAAAACAATGGATGCTGCTTCCCCTTCTGTATTTGCCTTTGCATCTACAGAAAGCACAAAAGATATTTTGGGAGCTTTGGCTGCTAATCAGAATGCAGCTGTACTGCCTGATGTTTCTTCTTTCGAACTTTCGAATAATGGCGTAAAAGCAAAGCGCCCTGTTATGGCTGCAAAAGTATTAGCAAATGCTGAAGCTATTGGCGATAAAGTTCTCGTATCTGTTCGTTCAGGCTCTTACGATTTGATTGAATCGCCAACAGATGCTGAAACAATTTCGGTAGATTTTAATATTGCTGATGAAGACATCAAAGCAACACTTAAAGAAATTATTTCGGCTAGTGGAGACACTATCGACTTAAACGAAGCAGATGCTATTGTTGCAGCTGGTCGCGGCGTTAAGGATGAAGAAGGCAAAGCGCTGATTACTGAATTGGCTAAAGTTTTAAATGCAGGTGTTGGTGCCTCTAGAGCACTTACCGAATCTGGAATGTACGATCCAAGCCTACAAATAGGCCAAACAGGGAAAGTAGTTTCTCCTCAGCTTTATATTGCAGTTGGTATTTCTGGCGCTATTCAACACGTTGCTGGTATGACAAACAGTAAAGTGATTGTAGCCATAAATAAAGATCCTGATGCTGCAATTTTTGAAGTAGCTGATTATGGTTTAGTTGGCGATTTATATAAAATCTTGCCACCTTTCATCGACGAACTGAAAAAAATTAAAGGTCTGTAATTATTCAATTCAGTTAGTGGGACTCACTTTCCCACTAACAAAGCCTAAAACATCATCTCTCAGAAATATTAAGCATGGAAGATAAATTCGATTGTATTGTAATTGGTGGTGGCGTAGCTGGTTTAGCTGCTGCTATGACACTAGCACGAAATAACATGAAGTTTCTTCTTGTAGAGCGGGGCGAATTTGCTGGCGCTAAGAATGTTTCTGGTGGAGTGCTTTGGGGGGATGATTTAGCTAAACTAGTTCCTAATTATTGGGAAGAAACCGATGGCGGATGGGAGCGTTTCATAAATCACCGTCGGCTCACCTTTATGGATGAGCAATCTACTTTTACTCTCGATTTTAAATCGAAGCATTTTAACGAAACTCCCTACAACGGGGTAGTTGTTTTACGTTCAAAATTTGACAATTGGCTTGCCGGAAAAGTGCAGGAAGCTATTGATGCTAGCGACTTCGCGATGGATTCTTTCATTGCTACCGATATTAAGGTGGATGAAGTTATAATGGAGAACGACAAAGCTGTGGGTATAAAAACCGGAGAAGATGAGTTTTTTGCTGATTCTGTAATTATAGCTGAAGGTGTAAATAATTTACTTACTCGCCAAGTTGGCCTGCAAGACAAATATGTGCCTGCCGATCACATGCTTATCGGTATTAAAGAAGTAATACGCTTTGACCAAAAAGTTCTGGAAGATCGATTTCAGCTAAATGGTTTAAGTGGCATGAGCAACGAGTTTGTTGGCTGGGCTACCGATGGTATTGAGGGTGGTGGTTTCCTATATACTAACCGCGATACTATTTCTATTGGATTGGTATTAGGTTTGAAAGATTTACGTGAAAAAGGGCCAAATAAAGAGCCATACCATATTTTAAATCGCTTTAAAACACATCCAACCGTAGCCGATGCCATTCGTGGTGGAGAAGTAGTAGAATATTCAGCGCATGTTGTTTCTTCTGGTGATTCACGCGTTATGCCCAAAGAGTTGTATAAAGATGGAATCTTATTAGTGGGTGAGGCTGCAAATTTATTAATGAATGCAGGTAAAGCCATTCAAGGAATGGATTATGCTATGCGATCAGGAATACTTGCTGCCGAAACAATTGTTAAAGCAAAGGCAAAAGGCGATTACTCTTCAGCTACTCTTAAAGAATATCGCAAGGTAATGGATGAGAGTTATGTGATGAAAGATATCAATAACTTTCAAGATGCCGTGCACCTCTTGCATACAGATACAATGCAGAAAAAAGTGCCTAACTTAATATGTGATTTTGGCCGACAGTTTTTTAGTATAAAGAATGAGCCCACACCTAAAACGGAGAAGATGTTGTTACGTGCTATTAAACGACATAGCTCATTGTGGGAACTCGCTAAATTAGGATTTAAAGCAAGGAAATCATTATGAAATTACTCAAACTCACAGAACGTCTGGGCTTAGTAAGCTATAGAAATCAGTCTAAAACAGAGTTTAAACCACATATTATTGTGGATACAGATATCTGTAATACTACTTGTCCACATAAATGTACTACTTGGATTTGCCCTGCTTATTGCTACACCTTAGAAGAAGGCATTGTGCGCTTTCAAGTAGAAGATTGTATCGAATGTGGCTCGTGTATGTATGCGTGCGACCAAGGTGCCGTAACTTGGAATTACCCCGATCCTGAAATTGGACGTGGCGTAACTTGGAATTTTGGATAAAAAAAAGAGCCCATCATCTGGGCTCTTTTCAATTTAAGCACTAATTAAAATACTTTTAACTAAGCTTATTCCATCTCTGCATCTAACGCAATGTCAACTTCAATTGTTGGCGTTTCTGCAGTAGCTTCAATAGTTTCTTTAAAATCTTCGAAGCCATCTTCCTCAACTTTTAGCATATATGTTTCGCCTTCAGTAAGGTCTGTAAAAATATACTTACCATTTTCGTCGGTAGTAGCCTTTTGATCAATTTCTACAAGCTCAACTTCTATACCAGCTAAGGCAATATCAGTTTGGCTGTCTGTTACCGTTCCTTCTAGAGTAACTGCTGCAACAACGTCTTGTTGAGATACGACCTTCTCAGTTGCGTTAATCATTGCTACGGAGCTAATTCCGAAAATAAAGATGAATAGTCCTAAATAGATGTTTTTCTTACAAAGCATAATTGCCTCTCTTGTTTATTTTTGATTTATGAATCCCATATTTATTTGATGGGTCCTTTTGTTATCCCCTTCTACAGCGCTCATCGAAAATGGTTCGATTTTCTAATCTTTGTAAATCTCCTTCTAAGCCTGCCATATTCCCAAACCCTATCGCAAGCGTCGCGTTTGTAACAGCCAACAACGCTCCGTGCCAAGTTCAAGGAGATACCGCATGGGGTGCGGTATCACGGGCTTTGTTTTTTTCTCGTAACGAACGTTCCTTTCGTTATTCCTGCCCAAACATCTGGTTCCAGTGCGTGGGCGATGTTGATGAATCTTTGTATTTTGAAACAGGATTATCAGCATAAAAGGATGTGCAGGATTGGATTAGAGCCAAAATTAAGAATCCGAGTAATCTGTGTAATCCCTTCAATCCGTGATTCAAAAACCATAATCATCGCCACCACAAGCATTTTTCAAATTTGGCAGGGTTTAAAACCCTGACAGAGTTCAGATTGCTCTAAACTCCCCCAAGCCCTCTCGCAAGCGTCGAGCTTGTGATAGCTACCCCAAACATCTGAAGACACTCTCCTAAAATATATCTTGCTGAAATTTCGGTGGATTTGTACGCATCTTTTATAAAACAATACTGCCCACCGATGCATATTCTTTATCTGTTTACATTCAACACCTTCGGTGTTGGCTTTTCTCGTTCCAGTGGATGGGTTTTGAACTATGATTTATGTGATTAAATGATTAAACATGAAATGCAAATACTCTTAATCACAAACTTCTATTGAACAAATCATAATAATCCCAACCCGAAGCTTCGGGAAGAGGAGGTCGGAATTGATAGGTTATGAGCGGTCGAACTATTGAAAATCTAAACCAACAAGATTCCTTCAATCCTAAATTAAAACCTTTGGGTTTGTAATCATTTATTAATTCGGAACGCAACGAACGTTTTTTTTAAGCATTTCTGTTATCTTTGGAAGCGTTTCCATAATAAATTTAATCGTTACATAAGCAACTTAAATATGAATAAATCTTTAGAACAAACACTCTCCTTTGATTTGAGTAATGACCAGAAAATGATACGCGATAGCGTGAAGGAGTTTGTTGAACGAAATGTAGCGCCTACAGTGATGGAGCGAGACAACAGTAAGAAATTCCCACACGATATTGTTAAGCAACTTGGCGAAATGGGGATGCTTGGCATCTACCATGAAGAACAATATGGCGGTGGCGGCTTTGATGTTGTTAGTTTTTGTTTGGCTATAGAAGAAATTGCCCGCTGGGACGCTTCTCTCGCTTTAACTGTTGCTTCGCATACATCATTAGCTACAGGACATATTGCAGTCGCTGGCTCTCATGAGCAAAAATTGAAGTATATGCCTGCACTCACAGCTGGCGAAAAACTAGGTGCATGGTGTTTAACAGAACCAGGCTCTGGATCTGATGCCTCTGGCATGAAAACAACCGCTGTTAAAGATGGTGTCCATTATATATTGAACGGTTCTAAAATTTTTATTACCCAAGGTTCTGTAGGTGATATTTATGTTGTACTGGCTAAAACAGATCCCAGTAAAGGAACTAAAGGCATTAGTACTTTTATAGTTGAAAGAGAATGGGAGGGCGTAAAACCAGGTCCAGGAATGCATAAATTAGGCATGAACTCTTCCGACACTACAGAAGTTTATTTTGAGAATGTTCGAGTGCCTGCCGAAAATTTACTTGGCGAAGAAGGCATGGGCTTTATCGACACCATGAAAGTGCTTGATGGTGGACGTGTTGGGATTGCTGCTCTTTCTGTTGGAATTGCTCGTGGTGCATTTGAAGAATCGCTCAAGTACGCCATGGAACGTAAGCAGTTTGGCACAGCTATTGGCAACTTCCAGTATATGGAAGGTAAAATAGTAGATATGGCAACTGAAATTGAAGCAGCTCGACTGTTAGTGTTTAGATCCGCATTATTAAAAGACCAAGGTAAGCCCTACACAACCGAAGCATCTATGGCAAAACTTTTTGCTTCTGAACTTTCGGTACGTGCTTCGTTAGAGGCAATTCAAATTCATGGTGGCTACGGCTACACCAAAGAATACCATGTTGAGCGTTTTCTACGTGATGCAAAGCTAATGACTATTGGCGAAGGAACTTCAGAAGTTCAGCGTTTAGTCATTGCTAGAGAATTGAAAAAGTCTCTGGCATAATTTATATCCAGCTTATTTTCGAAGCTCATAACCTCACCGTTATGAGCTTTTTTTGTGTTGATTATTCTAACTACTAGTTGGGCCAAGTCCCTTAAGTCCCACAATCTTTATTCACATTTTTTGGAATAGCACCTCTTTATGCGCTTTTAAAATAAATCTTTTCAAAATTTCGGTGGATTTATACGCATCTTTTATAAAACAATCCTTCCCACCGATGCATATTCTTTAACTGTTTACCCCGAGATAAATCTCAGGGCTATTCAAATTCGAGAAATTTATAACATTCTTTCTTGGCTTCAATAGTTCTTCGGTTTTAATACCAACTAGCTTTTTTATGTATTGTATTAATTGAGCTTATAACGCATATTTAAACTCAACTTCAATAAACTTGAGCTACCATTAAAAAACTATCTACTCTTTTACTTGCAGTATTGGTGTTTCTTTCATGCGCCGGAAAATCAGATTCTAATTTAGAAACCGGGAAGAATGTTATCCAAAACCCAGAGTACGGTTCTAAACAGAATGTAGAACCTGCTCCTTTTGAATTCGAGTTGCAGGAGTCTATTTCCCTCCAGTTACCTGAAGATTTTATTTTATCAGGAATCGATTATCTCACTACCGATCAAAACGGCAATTACTACTTTATGGATTATGCCCAGTCGAAGCTGATTTCCGTTGCACCCGATGGGTCTTTTAGATGGATGACGGGCGAAAAAGGAAAAGGTCCTGGAGACTTCGAGGATGTGTGGGGTATTCTGATTCAGGATAATTACATATTGGTTAGCAACATCCAAAGTACACGGCATGACTTCTTCGATTTTGATGGAAATTTTATTAAAAGTATTTCACTGCCTAAAGAAATTCTTTATTCTTCAATTGAAGATGTTACAGAAAGTGGAAAACTAATAATAAGCTCTTTTAGAATGGGTTCCTTTGGTCACAATATTTTTATAGCGAAACTCGAATCTGATTCGTTATCAATACTAAATTCTTTTGAAATTGACGAGACAAATGGAGTTAAAATTCAAGATAGATCTAGTACTAAATCATCACTCAATATTATTGATGACAAGATAATAACTGGAAGTCTTCACGATTATTCATTTAGCATCTACAATTTGGAAGGAGTTCTCATCAAAACCATAAAACGCTCTTTTGACAAAATTGTGCGCCCAGGAATGTACGCTACCGAAACATCTAGTACTTTGTATGGCTTTGGAGATACTTCTGCTCCTTATAAGATTAATGATGAGCTTTACCTAGCCACCACAAGTTGGCCTACTAATGTTACCGACCCTGATCAATTCACAAAAAGAGTCGCATCTGGAATCGATGAAAAAGTAGATTTCATGAATTCAATAGATTTTTTCGACGCCAAATGGAACTTGCTTTATTCCATTGAAAGCGAAGGATATGATCCGGAATTTGGGAAAATTGACATGGTAAAAGATGGTGTTATTTTTACTTCTAGTGCTGAACCCTTCCCTACTGTTTATAAGTATAAGATTAAAACAAAGAATTAAATCTCCCCTTACAATTAGGCATAAATTATATTCCTCATTATCTATATTTTGCTTACTATCCACATATACGCAAAAACCTTTTATTTTAAGCCCGTTTTAATCTAATGTCTAAGAATCTATTCAACATCGACGATGCCCTCCTCTTTGAATCTGAGTTAAATGAAGAGGATCGTCTTATTATGGAAACCGCACGTGATTACGCCCAATCAAAATTAGAGCCACGTGCCCTAAAAGGAAATACAGACGAGTATTTTGATATGGATATTGCCCGCGAGATGGGTGAGATGGGATTACTTGGTATCACCATCCCTGAACAATATGGTGGCTCTGATGCCAGCCAAACAGCGTATGGTTTAGTAGCTCGTGAAGTAGAACGTGTAGATTCTGGGTACCGCTCTTTTATGAGTGTTCAATCTTCGTTGGTGATGTACCCTATTAATACCTTTGGTACTGAAGAACAAAAACAACGTTTTCTTCCAAAGCTTGCTACCGGTGAATTAATTGGTTGCTTTGGCCTTACCGAACCAGATCATGGTTCCGATCCAGGTTCTATGGTTACTACAGCTGTTAAAACTGATGGCGGTTGGATTATGAATGGTGCCAAAATGTGGATCACCAACTCTCCTATTGCTGATGTTGCCGTTGTTTGGGCAAAAGCAAAAGAGAACAAAGATGATGAAGGTGTTATCCGTGGCTTCCTACTTGAAAAGGGAATGAAAGGATATTCTGCCCCACACACTAAATTTAAAATGTCGCTACGTGCCTCAGAAACCGGCGAGCTAGTTTTTGATGATGTTTTTGTTCCAGATGAAAATATGTTCCCTGATATTACAGGATTGAAAGGACCTTTTATGTGCCTAAATAGTGCTCGTTATGGTATTGCTTGGGGAACCATTGGAGCAGCTGAATTCTGTTACCAAAAAGCACGTCAGTATGTACTCGACCGTAAACAATTTGGTAAACCATTAGCTGCAAATCAGCTTATTCAAACTAAATTAGCAAACATGCTAACCGATATTACGGCAATGCAAATGTTTGCACTGCGTTTGGGTCAGCTTAAAGATGCAGGTCGCGATCATCCATCTATGACCTCCCTTGCAAAACGTTATAATTGTGGCAAAGCTTTAGATATAGCTCGTGTTTCGCGCGATATGCACGGTGGAAACGGTATTGTGGGCGACTATAGAGTTATTCACCATGTAATGAATTTAGAGTCTGTAAATACTTACGAAGGTACTTACGATATCCATGGCTTAATTTTAGGTCGTGAAATTACAGGAATTCAATCTTTTACACCAAAAGGGTAAAAGGCGTCATTTTATATATTAGCTGCTTTTCTATAACGGAAAGCAGCTAGTATAATCTGTGAATATTTATTGGCGATACTAACACACTTAATATTTTTAGTATATTAAGTAGTTACTTAACAAAACTTACTGGTGCGCGCTATGATGAAAAAGATACTACTGTCTCTTGCTGCTGTTCTAATCATAATGCAATTCTTTACCATAGATAAGTCAACCCCAAGTACTAGCCCATCAAGCGATTTTCTAGTAGTTACAACTCCAACTTCCGAAGTTGCCAGTATTTTGAAAAGTGCTTGCTATGACTGCCATTCTTACGACACTCAATATCCTTGGTATTCTAATGTTACTCCTGCATCTTGGTTTCTTAAAAAGCACATAAATGATGGTCGCCATGAGCTCAACTTCTCTGTTTGGGATGATTATACCACCAAACGTAAGGATCATAAATTAGAAGAGGCATCTGAGTTAATACTTGATAATGAAATGCCACTCCTACCTTACACTTGGCTACACGATAAGGCTAGGCTCACCGATACAGAACGGAAACTAATAGCCGATTGGTTTGATAAAGTTCGAACAGACTTGACATTTTCACCTGATAGCACATCGATAAAATTACAATATTAGTTTGGACCAGCTGCTCAAGAATATTGCCGATTGTACAGTTTGTGAGACTCATTTACCTCTTGGTCCTCGCCCTGTGGTTGCCGCAACGCCCACTAGTAAAATTGTGATAATAGGCCAAGCACCAGGTTTAAAAGTTCATCAAACGGGTATCCCCTTTAATGATCCAAGTGGTGATAGACTTAGAGATTGGATGGGTATTGATAATAAAGTGTTTTATGACGCTACTAAAATTGCCATTATACCAATGGGGTTTTGCTATCCTGGAAGAGGGAAAAGCGGGGATTTACCCCCTAGAAAAGAGTGTGCGCCCCTTTGGCATCCTTTGCTTTTCGAGATGATGCCAGAAGTGAAACTAAAACTTCTAGTTGGGCAATACGCTCAAAAATATTATTTAAAAAATAATGCAAAAAGGAACCTCACCGAAACAGTAAGAGCATATAAAGAATACTTGCCTAATTTTTTGCCTTTACCACATCCCTCCCCTAGAAATAATATTTGGCTCAAAAAGAATGAGTGGTTTGAAGAGGATTTAATTCCTGAATTAAGAGATATATTTAAAGCCACATTGACTGATTCTTAAATTCTGATAACAGTTCATTGTTAATTGGCACTGACTTCCCATTCCAACGTTCATAAAATAATATCTGCATCTTTAGATTGCTTAAGCTAACTTTAAGAAATTCAAAGGATTTCTCATGAACATTGCTGAACAACTAGAAGACAACACCTCTTCTTTCCTTTCAATAATTAAGGACATTCCAGATACACTATTTTTCACTAAACCAAGCCCTACAACTTGGTCTGTTGCTGAAATAACAGAACATCTTATTCGTTCAGAATTTGGCATGGAAAGCCTTTTTATGGGCTCAACAGAAGAAAGCGAAGACAACAGAGATTCTGATGCAATTATAAAGGCAATGCAAGCCAAACTCTTAGATAGAAGTAAAAAGGCAAATGCTCCAGAAATACTCTTACCTCAAGCTGTTACCAAAAGTAAAAAAGATTTGGTAAATGAGTTTAGTAGTATCAGAAAAACCCTGCTTTCAAACATTATGGCCCAAAACAAGCAAGAGCTCTGTATGAAATACCCGCACCCTTTGTTTGGTTATTTAACACGCGAAGAATGGACCTTTAGCAGTATCTACCATTGCCAACGCCACTTACTGCAAGTAAAAGAAGTTTTAAATCATATTAACAATTAGCATGCCTTTTTTTATACTAGAGAAGTATATTGCGTTGGAAATAGCATATAAAAATATATCTACAAATTAATGATCAGAACGGGGCTTTTAGGATTACTATTTTTACTATTGATGAGTATAAGCGTTAGCTCGCAGGCTATCCAAAGACTTAATATTACTTTCGAAAGCGCAGGCTATACTCTTCACGGAGAACTAATTGTTCCTGTTAATGCTGATAGCGTACCTATGATTATTTTTTTAGCTGGCGCAGGTGAGAACTCCTCCTACCAAACTTTATATAAAACTTTTGTAGAAGAAAATTTGGAGCAACTATTTCTAGAGGAGGGTTATGGACTTTTATACTTTGATAAAAGAGGGGTAGGCAACTCTGAAGGCAAATGGTATCGATCAACTATGTATGATAGAGCTGACGATACAAAAGCTGCAGTAGACTTTCTTAAAACAGTGAAAGCAGTAGATGCTTCTAGAATTGCAGTTGTTGGCCATAGCCAAGGCGGCTGGGTTGCTCAAGTTGTAGGTGCCCTTTACCCCAATGATGTTAAAGCTACTGTTTCCCTTGCTGCACCTGTTTTTAGTACAACAATGCATCTTACTAATATTTATTATAGTGAGTTTTTATGCGAAGGCGATAGTCAAGAAAAGGCCTTCGAAAAAGCCTCCAAAAAAGCTCTTTCTGATATAAATTGGGTGGATTGGTTCCCTCTTAAAAAAGCATGGCGCCATCTTAAGGTAATTTCTGATTTTGATCCTACCAGTGAGTTGAGAAACCTTAATGTGCCTTCATTTTTTGTTTTTGCGGAGAATGACCACATGGTTTATCCAGGCTGGGCAATTAATAGTCTCAATGAAACATTCCCTAGTGGCATCCCAGATAATTTCACTCTTCAGATAATTCCTGGTGCCAATCATGATTTTAAAAATGCACCAATGTGCGCTAGTGAAGAAGATTCTGAAAACGCTCCCTACTCAGAATATTTCAGGCAGGTTTTTAAATCATGGATTTTAGGACACTTGTAGGAAGAATGGCTTCGAGGTGTGAACTTTGAGGGTTTGTTTTACTCCAAAACCTTCGAGCCAATACAGCACCAAATTGTTGTTGAACATGAATAATCTATGGTGAAGTCCGAAGGAAATTGAACCCACTACGGGGTTCGGCTAGGCGGTGGCACTTTACCCACGGTTTTACCGTGGGTTATTATCATTCAACTCCTCTGGAGTTGGAGATAGCTGTAAAGATTGAGGAAATGTCCAAACCTGCTAATCCATTCACCCTGAAAAAACCTAATTCAAACCACTAATGATTCTCTAAAATATCCTATGATCTGGAAGTATCACAAAGGCGGACCTTCGTTACGAGGGAAACAAGGGCTTGCAATCCCCTACCTCGTTGGTGGTCTTTTGCTTGGTAATTTGGTAGTTTTCAACTCCAATTCATCAACAAATTAACGAATATCTACCTTGACTCAATTCTGAATTTACCAATCACTAATTCCCTAATTCCTCAATCTCTTAATTCTTAATTACTACGGCTCTATTTACCACATCACCAACTTGAATTTTATCTACCACATCCATCCCTGTAAATACTTCTCCAATAATTGTGTACCTCCCATTTAGGTGAGGTGCCCATTGATGCATCACAAAGTATTGGCTGCCTTCGGTATCTATACCAGCACTTGCTATGCCCACCTTCCCTCTAAAATATTGCGTAGCACTCGCTTCTGTTGGCACAACATAGTTCGGCCCGCCAAAGCCATCACCTGTCTCTACATCGCCCCCTTGAACTACAAAATTCTGTACCACTCTATGAAATGCAACGTTATTGTAAGCTCCTGCTTTTGCTAAGCTATCTATACCTGAAATAGTTGCAGGTGCAATTAATGGGTCTAACTGAATTCCTATAACCCCTTTATTGGTTTCTAATTTTAAGACCGGATGTTCGCCAATCTTTGCAAGTCTTTTCCAATCTGGGGTTCTAAATTTTGTGAGTGGATAATCCTTCTCCTCAATATCCCATCCCTGGCTTATAAATGTTTTATTCAGTGCGCTATTCCCAATTTCGGCGAGGGAATCTATAAGTGGCTTTGCTTGGTCATTAAAACGAATTTCACAAACTTGAGCAATACTTTGATACACCTCCACATCTTCTGGCAACTTAAAACGCTTTAGCATGTTGGTTATCAGGCCAAAATCTGAATTAGGCAGTAACTCTTCATCCATGAAAAGACTAGACATACCGTAAACCATTGATCGATCTGCCTTTTGCATATTCTCGTAGAGTAACTCTTTAGCTTGCTCAACTTGAACTTCTGTTTTTTCACTTTCATCTAAACCTTCCCACCAGTTTGCAAACTCATTCATGGCAAATAGCCTTGTAAACCTATTATCGGAGTTGATATCCGTTTTTAGCATATCGAAGTAGTCATTAGAAGTAGAGTACTTTTTTAGGATCGAGTATTTCAAAGGCAATAAATATGGCTCCTCGCCTGCTAAACGCCTAGTCATATCTTCAAGATCGGCAGGATCTGGAATAGTATTTAATGCTTCTAAACGTACAATTGGCTCCACTTCTCCAAATCCTATAACTTTTGAACGTATCACATTGTTTAAAATCTCTGCGTAATTCTCTTTTATTTGAAGTGTTTTTAAAGTCGCAACAAGCACACTAGGATTTCGATGATCTAACAATGAGCTTAGCACCAACACTGCGTGATCATTATCTGGAGAGGTTGCTATAGTTTTAGCAACTTCAATTGCCATTTGTACACCAAATCTAGAATAATCTTCCAAATCGAATAGGAATAATACTTTTCGCGAATGATTTGCCATCAATATTTTAAACACATATTGATCTAATAAACTATTTCGGGATTTAGCTATCCACAACCTCATCAACTCTTCTTCAACTTCAGTCTCTAGATTTTTATCGGTTCTATAATAGCCATACAAATATGCTCGCCCAATTTGCGGTGATGAGTTACTCATGGCTCGCTCTACCAATTTATATTGATTTTCCTCTGTAACCTCAAATTTAGAGGATAGCAAACCAATTGCGTAAGCAATCTCAAACTCTAGATCATTCGCAATTCCTTGCAGGCTAGTGTCTAATAATAGTTGTAGTGTGTTCTCATTACCCTGTTGCCCAAGTACCGATGCCAGCCCTAAACGAGCATCCTCATTTTCTTGCCATAAATTCTGTAATCGTTCTACCTGTTTAGAATCTAATTCTTTAAACCATAACGAAGCCCACGCACTTTTAGAATTAGCTTCAATAACCTTGTCAATCAATAGATCAACATCGTTTACGGGCGTGTTAATCAATGCTCGCCATGCCTGCTCTCTAACGGTAGAGTCTGCATTATTGGTGAAATTTAGGAGGGACTCACCATCTCTTTCAAAAATAGAAGCGTATAGTTCAGGATATTCTTTTGTAATTATTCTTTTATAATCAGCCTTAGAGCGATCACAACTTGCACTTGTCACAATTAAGAGGGCGATGATTAAATATTTATACATAGGTTGTACACATTATAATTGACCTTGACACTTTAATTTCGTTATTTGCACATGTTTCACACACATAAAAACGGATGATATGGATAATGCGCATTTAACACGTAAACAGCAGGATTTTTTTAATTTCATTCTAGAGTATAAGAAAGAATATGATGTTTGGCCTACGTATAGAGAAATAGCCGATAACTTTGGGTATAAATCTCCTAATAGCGTAACTCAAAACATACAAGCTTTACTTAAAAAAGGATACTTAGTTAAAAAAGATGACGAAGAGTATGATCTAGCGCCATCTCAAAAAGCCTTGTTCAATGAGGAATATAACGAATCTGGTATTCCTATTCGGGGATTAATTGCAGCGGGTTTTCTTCAAGAAGCCGTTGAAGCAAATTTAGGAAGTATTACCCTTGAAAAGCTCTTCCCCAATCTGGACAAAATATTTGCCCTTCGTGTTTCTGGCTTTAGTATGAAAGACGTGGACATTTATGACGGTGACTTTGTTTTGTTGATGGATACTGATGTCAAGAACGGAGACATTGGTGCTGTTTTATATGATGGCGAAACAAGCTTGAAGAAAATCTTTTGGGATGAAAATGGCTTGCGCCTTGAAGCAGCAAACGAAGCTTACAGCGATATTATCATAGAGCCTGATGTTTTCGAAGAAGTTCGAATAATCGGTAAATATATAGGTCATGTAAATAGAAAGGGCTTTCAGCGAGCTAAAACCAAAGTAGCATAAGCTGTTTTAGCTAATTATTCTAAAACCAAATCCCCAACATTAGAATTAAAATCAAATAGAACTCGATTGCAACATTAGGTGTATATTAATATTGTTGCAATAGATTCTATGCAAGCTGGCTTATCAGTGGCACAACCCTAGTGCTACACCAAACTGCTTGGGTATATATATTTATAAAATCATTTTGCTTAGTGAGACTCTTTTTTACTTTGTTTTATGCTAACATTAATGTATATTTGCAAGCTCTTGAAAAAATCATATAAAGAAATTATTTAGGCCATGTACGCTATAGTTGAAATCGGCGGGCACCAATATAAAGTTGCTGAAAAAGATGTTCTGTTTGTTGACAAGCAAAACATTGATGGAAAAAAGCTAACTTTTGAGAATGTTCTTCTTATTAAAGATGGTAAAGGCGCTGTTAAAGTTGGAACACCTGTTGTAAAAGGTGCTTCTGTTACTGCAACGCTTCTAGACCAGGTGAAAGCAGACAAAGTTCTAGTTTTCAAAAAGAAACGCCGTAAAGGTTATCAAAAATTGAACGGGCATCGTCAAATGATGTCTCAAATACAGATTGAAAAGATTTCTGCTTCAGCTCCTGCAAAAAAAGCAGCAGCTCCTAAAGCTGAAACAACTAAATCTAAAACCGAAGATAAGGATTAACAAATGGCACATAAGAAAGGTCAAGGTTCTACCCGAAACGGTCGTGATTCAAATGCACAGCGACTAGGTGTTAAAAGATTTGGTGGCGAATTTGTTCGCGCTGGCGGTATTATTATTCGTCAACGTGGTACTAAATTTCACCCTGGTGATAATGTAATGCGCGGTGGCGACGATACATTATTTTCTGTTGCAGACGGTCACGTGAATTTCTCTGTGAAAGCAGGCGGAAGAAAATTCGTAAACGTAGAACCTACTAATTAATCAATTAATTAGCGAATCGTATTTTTAAAAGCCTTAACTCGTTGAGTTAAGGCTTTTTTCATATCTTCAGGTTATGAATATCCTAACCATCCCAAATTTAAACTTGCCCATTGGCACCATCTTCTGCATTGGTAGAAACTATGCAGAGCACGCGCAAGAACTTGGTAATGCCGTTCCTAAGCAACCTATGGTTTTTCTAAAACCCAAAAGTGCTGTGTGCTTCAATGGAGGCACCATCCTCTTACCCTCTCAAAGTAAAGACGTTCATCACGAAGCTGAACTAGTTATTGCTATAGGAAAAGGCGGTAAAAACATCCCCCAAAACTCAGCCCTTGAACATGTTGCTGGTATAGGCGTTGGTATTGATTTAACCGCGCGCGATATCCAACAAGCAGCTAAAGATAAAGGACATCCTTGGAGCGTAGCTAAAGGCTTTGACACTTTTGCACCTATTAGCAATTTTGTGCCTTTAAGTTCTATAACTTCCATTCAAGACCTTGATTTAGAACTGAAAGTAAATGGCGAAACACGCCAACTTGGTAATACTTCTGAAATGATATTCCCTTGTGATTTACTGATTTCTTATCTCTCAAGTATCTTCACACTTTATCCTGGAGATCTCATATTTACAGGTACACCTAAAGGAGTTTCGGCTTTAAATACGGGTGACATTTTAGAAGCTTCTTTAAATACTAGCCTCGCACAACTTTCTTTGACTGTAGTTTAACTGTGAAAAAAATATTCTTCCTTTTCATTGCGGTGATTTCATCGCAAACTGCTTATGCTCAACTTTTAGATACCACCTACATTTGGCCAACTAATGCGGGACAATTTCTTTCTTCAACTTTTGGCGAAACCCGTTCTGCACACTTTCACGCTGGCCTAGATATTAAAACTTGGGGTAGAGAAGGCTACAGAGTTTATGCAACCAGAGGTGGAATTCTCAGCCGTTTATCAATTACTAGCACTGGATATGGTAAAGCTATTTATTTAAAACACAATGATGGCTCATACACAGTGTATGCACATCTTTCACGTTTCACGAATAAATTCCAAGTGCGAGCAGATAGCATCCGCTTTTTAGATTATTCGTACGAAATGGACGCAGATTTTGAAAAAGACAGCATATTTGTAAGCCAAGGTACAGTCATTGGCTATACAGGTTCAACAGGGATAGGTCCGCCTCATTTACATTATGAAATTAGAAATGCTCAAAATGAACCTGTTAACCCACTTAAAAGTAATCTAACAGTAAAAGATACTATCTCTCCAACATTTAGAGATTTACTGATTGAGCCACAATCACCAACAACTGTAGTATCTGGTAAAAACTTAGCCCAAACATTTAGAGCCAAACGAGTAGCACCAAACACCTATGATTTTGGGACTATTCCAATAGATGGTCCTATCGGAATTGCTGTAAATGTATATGATGGTTCTAATGATGTGTATAATAAATATGCTGTTTACGAGCTGATATTAGTACAAGAGAATGACACTCTGTTCTCACAATCGATTAAACAATTTAATTTTAATCAAGTAGAAACAATGTTTCTCGATCGTGTTAGCTCGCCAAATTCAAGGCGAAGAACTTTCCAGCGCTTGTTTGTGCACAACAGAGCTAATCATCCGTTTGTAACACAGTATATAGAGCATGAAAACGTAAAACTAAACGAGCCATACACTATTATTGCTAAAGATTATTTTGGCAATACCTCTACTGCTGTTGTGCAATTCTCCGCTGATAGTTCGTTTATTCAAGAAACCGATTCTATTACTGTAAGCGATTTAAAAAACGGTTATTGGAATGCAGATTGGGTCACTTTTAAAGATTCTACTTATTTAGATTTAAGAAATTTCAAACAGGGTATACTTTGGGATACCACTATTAACCAACGGATATTAGATCTTAAAACTGACGCTAACACAAGCTTGTCGCGTCTTTATCCTAATGCCAAAGCTACTATCACTAGCCCAGACTTAAGGGTTTCAACTATATTTCCAAGAAACACTTTTTTTGAGGCTACTAGCGTATTACAAAAATATAGCTTTGTTGACGATACTTTAGAGTTGGAACTTATGCCTGATGCAATCCCACTACGCACTAATTTTGATATAGAAATCTATTTGGGCGACTTGTTTACAGATTATAGCCGAACTAATATGTACAGCTATAATCCAGAGAGTAAAAGAATGAGTTTTATCTCTTCTGAGGTGAGAGGAGGCACTCTCTTAGCCCAAACTTCAAGCTTCGGTATTTTTAGAGTTGCACAAGATACCATCCCTCCTGTCATTCAAAAGCCCAAATATAAAAAGCTAGACACAGGCGAACGGGTTATTGTAATTGATACAGGCGATAATCTCTCAGGGATTGATTTTAGAAGCGCTGTATTTATTGTTAATGGTGTACAAGGCATAGCAGAATACGATTATGAAAATGACCTATTCACATTTTATAACCCTAAGCTACGCTCATTAAATAGAAACACCATCTATTTTAAAGTAAAAGATAGAGCTGGTAATGTTGCAGAAGGCAATTTCCAGCTCTGATTTAGATACCTTAGATATAGGCGATACAACTAATTTCGACGAGTACATTTTTTGGTAATGTTTGTACCGCAACCGTTTCACGAGCGGGTGGATTTGAAGTGAAATAGGCACCATATACTTCATTCACATCTCCAAAATCTGACATATCATCCAAGAAAATAGAACATTTAATTACTTTTGAGAAGTCTGAACCCGCTGCTTCAAGCACGGCAGAGAGGTTTTCCATTACTTGCTTAGCCTGATCTTTGGCCGTTGAGCCCACAATTTCCATAGTGGTTGCACTAAGGGGAATTTGGCCAGAACAGTATACTAAACCATTATAAGCAACGGCTTGGCTATATGGACCTATGGCTTTAGGGGCTTTATCTGTTGATATAATTTTTTTCATAGTTTAACCTATTTATTATTCTTAATATTAATGCATAAAAGCTCTTTACTTTTTTGCGGAAAGCTCTTTATATAGTTACTTTTAGCAAAGTATCAAAACAACTTCAAATCAACCACTATCAATTTTAACTAACATGAAAAAGCTAATTTATAGCCTACTTACCCTTACTGTTATTACCACCATTATGGTAGGATGCGGCGCCGACACTTCTTTTATTGGTCAAGCTAAAAAAGGGATTTCTTCAAAAGACTATCAAGCGACTTTAGCAGCTGTAGATTCCATTTTAACAGAAGATCCAAACAACGCAGAAGCGTATTACTATCGTGGTTTAGCATACGGTGAAATTGCTTCGAATAATCCTGTTCCAGCAAACCGAAAAGATAGCTATCAAAGTATGCGTGAAGCGCTTGTTTCAGCTATGGAAATTGCAGAAACTAAGCAAAACAGCTTAGCTGGCCTACAAGCCGAAGATCTTATCAGAAAAAAATGGAGTATTGAGCACAACTTAGCTGTTCAATATGCTAGTGGCGACACTACTGCACCTGTTGTTGACGAGCCTCTTTTAACTGCTATTGATCACCTACAAAACGCTGTTACTATAAATCCTGATAGCACACTTTCTTTTGAAGTACTTGCTGAAGTTTACAGAATGAATGGCGACTTCAAAGGTGCTATTACTGCCCTAAGTGCTGCAATGGAAAGAAAAGACACTTCTGCTGCATACGATTATAACAATCTTGCATCGTTCTACATGCTTACTGAAGATTATGAAAATGCAGTAACTGTATTAGAAGAAGCCTTAGTACTGTACCCAGATTCTGTTGGTCTAGTGCAAAAAATTGCTGACTCTTACATGAATATTGGTGAAAAAGATAAAGCAATTTCTGCTTTAGAAGACCTTATTTCTACCGATCCTAATAATGCACAGTACCACCTTGTAATAGGTACTCAAATTTATATTATTGCAAGCGATATCAACGACGAAATTTCTGCAGGTTATGACCAAATCTTCGACACTGAGCGAACTTTAAGAAACCTAAAAGGCGCTGAAAAGAAAGACGCTGAAAATAGAGTTAAGAACTTGCGTGCAGAAATAGATTCAAAACTTCAAGAATCTGAAAGACTAACACAGCGTGCAATTTCAGAGTTAAATACTGTAACAAAATTACGCCCTAATGATGCCGTAGCGTATAATACTCTAGGTATTGTTTATCAAAATAAAGCAGCTTCACTATTCGATCAGCGTAACGCTACTACCAATAATGACGAAGCTTCTGAGTTAGATAAGCGTGCTAAAGCCGAGTTAACTAAAGCAATGAAGAGCTACGAAAAAGCAACTGAAATTCAGCCAGACAATAAAGACTACTGGAACTCATTGTTTAGAGTATACACCGCACTCGGCATGAATGATAAAGCAGAAGCAGCGCTCGAGAAAGCTGGTATGTAATTTAAAAAAATAATATGACTCTATTAAACTCATCGTATATAACCCGACTAGCAAGTATTTTACTTGCGGTCGGGTTTTTCTATTCTTGCGCCTCCTCTAAAGTAAATATTGATACTTTAGTAGCTAACAACAATTACGAAGGTGCCCTTACCCAGATTGATAAGGAATTAGCAAAGAATCCAAATCAACCAGCTTTGTATTATCAAAAAGCTGTCATTAATGGCCGTTTAGCAACCGACGTTTCCCCAGCGCAAAGAGCCCCCTTCTATACTTCCCTAACAGAAGCACTAGACTCTACAAAAGAATTAGGAAGCGATAACCAAGAACTCATTGAGAAATCTGATAGCTTGGCTCACGAATACTGGATGAATGAATACAGCAAAGGCTTAAATAGCTACGAGACTGATTCTAAAAACGGTTCTTATGATGAAACCATTGCACATGCAATAAATGCCATTATTTTAAATAATAGGGATATAAAGGGTTATAAATTACTCTCTGTGGCTCAATATAATAACAGCCAGATTGATGCAGCTATTATTACTTTAAACGACGCTCGCGTTAATGTAGAAAACGAAGCTGCCATTTTTGAAGATTTAGGCTTTTTATACCTCGAAATTGGTAACGCAGAACAGTCAGCTTATTACTATAGCTTAGCAAACACCGATCTAGTTAAAAACAAGAACGTAGCCTTTGGACTTGTTAATGCATATATCGCCGCAGATGATAATGCTAACGCACTAGACCTATTAAATCAATTAGCGAATACCTATCCTAAAGATGCTCAAATCCATAATGTTTATGGCACACAGCTCTATAAAGAGACTTGTAATTTATTCGAGCAATTATCATTAGCCTATAATTTAGATGATTCGAACAAAGTTGCTGATTTAAAAGTGGAAATTGAACTTGTTTCTGAACTTGCAGAAGAACAACTCATTAAGGCATACAAAAGCGATATGTCGGATGTTGAGTTTATAGAAAGTCTAGCCGTTTTCTATAACAATATGGCTGGCAACTATTTCTCACAGCTAGAAACCGTTTTTGATAATGATGCAGTTGAAACGCAGGAAAAAGCACTTGATCTAGTCGATTTTGCAATTTCTTATTATAGTAAGCTCTCTGATATAAGCACTCACAATGAGCAAGCCGAATTAAAACTAGTTACTTTAAATAAGCTAAAAAGTACCTGGGCTATCGAATAATGAAGGCTAATACCTAGCCAATACATTCTGTATAAAATCACGAAGAAACATCTAGTGCAACTGCTGTAATATATTTGGTAGAACACTCAGATGTTATTCAAGGCGCAGGCCCCTAATCAAATAAAGCCATTGTGGAAAACCTGCGCTCACAAGTTAAAACTACGGGCGGCGGAGATTCTCGAATTAGTCACTGCTCCATTCTTTGAGATCTTCAAATAAAAGTAGTTTCAAATTATTCCTTCATCCACCTCTCTATTGGCATTGAGGATATTGATGATTTAATTGATGACCTAAAACAAGCTTTTTAACAAAACTTAAAGCTGAGCTTTTGTATATTAATGAGTGCTAAAAAGCGCTTTTTAATGTTAATATTTTAAATTTTTTCCTCATGCGAGAAGTTGTAATTGTTGGTGCAAAACGTACGCCTATGGGCTCATTTGGTGGTAGCTTAGCTGGATTTTCGGCACCAGAATTAGGTAGTATGGCTATAATTGAAGCAATTAAATCTGCTGGGGTTAAACCCGAAGATGTTCAAGAAGTAGTAATGGGCAATGTGCTAAGTGCAGGCATTGGCCAGGCGCCGGCACGCCAAGCTGCATTAAAAGCAGGCTTATCTAATTTAACGCCTGCAACTACGGTAAATAAAGTTTGTGCTTCTGGTATGAAAGCAATTATGATTGCTGCTGATCAGATTAGACTTGGCGAAGCTGATGTTATGATAGCTGGTGGTATGGAGAGCATGAGTAATGTGCCTTACTACTTGCCTAAGCAGCGTTTTGGTTCTAAATACGGGCATACCCAAGCAGAAGATGGTATTTTAAAAGATGGCTTATGGGATGTTTATAATGATTATGCCATGGGTAATGCCGCCGAACTTTGTGCTAGCGAATGTAATATATCTCGCGAGCAACAAGATGATTTTGCAATAGAATCTTATAAAAGAGCTTTAAATGCTCAAAAAGAAGGCTATTTCGACAATGAACTTGTTAAAGTTGAAATAACCGATCGCAAAGGAAATATAACTATAGTTGCTGAAGATGAAGAGGCAGGTAAAGTTAATTTCGATAAAATTCCAGGTTTACGCCCTGTTTTTGACAAAGCCGGCACGGTTACAGCTGCAAATGCATCAACTTTAAATGATGGCGCAGCTGCTCTCTTAATTATGAGTGCTGACAAAGCCAAAGAACTAGGCGTACAGCCATTAGCTAGAATTTTAGGCTCAGCAAGTGCTGCCAAAGAACCTGAGTGGTTTACAACCGCACCAGCCGATGCGATTCCAATTGCACTTAAAAGAGCTAACCTTACTATAGATCAAATAGATTTATTCGAGATTAACGAAGCTTTTGCAGTAGTTTCTTTAATTAACAACGAACTTCTTGGCTTAGATGCCAGCAAAGTTAATATACACGGCGGTGCAGTTAGCATAGGCCATCCTCTAGGTTGTTCAGGCGCACGTATTGTGGTAACATTATTACACGCTTTGCAACGTACTGGCGGCAAATACGGCTGTGCTGGAATATGTAATGGCGGCGGCGGTGCATCTGCTCTTGTAATTGAAATGATTTAATAATAAAAAAAAGAGCCGAAAGGCTCTTTTACATTTGACATTATTAATTCTGTGGCATATACTAGCAACAGACTTTAAACAAAACCACATTGAATCGGTAAATTAGCTACTACAACCAAACATTCAACAAATCAGACTCCCAATCTGAAGGGTACAACAATCCCGTTTAAGTCATAACTATAAAAAACGAATAAACTATACAGAAAAGCTACTACACAAGCACTTAGGTGCTTTATCATTTACACTAGATTATTCTTTTTTTGATAATGCGAATTAGTCTTCTTCTTATTAGTGGCTGGCTGCTACTTTTATGCACAAGCAACGTTGTTGCACAGGGCATACATGTTGTGGCAGAAACTCCTTCATTCATTGATTATGAAATGAAGAACGAAGCATTGCGCATTATGCCTGCTCACTCTCTACTCATACCTATAATTAATGGTTCTCCTCAATTCAAGATTCTTGAACAAGCTATTGTAAGCGTACCTGATACACTCTCTCGCGCTAAAAAGGAAGCATTATTTCTAGTTTCTGATTCAACTTCAGTAGTTGAAACATTTACTCCTGGTTTTTTGCGAGGTAAAGAAGTTGCCCCATCGGCTATTCATATTGCCCGTATTGGTAAATCCGAGCTTTTAGTTACTAGAATGTTAAAGATTCGAGTGTATAAAGACACTTCTGCACCATCGCGAGCAAAAGCTAGCCAAGTAAGTTTAAAAGCATCACCTCTTGCAACTAGTAGTTGGTATAAAATCCCCATCTTAAAAAATGGAGTGTATGAAATCACTAGCAGCTATCTAACTGAATTAGGCATTAATGTTGGCGCAATAAACCCTAAGAATATCCAAATATGGGGAACAGGTGGTGCACTTCTACCAGAACCTAACTCTGCAGTTAAGCCTGAATTTGTCCAAATTCCAATTATTGTTGAAGGGGAAGCTGATAATAGTTTTGACCCAGCCGATCGCATTATATTTTATGCGAACGGGCCTGACAAAGCCTACCACAACTCCACAACCTTTGTTAACGAAGTACATCCATACAGTAAAGTAAATTATGTATTTTTGATGATTGGAAACTCAGCAGGAGACCGACTGAATGCAGTTAATGGTTCACTAAATCCTACCAAAACGATCTCTACTTTTAAAGATTTTTTATGGAAAGAGGAAGAGTTTACAAAAGCAGAATCAAGCCTCCGTTCAGGTCGCCAATGGCTAGGGCAAGCCATAAATGCAACTCAAAGTGGCTCTTTCGTTTCTATTTTAAAAGATACATTAGTTGGTATAGTTCCGAATAGCCCTATTACGGTTAGTGGCCAATTGTATGGGCGTTCATTAAGTCGCCTTTATATTGATACTCAATTGAATGGTACACCTATTGCCACAGTCTCTACTTCTTCAATTAGTAATTTTAACGCGAGTGACGGTCCAACCGCTAAAGTTGTTACTTTTTCAAATACTGTTACCCCTGCAATTTCTAATGGTATACTGAATGTGGAATTAAAAACTGCCCACAAAAGTAATAATGATCAAGTTTTTGTTGATTGGATACGCCTTATCGTTGAACGCGAGCTACAGTTAAACGGTAATCATTTATTCTTTAACACCACTAATGCTCCTTCAAATATAGAAGTCGCTTCCTTTGTATTAAAGGGTTTTACAACCCAACCTTTTGTAATGGACGTAACCTCTCCCACTGCTCCAAAACTATTGGAGACTTCTAAATCTGGCGAGAATTATCTACTTAACTATTACACTGGTAGTAATTTGCAGATAATTGCACAATCACAATTGTCGGTACCCGAGAAAGGAATAGCTATTGAAAATCAAAATCTGAGATCACTTTCTGTATATCCAGATTATTTAGTTATCACTTCAGAAGCCTTATTAAACCAAGCTCTCGAACTTGCTGCCTACAGAGAGACGCAGGGACTAACCCCTCTTGTTGTTACTCAAGAAGATATTTTCAATGAGTTTTCTGGTGGACTTAAAGATCCATCAGCATTACGCAATTATGTAAAGTATATCTGGGATGCGTCTATCGCAAACAACGAAAAGCAGCTTCAGTATCTCCTATTATTTGGTGATGCCACTTACGATACCAAAGGAATTGTCAGCAATGCACTAACCGATCATGTGGTCACTTACGAAAGTAAAGAGTCTATATCGCGTGATGGAACCTATGGCACCGATGATTATTTTGGATATCTAGATGATAATGAAGGTGATTTTGGAAATGGTGGCACCTCCGACTCTTTTCTTATGGATATTGGGATTGGTCGAATTCCGGTACAATCTGCTAGTGAAGCCAGAGATTTCATCATAAAAATAAAATCTTATGAGAACCCGAATAACAAAGGTGCATGGCAAAACCAGATTACTTTCGCTGCAGATGATGATTATCCCACTCAAAGCGAAAAGGATTTACACACCTACAATGCTGATGTTTCTGCTGAGCTAATGAATGTTAATGAGCCAGGCATACGCATTAAAAAGATCTATGAATTTTCATATCCTGCTGAAATTACGGGAGCAGGTAGAAAATATCCTGAGGCTACAAAAGATTTTATAAACGCTATTAATCAAGGCACATTAGCACTCAGTTATTCTGGGCATGGAAATGAACAGGTTCTATCTGACGAAAATTTATTCACCTCCGATTACATCCCAAGTTTTACCAATAAAGACAAGCTTTCAATACTTATAACTGCAACTTGCCAATTTGGGCGTTATGATGATACAGGGGCACAATCTGGCGCAGAGCGATTTGTACTCGCTAATAATGGAGGAGCTATTGCTTCTTTTACAACAACGCGCGTAGTGTACACAAGTGCACACATGGGCAACAATAGTAATTTTGCTCTTAGCATTGCGCTTTCTCAACGCCTTACAGAGCGTAATGCTGATGGTACCCCAAAGCGGTTGGGCGATATTAGTATGCAGACAAAAAACAGCCTTATCCCAGGTTCTTCTGTTCGCATTGGCTCTTCCCTAAATAATAAAAAGTTTATTCTTTTGGGTGATCCAGCAACCGTATTTCAGCTCCCAGCTAAAAAAGCTCGCATTGCTGCTATAGATAACACTGATGTAACCGCACAAGATACACTTATTGAAAGGCGCGCTTTAGATACCATTGAAATTAGCGGCGAGATTTTAGATGCTGATGGAAATATTGACACACAGTATAATGGGCTAACTACAATTTCTATTTACGACGCTAGAAGAAAAGTGAGTTTTCCTGAGCGTTCTTGGATAAACAACCCCGTAACCGATTGTCGTTTTGATAATTGCCAATACGCTATCGAAAATGATATGCTTTTTAAAGGTTCTGCAAGTGTAACTAATGGTGCATTTAATGTGCCTGTTATTATTCCAAAAGACATAAGCTCATCCACTTCTACTGGTCGTATTCTAGTGTATGCTAATGCAGATGGTAACACTGCAAGTGGTGCTTTCACACAAATCAAATTTTCAGGAATAAATCCCAATGCCGTTAATGATGGCACAGGGCCAAAAATAGATATTTACTTAAATGATCAAAGTTTCATAAACGGAACACTCGTTAACGGTTCACCAACATTATATGTTGAACTCGAAGACGATTCAGGTATAAACACATCAGGAACAGGAGTAGGGCATGAAATAATAGCTACTATCGATACCAAACCTAAACAAACAATAATCCTCAATGAGTTTTTTGAGGGCAACTTAAACAGCTTTACTGGGGGGCGTATCGAGTATCCTCTGGATGAACTTCCGGAAGGTAGCTATACCCTTAAAGTTCGAGCGTGGGATGTGCACAACAATCCTTCAGAGAATGAAATATTCTTTGAAGTAGCTGCACAAGAAGAGTTGGCAGTTCGGAATATTTATAATTATCCGAATCCAATGAATAATAAGACTTCTTTTACGTTTGAACATAACCAGCCTGGTAACCCACTCGATGTATCCGTAAGGATTTACACATTAAGCGGCAAACCGGTGCAACATCTTAAAGAATCAATTATTACAACTAGTAATTATGCCAGTATTTCATGGAATGGCCGTGACCGGGATAATGATCGCCTGGGCAACGGTACTTATATTTATGTGCTTCGGGTTACGACAACTACCCCGAAAGGAAGACAGTCAACGGAAAAAATCGAAAAGTTAGTAATCATTAGATAGAACTCATTAACTTTATCTTTAATGCGTTATATTCACCAATTAAAACTATATCATCAGTATGAAAAGGATATTATTTGCAATTACAGTAGGCTTATTATTTCTCAGCCCTACATTTACACACGCTCAGGTTGGAATAACGGGTGTGCCATTTCTTCAAATTGAACCCGACTCACGAGGTGCCGGAATGGGTAACACAGGTGTAGCTACCGCAGATAATGCCGCAGCTATGTTTTGGAACCCTGCAGGGCTAGGCTTCCAGCGTGGTAATCAAGCAAGTATTACTCACTCTAACTGGTTGGCAAACTTTAATGTGCAAGATCTATTTTACGATTATGTAGTAGTAAAACAGTACATAGAGGGTTTAGGGACTATTGGTGGTCACCTTACTTACCTAAACTTAGGTCAGCAGGCGCAAACAGCTGAAGATAGCCCTGATGTTATATCAAGGTTTAATAGTTATGAACTAGCTTTAGGACTTTCTTACGGTACTGAATTAAACCCAAATCTTGCTTTGGGTGGTGGTTTAAGAATTATCTATTCGAGCCTTGCAAGTGGCGCTCAAGTTTCTGGGCAAAAAATTGACCCTGGCTCTAGTGTTGGTGTAGATCTTGGAATGCTCTATAAATCAGATAAATTTGATTTAGGCTCTAACGCTGCAGAGTTTAGAGCAGGTGTAAACTTATCTAACCTTGGGCCTGGTATTCAGTATTCCGATAATGCCCAAAAAGATCCAATCCCAACATTACTTAGGTTTGGTTCAGCATTGCAACTTTCTTTAGATGAAGACAATATTAATGAAATTACAGTAGCCTTCGATATTTCTAAAGTAATGGCAAGAAAAGAAGGCTACCCAGTAGCTAGTGGCGACTCTACTATTATAGAATACAGATCTGTTGGCCCACTTAAAGCCCTTGTTGATTCTTGGGGTACTTATAAAAGATTAGATGGCAATGGTCAGACTATAGATGTTGGCGTAATGCAACAATTTATGATTGGTGCAGGGCTAGAATACTGGTATAACCAGCGCTTCGCACTTCGTGGTGGCTATTATTATGAAGACCCTAATAACGGTGATAGAAAGTATATCACTTTTGGTGCAGGTCTTAGATACAATCAGTTTGGAGTAGATTTCAGTTATATTAAAACATTAGAAAACGAACATCCCCTTGCAAACACACTCCGTTTTAGCATTCTATTGAACTACTAATTTTGATGCCTGTATTCAAATCCACTTTTAAGAGCATGTACTTTGTAAGCATGCTCTTTTTATTTACTTCCCAAATTGGTTTAGCACAAAATATTATGGTGCAAAAAAGCCATTCTATCAATCCTATCTCGATTGCAAATAGTCCCGTTCCCACTACAGGCACGTTAAATGTTATAGGTATTATGGTGGAATTTGAACCAGACTCAAACCGACTTACTTCTGGTACTGGTATATTTGGCCCAGGTGGTTTGCCCTACATGGAAAATACTTCCAACATTACTATTGATCCTTTACCTCACGACAAGAATTACTTTGAAGCTCACCTAGAGTTTTCTAAAAACTATTTTGAGAAATCATCTAAAGGACAATTAACTCTCGATTATAAAGTGCTTCCACAAGTGTATCGCCTAGATAAAAAGATGGAAGAATACTCCCCAACTGGAGAAACTTTTACTTACGAAAAAATCGCTTATCTAATTAGAGACGCTTGGAATAAAGTAGAAGAACAAGGTGGCTTTGATGCAACAGGTTTAAACGCTGACGAAACTGCTTTTGTAATCTTTCATGCAGGTATTGGTCGAGATATTGAACTTACTGGTACCACATTAGACATCACCCCGCTAGACATCCCATCGCTATACTTAGGTAAAAATAGCATCGGCGATTTGCTCGAAGACCCTTCTTTTGATGGAATCCCTGTAAATAACGGCACATTCCGAATTACAAATTCTATGATTATTCCACGTACAGAGTCTCGTCGTGGCCTAGACATCCAAGACAATGAGTTTGTATTTCCACTATCTATAAATGGCTTGCTTACCGCTTCTATAGGTAGTCATTTAGGTCTGCCAGATCTTTTTAACACTAGCAATGGCGAGTCTGGAATTGGTCGTTTTGGACTTATGGATGGAGCTGGGTTTTTCTCATACAATGGGTTGTTTCCACCAGAGCCATCTGCTTGGGAGAAGATTTATTTAGGCTGGGAGACTCCATTCACCATTACAACAAGCACTCCCGATTCTGTTGCTTTACCAGCGGCTAGTTTAGGTGCTCCAAACAGCATCGCAAAATTCGAGATCTCATCCACCGAATATTTCCTAATTGAAAATAGACATAGAGATATTAATGACGCTGGCGTAACGGTTACCATTAGAAAACCTGATGGAACGTTGGAACAGCAGAATTTCGATAACAAAAATGAGCAATTTGTTTACCAAACCGACGGCTTTGATACTCTTTTTGTAGCGGGTGTACTCGTTGATGTAGATAATTTTGATTGGAGTTTACCAGGTGGCTACGACATTGGTAAAGACAATAAAGAAAATACTGCAGATGATCGATTTCTAAATGGTGGAATTTTAATTTGGCATATCGATGAAGCGGTTTTACAAAATGGCATTGCCAATAATACAGTGAATAATAATTTAGCTCGCCGTGGGGTAGTACTTAAAGAAGCTGATGGCTCTCAAGATATTGGAAAACCCATCCGAGGGAGCTCTGATAATACTGCCGCTTTTGGTACTCCCTTCGACTTTTGGTGGCAAGGAAATGATTATCGCGTAATTACCCCAGGCTCTACTATTTCGCTCTATAAAAATGAATTTTCACCTATTTCAACACCCAACAATAATAGTAACTCTGGCGCTACTTCCTATTTCCGCTTTTATGACTTTTCGGATAATTTACCCACTGCTTATTTTAAAGTAGAAGCAATAAGCCCTGAAAATAGTCCTACACTTACTCATTCCATTACATTAAATGAGCAAGCTATATTTTCACCAAATTCAGGTGCTTCAAAACCATTCCCTCTAGCACTTGCAAAAGCGCCAAGCTCTAATTTGAGCACTTTTGTTCTTCCTTATTCCGATGGGGTGTATTTTTTCTATCCAGATTCTAATAATGCTACTAAAGTGGGCTCAGGTGAAATGCAGCAACCATTTGTTGGGCAATCAATTTATTTAGCCGAGAATTTAGAGGCCACAAACCAGCTAAATATATCGCCTTACAAACTTGAGAGTAATAAGTGGGTTTCAAAACCTAGCTTTATGATTCCGTCTAATTCAGGTCTGCTGAGCTCTCAAAATGGCGATACCATTGCGGTGGATGGCAGTCAGTTTGGGATTGTTAACCAGACTATGCAAGTACTGCCTAATTATAGATCGCATCCTGTTCAAGAATCGAAACGAATAGGCACGCATTTGGCTCAAAATTTTGCAAATACTATTGAATTTCAATCAACAAACAGTACTACACCAAATTACTCTAAACCAGCAGCTTCAGTTCGTTCTTATGCCGGTTTAGTCGAATTAGAAAATGGCACCTTCGGTTATTTCATACTCGAAGACAACCAACTTATTTTGGTTGATCCTTCAAAAGATAATCCCTTCAAAGTTCTTCATAGTGGTGGCAAAATTGACTGGCCAGCTATTGTAGATTTTAATAATGATGGCGATCTCGATTTCATTTTTGTGGATTATTCCACCAACCAAATAAAAGGTGTTAATTCAAATGGTGGCATGCTTGGTCGCTTCCCTTTTAGCCTAAATAATTCAGAAATAATAACTGGCACCCCTTTAATTGCTGATGTGAACGGTGACGGCGATTTAGACCTGATTGTAGCCACGCAGTCTTTATATGATGTGAACTTACGGATTTTTAAAAATGATGGCTCAGAGTATGGCTTCTCTCCTCTTTATGTAGGCGGTGTTTCTGATGCTTCGGCCAAAGTGATAAATCCCATTATTTCTGAAAATAATATTTTTGCCGTTAGCCAAACTGGAGAACTACGAGGTTGGCAATTCGATGATTTAGATAATGCTGTTTGGGCATCTAAATATGGTAACGAAGCCAATAATAAAGTAGTTGGTCGTCTAACTAATACACAGCCAAACCTACTTAGTTTCAAAATTTTAAACGCGGACGAAACCTATAATTGGCCAAATCCAGCAGATGCTCAAACTAATTTACGCTTCCAACTAGAACGCCCCGGTGGTTCTGTTGAAGTGAATATTATTAGTTTAAGTGGAAATGTGATTTATAAAAATACATTCCATTCTGCGGGTGGACCTGCCGAAGAAGTTATAATTGACACTTCTAGCTGGCCAAGTGGTGGTTATTATGCAATGGTTAAAGCAACAGTTAACGGACGGTCTGAATCAAAACTGGTAAAAATTGCGGTGGCTCACTAGTGAAAACAATTTCCTCATATTTTATTTTTCTAGTAATTCTATTTACCCCCATATTTGCATCTGCGCAAACAGACCCGGCGTTCTATGATTACCCGCAAAACCATTTACCTTGGTTTACTATAGAAAGCGATCACTTTACAATCAACTTTCAGGAAGGGAATAGCAGATCAGCTAAAGTAGTGGCACGTATTGCAGAAGAAATTTACGCCCCAATTACCGATTTATACCAGTATGAGCCAGATGAAAAAGTAAATATAGTTTTAAAGGATAGAGACGATTACTCGAATGGTGCGGCCTATTTTTTCGATAATAAAATAGATATCTGGCTTCCAGCGCTCGACAGTCCACTTAGAGGCACACACAATTGGCTACGTAACGTAATATCTCACGAGTTCACGCATATCATTCAGTTACAGTTGGGTATGAAGAGGAAACGAAAATTTCCGGTAGCCTATATTCAATGGCTGGCTTATGAAAATGTACGACGTCCTGATGTTTTATACGGTTTCCCAAATGGTATAGTAACTATGCCTTTTGTTGCAGTTAACATTCCAGCTTGGTTAGCAGAGGGAACTGCCCAATACCAACGCCAAGGGATGTTTTATGAAAACTGGGACTCTCATCGTGATATGATTTTGAGAACTAGAATTTTAAGCAACACCTATTTCTCTTTAGATGCTATGGGCACCTTCTCTTCCAAAACCAGTATTGAACGCGAAACAGTGTACAATCAAGGCTATGCCTTTGTTATATATTTGGCGAATAGATTTGGGGAAGAAATACTGCCAGCAATTACAAAAGCTTTGAGTACTAAAGGTACTTACAATGTGGCCGAAGGAATTAAAATAGCGACAGGAATATCTGGTTATACTGTTTTTGATGATTGGATTGAAGAGCGTAAACAATTTTATACGGATGCTACCAAAAACATCCAAGAAACGCCTAGCAATTATGTTGAAAGTAAAGGCTCATTCAACTTTCACCCTAAGGTTTCGCCTGATGGAACTAAGATTGCTTATCTGTCGAACAAAGACCGAGATGAAAGCCGAGCTTCACTTTATTTAAAGGATTTAGATGGTACTGATGTAGCAATAGCTGTAGTATCAGATCAGATTTATAACAATGAGGCCAATCATACCGACGCTGCTGTAAATCCCACCATTGCTTTTATATCAACTTCTTTTTCATTCTCGCCAGACAGCAAAAGTATTGCATATTCTGTAAATAAGAATACCAAATACGGCGAGTTTTATAGAGATGTGTACATCTACAATCTCGAAACAAAAAAGCATAAGCGCCTTACACATTCTGCACGAATAGAGTCTCCTATATGGAGCCCAGTCAGCAATACGATTGTAGCGATTCAATATAATAAGGGCACTCAAAATCTAGTGCAGATAAATCCAGAATCTGGAGAAATAACTCCACTTACACATTATGCGAACGGACAAACGGTGTATTCCCCCACTTGGAGCCCAGATGGCAAACAAATCTATTTCGCTTTCGCTGAGCTAAATCAAAGAACACTTCAAGTGTATAACTTAGATAGTGGAACCACAGAGTCATTCCTCGAAAATGAACATGTAGATACACGTGACCCTGTAATTTCCCCTGATGGCTTAGACATTTATTACGCCAGCAATCCAGATGGCATTTTTAATATCTATAGAAAATCTATTTCTGGGGGTAATCCTCAACAAGTTACTAATGTGATAGGTGGAGCTTTTATGCCATTTATCGCATCAAACAATGTGCTTTATTTTGCTGAATATGAAGCGGAAGGTTATAAAATAAAATCGGCCCAATTGGCTAGCACTCCTTCAAATATTGTGGGTAATTATACTCCCTCTTATAAATTGGATGGGTTTGAACCAGTAGAAGATGCTGATTTATACTCCTATCTAAATGATTTTAACGATACAGATATCCAAGCTTTCACTCCCAATGAAAAAGCTACTGTAGATTCTGCCAAATATGCATTTTCTCTTCCATCCTACCAAAAAGACGAAGAGTTCACTTATAAAAAGTACTCTGATATCTATACCAAATTCAGCTTCTTCCCAGTTCTTAGATTCGACAACTACTCTAAGTTGAACGGAAATAATGGCACTCTTCTTAAAAAAGGTCAAATTGGAAAGCTAGGTGAGAATTTATTGCGTGACGTTAAACCAGGAGTCTATTTCACATCAAGAGATATACTCGATAAACTCTCTATTTTTGGTGGAGTGATGCTTGGTGTTGGCTCTCAACCTACCGATGGAATTACCGATTTTCTACACCCAAGCAGCCTGCTCAGTTTAGACCGTGATATATTTTTAATCGCTGAACATCGTGGTTTACCTTTTATAGAACGTAGTTGGTCTCCAACCCTCTCGGTAGAGTTTTATAATATGAGACGTAACGTGAGTGATGGCTTGGCGATAGAGGAATTTAAATGTACCTCGTGTGCTACCCCCGATACCGTAAATGTAGATATAGCTTACGATATTTGGGAAGTTGATATATTTTTGCGCTCTAAACTAAATAGAATGAGCCTTCTTGAATTTGGTTTCAGTTACAGCCCATACACCGTTTCAATTGATAATTTTTATTCGAACGAGCTTAAAGCGCTAGTTACTGGTTCATCTGATCAATATTTTAAAGGTAATACATTTTCAGCTGCATATACCGTCAATTATTACGAATACACCAAAGACTCAGATATTGCACCCATCGGGCTAAAGGGATATCTGCGCTATCAATATCAGCCTAGTAAATTGCTCGAGGAATATGATATAAAGGATGGCTCGTTGATGCCCGTTTATAAAACCGCTAAAAATCACTCTACAGAGTTACATTTACGTTATGGTATTCAGTTACCTAAACATCAAGCACTGCAAGCTAGAGTGAGAGGTTTCGCTTATTTCAACAAAACAAACGATTCCTTCTATGCAGATTATATTGGTGGTTTTCTTGGTATGCGTAGCTACCCATTTTTTGCTTTAGGTGGCGAGCAAACCGCATTTACTAGCTTGTCGTATTTTGCACCTATTTTTAGAAACCTTACAAAACAGGCTGGTCCATTTACTATAGATAAAATGTATGCTCGTATCTTTTTTGAAGCAGGCAACAGCTGGAACTCGCCTTTCGATTCGGGAGAGAGTATTAAAACAGGAATTGGTACAGAACTACGATTAGCCACTAACGGATATTATCTATTTCCTCTTAAATTCTTTGTAAGTGCATCGTATGGCTTTAATGACTTCACTATCACTTTACCCGAAGAATTTGTAACTAGTAGCAAGGGAAATATTGTGCGTTATGGGAGAGAGCTTCTCTTCCACTTTGGGTTAACTTTTGATTTTGAATTATTATGAGAAGTGTAGTTCTACTCTTATTTATTTCTGTTTTTGCAACATTGAATAGCTTTGCTCAGCCTTTAAATAACTTTTCAGGTTCTATTATTAAGGTGGATGATTCTGCTCCATCAACGGAATTAAGCTTGGCTGATTTTAAAATGGAAGCATCTTCAGGTTTTGGGGCTCGTGTTCTTGAGGCTGAACGTACTAATCCTGGTGTAGCTTTTCTTTCGTCTGCAATTCTTCCAGGTTCTGCACAAGCAGCAAATGGCAAATGGGTAAGAGCTGGTATTTATGCATTAACAGAGGCAGCAACAGTCTTTTTCCATTTTAATAGAAAAGCGGTTGCGAAACGCCAAGAAAGAGAGTACGAACAATATGCAAACACCAACTGGAGCGTGGTTGCTTACGCACAATGGCTGGTAAGCTATTCGCAAGAGTATAACTTAGAAAACAACTACCAACAGCTTGCAAGTAATATTGCAGGCAAGTCCCCTGATTTTAATAACTCTACCAACGATTGGTTCAAAGTAGATATATCAACACTTCGCCAAGTTGAAAGAGAAACTCCTTATGTATTCGAAAATAAAAGAACGAGTAATTTTTCGCATAATCTGCCCGACTACGGCTCTCAGCAGTATTACGAATTAATTAGTAAATACTGGCAGTTCCAATCGGGTTGGCAGGATGCTCATGAAAAGACTTGGACAAGCCCAAATTTCCCGTTTTATAAATGGGATGGTAGCGATGCCTCGCCGCAGTTCTATCTAGGACGCGACAGAGCAGCTGAATTCAATGATAATTATCGCTTAGCTGGGAACATTCTAAACCTAATTGTGATAAACCATATCATCTCAGCATTCGACGGCTTAATGACTGTAAAGTTGAAAAATAGTCGCCTACATGCTCAAGCTAATCTATTACGACTTGATTCATTTTCATTAGTTTTAGACTTTTAAGATCCTCTTACATCTCGTACTTTGTAGCATGTTTAAATACATCTTTACCAACAAAACATTTTATATCTCAATTCTGAGTATTGCACTACTCGGCGCCCTGTCACTTTTACTTATTGATAAAGTGATTATGCCTAGATATACCAATTATAACGAAGGCGTAACTGTGCCCGACGTTACCCGAATTACGCTAGATGAAGCTGAAGAACTCTTAACTCATATTGGGTTACGCTTCGAGGTTTCTGAACGGAGAGCAAACGCTGCTTTCCCAGCTAATTATGTGATAGATCAACAACCAACGGCCACCAACATTGTAAAGCCTAACCGCAAGATTTATTTAACGGTAAATACCGAGGTTAAACCTACAGTTGAAGTTCCTAATGTTACCAACCTTTCGCTGAGAAATGCCCAAATTCAATTGCAAAATTATGGCTTCCAAGTAGGTACCATCTCCTACGAATCTTCTAGATTTAAAAATGCGGTGCTTCGCCAATCCATCCCTCAAGGCACAATTGTAGATAAAGGCTCAACTGTTGATTTAGTTGTAAGCGATGGCCTTGGCGACAAGATTGTTACAATTCCAGAAATTATTGGCCTAAAGCTGCCACAAGCCCAACTTAAACTTAGAGAGGCTGGCCTACGTATTGGTGAAATATTTTTTAAACCAACTAAAGATATAGATCCAAATACGGTGCTCGAATTTAGCCCGAATGTAACCGAAATCATAGAAGGTCAAACCTTGAACTTAGTTATTTCTGAACGATTTGAAGTTACGGAAGAAGTAGAAGGTGGTGCCTTTTTTGGTGATTCCACACAAGTTAGACCAGATTCTCTAAACAAACCCAGACCAAAGCCAAACTAAAGAATATCATGGATTTTAATCTTCCCATTCTCGCTCCCTCCATTCTTGCCGCCGATTTTGCAAATTTAGGAGACAACATCAAAGCTTGTGTAAAAGGTGGTGTTAATTGGATTCACTGCGATATTATGGATGGGCATTTTGTGCCCAATATCAGCTACGGCCCGGCAATTGTTAAAGCAGCAAGCCAATCCGCTCCCGATGCTTTTATTGATGTTCACTTGATGATTGAAAATCCAGATAATTTTGTGGATGATTATTTTCAAGCTGGTGCAGACCTTATTTCTGTGCATTACGAGACTTGCCCACACCTGCATCGTACTATCCAAAACATAAAAAAGTACGGTATTATGGCGGGCGTTGTGGTTAACCCTGCAACTTCACTACATAATATTGAGCCCATATTAGAATATGTAGATTTAGTACTCATAATGAGTGTGAATCCTGGTTTTGGTGGGCAGAGTTTTATTGAAAGCAGCTATGAAAAATTAGAAGAACTTGCTGATTTAAGAGAGTTAGGCGGACACGGCTTTCTTATTCAAATAGATGGTGGTGTTGGGCTCAAAAACATCAAGAAAGTAAGTGAGGCTGGCGCGGATGTGTTAGTTGCAGGAAGTAGCGTATTTAGCACCGACAACATCACCGCACGTGTTCAAGAACTTCAAGAAATTATTGACGGGTAGATTTCTATTCTACTTCTAGCACCTTCACTATAATGTAGTTAAGAGATCTCGAATTAACTCGTGCTCCTAAGTGTTCCCTTTATGAGATAGATTTAAGTTATAAGAAATTAGTTTTGAGGTGTGAGCAGTGAGTTTTTGAGAACCCATTTGAAGCAAAGTTTTAGTGCCTAGTATTTATAATTATGAAGAGCCTCAACTCCGAAAGTTTTGTATATAAATAACCTATGGTGGAAACTTCTATATGAAAGGTGAGCCATAGAAAATGAATACACGATGGCTAGAACCCCGAAATAAGGGATAAGAAGCTAACTCATTTAATTAAGGCTCGTTCTAGCATCTTAATACTTACATCTTGTGTCTCAATTTTCCTTGGCATCTTTTTTGCACACAAATGATTAAATTTGCGTTATAAATCTATGGAGATATAATTATCGAGAATCCAAACACACTTTTAGAACAATCTATTTTACTTGAAAAGACAGACCCTGTTTCATTATTCGGTTTACACGATGGTAATATCAGAATCTTGGATCGTGCCTTTCCTAAAACTAAAATAAATGCACGTGGAAATCGTGTAAAATTTACAGGACCAAGCGACGATGTAGCTTTACTTGGACAGATTATAGGTGGTATGATTGAAGTTGCAGAACGAAAAAAGTCTGTTTCAGAAAATGATGTCAAAACCCTAATCGCGCTTAAAACAGGTGAACAAAAGGCTCGGATGCCACATACTGCACACCCTGGAAGTGGTAATGTTATTTTATACACCTACGATGGCGAGCCAATTGGTGCAAAAACACCGGGACAAAAACGCATTGTTGAATCATCTGAAAAGCATGACATCGTTTTTTCAATTGGCCCAGCAGGTACTGGTAAAACCTACACTTCGGTAGCCCTTGCAGTAAGAGCCTTAAAAGAACATCGTGTTAAAAAGATAATACTCGCCCGCCCTGCAGTAGAAGCAGGTGAAAATCTAGGTTTTTTACCTGGCGATTTGAAAGAAAAAATCGATCCCTACCTTCGCCCACTTTACGATGCGTTAGAAGATATGATTGAGGCTGATAAACTTGAATTATATCTAAAACGAAACATCATCGAAATTGCACCCTTAGCTTACATGCGAGGTCGCACATTGAATAATGCATTCGTAATTTTAGACGAGGCTCAGAATGCTACTAACATCCAAATGAAGATGTTTTTAACGCGAATTGGATTTAATAGTAGAGCCATTATTACAGGTGATATAACTCAAACAGACTTACCTAAAAGACAAGAATCTGGGCTCATGTCAATACAGCGCATTTTGAAAGATGTTCAAGGTATTGATTTTGTTTATCTAAACGAAGAAGATGTGGTGCGCCATAAGCTAGTAAGAGATATTATTAAGGCGTATGAGAAATATGAAGACAAACAGAATGAAAAAGAAAAGAAACCCACTAAAGATTAGCAGTTCACTCTGCATTGCTGAAGGATTTATAAATGACTAAAACATACTGTTCAGCCCTTTTTGAAGGCACTTTTTCTGTTGGACTCGATAAAAGTTTCAATCGTATTTCACAAAACGATAAGCCAGCTAAAGGAGCTCTCAAAATTTCTTTAAACCCATTTTTAATTTCTACCCCCGAAAGGAAATACCTTTTTGATTGCGGTATTGGTGAGTTTGGTGAAGACACAGGGCCACATGTAATTCGTAAAAATTTAGAACAACATGACCTAACTGAATTCGACATCACTGATATTGTGTGTAGTCATCTACATTACGATCATATTGGAGGCTTAGCCAATAAAGAAGATGGCTACTGGGCGCTCACATTCCCTGATGCAAAAGTTTGGGTTTCGCGTAAAGGTTGGGAAAAAGTACTTAACCTAGATGTTTATTATGATGAAGAGAAAACAGATTTCATTCATTTTATTGACGCCAAAGCAGATCTACACTTTCTAGATGAAGAAGACCAACCTTACCCAGAATTAAGTGTAAGAAAGATTGGTGGACACACAGAATTTCATCAGGTGTTACTATTCGACGATGGTAATGAAAAATATATGCAAGCGGGTGATGTTATCGCCACAAAATCACAAATAAATAGAAAGTTTGCCGCTAAATATGATTTTGACCCCAAAACTAGCCAGAAACAGCGGAATATTTTAGCCAAACTCGCTTTTGAGGAAGGTTATACTATTTTAGGTTATCATGATGACGAAACACCTATATTTAAAATTACCAGCTACGATCAAAAAACTGGGTATACACTCGAAAATGTAAATTCTTATGTCCCTTCCTAATTCCATTACTGAAATAAAAAACTTCTTAATAGCGCAGGGCTTACCCTCCGAAATAGATTCTGCTGTAATTCTAGGTTCAGGACTAGGCGACTTTGGCGACGAGATTCAAAACTCTATAACCATCCCTTATTCACAAATTCCAAATTTCCCACAATCTACGGTAGTTGGCCATTCAAGTGCGCTGATTTATGGTACAATTGATGAGAAAACTACACTGGCATTTTCAGGGCGCTTCCATTTTTACGAAGGTCATCCCTTCGATCGGACTATTCTTCCGGTACAATTAGCTAAAGCTTTTAATGTAAATAAACTAATTATATCGAATGCCGCTGGTGGTATAAATCTAGATTATAGAGTTGGTGATTTGATGATTATTCAGAATATCATCCGACTTAATATGATGCTTTCAAATCCATCATCTACAACTTGGGGTTTAGATCTTTATCCTATCTCAGAAAAAGTAAAACAGATTGCAGACTCCTTAAACATTGCCACTCATACAGGAAACTACCTTTACGTAAAAGGACCTAATTACGAAACAAAAGCAGAGATTCATGCCTTTAGAAAAGTTGGTGGCGATGCAGTAGGCATGAGTACAGCCCCTGAACTAATCGAAGCTGCTCGCCTTGGTATTAAAGCTACAGCAATTTCTCTCATCACCAATGCTGCCGCTGGCGTGACCGATCAGAAACTAGATCACGCTGAGGTCAAAGATGCCGCAGAAAAGAAGAAATTTGAGTTCGCAACCCTAGTTAATGGCCTGATAAGAGGGTTGTAATTGGTTTTGTTTAGAGATGCCACCCTCGGTATTTATGACAATTCCTTCCACTTAAATTATTCACTAAACAGCTATCTGGTAATAACTTTATTACCCTACCCTTTTACATTATTTTATTCATTATTTATTGCTGCATAACTTTGTTTTGCTGTTTTTACAGGACAGATTTTAAACCTTTTAAATATTGATTATGTGGTCGAATAAAAAATTTTATGTGGCTATTCTAGCCTTTTGTATTTTTAACATTGTTAACGTTTCGGCACAGTCGGAAGTTACTGTTTTAATTAATGCAAACGTCATAGATGGCGTTTCTTCTAGCATAAAGCCTAATCAAACCATTATCATTAAAGATGGCCTTATAGAATCTATTTCATCAGGCAAGAAATCTTATCCCAAAAATGCCCATGTAATAGATGTACAAAACCATTACGTACTTCCAGGCTTAATTGATGCTCACGCGCACGTAGATAATATTGCTAACGCCCAACGTGCCCTCACTTACGGCACAACAACCATTAGAAGTGCTAGTGTTGGCTCTTATGCTGATGTAGCCTTACAGCGCCTAGTATTGGAAGGTAGAATTATAGGACCTGAAATTATTCCAACCGGCGTATATGTTCAACCAAATTTAGGTCGCAGTATTTTAGCTACGCCAGAGCTTTCTGAATTATACGACGGTGTAGAAACAGAAGAAGCAATTCGGAAATTAGTTCAGATTAATATTAAAAATGGTGTTCAGTATATTAAAACTAGAAGTGCTGAAATGGCAGGCTCCCCTACTACCGATCCACGAAAGCAAGTTTATACCGAAGAACAACTTGGCTTTATAGTTGATGAAGCTGCAAAAGCTGGTATTCCTGTTATGGCACATGCTCATGGCTCCGTTTTGGCTGCTGTTCGGGCTGGAGTTAAAAGTATAGAACATGGCACATATGCCAGCAAGGAAGCTTTAGAATTGATGAAGAAGAAAGGTACATATTTAGTTCCGACCTATTCTACTGTATTAGATTTAACTCAGCCTGGTGGCGACTATGATCACCCAGTTACAACTATTCGTGGGCAGTATATGCTCCCACAAATGGCTAAAACTGTTAAACTAGCTATTAAAATAGGCGTGAATATCGCTGCTAGTACCGATTCAGGATACGGCCCTGAAAGTTTGACCCGAGTTTCTACAGAAATTATAAATTTTGTTAAGCTAGGCATGACTCCACACCAAGCTTTGGCAACTGCTAACCTTGAAGCTGCAAAGCTACTTGGCATTGCAGATCGTACAGGCTCACTAGAAGTAGGTAAAGAAGCTGACATTATAGTAGTTTACAGTAATCCACTAGAAGAGATAAGCGCAATCCAAGATGTAATTATCTCTATCAGTAATGGTAAAGTATTTTTAAACCGTCTGCCTTTCGAAAAGTAATTATTGAGTATATCTGGTTCTTAAAGTAGATACGCCTTAGCTCTAACATTCTCCCTCTAAGCGTCCATCTTAATTTCGAACGACTGCAGCCTGACAATCAATAGCTCCTCCGAGGAAATGAAACCTCGGGGACGCTACTGCTAGGTGAGCTCGTTAACTACCCCTCTTATTAATATCCAACAACTTTATCTGGTACTATTTCAATAAGTGTGTAAATAGTAAATGGGCAGCAAACAGAATTCCAAAGATGTCTTTCTAAAATAAATCCTGCTGAAATTTCGGTGGATTTGAATGCATCTTTTATAAAACAACTCTACCCACCGATGCCTTAATTAAATCTGTTTACTGTTTTGAAAAGCAACTTAACTCATTAAATAGAACCAATTTCATAGTGATAGATTTTGTTAAAATGATGCATGCGCTAAATATTGATCGCATTGCATAGATTCCTTTCCCTCGTTACGAACGTCCCAGCCTGTGTGAAAACCTCTAGTTCCTATACGGCATAATGGATTCATGAGCTTTGTTTAAAACTCAGATTACATCATGTAAATCAATAAATACTTTTGGGACAGTACCCTGGCAATGAGAACAAATTATTAATGAAGTATAACTTCAGTTTCTTAAATAAAAAAAGGCAACCGATTAAATAATCGGCTGCCTAAATACACAATTAAAATTAAATAGTGTTCTAAACTATCATTTGATAGTTCATACTAATAATCAGGATTTTGCTGTGCACCAATTCCCGGATTTGCATTGATTTCAGCTTCTGATATAGGAAGTATTGTTTTATAGAAAGTTCTATCAATAGTTTTAGTACGTGTTGAAGCTGGAACATTAGTTAAATCGTCATTAAATGTAATGCTTCTACCTAAACGCATCATATCAAAGAATCTCTGTCCTTCAGAAAATAGCTCTTTACTTTTTTCGTCTAAGATCATATCTAATGTGATGGTACCAACTGTCGCAGGAGCAAGAGCAGGCGCACGCTTTCTAATCTCGTTCAGATACTGAACTGCTTTAGGTTTGTCTGTAGGAAGTGCTGCTTCAGCTGCAATCAAATACATCTCTGATAAGCGAATCACCTTGATATTAACCGCTGTCGCTGTTGCTTTACCATCACCTTCTAGGTTTACGCTACCGCTGTATTTATATACAGAGCCTAAGTGAGTTGGTCCGAGTTCATCACGGCTCATAACTCCCCATCTAACATCAGTTGCATCTTCACCCAATCTATTTAGATAGTAATCACTAGCTATAAATTGACCAGATGCACTTGTAGATCCATGTCCTAATCTTCTTAGGTAGAAACTTAAACTACCAGTTCCTAGGTCCGCTTCACTTGGGTAAACAGCCAATTCAAAAATCGACTCACTACCAAATTGTGTTTTCCATGAATCTACCCAACTAGCATTTGAGTACAGTGAATAACTGGGAGAGTTAATTACTTCTTCTGCCGCAGTTAATGCTTTACCATAATGAGCAGTACCCATAGTGAGATATACTCTAGCTTTTAAAGCTTCATTAGCATAAAAGTTTAGATATCCATTTTTCTTTGATTTGGATAGTAATGGTGTTGCTGCTGTAAGATCACTAATTATCTGATTATAATTTTCCTCAACAGTTGCCCTTAATGGCTGTGCAGCTGCATCTAAGGGCTCAGTTATATTTGGAACACCGTAGGCGTCTTTATTCATAGTATATGGCTGCCCGTATAAACGAACCAAATCGAAGTACATCATTGCTCTAGCTGTTAATGCTTGACCTTTAATGTCATCGAAATTTCCATCAACTCCATCTGCTTGCAGTTTCTCAATACTTGTGATGAGATTATTAGTTTGCAGAATATAGTGGTAAAGACTATTCCAAAAGCCCGAATATGATGAGCTACTAGGGCTATGATCAAATGCGTAAAGGCCATCTAAGCCACGCCCTCTAGATACAACTGTCAAGTCTCCACCTCTAGCGTCACCATAGAGAATGAAGTTTCGACCATAGTAATTAGAACTAGTCATATTCCTCATAATACCGTTCATCATCACCTCAGCGTCCTGAACGGTTTGTATTGCTGTTGCAGCATCTCCTGAACTACTTGGGGCTACATCGAGAAAGTTATCGCTGCAGGCTGTTATCCCAAAAAATAAGGAGAGTGTTAGTAAAATTTTTAACGTTTTCATTTTATTCATTTTTTTAGTCGATTAAAAGCCTAATTCAATACCAAAGGTATAGGTCTTTCCATAAGGAGTTTCCCAGCCTCTAGTAGCCATACTGTTTACTTCAGGGTCAGCATTCTTGTACTTTGAAAAAGTTAACAAGTTTGAACCACTAACATATATGCGTGCATTATCTATACCTACTTTACTAAGTAGCGAGATTGGCACATTGTAACCTAGAGTTATAGTTTTTAGACGAAGGAAGCTTGCATCATAGATATTACGCGAACTCTTCTGTATTGCGTCAGTTGGATCGAATCCACTTACCCTAGGTAAACTGCCACTTGGGTTTTCTGCTGTCCACATATTATCAATTTGGTACTGAGAACGAACTCTCTCCCAATAATAACCATCATCAGCAACATCTTTTGATGCGCCATCATACAATTCACCACCTAACTTATAATTAAAGTTCAATGCTAAATTGAAGCCTTGGTAATGAACGGTAGAATTAATACCACCAAATAAATCAGGTATAGCGTTTCCTATAATTACATCATTAGCATTATTAAAGTCATTAGTAGCACCTCTGCCATTAAGAATAAAATCACCCGCTTGGCTATCATTTGGATCATTAACATAGTATTGAGGTTTACCATTTGCAGGATCTACACCAGCATATTCGTACCCGTAAAAGGCACGAGTTGACTCACCTTCACGGTAGATTAATTTCGCATAATTATCAACATCACTATACCAAATAATATCAGCACCGCCATATAATTCAGTTACTTCTGATGTTATAAACGAACCGTTAACATCTAAGGTCCATTTTACATTGTCATTACGAATAATATCTCCACCTATTAAAAACTCGACTCCACTATTATTTATGGACCCAATATTTTTTAGAGTAGAACTAAACCCAGTTACTCTTGAGGTAGGTACACTTTGAAGTAAATCTTTAGAGTCTCTGTTGAAGTATTCAATAGTACCATATAGTCTTTCATCAAACATACCAAACTCAACACCTAAATTATAAGTGTAGTTAGTTTCCCATGATAGGTTTGCATCTGCAGCGTTGCTTAACCCGCCACCAGCTTGCTCCATATAGTTTGAAGTATAGCCTGTTAGCGATCTCCAGCCATAATTAGATGATGGTAAGGTTCCGTTTACACCATACGAAGATCTTATACGTAAACTGCTGAATAGATTTTGATCTTCCATGAATTTCTCTTGATCAATATTCCAAGCACCAGCTATAGACCAAAAATTACCCCAACGAGTATCAGGTCCTAACTTTGAACTTCCATCTCTTCTGAAAGAAGCAGATACATAATATTTGAGATCGTAGTCGTATTCAACTCTAGAGAGCATAGACGACATTGTATTACCCCAAAAGTATCCATTCGCATCTAGTTCACCAGCAGTAACTACTGTATGCAAAGCACTAGAAGGAAGGTCTTGTCCAGAAGCTCTTTGGAAATCTGTTTGACTTTCAGCTACCTCAAAACCACCTAGTACATTTACCCTATTCTTTCCAAAATGCTCTACGTAATTTAATGTAGATGAAGAAACAATATTGCTTGTGGTAGTACTCATGTTGTCTATTGATCCCAAACCACTACCATTAAAATGCTTTCTACTATAGTATATTTCGTCTCTAGTAGAAATATTGTCGTAAGAAAAAACAGTCTTAAAATCTAAAGTAGGAAGTAAGCTTAGTATTAAAGATTCACTAGCTGTAATTCTTAAAGTTTTAGAACTGTTATCCCATTCATTATCGTAATACACATTATTTTGTGCATAACTACCAAACCGTGCAGTCCAAGGCTCCCCAGTTTTATAATCGGTTGGGTGGTAAAGTCCCCATAATAGGTTACGAGTTTGCTCATAGTAATTATTATACAAACTCCTTGTATCGTTAAAACCTGATAGTGTTGTATTTGCAACACTTACATTAGTAATTAAATTTATTTTATCACCTACTTTCTGAGATAAATTAACTCTACCAGTAACACGATCGTAATCATTTACTTTTATTCGCCCTTCGTCTTTGGTGTAAGAGAATGACGTAAAATATTTAGTGTTTTCATCACCACCACTAACCGACAAATCATTAGTTTGATAAACTGCAGTTCTAAAATAGGCGTCTTCCCAATCGTAGTACTTACCTTCTCTGTTTTCAATACCGTCAGTCATTCCTTTAATATTAACATTCTCGGCTAAACCAGTGCCGTCTGTTTCAAAGTAATATCCATGTTTATTAAACTTATCATTTAACCTTCTTAAGGCATCAGCGTTAGCAATTGCCTCAGACTTATTCTGACCAGTGTTATAATCATGGAATACTCTATAAAGATAATTCACATTATCTTGCGTACTAGCTACTTCATAGTTGTCTGTAGCCCAAGCCGGTGTAAATGCAATAGATGAACGGAAATTGACTTTTGGTGTTCCTGACTTACCTTTTTTGGTAGTAATCAAAATAACCCCATTTGCAGCTCTAGAACCATACAGAGATGCGGCAGACGCATCTTTCAAAATTGAAATAGACTCAATATCACTAGGGTTTATTGTATTCATTACGTTGTTAGAAACATAAATATTCCCTAATTGACCCGTAGTACCTGATGCAACAGGAACCCCATCAATTACATACAATGGTTGTGTTGAGGCATTCATAGAACCAACCCCACGAATTTGAATACTAGGAGCAGAACCTGCTTGTCCAGAACCAGATGTTACTGATACACCAGCTGCTTTACCTGTTAATGCATCCTGAAATGAAGTTTGAGGAACGTCCTTTAATGCTGATTCACTTATTACGTTTGCGGAACCAGTAAAAGATTCTTTTGTAGTTTGGCCATAAGCTACTACGATTACATCATCAAGAATCGTATTAGCTAAAGAAAACTCAAAATTTAATGTTACAACCTGCCCATTTACAACGGTTATCCTTTTTGCTAGGGTTTCATAACCAATGTAACGTGCCTCTACAGTATATGTACCTGCATCTATATTGTTTATCTCATACTCACCGTTGCCATCAGTTGGCGCGCCGGTTTGAGTTCCTGAAATAACTATGTTTACTCCCGCTAAAGGCTCTCCTGAATCTGCGTCAGTAACAGTTCCCCGTATAGAACCTTGTGCAAATATCAGACTTGGAACGAGCAAGAAAAGAGAGAGTACTATCTTCTTTTTCCAATGAATAAGATTAATTTTCATATTGCTATTTAAATTATGGTGTTTTGTTGTAGTAATTGCTGGGGAACATTTCCCCCATATCGACGCTTAGTATATACATTCATTTGTGTTCTACAAACTATGTATCAACAAAAAATGTAATATATATATAAGAGTAAGACAGCACACTAATATTGCAAATTATCTGTATTTTTTAACAGAGAACATGTGTATATCATAAAAACGCTTCTTATTTACACTAAACACCATTTTAAACAAATAATTAAAGCACAAGGAAAAAGGCGTATTTACTTAATTTTACAGCTGTATAATTTTGTAAAATGTTATTAGTACCTCAAATTCTATTTATATTATTATTTTTCACTAATATCTAGCAATTTAAACCCGCATATACTAGATTGAATTAGGACAAAATGTGGGCATTAATAAAATAAATACGTTAGAATGGATAGTAAACACACTACAAAGAATATGGATGGTGCTCGGACTTGTAGCTTTTGCAATTCAGAAGAGGGTAAGTTAAGACCTGTAGGTCAATATATAGTTAAGTTATCAAGCGCATCTATTGGGGGTAGAACTCATTATGCCTGCCAAACCTGCCGGGTTACAAATAAGGAGTTCTTGAACGCTCTAAAAACTGAAACTGCTGCTGAGTAGTATTCGGTTAAACCGAATAAGCATCTAAGCTATGCAAACCGTAAAACTCGCTAGCATATCTCAGTTGTCTTTTAAGAAGCTCTATAGATTTAAATCATATCGCACTTCTATTTAAGTAAATATTTATGTGCAGCCACCGCGCCACCTTAACGCTGATTGATCACCTATAGATTTATTTCGGAATGAGTACATGACTCTCAACTTATGCACACAACCCTACTTGTATCTAGCTTCTAGTTGCTCGTTGCTCGTGCATGCTAGCCATGGTTTGCTAATAGCATCCTAATAAGTATCTAGATAACATTTTCAGAAAATATATAACAGAGCTTATTGTTCGCCATAAATAGCAATAAAAAATGCTATCACGTTATAAACATGATGGCATTTATATTTCAGTAATACTGTCTACTATATCTCAAAAGAGATTTAAAACGATAAATTATGAGGTCGTTTTTTTCTTCTCTTCTCTTTTTCGCTCGTTGTGGTCTAAGTATTTCTTACGAATTCTTAGGCTTTTTGGCGTAACTTCTAATAACTCGTCGTTACCAATAAACTCTATACATTCTTCTAAGCTCATTTTTTTGGCTTGAGAAATACGAATAGCGTCTCCAGTTTGCGATGCACGGTGATTTGTTAGGGCTTTCTTTTTTGCCACGTTAACAACCATATCATCACTTCGGTTATTTATTCCAACAACCATTCCCATGTATACATCATCACCTGCTTCTACAAAAAATGTACCTCTATCCTGTATACCTTCTAACGCATATCCAGTAGTGTCACCTTGCTCCAATGCAACCAATGCACCTCTATTACGCCCTGGTATATCACCTGCATAAGGTTCGTATCCGTCAAATTGCTGGTGCATTATTCCAGTTCCACGAGTTTCAGTAAGCATTTCGCCTCTAAAACCGATTAATCCACGTGCAGGCACCCTAAATTCTATACGATTATTGTCGCCTTCTTGCCCCATACTTTGCATAACACCTTTACGCTTCTGCAAATTATCAATCACTCTGTTGCTATAATCAGTATGCACATCTACCACAACTTCCTCAACTGGCTCGTGGAGCACACCATCAACTTCGTGCATTAATACTTCTGGGCGTGAAACTGCAAATTCGAAACCTTCACGACGCATGGTTTCAATTAATATTGCCATCTGCAATTCACCACGTCCCGATACTTTAAAGATGTCTGGGCTGTCTGTAGATTCTACACGCATAGCCACGTTAGTTCTTGTTTCTTTCTCAAGACGATCTTTAATCATATTCGAGGTTACATAAGTACCCTCTTTACCAGCAAATGGAGAGTTATTAACTCTAAAATACATTGCAATGGTAGGCTTGTCTAAATCCACATATTTAATAGGTGTTAAATCAGACGCTGCTGTTAAAGTATCTCCAATATTAACGGCATCATAACCAGCCATAGCTACAATATCACCAGCAAATACTTCCTCTACAGGTTCGCGTTGCAAGCCATTAAAAGTAAATAATTTGGTAGCACGTCCTTTCATTTTGCTTTTGCCAACAGATGATACAAGTGCAACTTCTTGGTTTACCTTCACAGTTCCTTGCTCAATACGGCCAACCGCAATACGCCCCACATAGTCATTCCACTCAATACTACTAACTAACATCTTAAATGGCAGGTTGGTAGGTTGCTCTGGTTTAGGTACATGGCTTATAATAGTATCTAATAGTGGCGCTAGGCTATCACTTTCATCTTCTAAGTTAACTTTAGCCATTCCTTCTTTTGCGATAGCATACAATACAGGGAAATCAAGTTGCTCATCTGATGCTTCTAGCATTACAAATAGATCAAAAATCTCGTCTAAAACTGCATCTGGACGCGCATCACTTCTGTCAATTTTATTAATTACCACAATTGGCTTATAACCTAGGTTCAAGGATTTACGAAGCACAAATTTTGTTTGTGGAAGCGGACCCTCAGCGGCATCAACCAATAGTATAACACCATTAACCATTTTTAAAATACGTTCTACTTCGCCACCAAAGTCGGCGTGACCAGGAGTATCAACAATGTTTATTTTAGTGTCTTTCCACTGTATTGCTGTATTTTTTGCGCTAATTGTAATTCCACGCTCTCTTTCTAAATCGCCAGAGTCCATTACTCTGTCATTTACTTCTTGATTCTCTCTAAAAGTACCGCTTTGTTTAAGAAATTGATTTACTAAGGTTGTTTTGCCATGATCAACGTGGGCAATTATGGCGATGTTTCTAAGGTTTTGTGACATTAAAGTGATTGTGAATGAAAATTCTATAGCCTTAAATATACGGCTATTTCAAATAAATAATGATTACTAAATTCTTATTCTTTATTACTTAATAAATGCCTTCCATTTTACTTTTAGTTTTAAGAAATAGAATTATAAGCCTGCAGGTTTACTTATATTTTTAGGCAAATACCCCCACATACTATATTGATAAGGCTTACTAGCTACCCCAACCCCATTATATATTTAGTTACCTAGCATTACAATCTCTTGAGTAAGCAACAAATAATCTTTATAGTTTTTAATAAATTTAAACGTCATTCCCATCGTACTCGCAAAATCGTCTAATTTTGTGCGCATAAAAACACGATGCTCAGCTTAAAACGACTTTAAATATCCACTATTATTAGAAAATAGAACTTCAGCTTGTTCTATAAGTAAGCCATTAAGGTTATATAGATCACTTAAACGCTACATTATAGCCTTTGTTCATCTAAATCATTCTATAATCATACTCTTGAATTATTAGCCTTCAATAAAAGTTATTATTTGAATATTTATATAGCTATATTTTAAGCTATGCTATTTGAATAGCATTTAATTTAAAATAATGAGTAATACATAGTGAATAAAGGCATAGTAAAATTCTTCAATGAATCTAAAGGTTTTGGATTTATAAGCGAAGAAGAAACAAAACAAGAATACTTCGTACATGCAACTGGTTTAATTGACGAAATCCGTGAAGGTGATGAAGTTGAATTCGAACTTAAGGAAGGTAAAAAGGGATTAAACGCAGTTAATGTAAGAGTAATTTAATTATTACTTATTAATCTTTTTTCGAATTTCAAAGCCTGTCATTATTTGATGGGCTTTTTTATTTCCACGCCAATTCCGAGTTCCATTTCCTTATAATTAATAGTACAAAGCACTTATTGAGCATCCCTTCCCTTATTTGTAAAGGGTATTTTTTAATAATACCTAGTTCTGTACAACATTTGATTTCGGCTCATGGTAATACTTTTTTCTAATTACCAAAATTGGCCCCTCAAATAACTTATACCACACCAATTATCGGCAGCAGAACTGCCTACAATATTACAGAATGACATTTACAGATTTAAAAATTATTGACCCAATCCTGAAAGCATTAACTGCACAAGGATACACTCACCCAACCCCAATCCAAGAGCAATCTATACCCATACTACTTGCAAGGAAAGATTTGTTAGGGTGTGCACAAACAGGCACAGGTAAAACTGCCGCTTTTGCAATTCCTATATTGCAACACCTATATAACTCAAAGGGAGATCCGCGCGATCAACGCAAAATAAAAGCATTAGTAATAACGCCTACTAGAGAGTTAGCCATTCAAATTGCTGATAGTTTTACCGACTATGGCAAGTACACTGGCCTCAAAAACACTGTTATTTTTGGAGGAGTTAAACAAGGCTCACAAACCCAAACTTTACGCCGTGGCGTTGATATTTTGGTTGCTACACCTGGACGTTTATTAGATTTAATGTCGCAAGGTTTTATCTCTTTAAAAGATGTAGAATACTTTGTACTTGATGAAGCCGACCACATGCTAGATATGGGATTTGTGCACGACATCCGTAAAGTTGTAGCCAAGCTACCCACTAAGCGACAATCACTGTTCTTTTCAGCAACAATGCCACCAGACATTATCAATCTATCACAGAAAATTGTTGGTAATCCTGAAAAAGTAACTATTGAACCAGAGCAAACTACAGCAGAACGCGTAGACCAACTCTTATATTTAGTTCCCAAAAAGTATAAGCCGAATCTTCTTACTCATATTTTGCACACAGAAGAATATGACTCCGCTTTAGTTTTTTCTAGAACTAAACATGGCGCCAATAAAATTGTGAAATTTCTATTGAAGGCGGAGATAAATGCCGATGCTATACATGGTAATAAGTCACAAGCAGCTCGCCAAAGAGCACTTAATGCTTTTAAAGATGGTGATATCAAAGTATTGGTTGCTACCGATATTGCAGCTCGTGGCATTGATGTTTCACAACTTTCTTTAGTGATAAACTTCGACTTACCAAACGTACCTGAGACCTATGTACACCGTATTGGCCGAACTGGTAGAGCTAAAGCAAGTGGTATTGCGATGTCTTTCTGCGATGCTGAACAAAAATCGTTGCTTAAAGACATTCAGAAGTTATTAGGTGAAGAGATACCTGTAGTTAAGGATCATCCTTTTGTTGATGATGGCTTGACCGATATCGTGTCAGCGCCGGTTAGAAATGAGCGTTCCTCTAGAAGAAAACCTCAGAATAGAAGCGGTAACTCTAGCCAAAAAAATAGACCCAACAAAGGCTTTAAACCAAAAAGGAATTAAAGCCCCTTTTATTTAAATGTGGGGTTTTCGATAATAAAAAGGGTTATTTTACAGACTTACAAATAGTTATGGGCTGATTTTAATTCAGCCTAGCTATATCACTCAAAATATTATAGAAAATTTCCCATGAGCGTTAAAGAACTTCTTTTAAAACGTAGCGACTCAAAATGTGAGCTCTGTGCAAGCACTGAAGACTTACAAGTGTACGCCATCCCTCCTAATTCTTCAGAGAGCATTGATGATAGTGCTCTTTTATGCGCTACTTGTTTTGACCATGTTGAAGCACCTGAAGGTGTAGATATTAATCACTGGCGCTGTTTAAATGATAGTATGTGGAATCCAAACTCGGCAGTACAAGTAGTTATTTGGCGAATACTGAATGCCTTACGAGGCGAAGGCTGGCCTTTAGATTTGCTTGATATGCTTTATTTAGATGATGAAACCCTGGCATGGGCGAAAAAGACGGTGCAAGATCAAGCCGCCGATGACGAACCTAAACACGTTGATAGCAACGGTGTTGTTCTGGAAGCTGGTGATACCGTTGTTCTAATTAAAGATTTGCCTGTGAAAGGTGGTGGGTTTACTGCCAAACGTGGCACCGCAGTTCGCAACATTTCTTTAGTACAAAACAATGTTGAGCATATTGAAGGTCGCGTTAACAATCAGCAAATCGTGATTTTAACAGAGTTTGTAAAGAAATAAAGTTACTAGAAATCTTATTTTCAGATTATTTAGGCTAGAAACCCCATTCTCAGATGGGGTTTTTCTGTTTTTAGTTTATAGCTCTCCCCTTTTGACCTATTCTCTATAAAGAATTCATTTTTAAAATAAGTATACTATTTTAAATATTTGTTACTATATTGGTATTATTTACCAATATTAGTAACACATGAGTTCTCTTTCCCCAAAAGTCATATCCATTATAAATTCTGCTCGTGAGCTTTATTGGAAGCACGGTATAAGTCGTGTTACTGTAGAAGAAATTTGTGAGAATGCGGGTTGTAGCAAAATGACACTCTACCGGCATTTTGAGAATAAAATAGAGGTAGCAAAGGCAGTTTTAAACCAGATTAATACAGAGGCTCAAATTAAGTATCAAGCTATTATGAACTCTGATGTTACTTTTTCTGAGAAAATTCGCCTCTTAATTTTACTCAAAGGCGAATCTACACTCGACATTAGCCAAGAGTTTCTGGATGACATTTTGAATAAACATAGTTCTGAATTAGGGAGCTTTCTAGATGAATTAAGTAAACAGCAATCTGCTAGGGTTAAAGCTGATTTTATAAAAGCTCAAAATGAAGGCCACATCAGAGCTGATCTTAATATAGATTTTGCGCTGGCTTATGCCGACAGTCTTTCGAATATTATGCAGGACGAGGCGCTCAAGTCATACTTTAAAACTCCACAAGAACTTATACTTGAAGTAACCAATCTATTCTTTTATGGAATTGGAACTAAGGAGCTTGAATGATTCAAATAAGGCTGATACTCATTCTTCTTTTATTGGGCATTGCCAAACAAATAAATGCTCAATCCACAGATAATGACTTAGATTTTAAAGGTCAGCTTTCTACTTTTGGAAGTTATAATTTTGACAGTGATTTGGAATTTCTTTTTGGCGGAAATTTCATTCCAGAAGTATCCTATTCTATCCCTCTACCAAAAGATCATTTATTCGATTTTAATGGCGCAGCAAATCTAAATGGCTCTTTCGGCTTCCATCCCTTCACCCAATCAAACTCAACGAGCAATCTTTCAGCATATAGACTTTGGACGCGGTACTCAGGCAATCAATTTGAAGCGAGACTTGGGCTCCAGAAAATAAACTTTGGTTCTGCTTCTATACTTCGCCCACTTCGATGGTTCGATCAAGTTGATCCTCGCGACCCACTGGGAATTACAAATGGTGTTTGGGGATTGTTAGGCCGCTATTATTTTCTCGATAACACCAATATTTGGGCTTGGGTACTTTATGGAAATGAGGATACAAAAGGTTGGGAACAAGCAAATACCAATCATAAAAAACCTGAGTTTGGTGGACGAGTACAGTGGCCTGTTCCAAAAGGGGAAGTTGCATTCACCTACCATCACAGAACAGCCGATGCAAGAAATTTAGCTTTCCCTACAGCATTTTCAGAAATTGCTGAGAATCGTTTCGGTTTCGATGGAAAATGGGATATAACGGTTGGTTTTTGGATAGAAACCACACATTCTACTAAAACTAGAAATATTGGCATGTTCACTAATCAGACTCAGTTTACTGTTGGCACAGATTATACCTTTGCTGTTGGTAATGGTTTGAATATTGTAGCCGAGCATCTGTTTACAAGCTACGATGAGAAGAGTTTTGAGTTTAATAATACTCAAAACTTAACGGCTATTACTTCATCTTATCCAATTGGGATATTTGATCAAATTAGCACGGTACTATATTTCGATTGGAAAGCAGAAAATTTTTATTCCTTTTTTAATTATCAACGAGATTTAAAACACTTCACCTTTTATACCATGGTTTTTATTAATCCTAAGAACCGAGGTGGCTTTCAACAAAATGATTTAGTGAATAGTTATACAAGTAAAGGTATTCAGCTAATGCTGGCATATAATTTTTAAATAGAAAACTATGCAAAATATAATTTCCCTTAAAAATGTTACTAAACGATTTCCTGTCGGCGATGGCTTTTTTACGGCTCTAGAAGACATCAACCTAGAGTTTAAAAAAGGAGAATTCTCAGGTTTGGTGGGGCCAAGTGGTTCAGGTAAAACAACATTGCTCAACATTATTGGCTCGCTAGATAGCCCAACTGAAGGTACAGCTGAAGTTTTAGGAAAGAACATCTCTGCACTCAGTCATAAAGAGTCTGCCTTGTTAAGGAATCACCAGATTGGTTTCATCTTTCAAGAATATCATTTATTGCCAGTCTATACCGTATATGAAAATATTGAGTTTGCACTACTTCTTCAAAATATTGAGGCTTCAAAACGTAAGAAAGCGGTTATGGAAGCTTTAGAGTGGGTAGGTTTGGTAGATAAAAAAGACTCAAAACCCGATAAGCTATCAGGTGGGGAAAGCCAGCGTGTGGCCGTGGCTCGTGCTATTGTAAAGCGGCCAGCTATTTTACTTGCCGATGAACCTTCTGCCAATCTTGACGCAGAAAATGCTCATAGCATTATGAGGATGATGCAACGCTTGAATAAAGAACTAGATACTACCTTTATATTTTCCACTCACGATGAAAAGGTAATGGGTTATTTATCTCGAATTGTGCATCTAAAAGATGGAAAAGTAGCTAAAGATGAAATTAGAGAACCTATCAAGAACGCTTAATAACTAGATCCCATAACAATCAACACATTGAATTATGCTACTCTTTAAACTTGCATTCAAAAACCTGATTGCTGCAGGGCTCAGAACTTGGTTGAGCGTTGGGGTTTTAGCTTTTGCCTATATTCTTATCATATTCTATAACGGTTTGTTAGACGGATGGAACCAACAAGCTCGAACCGACTCTATTGCCTGGGAATTTGGACATGGCCAGCTTTGGCATGCCGATTATGATCCCTACGATCCATTTTCTATACAAGAAGCACATGGAGAAATCCCAAAAGAATTTAAAGAAAACTTAGTTCCTATTTTAGTCCGACAAGCCACTATTTATCCTCAAGGGCGTTTACAATCAGTTCTACTTAAAGGAATTCCAGCCAATCAAAATATATTGGTGCTCCCAACAAGGAGCCTCCTAGAAAGCTCAGATGGTACAATTAAAGCAATCATAGGCTCTCAAATGGCAACTTCTACAAAGCTTAAAAAAGGCTCTACTGTTCTTATGCGGTGGCGCGATAAGAATGGAACCTTTGATGCAATGGAGATTGAAATTGCAGATGTTTTTCAAACTAATGTCCCTGCGGTTGATAATGGTACTATTTGGGTAGATATGTCTACTTTAGCTAAAATCACGGGTATTGAAGGTATGGCTACTTATTTAGTAGCCTCAAAAGATTTTACCAAACCAAATTCTTCAAACTGGATATTCCATTCCCAATCAAGCCTGCTTAAATCCATTGATGATATTATAGCTCCCAAAAAAATAAGTGGCTATATAATTTATACTATGCTTCTCGGCTTAGCTTTTCTCGCTATTTTTGACACTCAAGTCATGTCGATATTTAGGCGACAGAAAGAGATAGGTATTTTTATAGCTTTAGGAATGACGCGCTGGCAGGTTGTACGCATGTTTACTATTGAAGGAAGCTCAAATAGTTTGCTCGGCGCGGCAGCAGGAGCCGTATTTGGAACCCCATTATTCATTTATTTTGCCAGAAATGGAATTGTGATGCCCGATTATGCACAAAGCTCAGGGATTGTAATGTCGCAAACCATGTTTCCAGCATTTGGTGTTGGGCTTGTAGTTACTACTATTGTTTTGGTGATAATTGCATCAACTGTAGTTAGCTTTTTGCCAGCACGCAAAATTGCTAAAATGGATCCCACATTAGCTCTAAAAGGGAAAATACAATGATCCGTTTCATACTTAAAGGTATTCTTAGAGATAGTACTCGTAGCAAATTCCCAATTCTTATAGTCGCAATCGGGGTGTTTTTCACCGTGTTTATGGTGGCTTTTCTCGGTGGGGTGTTCGATGATATGATTGACCTCAATGCAAGGTTCAGTACTGGTCATGTTAAAGTGATGACAGTTGGTTTTTCTGAAAACCAAGCCCAGAATCCACTAGACCTTGCCATTCTTGATCTTGATTCCTTAACAGCTCATTTAGAGCGTCAGTATCCCAAAATGATTTGGGTGCCTCGTATACATTTTGGAGGTTTAATTGATTTAGCGGATGAAGATGGCGAGACCAGAGGACAGGGCCCTGCAGTTGGGCAAGCTTTGGATCTTTTTTCTGAAAATAATTCAGATATAGAACGACTTAATATTGCTAGTGCATTGCGTTCAGGCTCAGTTCCAAAAAGCGCTGGCGATGCGTTAATTAGCGAAGAATTTGCAGATAAAACTGGATTATCGGTTGGGGATGAAATTACTTTCTTCGGTTCTACCATGTATGGAAGTATGAGTTTCCAGAATTTTAAAGTTTCTGGTACTATCTCTTTTGGTAATCCTAGCCTCGACAGGGGTGGTTTCATTATAGACATTTCGGATGCACGACAGATGTTAGATATGGAAAACGGTGCAACCGAACTATTAGGTTATTTTGATGGTAATATTTACGACGACGAATTAGCAGAGAAAATAACAAAGGAGTTTAATGCCACCTATAGTGATTCAGATGATGAGTTTTCGCCTATAATGGTGACCTTAAAACAACAAAATGATTTGGCTAGCTTACTCGATTATGCGGCTTATATGCAACAAATCATGGTAATCGTTTTTATTGCGGCGATGTCTATAGTGCTTTGGAATGTGGGCTTGCTCGGTGGTTTACGAAGGTATAAAGAGTTTGGGGTGCGATTAGCTCTAGGAGAATCAAAATCAGCAATTTTTAAAAACATGCTAATTGAAGCATTTCTTATAGGATTGATTGGCTCATTTCTTGGCACTTTAATTTCTTTGGTGGTTTTGATTCCTCTTTCTATCTATGGAATAGATATAAGTGGCCTTCTACCCGATATGACATTAATGATGCCCTCTACCTTACGCACCGTTATTACGCCAAGTATATTTTATTTAGGCTTTATACCTGGTCTTGGCGCCATGCTTCTTGGGCAAGCCTTAGCTGGCATAGGCATTTTTAAGCGCGAGACCTCACGCCTTTTTAAAGAACTAGAAGTTTAAAACTCACTTAATATTCACCTCATTAAATCTATTATGAATCTTTTAATTACACTTTTCATCGGCTTTATGATGTGGCAAAATACACCCACTGCAGAAGCAATTATTCAAAAAGTAGATGATAATATAAATTCCGAAAATCGAGTTGTTGAAAGTAAAATGATTATTCGAGGTAAACGGGGTAAGCGAGTCATTACCAGTAAATCTTGGAGCGTGGGTTATACTAAATCTCTTACTGAATATGTATCCCCTGCACGCGAAAGAGGCACTAAAATGCTCAAACTCGAAGATGAGTTATACATTTACTCTCCCACAACCGACCGAACAATAAGTTTATCAGGCCACATGCTTCGCCAATCTGTGATGGGCTCAGATCTTTCATACGAAGACATGATGGAAGATCGCAAACTGTTAGACATTTACTCTGCTGAACTATTGGGCGAAGAACTTCTAGAGGATAGAAAAGTGTATGTACTAGAACTTATCGCCAAAGTTGATGATGCTGCTTATCAGAAACGTAAAATGTGGATTGATACGGAGCGTTTTATTCCCCTTAAAGAAGAGTTGTTTGCTAAAAGTGGACAGTTACTCAAAAAAACTATCTACAGCGATGTTAGTAAGATTGATAACCGTTGGTTCCCAAAAACGGTGGTGTATAAAGACATGCTAAAAGATGGAGATGGTACAGTGTTCACTATGATTGATATTAAATTCAACCAAGACATTCCAGATTATATTTTTAGCAAAGCTGCTTTAAAGCGATAGACTCGCTCACTAGACTACCTTTAAAACAAATCTGTAACTAAAGCTTTTTAAAAGTTATCTAACGGATGGTTATTTCTTTCATTTATCAAATAAAAACATCTGCATTTATTTGAATTCTTTTATTTACGTTAGAGACCTCACAACTTTATACTTATTGAGATACATAGTTGCACAATTACGGGCCTCTATTCTTATAAGTTTTCTACACATTACTAAATTAACACTGAGACTATGAAACACGTTTTACGCTTTATCCTTGCTATAACCTTAGCATTTATAGCTATTTTTCTGCTCTTTAAATTTCCCATTCATAGTTTAATCAGTTTAGGCGCTCTTATTGCAGTTGTTGGGCTATATGACGTGCTCCAGAAAGAGCATACTATTCTAAGAAATTTCCCAATAATCGGTCATTTCAGATATTTATTAGAAAGCATAGGTCCAGAAATTAGACAGTATTTTGTGGAGGCGGATACAGATGGTAAGCCTTTAAATAGAAATCAGCGTACCTATATTTATGCGCGAGCGAAGCAAGATAATAGTGCGCATCCTTTTGGTACAGAGCACGACTTACAGAAAGAAGGAATGGAATGGGTAAGGCACTCAATTTATCCTGGTAAAATGCCAACAGAAAACCCTAGAGTAACTATTGGTGGCCCTGAATGTACTCAGCCCTATTCGGCAAGTTTACTCAATGTTTCTGCTATGAGTTTTGGTTCATTAAGCAAAAATGCAATTAAAGCACTTAATTTAGGCGCCAAAGCTGGGGGCTTTTACCATAATACAGGCGAAGGTAGTATTTCAGATTATCATAAAATGGGTGGAGATTTAACCTATCAAATAGGAACTGGGTATTTTGGATGTAGAGATGAAGAAGGAAATTTTTCTGAAACTAAATTTGTAGAATCTGCCACTTTACCTGAAGTAAAGATGATAGAATTAAAGCTATCGCAAGGTGCGAAACCAGGGCACGGTGGTATATTACCAGCGTCAAAAAATAATGAAGAAATTGCTCGTATCCGTGGTGTAGTGCCTCACACAACAGTTCTTTCACCTCCAGGCCATACAGCATTTGATTCGCCAGAAGGTCTTTTGAAATTTATTCAGAAATTAAGAACACTATCTGGCGGTAAACCTGTTGGTTTTAAACTATGCGTTGGTAGCCGAAAGGAGTTTGAGGATATTTGCCTAGCCATGGTTCAATTAAACATCAAGCCTGACTTCATCACTGTAGATGGTGCTGAGGGTGGAACAGGCGCTGCTCCTATTACATTTTCTGACCATGTGGGAATGCCTTGGGAGAACGGACTTATATTTGTGGCGGATACCCTTCGTAAATATGACCTCAAAAAGGACATCAAGATCATTACCTCTTCAAAGATTGTGAATGGGTTTGATGTATTGAAGGCGCTTTGTTTGGGTGCCGATCTTTGTAATTCTGCACGAGCAATGATGTTGGCACTTGGTTGTATTCAAGCTTTAGAATGTCATTTAAATACCTGTCCTACAGGGGTTGCCACCAATAATGAACGTTTGATGCGTGGCCTAGTGGTAGAAGAGAAATGGGTTCGAGTTAAAAATTACCAAGCTGAAGTTGTGCACGATTTTCTCGAATTATTGACTGCTGCAGGATGTAGTGAACTCAGCCAACTCAACCGATCACTCATATACCGTCAGGTTGACGGGAAGTCTGTTTCTTTCGCAGAATTATATTGAGCTGATAAAAAAAGTGAGCATAGAATTAAGAAAATATTCTTAGCTCTATGCTCTAAATTTAAAAATAAAACTTAGCTTTTAAGACTTGCTTGTAGGTCTTCCCAATCCTTTAGAAATCTAGCTAAACCACTATCTGTTAGTGGATGATGCAATAAGCCCATAATTACATTAAGTGGCATAGTTCCAACATCAGCACCTGCTTTAGCACATTCTAATACATGCATTGGGTGGCGGATACTTGCTGCTAATACTTCCGTTGCAAAACCATAGTTCATGTAGATTTCAACGATATCACGAATTAATTGCATGCCATCGGTAGAGATATCATCTAGGCGACCTAAAAATGGTGAAATGTAAGTAGCTCCAGCTTTAGCAGCTATCAAAGCTTGCGTGGGCGAAAAGCAAAGGGTGCAATTAGTTTTGATGCCTTGATCGCTCAATGTTTTAATTGCTTTAATACCATCTTTAATAAGTGGAATTTTCACAACCACGTTATCAGCAATTTTTGCAATTTTAAGACCTTCTTCTACCATCTCGTTGTACGTTGTAGAAACAACTTCTGCAGAAACATCACCTTCTACAATATCACATATCTTTTTGATATGACCTTCAAAGTCTCGGACACCAATTTTGGCACATAAACTTGGGTTTGTTGTTACTCCATCCAATACGCCAAGGTCGTTAGCTTCTTGAATTTCTTCTAAATTTGCGGTGTCTATAAAAAACTTCATAATTATGCGTGATTAAGTGTGTTATTTGTCGTCTAAATCTAAGCAATCATATTAAGCTTTTCATCAAGTATAAATAATATCCGTATTGCTTTTTTACATGTAATAGCACAATAATAGTGATTAATATCCTGTATTTCAGGTTTAGGCTCACATATCATAAATAACAAATATAAAAACGTGAAAAGACCTCTTTTAATAGTCATTCTTCTGCCTTTAATTTTTATCGAATGCAGTAATAAAAGTGAAACTCAAAATAGCCAAGGATTTGGTAGAATGGGCATGGGCGCTGGTGGTTTTGGCCAACGTTCAACAAGTGTTGAAGCACAACCCGTAAATATTGGCACTATCTCGGAACAAGTTCGCTCTTATGGCACCATCAAAGCTCAAAATATTGTACAAGTTAGCCCTCAAGTGAGTAATAGAATTACAAAAATCTATGTTGATTTAGGCGATGAGGTTAAAAAAGGTCAGTCACTAGCTAAGATTTATGACGCGACTTTTAGAGACCAATTAAATCAAGCAAAATCACAACTTGAGCAGAGTAAAGTTGCACTACAGCGAGATAGCACTCAATTTGCTCGCCAAAAATCGTTATATGACCGTGGTTTGAGTAGCGATGCCGAATATGATATAGCTCTTTCTACCTACCGAAGCTCAAGTGCTCAGTACCAATCTGCTATAGCATCGTTAACACAAGCCCAAGAGAATTTTAATAATACGTTGGTAAAATCTCCAGTTGATGGCGTTATTTTGTCGCGTAATTTTGAGGAAGGTGATTTAGCAAGTACTGGGCAGGCTCTTTTTGAGATTGCTAACACTGTAGGTTATGAGTCTCGTGTTTTCATCCCTGTTCAGGACTGGCGAAACGTAACTATTGGCCAAGAAGTAACCCTTCGTACTTCTAATGAAGAAGGCATTACTACTCGTGGCGTTGTTTCTAAGAAAAGCCCACATCTAGATCCTACAACAGGTTTAGGCGAAGTCGTTATTACACTAAATCAAATGGGATCGTCTATTTTCCCAGGGGTATTAGTAGAAAACGTTATTAATATTTCTACTAAAGAACGCGCTATTATTGTACCGCGTAGTGCTTTGGTTGAGAAAATTGAGACTGTGATAAATCCTGAGTCTAATACCATAGACCTTAAGAGAAGTTATGCCGTTTTTGTGACTAGAGGCGACAGCGTTGCAGAGCGTAGAGAGTTGCAGCTAGGCATTGAGCAAGGTGATAAAATTGAAGTTTTAAGTGGATTAAGACCAAATGATAAAATCATAGTAATTGGCCAACAAGGGCTAGAAGATGGCTCGCGTATTATGGTAGCAACTGGCGACAGATTTAAAGCTCCCGAGCAACGGACAATTGAACCTAACGCAACAAACGGCTCAAATGTACGGGGGACACGTAATGCAGCTGGAGCAAACCCTATGGCTAATATGAGCGAAGAAGAACGTGCTAAAATCAGAACACAAACTGAGGGAATGTCACCCGAAGAGCGCCGAGCTTTTATTCAAAAACTTCGTACCCAATCAGCAGACTCAACTTCAAAAAATTAAACCTATATAATGGGATCTCTATCTAAATTGGCGGTTAACCGCCCAATTACTTTTTTGATGGGTACTCTAATCCTGCTGGGATTTGGTGTATTTGGCTTAAGCAATCTTCGATTGAACCTTTATCCTGATGTTTCCTTCCCTACCATCACGGTTTATACTAGTTACGAGGGAGTTGCACCCGAGGATATTGAAACTTTAGTTACTCGACCAATAGAAGAATCGGTTGGTAGTATTTCAGGAATTAGAAAAGTGCGTTCGCTTTCTAGCCAAGGTGCATCGGTTGTAAAACTGAATTTTAATTGGGGAACCGATTTATATGAAGCTGAAAATGATGTACGAAAACAGCTTGGTTTTGTAGAGCGCTCAATCCCAATAGATGCCGAATCTCCCCTAGTTTTTTCATACGATCCTAACCAAGAACCCATTGTGGTTTTAACAGTTACTTCGAATGCAAGAAGTGCGCGCGAACTGAGAACCTATGCCAAACAAGTACTTGAACAGCGATTAGAGCGTGTAAATGGCATCGCTTCTGCTGAAACATCGGGCGGTTTAGAACGCCAAATAAACGTGACTATAGACAATGAGAAAATGAGATTATACAATCTCACCATTGCCGATATATCTAATAAACTTCGCCAAGAAAATATTCAAGTTCCTGCTGGTCAACTTACCGAAGGTAATACTGTTTATTCTTTAAGAACTATTGGTGAATTTAAAAATGTAGATCAAATCAGAAACACCATTGTTACAGTTAGAGATGGCCAAGCTCTCTTGCTAAAAGACGTTGCAAAAGTTGAAGATGGAATTGCACAACCCATTGGTAACGTAAATATTGATGGCAAAAAAGGGGTGATTGTTAATGTTTATCGCCAAAGTGATGCCAATGTGGTGTCGGCTGCAAAAGAAGTTATTGATGGCTTAGAAGACATCAAGAAAAGCTTGCCTAATGATGTTGAAATAAATGTTTTGACCAATAAAGCGGATTTTATTGAACAGTCTATAGATAACTTATTACTTACCGGTTTACAGGCGGTTGTACTTGTAGTTCTAATTCTGTTAGCCTTTTTACGCAGTGGCCGTTCAGCTTTAATCATTGCCATTTCTATCCCAGTTTCTATTGTCACTACTTTTATGGTGATGGATTTTGCCGATTTAAGCTTGAATATCATTTCCCTTTCGGGCTTAACGCTTGCCGTGGGTATGGTGGTAGATGATGCTGTTGTGGTATTAGAAAATATATTCCGATTTAGAGAAGATGGCTCCGACCGCTTAACGGCATCTATAAATGGTGCTACAGAAGTGGCTGTTCCAGTAGTTATTTCTACTCTTACAACATTAGTAGTATTTCTACCCATCTTGTTTGTACCTGGCATTGCTGGTTTTCTCTTCCGCGATTTGGCGCTTACCATTTCATTCTCATTAACTATTTCATCGTTAGTTGCCCTTACACTTATCCCGTTAATGGCTTCTCGATTCTTTAAAGATTCAACAGAAAGTTTTGAAGCAAAAAACAAAGTTGCTGAATTCTTTAGCCGCCTACTTAATAGTTTAGAAGAGGCGTACCATCGCCAACTAGACAAAGCATTAAATAGAAGCGGACTTGTTGTAACAGCTTCTGTACTAATGTTTGTGATTTCTCTTCCTATCTTCTTTTTATTAGGAGGTGAGTTTTTCCCAAGAGTAGACGAAAATGCTTTCTCGCTTGAAGTACAGCGTGAACCGGGTGTGAACTTATTTGAAATCGAACGTTCTATAGCTCAAGTAGAATCCATTATAAAACAAGAAGTGCCAGAAGCCAGATTAATTGTTTCCGATTATGGCGACAAAGAAGGCATTGAAGGCGCCGATAGTCCTGGTGGTTTCCGTGGCATTGTACGAGTTGAACTCATCCCAGAAAATGATCGCGACCGCACTCAATTTGAAATCACTAACGCACTTCTAAAGTCACTAGAAATTGTACCGGGTGTAGAAATTAAAGAACTAGTTATAGATCCTCTTAGCCCTGATGGGGAAAGTGGGTTAATCGTTCAAATTTTTGGATATAGCCCAGAAGTTAAAAAGGATCTTGCTGAGGGTGTAAAGGAAAGGATACTTCAAATTGATGGTATCAACACCGTATTCAGTACTTCTGATCAAGGCCGACCAGAGCTACGTTTAGTCATGGATCGCGAGCGAATTTCTAGGCTAGGTATGACCACTAATCAAGTAGCAATTGCCGTTAGTAATGCAGTTAAAGGAAATATTGCGACTACCTTTGTAGATCAAGGAATAGAGTTTGAAGTGCTCGTTGAGTTAGATCCCCTTGAGAAATCACAATCAGTAGATTTGGAAAATATACAGATTCAAACTCCTGGAAATGTTTGGATGCCGCTTAAAAATCTAGCTCAAGTTGAACGCTATATGGGTCCCACAAACGTGCTTCGTATAGACCAGGAACGAGTGGTTGAAATAACAGCGGACTTAACTGATCTAGATTTAAAGTCAGCAACTGCCCAAGCACGCCAAACATTAGACCAAGTAGAATGGCCAGATGGCTACCGATATGAAGTTGCTGGAACAGCAGAAGAACAAGCAGAATCGTTTACATTTCTAATGTATGCTTTTGCCATTGCAGGAATACTAACTTACATGGTTATGGCTTCTCAATTCGAAAGCTTGGTTGAGCCTTTTATAATCATTTTCACCATTCCACTTGCGCTTACTGGGGTGTTACTTATTCTATGGGCAACAAGCACTTCCATTAGTGTTACCTCAATGGTTGGGTTAATTCTACTAACTGGAATTGTAGTAAATAACGGTATTGTGATGATTGATTATATCAAGATTCTACAAGCCCGAGGTATTGAAAGGCATAAAGCTATTTTAGAAGGTGCAACCCGTAGATTACGTCCTATTCTAATGACAGCATTTACAACCATCCTTTCTATGGTACCACTTGCACTCGAAATTGGCTCTGGCTCAGAAACATGGAGCCCCATGGCACGCACGGTAATTGGTGGCTTAACCATGTCCACCTTACTCATGCTATTTGTAGTGCCTTGTTTATATAAGATTATAAATTCTGGCATTGAGAAGCTCGGTTTTGATGCTGTTCACAAACTCGATCCTCTTGCTAAAGAAATGGAGACTAGTTAATGAAACAATTTACGGTTGCCAGCACTATTTTAAGAAGACCTATTACCGTTATAATGATAACGTTGATAGTTATATTCTTTGGTATTTTTGCGCTTACTAATTTGCGTGTTACTCTATATCCCTCCATAAATATACCAGTGTTGGCTATTTCTGCGGGCTATCCTAATGTAGCGCCAGAAGATATGAACCGAATTGTTGTGAACCCTATTGAGGGCGCAGTTTCTGCAATTGAAGGCATCGAATCGCTAGAGGCACGTGTTAGCCGTGGTAGTGCCTTTGTGATGCTACGCCTCAAACCTAGCACCGATATCAGGAAGACAGAGCTCAAGGTTCGGAAAGCGTTAGACCAAATTAAAAACGAACTACCCACTCAAGTTCAGTCACCTATGCTATTTCAGTTCGACCCAGAAAGTCGTCCTATTATGAAATTGAGCATTTCTGCATCGAACCGTGGGTTAGATGAACTCCGTAATATTGGTATAGAACTAATTGAGCCAAGATTAGAGCGCATAGATGGGCTTGCATCGGCAGAAACACAAGGCGGTTTACAACGTCGAATTTATGTCGATATCTCCCCCATGTCGTTAGCACAGTATAATTTAGTGCCTTCTGAAATTGAAAATGTACTGCGATCAAACAACTCCCAGCAGCCAATCGGCAATATTATTTCTGATAAAATTAGTTATAGTATTAGAGCAGAATCTACCTATCAAAATGTTGAGGAAATTGAGAATACCATTATTAAAATGTCTGAAAATGGTGTGCCCATTCGCGTAAAAGACGTTGCGGAAGTTTCTGATGGTTTTACTGATATTACCAATTTAGTTAAAGTTAACGGCGCCAATAGTGTTTCTGTAGATGTTCAAAAATCTTCGGATGCCAATACCCTCGATATTGTTAATGCTGTTAAGAATGCCATCCCAGAACTTAATGAAATACTACCTCCTGGCGTTAAAATTCAAGTACTTTCTGATGAAGGTCGTTCTATTGAGGATTCTATCAACAACCTTTCTCAATCGGCAATGGGTGCATTAATTGTTGTAGTTATCATAATATTTATATTTATGGGCGGTTGGCGTATCTCTTTAGTTGTGGCCGCATCTATTCCTGTTTCTATAGCAGCAAGTTTCGCTGCCATGTATTTCGCAGATTTAACGCTGAACATCCTCACAATCTCTGCACTAGCACTAGCAATAGGCCTTTTAGTTGATAATTCAATTGTAGTTACAGAGAGTATTGCACGTAAATTAGAAGAAGGTGCTACTCGGTTTGATGCTGCCTTGAAGGGAACAAATGAAGTTATTGGCGCCCTATTTGGTTCTACCTTAACAACCTTAGGCGTGTTTATTCCCATCATAATGTTAACTGGTACGCAAGCTTCATTCTTTAAAGAATTTGCTTACACCATCTGTTTTGCAATTGCCTTCTCATTTTTGTCGTCTATTATATTAGTTCCCGTTATTTCCTTACTAGTACTTGATAGAGATCAATTTAATACAAGAAATTATGCCTTTAGAGGAATCGCTAAACTAGAACGTGGTTATGCCAAAACTCTTACTTGGCTTCTATATCATAAATGGATTCCATTCATTGTTATGATTGGGCTAATTGGCGGTTCATGGTTTTTATATCAAAACATAAACAAAGAAGGCTTCCCTGAAACCGATTCTGGCCAATTAGATGTCAATATTACGCTTCCACAAGGAAGTGAGTTGATTAAAACTGTAGAATTAATGGAATATTTTGCAGCAAAAATTGATTCATTACCAGAAGTTGAAACCTTAATTACATCCATAGGCAGGAGCAGATTTACCACTCAAAGTAATCGTGGCGAACTTAGCTTAACCCTTGTAAGTGAAGATAAAAGAACCCGTAGCACAAATGATATTGCAGTTTGGTTACGCAGGGAATTAACCTCGCCAGGCGTAACCGTTCGAGTTTCTATTGAAGGTGGTGGGCTACAATTTGGACGTGGGTTTAGATCAGGCGGGGGTGCCATCAGGTTAAGTTTAATTGGCCCAGAAATTGGTGAACTCGTCGCTATCTCCGGTAAAATTGAGGCTAAACTATTAGAGGATCCGAATATCATTTCGGTTGATAATGGCCGTACAGATCCCACTCCAGAGCTTCACTTTTATGCAGACAGAGAACGTGTTGGTTTATTAGGCACTAATTTGAATACTATAGCTAGTAATTTACGTACACAAACATTAGGCAACCAAGCTGGATTTTATATTGATGGCGGACGTGAAATACCAATAGAGGTTAGAACACGGAAGTCAGAACTTACAAGTAGAGAAGATTTATTCGATTTAGAAGTATTACAAGTTGATGGCCAACGAATACCTGTAATTGCGGTAGGCGAATTTATACCAACTTTAGGTGTTGATTCGTTTAGACGTAGAAATCGTGAAACTTTACTAGATGTAAATATTCAAGTTAATGGAGATGCATTAGAGTATCGCGAACTAATATCCGATTTTGTTAATAATGAAATCATTATGCCTGAAGGCTATCGTTATGAGTTTACTGGCGCCACTGCAGAAAGCAGACAAAGTGCAGGAGAATTTGGGATGGCACTTATCGCAGCTATCATTTTGATGTTTATGATCATGGCGTCTTTGTTTGAAAACTTTAGAGATCCATTTATTATTTGGCTCTGTATTTTTATGGCGGCTTTTGGTGCACTTCTATTCCTAACCCTCCTAGGCGATCCTCTATCTACAACGGCTCAAATTGGGATGTTTATGTTGGTGGGAATTGTGGTTAATAATGGAATTGTACTTGTAGATTATATGCACCTTTACACTAAAGGCCAAGCATTTGATTCGCGACGAAATTCTGATTATATGACAAACATCATCGAGGCTTGTAGGCGAAGAATGCGCCCTATTTTACTCACTGCGCTAACAACAATCTGTTCTATGATTCCACTCTCACTTGAATTAGGTTCAGGCTCTGAAGTATGGTCGCCCCTTGCAAAAGCAGTAATTGGTGGCCTAGCTTTTGGTGCCATCTTAACTTTATTTATAACTCCGTCGCTATCTGTTGGTTTTAACCAAATTATTAGTTGGTTTAAAGGGTTGTTTCCAAAACCAGAATCAGTTTTAGAAGTTAATAGCGTAGAAACAAATGACTAAATATTCCTCTTAGAATAGTGGTAATTGGGGCACCAATTAACTATTCTTAAAACAGACTATTTGACACCCTAAATGAATTATTATGAATAAATCAGGAAATTTTATACTAGGTCTTTTAAGTGGCGCATTAGCTGGTGCAGCAATTGCTTTACTTTATGCCCCCGATACAGGTAAAAATACAAGAGATCGTCTTTCTTACCGTCTTAGTAATTACAAAGATGACTTAAATGAATTGCTAGAACAATTGAGAGAAGAAAAAAGACATCTTGTTTCAGAAGCAAAAGACAAAGGCGATAAAGTTGTACTAGAGGCAAAACAAAAGGCCGACGACTTAATAAAAGAAGCAGAAGGTTTACTAGCTACTTTAGAAAAAAACAAATAGTAGTAATCTTCTAAATTCATATTCGCACAACATCTATTTCAAAATATAATAGTCAGGCTAGGTTCATACTAGCCTGATTTTTTTTGCCTAATATTTATTAAAATGATTATTAAATCATCTCTGTAATTCTTATTGTGGCAAGTAAATTTTAACGTTATTAATCAATAGTATTTAATCATGAGTTTATATTTATATCTTCCTTTATTGTTGTTTATTGTGGTTGGTTGCACAGTACAAGAGCAACCAAACAATAAAAAGTATATAGAAGTACCTGGGCGCGCTACATCTAAAATTCTATCACATGCAGTGGAAGTAGGAAATCAACTCTTTCTTTCTGGTCAGCTTGGTTTTAATAATGAAACCAATGAACTTGCAGAAGGTATAGAAGGCCAAACCCATCAAACATTAAAAAATATTGAAGCCATCCTTAAAGCTGCAAACTACACTTTCGCTGATGTAGTAGAAGTACAGGTTTTTATAGACGACATGGATAACTATGCGAAGTTTAATGAAATCTATATTCAGTATTTTCCGACAAACCCACCAGCAAGAGCTGTTGTTGAGGTGAGTCGCCTTCCACGTGATGGTAAGGTAGAAATTAAGCTGTCGGCTATTAAGTAACCTTATAGCTAGATAATGTATATGATTTGGTTTACTTGTACTATCCCTTATAAAGGAAAAAAGTAGTTTAAATAAAAAACCCTGTTCGTAATTAAACGAACAGGGTTTATAATGTAATGGTCTATGAATAGATCTTAAACTTCTGCAGACTCCTGGTCGCTTCCGCTTAATTCTTCGAATACTTTAGCAACCTCAACTTCGGTTTCTTCCATGTCCTTATTAGAGCCAACAATAATATCGTTGTACTCATGTAGACCTGTACCAGCTGGCACTTTATGGCCAACAACTACGTTTTCTTTCAAGCCACGTAAGAAATCTTTCTTAGCTTCTATAGAAGCTTGAGTAAGTACTTTCGTTGTTTCCTGGAAGGATGCAGCTGATAACCAACTTTCAGTTGAAAGAGCCGCACGTGTAATACCAAGCAGAATTGGCTTAGAAATAGCTGGTTCTGCCTCACGTGTTTCTAGTTCTTCCTTCTCATCTTTAATGAGCTGATTGTTAATATCGCGTACTTCACGGCGATCAAGGATTGCTCCTTTTTTGAGTTCACTTCCGCCTGGGTTTGTAACCACAAACTTTCCGATTAACTCATCATTTTTGCTATTCACTTCAAAACGATCAATTTTATCGTCTTCAAGGAACATAGTATCGCCGGGATCAGTCACTTCTACTTTCTGCATCATGGTGCTTACGATAACTTCAATATGCTTATCGTTAATTTTTACACCCTGCAGACGGTAAACTTCCTGTATCTCATTTACTAAGTAAGATTGAACAGCGTATGGCCCTAGTATGTTTAGGATATCCTGAGCTGGAATAGTTCCGTCAGATAATGCCTGTCCTGCCTTAACAAAGTCGTTAGACTGCACTAAAATATGCTTACTAAGCGAGATTAAGTATTTCTTCTCATCTGTACCATCTTTCGATTTAACAAATATTTCTTGAGAACCACGCTTACGACCACCCATTTCAACAATACCATCAATCTCAGATACTATAGCTGGGTCGCTTGGGGCACGTGCCTCAAACAACTCGGTTACTCTAGGTAGACCTGCTGTAATATCTTTCGACTTGGAAGTTGCTCTAGGAATCTTAGCAATTACCTGTCCTGAAACTACTTTTTCTCCGTCTTCAACAGAAACGTGAGTATCTACAGGTAACGTAGTTTCTCTAATTATATCGCCTGTTTTCACTACTAATGTAGGTACTAACGTACGATCTTTAGAGTCGATTACAACTTTCTCACGGTGACCAGTTTGAGCATCTGTATCTTCTGTATAGGTTACGCCAGAAATAATATCTTTATACTCAACAGTACCATCAATTTCAGAGTAGATTAGTGCGTTATACGCGTCCCACTTACAAAGCTGTGCGCCTTTAGGAACGGTATCACCTTCTTCTACCATCATTTCACAACCATAAGGCACGTTATAGCTAATTAGCATCTTGCCTTCGTCGTCAACAATCTTTAATTCACCAGCACGGCTTAATACGATGTTATGCTCTTCTTCGCCATCATCATATTTTACCACTCTAATATTTTCAAATTCAACTTTACCATCGAATTTAGCTTTATGCTGAGAGTCAGCCTCTATACGAGAAGCTGCACCACCAACGTGGAAAGTACGAAGTGTTAGCTGAGTACCAGGCTCACCAATAGATTGTGCAGCAATTACTCCTACTGCTTCACCTTTTTCAACTTCACTACCACGAGCTAAATCACGGCCATAACATTTTGCACAAACGCCACGCCCTGTTTCGCAAGTTAGAACTGAACGAATTTCAACTTCTTCTATAGATGTTTCTGCAATTTTCTTCGCTATAGCTTCGTCAATCATCTGGCTAGCTTCGCAAAGTAATTCGTCAGAAATAGGATCGTAAATATCATGAAGTGAAAAACGACCAATTAGGCGATCTTCTAAGCGCTCAATAACATCTTCGTTATCTTTAAGAGCTGCCATTTTAATACCACGTAGGGTACCACAATCTTCTTCAGTAATAATTACGTCTTGTGCTACATCCACTAATCGACGGGTTAAATAACCAGCATCGGCAGTTTTAAGAGCTGTATCGGCAAGACCTTTACGAGCACCGTGAGTAGAAATAAAGTACTCAAGAACCGTTAAACCCTCTTTAAAAGAAGATAAAATCGGGTTTTCAATTACTTCATTACCCTGCTGCATGGAGCTTTTTTGAGGCTTAGCCATCAATCCACGAAGCCCACCAAGCTGACGTATCTGCTCTTTAGAACCACGAGCTCCAGAGTCAGCCATCATAAATACTGGGTTAAACCCTTCTCGGTTGTTCGCTAGTGCTGTAAATAGTGTTTCAGAAACACGGTTAGTAGTACTAGTCCACTTATCAATTACCTGGTTATAACGCTCGTTATCAGTAATGAAACCCATTTCATATCTACTTTGGATTTCAGCAACTTCATCTTTTGCGTTATTAATTAACTCTGCTTTAGTATCTGGGATGATAATATCTTCTAGACTAAATGAAAGCCCACCAAGGGTAGCGTTTTCAAAACCTAGTTTTTTCATATCATCTAAGAACAATGAAGCAGGTATTGTTCCAGCTGTTGTATAAATTTCACCAATTAGTGTACGAAGCTCTTTCTTACCAAAGGTCTTATTCATAAAGCCCATTTGTTTCGGAACAATCTCATTAAAGAGTACACGGCCTGTAGAAGTTTTAATAATTTCAGAAGTGCTATTGCCTTCTTCATCAACAGTAGTAATTCTAACATTGATTTTTGCATGTAAATCAAGTTGACCTTGATCGAATGCAATTAATACTTCGTCAGTACTAGAGAAATTTTTCCCTTCGCCTTTCATGCCATTACCTAACTTAGTTAAGTAGTATAGGCCTAAAATCATATCTTGAGAAGGTACTGCAATTGGACCACCGTTTGCAGGACTCATAATATTATGTGAGCCAAGCATTAGTACAGATGCTTCAAGAATTGCATCGTTACTTAATGGAAGGTGGACTGCCATCTGATCACCATCAAAATCCGCGTTGAAAGCTGTACACGCTAACGGATGGAGACGAATTGCTTTTTCTTCTATAAGAACTGGTTGGAATGCTTGTATACCTAAACGGTGAAGAGTAGGTGCACGGTTTAGCATTACTGGGTGTCCATCAATTACATTTTCTAGAACTTCCCATACAACTTGATCTCTACGATCAACAACTTTCTTAGCGCTTTTCACCGTTTTTACATATCCACGCTCAATTAATCGGCGAATAATAAACGGTTTGTAAAGCTCTACAGCCATTTCTTTTGGTAACCCACATTCGTGCATTTTAAGCTCTGGGCCTACCACAATTACTGAACGTCCAGAATAATCAACACGCTTACCTAAAAGGTTTTGGCGGAAACGTCCACTTTTACCTTTTAACATGTCGCTTAATGATTTAAGCGGGCGATTGTTATTTCTAACTGCGTTAGATTTACGTGAGTTATCATAGAGTGAATCTACTGCTTCCTGAAGCATACGTTTCTCATTTCTGAGGATTACGTCAGGAGCTTTAATATCCATCAATCGCTTTAAACGATTGTTTCTAATAATTACACGTCGGTATAAATCATTTAAATCCGAAGTAGCAAAACGGCCACCTTCTAATGGAACAAGAGGTCTTAATTCTGGTGGAATTACCGGAATTACACTTTGTGCCATCCACTCTGGGCGGTTTTCGGTGTGTTTAGCTGCTGAGCGGAAAGACTCAATTACTTGAAGACGCTTTAGCTTTTTCTTCTTACGCATTTGTGAAGTTTCATTCTTCACCTCGTAACGCAATTGGTAAGCTAACTCATCCAAGTCAAGGTCAGATAACATTGCTTGTACAGCATCAGCTCCTTCCTTAACGATGAATTTATCTTCATCATCATCGTCTAATTCAAAATTATCTTCTGGAAGTTGATCAAATATATCGTACTTCTCTTCTTCTGTAATCATATCACCTTTTGCATAGCCCAAATCGCGAGCCACACCTGGATTAATAATTACAAAAGTTTCGTAATAAATAATTCGGTCAAGGTTTTTGGATGACAATCCTAACAGATATGCAATTTTGTTCGGCAATGACTTGAAGTACCAAATATGCACAACGGGAACGGTTAGGGTAATATGCCCCATACGCTCACGACGAACAGCTTTTCTTGTTACTTCAACCCCACAACGATCGCAAATAATACCTTTATAACGAATACGCTTGTACTTACCACAATGGCATTCGTAATCCTTTACCGGTCCGAAGATCTTTTCGCAGAAAAGACCGTCCATCTCTGGCTTAAAGGTTCTGTAATTAATTGTTTCTGGAGTTAATACTTCTCCATGAGATTGCGACAAAATAGTCTCAGCAGATGCTAGTGATATACCAATGCTGCTGAAGTCGTTAGTGACTGCTAATGTTTTAGTTATAGGCAAGGGTTTTCCTCCATTACTTTATTAACAGTAAATTAATCTATATGAATTTCAAGGCCGAGACCCATAAGCTCTCGTAATAATACCTTGAATGATTCTGGTACGTCTCCATCAGGAAGGTTTTCACCTTTTACAATGGCCTCATAAACTTTGGAACGCCCTTTAACATCATCACTTTTTACAGTGAGCATTTCTTTTAGGATACTAGATGCTCCATAAGCATATAGGGCCCAAACTTCCATCTCACCAAGTCTCTGTCCACCAAATTGAGCTTTACCACCCAATGGCTGTTGTGTAATTAGTGAGTATGGTCCAATAGAACGTGAATGCATTTTATCTTGAACCAAGTGATTCAGTTTAAGCATATACACATGCCCTACGGTAGTTTTCTGTGCAAAAGGCTCACCTGTATGTCCGTCATGTAATATTACACGGCCATCTTCTGGCAAGCCAGCTTCTCTTAGTTTGGCTTTTACATCATCCATTGTTGCACCGTCAAAAATTGGAGAAGCAAATGTTACTCCAAGTTTATGACCAGCCCAACCAAGAATAGTTTCATAAATTTGACCAAGGTTCATACGAGAAGGTACGCCAAGTGGGTTCAAACAAATGTCTACCGGAGTCCCGTCTGCCATAAATGGCATATCTTCTTGAGGTACAATTTTTGCAACCACACCTTTATTTCCGTGACGACCCGACATTTTATCACCTACTTGAAGCTTACGCTTCTTAGCGATATATACTTTTGTCTTCTGAATAATTCCAGGAGGTAGCTCATCGCCTACTTGAATTGCAAACGTACGTCTTTTCGCTTCGCTATCAATAGCACGGCGTAATTCACGGTAATTGTGGAATAATACACGTACATGTGCTACAAGTTCTTGATCGGTTGCCCAGTCTATATTTTCGTTAATATTAACCGGATCAATTTCTTCAAATACAGACTTCTTATATTTTTCACCCTTTGGAATTAGCTCTACATTACTGTAGTCGAGAACTCCTGGAGATGTTTTGTCTCTTAATAGAGAATACATTTTGTCTGCCCACTGCTGATTTAGATCAGCCAGCTTTTGTTGATGGCGCTCATTTTCTTGTTCAACACGTTTCTTCTCTTCTTTTCGAGATACTAATTCGTCTCTTTTTCGGCTAAATAGTTTAGTGTCGATAACTGTACCTGAAACACCTGGAGGTGTTTTAAGTGAGGCATCTTTAACATCACCAGCTTTATCACCAAAGATAGCGCGTAGAAGCTTTTCTTCTGGCGTAGGGTCAGACTCACCTTTTGGAGTAATTTTACCAACTAGTATATCGCCAGGATTAACCTTAGCACCAATACGAATAATACCCTGCTCACTCAAATTACGTGTAGCTTCTTCACTTACGTTAGGAATCTCACGCGTTAGCTCTTCTTCACCACGCTTAGTGTCACGAACTTGTTGTTCGAATTCTGTAATGTGGATAGATGTATATATATCGTCTTGTACAATACGCTCGCTAACTACTATAGCATCCTCAAAGTTGTAACCTCTCCAAGGTAAAAATGCTACTAGTAAATTACGGCCTAATGCTAACTCGCCACCATCAGTAGAGCAACCATCAATAATAGCCTGCCCTGCTTTAACAGTATCGCCAACCTTAACAATTGCACGTTGGTTAATACAAGTATCCTGGTTAGTTCTTAAGAACTTGTCAAGAAAGTATGATTTAACGCCACCATCAAAATAACAGTGTTGTTCAATATCGCTACGATCATACTTAATACGAACTTCTGTAGCACTTACATATACTACTGTACCATCTGCATCGGCAGTAACAATTGCACGTGAGTCACGCGCTGCTCTATGCTCAAGTCCAGTTCCAACTATTGGTGCCTCTGGGCGTAGTAATGGTACTGCTTGACGCTGCATGTTCGAGCCCATAAGTGCACGGTTTGCATCATCATGCTCAATAAATGGAATCATTGCCGCAGCCAAAGAAGTAATCTGATTGGTTGCAACATCCATGAATTCAATTTCTTCAGGCTTGGCAACTATATAGTTACCTTCGCGCATACGTGAGAATATAGCGTCGTTAGTAAATGAATTATCTTCATTTAACTCAGCATTTGCCTGCGCAATAACAGTCTCATCTTCTTGCTCTGCTGCAAGGTATACAACTTCAGATGTTACTTTATTATCAACTACTGTACGATAAGGAGTTTCAATAAAGCCGAAGTTGTTAATTTTTGCATGCACACAAAGTGAAGAAATTAGACCAATATTTGGACCCTCAGGGGTTTCAATAGGGCAAAGCCTTCCGTAATGCGTGTAGTGAACGTCACGTACTTCAAAACCAGCACGCTCTCGTGTTAAACCACCAGGGCCAAGAGCCGACATACGACGTTTGTGCGTAATCTCTGCTAATGGATTCGTTTGATCCATAAACTGTGATAGCTGATTGGTACCAAAGAAAGTATTAATAACACTTGAAATGGTACGCGCATTTACTAAATCTTGTGGAGTTAGTTGCTCGGCATCTCTAGAGTTCATTCTTTCTTTAATAGTTCTAGCCATTCTAGCTAGACCTACAGCAAATTGCTGACCTAATTGCTCGCCAACTGTTCTTACACGACGGTTACTCAAGTGATCAATATCATCAACTTGAGATTTCATGTTTTTAAGACGAATTACTTCTCTTACAATGGCAACAACATCTTCTTTAGTTAGGTACTGAATATCTTCATTACCTTCTAAGCGTAAACGCTTATTTAAACGGTATCGCCCAACTTCACCTAAATCATATTTTTTATCACTAAAAAACAATCTTTCTAAAATTGCACGTGCAGTTTCAGGATCTGGCATTTCACCAGAACGGATTTGTTGGTAAACTTCGCCAAGTGCACTACGCTCATCCCAAGTAGGATCTTTACGTAGTGTGTTCATTACTACAGAACGCTCAGATTCTTCAGCAGAAATAGTTTGAACTAAAATGCTTTTAGTGCCTATCTCTTTAAACATACCGTAGTCATCTTCGGTCAACTCATGGTCGCGCTCAAATATAATTTTACGGTTTAATGCTTCGCTTACTTCACCCGTTTCGTCATCTACAATTTCTTCGAGCTCTTCAACAATAATATTCTGTGCAAGTCGTCTACCTACCAGTTTCTTATTATAATCTGGTTTCGAGCCGAACTTTATGCTTTCTGACATTTCAAAAAGACCTAATAGTTCTATATCAGAAGAATAGCCCAATGCACGTAAAAGCGTGGTAGCCGGAATCTTCTTTTTACGGTCTATATATGCCCAAAGAACGTCTCTAATATCTGTGGTAAACTCAATCCAAGAGCCCTTAAATGGAATTACACGAGCAGAATATAGCTGTGTACCATTAGGGTGAACAGATTGGCCAAAGAATACACCTGGTGATCTGTGCAACTGAGATACAATAACACGCTCTGCGCCATTTATAATAAATGTACCGCGGTTAGTCATCCAAGGTAAATCACCCAAGAAAACTTCTTGTTCAATAGTTTCGCTAGCTTCATCACTATCATCTACCGAGGAAAGGCGTAATTTTGCTTTAAGTGGTACTGAGTATGTTAGCCCACGTTCTTGACATTCTTTTATAGTATAGCGAGGTACATCAACATTATAATAGAGAAATTCAAGTATATGAGTTTCTCGAGTGTCCTGTACTGGAAAGTTTTCTAAGAATATTCGTTGTAAGCCTTGATTTGCACGCTCGTTTGGTGCAATATCTAGTTGTACGAATTTCTCAAAAGACTCTAATTGGATATCCAGAAAATCTGGGTAATCTAAAACTTGTTGAGTGCGACCAAATGATTGGCGCGTCGTGTGCGGAATAGTTTGCATCTTCTTGCTCAAAAGGAACCTCTCCTTTTTGTTGAAGGTAAAATGAACGGTAAAAACCCCTTATAACCAGGGGTTAATTAATATAGACGCCAATAGCCAATACCGTTTTCACGATATTGGCTACCAACGACAGTAATACAGTGCTTACTTAAGCTCTACACTTGCGCCAGCTTCTTCAAGCTTAGCTTTAATTTCCTCAGCTTCTGCTTTAGCAATTCCTTCTTTGACAGCACCTGGGGCACTATCAACTAATTCTTTTGCTTCTTTTAAGCCAAGGCCAGTGATACCGCGAACTTCTTTAATAACGGCGATTTTTTTCTCACCAGCAGAAGTAAGGATTACGTCAAACTCAGTTTGCTCTTCAGCAGCGTCATCGCCACCAGCAGCAGGTCCTGCAACGGCAACAGCCGCAGCAGCAGGTTTAATACCGTAATCATTTTCTAGTACTTGTGCAAGCTCATTTGCTTCTTTGATAGTTAGGTTGACAAGCTTTTCAGCTAGTTCTTTCACGTCAGCCATTTTTATCTCCAGTGTTTTTTTAGTATAAAATTTTTCTGTCTTTAAAAGACAGGTTTAATAAGGGTGTTACTCGCCTTTTTCGGCAATAGTTTTTACAGCACCAACAAGGTTAGAACCTTGCGCTGTTAGCGCACTTACTATGTTAGTAGCAGGTGATAATAGTAAGCCTATTATATCGCCAATAACTTCGTCTTTCGACTTCATTGCGGCTAAGACTTCTAATTTATCCGGTCCATAAAACTCACCATCTATAAAGGCGCCTCTAAATTCGGGCTTCTTTTTAGTTTTGGCGAATTCTTTTAAAACTTTGGCTGGTGCAGATAATTCATCTTCAACAAATGCAAAAGCGTTCTGATCTACTAAGGAAGGGAGTACTTTATCGTAGCCTCCTAATTCTTCCATAGCAAGTTTCATTAACTTATTTTTGTAAACTTTGTAGAAAATATTTCCCTTACGGAATACTCCTCGTAGTTCGTTTGAATCGGCTACCGACATTCCTGAATACTTGGCAATATATAAGCCATTAGCATTTTTCAGGTTTTCGGTAATCTCATTAAGAACTGCTTGCTTTTCTGCAGTAGGCATAATTCAATTCCTCCTAATTAAGGGATGTTACTGCGGTTCTGCTTATGGGTATGCTTGGCCCCATGGTACTGCTCATAAATACACTCTTTACGTACAGTCCTTTAGCGGAAGCTGGTCTTAAGCGCATGACAGTAGTTAAGAATGCAGCTGCATTTTCTTTTATGTCATTTACGTCGAAACTTACTTTACCAACAGATGAGTGCAATATTCCGTACTTGTCAACTCTAAAGTCGATTTGTCCGGCTTTTACCTGCTTTACAGCATCGGCAACATCCATTGTTACTGTTCCACTTTTAGGGTTCGGCATGAGACCTCTAGGTCCCAGAAAACGTCCAAGTTTACCGAGTTTTCCCATTACATCAGGTGTGGCTATAATCACGTCGATTTCTGCCCACCCTTCTTCAATCTTTTTTATGTAATCATCCATACCAACATGATCGGCACCTGCTTCTCTGGCTTCGTCTTGTTTAGACTCATTTACGAGAGCTAAGACGCGAACTTCCTTTCCAGTACCATGAGGCAAGCTCACAGTTCCACGCACCATCTGATCTGCATGTCGAGGATCAACACCCAAACGGATATCAATATCAACAGACGCATCAAAATTAGCATTGGAAGTTTTTTTAACCAGGTCGCAAGCTTCCTCCAGAGTATATTCTACTCCTGGATTAACTAATGCCGCAGCCTGTTCGTACTTCTTTCCTTTTTTTGCCATGATTACACTTCCTTATTTATCACGTTTTACTCTAAGACCCATACTTCGAGCCGTTCCAGCAATCATTTCTGCACCAGATTCAATGTCAAACGCATTTAAGTCTTCCATTTTTTCTTGGGCAATTTCCTTGCACTGGCTCCAGGTTACCGTACCTATTTTCTTTAGGTTTGGTTCGCCTGATCCGGATTGTATCTTCGCTATCTTTTTGAGAAGTACTGGTGCTGGTGGTGTTTTCGTTTTGAAGCTAAACGATTTATCACCATACACAGTAATCTCTACTGGTATAACTGTTCCGGCTTTTTCCTGAGTCTTAGCGTTAAAGGCTTTACAAAACTCCATAATATTAATACCTGCTTGGCCGAGTGCCGGTCCTACAGGTGGGGCAGGGGTTGCCTGTCCGCCTACTATTTGGAGCTTCAGGATTCTTTCAACTTTTTTAGCCATGGATTATCAGGATCCTAATAATTAGTAACTTCTGTTTGTTCGCGTAATAGCTAGATTAACTAGTTTCTTTATTTTAAGTAGCCGATTCCACTTGGCTCACGTCTACTTCTACGGGGGTTCGGCGTCCAAAAATGGATACCAACACTCTCAATTTCAACTTGTCGGTGTTAACCTCCTGCACAGTACCATCAAAATCTTTGAACGGCCCTGCTATAACTTTCACTAAATCCCCTTCACTGTATGGGATTCTTATATTCTGATTTTCTTCAACACTGTCTTTAACTCGGCCAATAATGCGGTTAATTTCATGTTTTTTTAATGGCTGAGGAACCGTTTGGGCTTTACCAACTTTCAAAAAACCTAAACACGACGGTGCACTTTGAACAAGGTTATTTACTTCTTCATCATAATGGGTATTGATTAAGATATACCCTGGGAAAAAATTCTTTTCCCTTGTACGCTTCTTTCCACCACGTATTTCTACTACGGTTTCAGTAGGTACTAAAACTTCGGTAATCTTATCTTGAAGACCTTGTTCTTCAATCTCTCGATCGAGAAACTCTTTTACTTTCTTTTCATGACTAGAAAAGCAACGAATAACATACCAGTCATGTACCTGTTCGTTTCCCATTATTTATATATAAATTCTAAAACTGTACTGTACACTTGGTCTACACCAAATATAAATACAGACAGTATTATTGAGAACACTATTACTATAATTGTATTATCGATAAGTTCTTTTTGAGTTGGCCATGAAACCTTTTTAAACTCAGCAACAACGCCATCAAATATTCCGGATAATTTAGCCATGTTTCCTTTTTAAATTAGTGCACGGGCGGAGAGGCTCGAACTCCCGACACCTGGTTTTGGAGACCAGTGCTCTACCAACTGAGCTACGCCCGTAAATACGCGGAAAGTAGATAGCGCAAACCATCTACTTATTTCCGCAATTTCAATAAATTGATAATAAGCGTGGTTAGCTTAATATCTTTGTTACCACACCAGCACCTACAGTACGGCCACCTTCGCGAATCGCAAAGCGTAAACCTTCTTCCATAGCAACTGGGTGAATCAATTCCACGTCTAACTTTACGTTATCGCCTGGCATTACCATCT
>JBBAEC010000007.1:0-145817 GCA_041656135.1 Balneolaceae bacterium | reverse complement strand
AGTTAAAAATTAGAGACTAAACTACTGGCTTCAAGATGATTGGATCAGGGTCGATTCCGTTCACATTGCCTGGGGTAGCTTGTTCGATAACTGGTGCATTAAGAGCATCGTCGTTGAAACTTGCGTCTGTCACTGAAGAGCAAGCGAACGAGAGGGATGCAATAGCGAGTAGTGCGAAAAGAGATTTGAATGATTTCATAATATGTACCTTTGTTTGGATGTTGTTTTAAATGATGTAGAGTTAAAAATTAGAGACTAAACTACTGGCTTCAAGATGATTGGATCAGGGTCGATTCCGTTCACATTGCCTGGGGTAGCTTGTTCGATAACTGGTGCATTAAGAGCATCGTCGTTGAAACTTGCGTCAGTTACTGAAGAGCAAGCGAACGAGAGGGATGCGATAGCGAGTAGTGCGAAAAGAGATTTGAATGATTTCATAATATGTACCTTATTGATTTGAATTTATAATTATGGTTAAGTAGAAGATGTTCTCTAACCATGTTTGTTACAAAAAATTAATATTAAGCTAAAATTGTTGCAATAATTAGCCTCCATATAAAGAGTCTTATTAAGTATTTTTGTTACAGTTATAAGCTAAATTAAAAATTATTGGGTAGTCAAATAATTATTAAAATATTTTAATAATAGTAAATAGAACACGTACTTTAGGGCTTGAAAGGTTTTTGAAGTATTCTACATAATTATATATTTGGGTTATTCTAATGCTTCAAAATAATGCGGTATTAGTAAGACTATTAACTGCTCAAACATGGGGTTTTGATTAAAAATAGGGTTGATTATTCGGAGTTAGTTGAAGCTCTTCTAAATGGAGAGAAGGGTAAGGCTACTGAAATACTTACGGAATTAATTCCGAGGCTAGAAGACTATCTCGTAATAGCAATGAGTGCTGATAGAGGGGCTGCAGAGGAATGCGTTCAGCAGGCATTTCTGGATGTTTATGAACAGATTAAAATGGGTAAAATAAATGAGCCTAAATACATTTTTAGTTATCTGATAAAGTCTTGTAGGCATGAATACATCAGGTATTCTAAGAGAGAGCACAAATTTAAATATGTAGATGGTGCCTTAAACGAACTATACGAGCCAGAAGAACAGTATCAAAATTTACTGGATAAAGAACGGCAACGAATCTTAAGAGAGTGTTTAGACGAGCTTCAAGAAAAGTCTAGAAAATTCATTGAGTATTTTATCGATAAACCAGACGCATCTACCGAAGAAGCTGCCGAGGAATTTAACCTTAGTGGCTCGAATGTACGAACAAGGAAGTCTCGAGTTTTGAGTCGACTCCATCATTGCTATAAAAGAAAATCGAATGAGTAATTTGTGGTTTCGCTCTCAAAAAATCAGGAGATTGAGAGTATAGTTTCAATAAAAACCACTGATTTGTCTTAAGATTTAGAGCTAGAAAGTTAAAAATATATGCTAAATTTATTTTTTTGAGAGTGTAACAAAATCAGTACCCATCTAAAATCGAGCGTATTCTAGGCTTATTTTCAGTCAAAAATAAAAGTGTAACAAAATCCTACAATTTACTAGAGAGTGCTAACAGAGGGGATATAATTGAAGGTTTAGATTAGCTCTTGTTAAAAAAAACATCACCCCACTTTTTAAAATCAAGAAGCTCCATTTCAAATTATACAGCATTAATTATTTATCTCTTTCCATCTCTAATTATTAATTAGTTACCTTCAGTCTTAGTCTTTTGTGTAACTAGTTGTTAACAATTAATATGAACGATAATATGAAGCGCAATCTACTAATATTTGTTCATAGACATTAAATGTAAAGTTAACCGAGATAATTAAAACATCATTTATTTATACTTGATTATCCGTAAAAAAGTGCGAACATTAAGGCGAATATTAAATTAAAAAAAGACAAATATAATGTGGCTTAACATCAAATCATTTAGCGAGTATCAGAATACGTATAGCGAAAGCGAAAAAGATAGGCTCGCCTTTTGGGAACATGAGGCAGGAACTTTTTATTGGCGCAAGCGCTGGGATACGGTGCAAACAGGGAGTTTTGATACAGCAGATGTAAAATGGTTTGAAGGTGGTAAATTAAATATCACTGAGAATGCACTCGATCGCCATTTGAATACAATTGGCAATAAAACAGCTTTTATATTTGAGCCTAATCACCCCGATTCATTCCGAAGAACCATCACTTTTAAACAGCTTCATGAGGATGTCTGCCGATTTAGTAATGTACTAGAGAGCAAAGGTATTACCAAAGGTGACAGGGTTTGTATATATATGGCCATGACGCCAGAGTTAGTGATAGCAGCGTTGGCATGTGCACGAATTGGTGCGGTACACTCTATTGTATTTGCTGGGTTTTCGGCTCAATCTTTAAGCGAGCGTATTAATGATTGCGAAGCTAAGATGTTAATCACGAATGATGGCTTAAGAAGAGGGGATAAGCATGTCCCACTAAAAGATATTTCTGACGAAGCACTTAAAACAAGTCCAAGTGTTGAGAGTGTAATTGTATGCCAGCGAACAAACCGTGATATAAATTGGGTTGAAGGTCGTGATAGATGGTGGCATAATTTGATTAGAAATGCTTCTAAAGAGCACGAAGCAGTTGAGATGGATGCAGAAGACCCATTGTTTATTTTATACACTTCTGGCTCAACAGGTAAGCCTAAGGGCGTAGTTCATACCTGTGGTGGATATATGGTGTATACAAGTTATTCGTTTCGAAACGTATTCCAAGTTGGTGCCGATGATGTGTACTGGTGTACTGCTGATGCTGGCTGGATTACTGGTCACAGCTATATTATTTATGGCCCCTTATTTACAGGAACCACAGGAATTATTTTTGAAGGAACGCCTACATACCCTGATGCAGGTAGGTTTTGGGAAGTGATTGAAAAGTATGGTGTAACTCATTTTTATACCGCACCAACTGCACTAAGAGCATTAATGATGTTCGACTTAGATTATGTTCGAAAGTATGATTTAAGTTCTCTTAAAGTTTTAGGCTCAGTGGGCGAGCCTATAAATGAAGAGGCATGGCATTGGTATCATAAAAATATTGGACATGAACGCTGCCCTATAGTTGATACCTGGTGGCAAACCGAGAATGGTGGAATTATGATTTCGCCATTGGCGGGTATTACCCCAACAAAACCTGGTTTCGCAACTTTGCCATTACCAGGAATTTTCCCTGCATTAATGGATGAAAGTGGTAATGAGCTACATGGAAATGGAGTGTCAGGCAATTTATGCATTAAACATCCATGGCCAGCTGTGGCTCGTACTATTTATAAAGATCATCAACGGTATAAAGAAACATATTTCTCTACCTATAAAGGTTATTACTTTACGGGTGATGGTTGTCGTCGCGATGAGGAAGGGTATTACAGAATCACAGGCAGAGTGGACGATGTGTTAAATGTATCTGGGCATAGATTAGGGACCGCAGAAATTGAGAATGCTTTGAATGAACACCCACTTGTTGTTGAAACGGCAGTAGTTGGTTTCCCTCACGATATTAAAGGTCAAGGTGTATGTGCATTTATGATTTGTGATGGAGAAATCAAAGACACCGATGCTCTTAAAAAAGAGTTAATGGACATGATTGTTAAAATTATTGGACCGATAGCAAAACCAGATAGGCTTCAGATTGTTGCAGGATTACCTAAAACACGATCTGGTAAAATAATGCGTAGAATACTACGTAAAATAGCAGCGAATGAATTTGATAATATTGGTGATACATCAACATTACTTGACCCAAGCGTAATTGATGAAATAAAAGCTGGAAAGCCAATCTAAAGAGTGCTAGTGGAAATAAACTTGTGATAGCATACATCTAGTCTATCACAAGACTTTTCCAATAATTTTATTTCAAAACCATATCAAAAGATATAGCTGTAAGCTTAGAGACTTAGCAAATACCCAATAGGCAAGAGCAAAAGGCTAATTAAGAGTAGTGTAAGTCGGAAGCGAGTTTTTACAGCAATAGGATGGAAGAATATCCCAAAAGAAAAAGGATGTAGTGTTAACCACCTATAGTACATGGAGCGATGAACAGAGCCTAATGCCATAGTAACGTGGCCGTGTAAAATAGTCATCACAAACGGAATGGTAAATATAAAAGCACTCACATAGCTTAACTTCTCTTCTATACCGAGTAAACTTGTGGCGTAGTAGTATGGCCATGCAAAAAGCAATACTAATGGAAGGCTTAAAATCCAGTTAATAATACTTATACGCTTATAATTTGAAGAAGAAAGTTCAGACATTTATTTCAACAGAGGGCTGCTCTACTCAGATGTGCATTTAAAAAAGGTTAAATATTCGATGCAATAAGCATATCTATATCACGATAATTCATATTAAATATTGTGGCTAATGATTTCTTAGTTAAGTGCTTTTTATATGAATAAGTACCGTTTCTGAGTGCGACATTGCTCCACAGACATTCTCTTACGCCGCCCGAATCACCTATAGCTAAAATGTAGGGTACAAGCACGTTGTTTAACGCATAAGTAGCAGTTCTAGCAACAATAGCAGGCATATTAGGCACGCAGTAATGTGTTACACCATGTTTTACAAATGTAGGTTTTGAATGCGTTGTAAGTTTGCTAGTTGCAATACAACCTCCCTGATCTATTACTGTGTCTACAATTATACTTCTTGGTTTCATTGATGAAACCATTGCTTCGGTTACCCAGCATGGAGAGCGATCTCCCTCTAGCATAGCTGCTCCAATAATAACATCCGCAGATTGAACGGCAGCACTTAGATATTGATCGTTAGCAACGGCAGTTATAATTCGCCGGTCGAGGGCATTTTCTAATCTTCTAAGAGCGTTCAAGTTGGTATCCATAACAAACACTTGAGCTCCATAGCCAAGCGCAGCTCTCGCCGCATATTCACCCGTTATGCCAGCACCTAAAATAACAACCATTGCTGGAGGAACACCAGAAATTCCGCCTAGTAAAATACCCTGCCCATCACTTCTACTTTCAAGGTAATGAGCAGCTGTTTGAACAGCGGTAGATCCAGTAATTTCATGCATCATTCGAACAATGGGGAATTCCTTATCTACATCACAGATAAATTCATAGCCAATACCAGTTATAGATTTATCTAAAAACGCCTGTATGTAGGCTTCAGTTTGTCCGCCAATATGTAATGCAGAAATAATAGCTTGTTCTGGTTGTAAAAACTCAAATTCATTTTCAGCAAGGGGAGCAACTTTTAGAATTAATTCTGAACTTTTAAATACATTATCTGGCGTAAATGTGATTTCTGCCCCAGCATCGGCATATTCGCGGTCAGAGAAGTTGGCGGCTTCTCCAGCACCTTGTTCAATTATTATGTGATGACCATTTGCCTTTAGAATTGAAACACCACCTGGTGTCAACGATATTCTAGTTTCATCGTTTGATGTTTCTTTGGGCAAACCTATACGTAAAGAAACCTTACTCTGGGAGCGTCGAATATGCTTCTCGAGCGTTTTTAATCCAATTTGTTCAGTATCTAACGGATTTAAATCCATAGTTTTGGGTAGTTAAGTGTTAGAAAACAAAAAATGAGTTATAGCAGTGAATATGAGATATTTGCTCATTGAAACACAATATTTTATAAGTTCGCTATTTTTCTTCTATAAGTTCAAAAAAGCTGTTCTCATCTAATATTTCAATACCCAATTCTTGAGCTTTAATTAGTTTACTGCCTGCTGCTTCGCCAGCAAGTACATAATCGGTATTTTTACTCACCGATGAAACTGTTTTACCGCCATGTTTTTCGATGAGCTCTTTAGCCTCATTTCTAGATAAAGTTGGTAAAGTTCCAGTAAGCACTATTTTTTTCCCATCTAACTTTGTGGAAGCAAGTTCTTGTTCAACAATCTCAAACTGTAAACCATAGCTCATCAAGCGTTCTATAATTTCAATATTCACTTCGTTTTGAAAAAATTCAATCACAGAAGACGCAATTCGTGGACCGATAGAGTCTACAGCTAGTAATTCTTCTTCTGTAGCATTCCGAATTGCGCTTAAACTTTTTAGCGCTTTAGCTAGATCTTTAGCTACAGTTACCCCTACAAAGCGAATACCCAATGCAAATAGTACTATTTCAAAAGGCTGTGTTTTACTTTTTTGGATGGCTTGGATCAGATTTTGGGCGCTTTTTTCTGCCATTCTTTCAAGCGTGAGAATCTGTTCAACTTCAAGCTCGTATAAATCGGCGTAGGTTTTAATTAACCCAGCACTTACTAGTTGATCTACAACCGACTCTCCTAAGCCTTCAATATCCATGGCATTTCGGGAGGCAAAATACTCAATTTTAATTCGTATTTGAGCAGGACAAACTGGGTTTATACATCGCCAAGCAACCTCTTCGTCGTATTTTATAAGTTCGGAATCACAACTAGGGCAGTGTGTTGGGAATTGGAAAGGATGGGCACGGTTCTCACGCTCAGGGTTCACAACTCGAATAATTTGGGGAATGATTTCACCCGCTTTTTCAACAATAACCGTATCACCAATACGAACATCTTTGCGTTTAATTTCGTCGTCGTTGTGTAGAGAAGCTCGCCTAACGGTTGTGCCACCAAGTTGCACAGGTTCTAATTCTGCAACGGGGGTAATAGTTCCTAGCCGCCCAACCTGTAGTGTAATATCATTAATTAATGTTGTGGCTTGCTCTGCTTCAAATTTATATGCAACTGCCCAGCGGGGGAATTTAGAAGTGGTGCCTAATAATTCGCGTAAATTATTTTGGTTCACTTTTATAACTACGCCATCTGTTTCGTAGGGTAAATTGTGACGGAGTTCATCCCACTCTGGAATTACTTTATATACTTCCTCAATAGTGTCGCACACTTTCGGGAATTCGTTTACTGGTAACCCAAATTCTTTAAGTAGCTCGTTTTTTTTCTGTTGGGTAAGGGATGACTCTTCGTTTTCTAAAATTAGATCGAATGCAAAAAATCGAATAGGGCGTTGTGCAACAGCCGATGGATCTTGCATTTTTAAGGTGCCTGCTGTAGAGTTACGAGGATTTGCAAATACAGCTAACCCTTCTTCCTCTCGTCTCTCATTTAATCGTGCAAAAGCTTCTCTTTCCATATACGCCTCGCCACGCACTTCCACAACCTCAGGGTAATTTCCTGAAAGTTTAAGTGGGATGTCACGAATGGTTTTAACATTTCGGGTTATATCATCCCCTTGTTGGCCATTGCCTCGTGTTGCACCAAGAACTAAGTTTCCATTTTCGTAGCGCAATCGCATGGATGCGCCATCGAATTTAAGTTCTACAAAATAATTAAAATCAGAATGCTCTAGAATTTTTTTTACACGAGCATCGAATTCACCTAACTCAACTTCATTATATGTATTGTCGAGACTTAGTAATGGAGTGGGATGCTGAACAGTTTCAAAAATGGAGGAGATTTCTCCACCTACACGTTGGGTTGGCGATGTTGGATTAACAAGGTCGTAAGCTTGCTCAAGTTCGTTGAGTTCAGTTAATAATTGGTCAAATTCCAGATCGCTTATAAATGGTTTTGCCTGGTTGTAGTAAGCATCATTCGCTTCATTTAATTGCTTACGCAGCTCTGCAATTCTTGCTTGAGCTTGATCTATGGTCATTTTCGGGCTCAAAAAATCAAAAATAAAAAGTTAATACTAATACCGGATTAAATACTCAATACTATCTGGCGGAAGAACATTTAGAGGGTAACCTGACCCAACTGTATCGCTATATTTTGCGCCTTCTAATATCTCTCTGGTGAGCATAACTGAGTTCAGTTCGGCGTTATAATAATTTTGTCTTGGATTCTCTATAACGTGGTTGTTAAATAAAAGTAGCATTTTAGAAAACTGACCTCGTATTAGCAATGTATCTCTAAATTGGAAATAACTTGCTTGCCCAGCATCTAGCCAGAAGGGATTTGTACGTCCGTTAAAATCACTAGTTACCCTCACAGGATCTAGTTTATCATAAGCAGCGTAAAGAATAATCTCGAGTGTGTCGCCAAATACGTCCACATTTGAAGCAGCCACTTGAGCTAAAGGCTCGTCTATAAAGGTAGCATTCGATTCTTCTGGTAAAGCATCAAGCGTATCAGCAGCAGGTGGGGTTACTGGATTTTTATCAGCTTTCGAAGAGATTACATTCTCAGTTCGGTCTGCTTCAGAATCAAATAAGCCTTTAATATTTTCTAAGTTATAATAAATGGCAAAGGCACCACCTAAAATTACAATCGCAAAAAATATGGCAAAAAATACTTTTGGATTAGTTCTATTGAAATGAATTTTCCTACTCATTTCACCCCAATTAATAGTATCTATTGTGGGGGTAACTTGGTGGAAACGTGCCTGAACTGGATCTATTGGAACCTTTGGATCTCTTTCTTTTTTTGAAGAGATAGTTTCGGCAGGCTCTTCAATTATCTCTTCATCATCTTCATCAATATTGCCAGCACTTTCATCTAACTCGGAAACTTCTACTTGGTCCTTTTTTAAACTAAACTCTTCTTCTACAAATTCTGGGTGAACAAGTTTAAGCAAGTCATTATTGTAAATACCTGCTTCGGTAGCATCAATGGCTATTAAAATATGCTCGTCAGAAATTTTTAAAGCTTTAGCATAACTACGCACAAAACTGCGTAAATACGTTTTATTCTCTTTGGTTTGATTGAGAAAACTATCTTGTTCAATAGACTGTAAAGTGTAAATAGGAATTTTGCTGATGCTGTGAACATCCTCAAGAGTCAATTTTTTTTCTTTACGAATTGTTGAAAGATCTCTACCCAGTGACATATTCAAGAACTTTAATTAAAGCTATTGTGATTAAGCTTAGAAACTAAGTAATTAAAGTTGTTGGTAAAAGCAACAATAAATGATTTAATGGAATAAAATAATGGCTTTTTTTCCGTACATAAAATCGGCTTTAATGGATATTGTGTTTCCAAAAGTGTGTTCACTATGTGGAATGCCACTTTCTGGGCACCAACAATTTATTTGTACTAACTGTGTGCAAACTAGGTTTGATGATGCATTTGTGACAGCCGAAGATCATCTCAACCTTCCTGAGAGTGTAAAAGGTAGGCTAGCCTTGTGGCAATTTGATAAAGGTGGCTATTTACAAGACTTGTTACACAGTTTAAAATACCATCGTTTAACAGGTGTAGGCATAGATTTAGGAGTTGCCCTAGCTGTTAAAATGAAGCAGGTTTATAAAGATGATGCTTTTAACATTTCCGAATTAATTCTACTTCCAGTTCCACTGCATCCGAAGAAAAGAAAAATGAGAGGTTTTAACCAAGCATATTACATAGCAAAGGGGATTGAGAATGTATTTGGAGGGCAAATATTACCCAAAAACGCTGTGGTTCGAACTAAGAACACAAAAACACAAACAGGATTTAGTCTCGAAAAAAGACGGGCTAATATTTCGGATGCCTTTAAAGTGAACGATATAGAGTGGGTGACCGGTAAAAATATTTTTATAATTGATGATGTATTTACAACCGGGGCAACAGGGTTTGAGCTAGCTCAAGTATTAAAAGATGCCGGTGCCGAGAGCATTTTTATAGTAACTGTTGCCCAAGCCTGATTACTTTGATAATTCGCTTTATATTGTAGCATGAAATCAAGAAAAGCGAATAAATTTGAATGGCGAATGTCAGAAATGCCAAATGGTATAACCACTAGTAATGGCAACTGGTACAATATTAGTAGAGAAAAGATTGAGGCTTACATACCCGGCCTATTAAAAATACATACTCTCGAAAAAATTATACGCCAAGCCGATGATTGGGTAAGTAGCGCAAATAGTTTAGCTATGATTATATATTTAGGGCTTGTATTGGCTCGATTCGATGCTACTTTAGCTATGGGAACATCAATCCTCTTTTTTCTGTTATGGTATTTTAAAGGGAGTGCTTTTGCAACGCCTAGCCTAGGCACTTTTTTAAAAGTACTGAACCAAGATGGGTTTATGTACTTAGCCAGTGCAGCTATTCTAATTTACTTAGCTTGGCAAGGTCAGTTGTTGGCAATGTGGCTGGGTATAGTGTTGTTTTTCTTATTTAAAGTAGGGCTTTTGCAGCTACTTATTAAAATGATGGGTGCTAAAAACGAAAAGAAGAAGCCCGAAATTCAGGATCGTATACTTAACATGTTACTAGTTCGCTATGGGATAAAAGAAGGGATTATGCCCACTTCTGTACAGAAAATGCAAGACGACCTTATTGAAGTTGCAAACTATCATAAAATCAGAAAGAAGAAGAAATAACCATATTCTCGATCTAAATTATTTTAATGAAACACCTTTATATTATTCGCCATGGCGAGACTGATTTCAATAAAACACAAAAAATGCAGGGGCGGGGAATTGATGCTTCACTCAATGAGTTAGGCAGATACCAAGCACAAGCAGTAGCAGATTCTTTGCAAAAAGTGGCAATTACTAAAATTGTTACTAGCAGCCTTAAAAGAACTTTAGAAACTGCACAACCTTTAATCACCCAATCTGGTGCCTCGGTTGAAAGTCATAGAGACCTAGATGAGATGAGTTTTGGTAGCCTAGAAGGTAAAGAGTTTCATTTGGTGAAAGATGAAATCAAATACTTGCACACAAACTGGACTCAAGGAAACCTAGATGTTAAGCCTGATAACGGTGAAAGTCCCAAAGAGGTTTATGACAGAGCCCATTCACGCGTAATGGAAATCCTACTCAACTCTGATGATGAGCATATCGCTTTTGTAATTCATGGGCGCCTAATACGTATTTTATTATCTGAATGGTTGGGTTTTGGCCTATCGAACATGGATAGGATAGAGCATAGTAATGGTGCTATTAACAAGCTTTTTTGGACTGGAAATGAGTTCAATCCTATTACTTTAAATATGCTAGATCATCTTAAAATAGAAGTGTAGTTGTTTGGTAATTCATTGAAGAATTACATTGTACCTACAGTGATGGCTCTAAAAAATCATCAAGAAATTATCAGCTAGCCTTAGTAAACTATAAAAATATTTTTGCTAAGGGTTGCTTATCTTAAGGATTGACCCGCAAACGATTGCATAGTGTGTTGGGTATTTAAATAGAATTGTTACCTATAGAAAAGTTTTATGAGTGAAAAAGTTAAGTCCATGTTTGCGGACATCGCTGGCGATTATGACCGTGTGAATACAGTGCTCTCTTTTGGAATTCATCATAGATGGCGCAAAAAAGCCATCTTGGCAAGCGAAGCAAAGAAGGGCGACCATGTACTAGATTGTGCTACCGGAACAGGAGATTTAGCAATTGCATTCAAGAAGAAGGTTGGATCTGAAGGATATGTAATGGGCACCGATTTTTGTGCACCTATGATAGAACCCGCACCGGCTAAAGCAGAAAGGCAGGGTTTAAAAATAGATTTTGAAGTAGCTGATGCCATGGACCTGCCCTATGAAGATAATAGGTTTGATATTTCAAGCATTGCATTTGGGATTCGTAATGTAGATGACCCCGTAGTGGCGCTGAAAGAAATGGCACGTGTAGTAAAACCTGGCGGAAAAGTTATGGTTTTAGAATTTGGCCAGCCCAAAGGATTACTAAAATATCCCTACCAAATGTATAGCCAATATATTATGCCAACAGTTGGCGGCTTGTTAACGGGGAATCGCGAGGCTTATACTTATTTGCCTAAAACAAGCGCGTCATTCCCGGCAGGCAAAAATTTTATAAAATTAATGGAACAAGCCAAAGTATTTAGTGAATATAAAGCGATTCAGCTCTCAAGTGGAATTGCATTCATTTACGTTGGAACTGTTAAATAAATACACCGTTATTACACTAATCTAAATACATAGTATTATGCAGATAGAAGACATTAAAAAAATACTCCCACACCGCTACCCATTTTTATTAGTAGATAGAGTATTAGAAATGACCGAAGATAAAATCACCGCAATTAAAAATGTTACCGTAAATGAAGAATTCTTCAACGGACATTTTCCAGGTCGCCCAATTATGCCCGGCGTTTTACAGGTAGAAGCTATGGCGCAAGCAGGCGCAATTTTACTAATGAGTAAGAAAGTAGAAAATCCTGAAAACTCGTTAATGGTTTTCACAGGAATTAAAAATGCAAAATTCCGTCGGCAAGTAGTACCAGGCGACCAACTAAAACTAGAGGTTACTCTTGGCGCAATGCGTAGAAACTTTGTAGTAATGACAGGTGTTGCAACAGTAGATGGCGAGATTGCTTGTGAATTAGAAGCCTCTGCTGCCATTGTACCAAACGACCAATAAATAAAAAATTATGAGTACTAATACTGCCGACCGTCCAGCAAAAATCACAACACAAACCATAGTAGATTTAAAACATCGTGGCGAAAAAATATCTATGCTAACAGCATACGATTATACTATGGCGTCTATAATTGACCGAGCAGGAATAGAAATTATACTAGTCGGCGATTCAGCAAGTAATGTTATGGCGGGTTTCGAAACCACCGTTCCTATGACACTTGAACACATGATTTATCATACTTCATGCGTAGTTAGAGGGGTAGAAAGAGCTTTAGTTATTGCTGATTTACCATTTATGAGCTATCAAGTAACAGCTAAAGAAGCACTCATTAACGCTGGCCGTATGATGAAGGAAGCTGGTGCCCACGCAATTAAAGTCGAAGGTGGTAAATCAATCGCAGAAACAGTACGGAAAATTGTAGATGCAGGTATCCCTGTAATGGGGCACTTGGGTCTTACTCCTCAAAGTATTTATAAATTCGGTACCTATAAAGTACGTGCTACCGACGAGGACGAAGCAGATGCGTTAATTGCAGATGCAAAACTTCTACAAGATGCAGGATGTTTTTCTATAGTTTTAGAAAAAATACCGGCTGCCTTGGCAGAAAGAGTATCTAAAGAATTAGATATACCAACTATTGGAATTGGTGCTGGAGCTGGTTGCGATGGCCAAGTTTTAGTAATTCACGATATGTTGGGATTAAATAAAGATTTTAAACCACGCTTTTTACGCCGTTACGCAGACTTAGACACTATTATGACGGATGCAGTAAAAGGATATATTAAGGATGTTAAATCGAAAGATTTCCCTAATAAAGACGAACAATATGGAGCATAATGAGCACTAAAAAGCCTTTAATTTTAGTTAGTAACGACGATGGTTTCTTTTCATCCGGAATTAGAGCTCTTGCCGAAGTAGCTGAAGAATTTGGTGAAGTTGTAATTGTTGCCCCCGATCGCGAGCAAAGTGCAGTAGGTCACGCAATTACTACCTTATCACCTCTAAGAGTAAATGAAGTTCTTGTTGCGAAAAAATTTAAAACGTTCTCTGTAAATGGCACCCCAGCTGATTGCATAAAGCTTGCCCACGGTAATTTATTGGATCGAAAACCTGACCTTGTATTAAGTGGAATTAATCATGGTAATAATGCGGGTATAAACGCATTGTATTCTGGTACAGTAAGCGCAGCTACGGAAGGAACCGTTTTAGGATATCCATCTATTGCTGTAAGTAGTACATCTTTTGATGAGCATGCGGATTTATCAGGAGCTCAAGAAGCTGCTAGACGTATAGTAAAATATGTTTTAAAAAACGGCTTGAAAAAAGGCGTCACGCTTAACGTAAACGTCCCAGAAGGACCGTTTAAAGGTATGGAATGGAGCCGAATGGCAGACAGTCGTTATGTTGAGCAATACGAACATCGGCTAGATCCTTTCAATCGGGCGTACTATTGGCTAACAGGTAAGTTTGAAATGCTAGATAAGAATGAAGATGCCGATATTAATGTGTTAAGCAATGGTAAGGCTAGCGTAACTCCCATTCAATACGATCATACCGATTATGACCTGCTAAATAATTCGAATGGCGATGACTTTTAGCTAATCTCTCTTACTCATAAAGGTGATTATAAAGACTAGTAGAGTGACAGAGTCTGCGGTTAATTCCTAGATCGCACCTTTGCGTCAATGACGGTTCCTGATTTATTTTATACTATTGCCTGAAAGGCAATGCCCGACTGTAAGGAGGCAAAGAAGAGTAAAAATCGCCTCTGTCATCCTGAACAAGACGGCCGAAAGGGAGTCGCCGTGAAGGATCTCCTAAAACAAGTCTATGATTACAATACTATAATACCATGGCAAGCGAATGAACAAAGGGTGACTGGGGTGGATGGTTATTCGAGAGTGCCGCCGCTGGTGTCAATCACGGTTTCCGTTATGTTATTTGAACAGAGATTATAATCCCTTTTCCCGGAGCATCTTAGCCACACCAATCCAAAAATCGGTATAGATGGGTTTGTTCTCTTTACTCACCTGAATATTAATTTGATTCACATGAGAAAGGGGAATGGTTCCAAGGTGTTCTCCCCAAGTTGCACTTTCTACCGAAACAAAGGAATCGTTAATACCTTCTTTTTCATAGATCTGACTATTCTGAAATAAGAAAATGGGATTTAACGAATAATCGGTGCCTTTACCTACGGCTGCGCTATAAGAGAATATTGGGATATCAGGAGTTGGGGTAGAAGGATTGAAAATCTCCTGCACATAATGTTGTGTAAGTTGCTCTACAGAATTTAGAGCGTCACTTTTCTCAGATGGAAACACATTATCACCAAACCAGTTTACTAATTCTCCGAGCTTTCCTGTTATAATATCAGGCGTTTTTAAAACAAAATCTGCTAGGTAAGCACCTTTATGTGGGGTAGCCACTGTGGTAAGCGAGGCAATTTTGTCTTTGCAACTATTATGGGCAATAGCATGACGCATATCTAGCCCGCCCATACTGTGGGCAACAATATTTAGTTTCTCGATATTATATTTGTCGCACACTTCGTTAATCAACGAAACCCAGTTCCCTGCCCGAGTTTCAATGGAAGCATAAGGTACTATATTTGGCGCGAAAGCGATGATGCCATGTTCTCGCATGAGCATACAAGGGTGATGTAGTGGCGAAGGTTGTACCAAAGAACCCACTGCGCCAAAACCATGACATAAGAAAACAGGATAGCGTAATTGAATAATTTCGGGCTGTGGAAATTGCTTCAATTTTAAGCGTTTTAATAATGCTAAAGATTCTGCCATTAATCCAAAATTTTGGGTTCAGTGGTAATCAAACGGATAGTGCTTAGTATCGTATTATTATCATAAATATAAATATTCATGTCACGTTCCGGAAAAATTACTCTCGCAGGAGACTCAATATTATATCTTAGTAAATTTTGATGTAATTCAAAATGAAACATCGTTTTTGAGAAAGTAGGAGGCACCGCTACTCTATATACTGTTCGAGTAAAAGTAGAATCTACTTCAATATTATATTTACGAACAGAGGTACTAGGTATTAAGTGCTGTTCAAAATGATCTGTTAGCAGAGAGTCAATACCAGAGCTTATATTCAAAAATTTTGGTGTATAAGGTGGTGTAGCAACAAATATTGCCCCACTTATGATGCATGAAAGCAGCAGTAGGATAGTAATTAAAGGTTTACGTCGTATTTTTGACAAAGGTCTTTGGGTATCTCTATTTTCCTTTAATCTACTAACTTTAATAAACTAAGGAAATGATTTTATGAATTGGACGGGCGAAATATATGAGCTAAAACCTGTTCAGCTACGTCCTGTTTTGTACCCTTAAACGAGGAAGAGTCATCTTTGCCTAGAAGTTGAACATGATTTGTATCTACGGCAAAGCCAGCATCATTATCGGCTAGTGAATTTGCTATAATCCAATCTAAATTTTTTGAATGTAGTTTTCTAGTAGCATTCTCAACCAAGTTTTGAGTCTCCATAGCAAAGCCTATTAGTACTTGGTTAGGCTTCTTATGTTCACCAAGCCAAGCTAGGATATCTTGGGTTTTAGTAAGTGGAATATTTTGTTCACCCTCATCTTTTTTAACTTTTTGAGAATGGGTCGATGTAGGCGTGAAATCAGAAACCGCCGCAGCCATAATTACAATATCTACATCGGCGAATTTTTTAGTGGATTCAAAAAGATCTTTTGCGCTGATAATACTTTCAGCATAAATACCTTCGGGCACTGGAATGGAAACAGGGCCATGAATAAGTTTAACTTCTGCACCTAAACGCTGAGCAGCTTGGGCCATTGCAAAACCCATTTTGCCAGAACTCGGGTTTGAAATAAATCGAACAGGATCGATAAATTCCCTTGTTGGGCCTGCGGTAACCAATACTTTTTTACCTGATAAAGGTCCTTTTATAGAGCCAATAATTTCACTCGCTTTTTCTAGGATAGAATCAAATTCAGGCAGGCGTCCCTTTCCTTCTAAACCACTTGCTAAAAAGCCACTTTCAGGCTCTAGAATATGATATCCGAACTGCTGCACTATAGTCAGATTCTTGCTTACAGAGGGCGACTCGTACATTTCTCCATCCATTGTAGGACAGATAAGAATAGGGGAGCGTGCAGCCAAAACGGTGCTTGTAAGCATATTGTCTGACACTCCATTAGCGATTTTTGCTAAAGTATTAGCGGTGCAAGGGGCAATTACAAATAAATCGGCCCATTCACCCCAATTGATATGGCGTGTCCAGTCGGTAGATTGGGTTTCTTCGGGGAAAATATCAACGGCAACTTCATGGCCAGAGAGAGAAGCAAAAGTCTCTAAACCAACAAAGCGAGTGGCTGAAGGAGTCATTGTAACTCTTACTTCAGCACCCGCTTTTTGAAATTCTCTAAGTAGGAAAACAGCTTTATAGGCTGCAATACCCCCGGTAACACCCAGAATGATGCGTTTACCGGAGAGCATAATTAATCCTCAGTAGGGCGTCGGAAATAAATTTCGCCTGCTTCCATTTCATCAATGGCACGTTGTACAGGGTGAGCTAGTTTTTCAAACGCTTTTGAGATTTGCTCTTGTTCTTCGTTAAACGAGAACTCGTCATCGTCGTCAAAGCCTTCGAAATATTGTAGCTTTTCGTCAAGCTCCAATTTTTCTTGAGCTGAAATTTGGCGCGATCTTTTTGCAATAATCACCAACATCTCGTATTTGTTCTTGGTGCCTTCTTTCAGCTTTTCAATATCGATTGTGCGAATGCCCATATTTGGTCAATTTAAATTCATGAATTCAGCAACGGCTTCTCTTAATTGAGCGTACGCCGTGTCTAAATCATCATTAATAATAATCCGATCGAAACGATCGGCGTAAGTAAGTTCTTCTTCTGCGCGTTCTAATCTAAGAGCCAGCGATTCTTCTGTTTCAGTGCCTCTATGTATTAAACGCTGCTTTAAATGCTTAATGGAAGGGGGTTCTATAAAAATACTTAAGCAATCATCTGCATAAATCTCTTTAACATTAACGGCTCCCTTTACCTCCACATCAAGCAGTATAAAATAGCCTAAATTTAGCTTTTTATCAACCTCAGAACGAAGTGTTCCATAACGCTTACCGCCATAAAATTCTTCCCACTCTAAAAGCTCATTATTATCTATTTTTTGTTGGAAATCTTCTGGTTTAATAAAGTGATAATGAACCCCATCTGTTTCGCCCTTGCGTGGAGAACGGGTTGTAGCAGAGACAGAGAACCTGAGTTCTACAAAGTCGTTCATCAGTTTCTTTATCAAAGTAGATTTACCTGCACCACTTGGTGCTACAATAACGATTAATTTCCCTTTTTTAGTTGTCATATTACAATCTTCACAAAAAAATATTAGTACTAATTGGTAGCTGTTTACTCTACGTTTTGTACTTGTTCTCTAATTTGCTCTAAGGTTTCTTTTGAGCGCACTACGTGATGTGCAATTTCTGAATGGTTAGCTTTTGAACCTATTGTATTGAGTTCACGATTCATTTCTTGAGTTAAGAAATTTAATCGTCGGCCAGCGGCTTCTGGTTGTTCAATAGCTTCAATAAAGAACTTGATATGCGCACGCATGCGAACAATCTCTTCGGTTATATCCATTTTATCAGCTAATACAGCAACTTCCATTTCTAGTCGGTCACGATCAAAATCCTCATCACCTAAAAGTTGTACAATTCGTTCTTTAAGTCGTGCTCTTAGTTCTTCAACTCGGCCATTACTTATTACTTCCACATCTCCTAAGTTGCCATTTATGCTTTCTAAGCGCTCTAGGAGGTCTTTTTTAAGCTGATTTCCTTCCCTAGTCCGCATTGCAATTAAGCTCTCAATGGCTGTAGTTAAAGCTTCTTTTGCAATAGTCCATTTAAGTTCTAAGATTTCTTCAGTCTCTTCTTGGGTAATAAAAATATCGCCAAAGGTAGAAATATCTCTTAGAGAAATTGAGTCAGTAATACCGGCAACCTTCTGAACTTGTTGTAGAAGATTAGTGTAAGCTTTTACTTTTATCTCATCCACAATTATATGTGGTTGGCCATTATCAATCTCGGCAACATGAATGTTTATATTTAATTTGCCCCGATTAATATATTGTTGTAGAATTTCTTTAAGCTCAAGTTCTTTGTCTTGTAACCGCTGCGGTAAACGAGTAGTGATATCGAGATAGCGGCTGTTGAGCGATTTTATTTCAACAGTAGCAGCATACCCGTTGTTGGTGGCCTCACCTCGGCCAAAACCAGTCATTGAAATTATCATAGAATATATTGTAGATGAGATTATAAAAATGCAAAGGTACAAAAGAAGCAAACAGGAAAAAACAAATTGCCAAGTATTGAGCTATTCGTATTTTTAGTTATGTACTTTAAGGAACTATGAACATACTAGGAATCTCTGCTTTTTACCACGACTCTGCCGCCTGTATATTACAGAATGGCGAGATTATAGCTGCTGCACAAGAGGAGCGCTTCACACGCAAAAAGCATGATGAGCGTTTCCCCATTTCTGCAATAAAGTATTGTTTAGATGAAGCGGGTCTCAGTATTGACAATTTAGACGCCATCGCCTTTTATGATAAACCGTTTCTCAAATTTGAGCGCCTGCTAGAAACATATCTTTCTTTTGCACCGCGAGGAGTACGATCTTTTATTGCAGCCATGCCTGTTTGGTTAAAAGAAAAAATGTTTTTGAAGAAGCAGATTTATGATGGGCTAAAAGAACTAGGTGAATATGATAAAGCTCGAGTTGTACTCACATTTCCAGAGCATCATTTGAGCCACGCTGCAAGTGCATTCTATCCTTCTAAGTTTGATGATGCCGCAATATTAACTATTGATGGTGTGGGCGAATGGGCAACGGCTTCTATTTGTCACGGTAAAGGGAAATCGATTACAGCTTTAAAAGAATTGAAGTTCCCACATTCATTGGGGTTGTTATACTCTGCATTTACTTATTATCTAGGATTTAAAGTAAACTCGGGTGAATATAAGCTGATGGGTTTAGCACCATATGGAAATCCAAATTCAGAGCTGCTCACAGAATATATACAGATTATAAAAAACAACTTAGTTGATATTCGAAATGATGGTTCTATTTGGTTGAACCAAGATTATTTCGGCTATACAACAGGCCTGCGGATGGTGAATGAAAAGAAGTGGGAAGAATTATTTGGGTTTCCACGAAGAGAAAATGAAAGGGAGTTAGAACAGCATGAAGCTGATTTAGCACTTGCTATACAAATGGTTACCGAAGAAATTGTAATTAAAATGGCTACTCATGCTCAAGAATTAACAGGCGCAAAAGCACTGTGTATGGCGGGCGGCGTTGCCTTGAATTGTGTGGCAAACGGCAAGCTACAAGACACCCAAATATTTGAAGAGATTTATATTCAGCCAGCAGCAGGTGATGCTGGTGGGGCGGTTGGTGCGGCTTTGGCAACACATCATATTTATTTTGATATGGAGCGAATTCCCCAAAAGCCAGACTCTATGAAGGGTGCTTTTCTTGGTCCAGAATATCATGACTTAGATATTGAGCGAGGTTTGAAGAAGTTTAAACCTGTGTATACTCAGTATTCTGAAACGGAATTATATCCTAAAATCGCTCAAATTTTAGATGAAGGAAATGTTGTGGGATGGTTTCAAGGGAGGATGGAGTTTGGACCAAGAGCATTAGGTGGAAGGAGTATTATTGCTGATCCACGTAGGGATGATATGCAGAAGAAATTAAATTTAAAGATTAAATATAGAGAATCGTTTAGGCCATTTGCCCCCTCTGTGCTAGCCGAAGATGCGGAACAATTTTTTGAGTTGAAAAGTGATTCTCCCTATATGTTATTGGTTCAGCCAATCAAAACCGAATTGAGAGAAAATTTACCGGAAGGTTATCTTGAGCTTCCATTACGTGAAAAATTAGAGGTCAAAAGATCTAGCCTTCCTGCCATTACTCACATAGATTTTTCTGCAAGGGTGCAAACAGTACATCGAGAAACAAATCCGAAATATTGGAATCTAATTAATGCATTCAAAGAACGCACAGGGTGCCCCATGGTTATTAATACGAGTTTTAATGTGCGAGGGGAGCCAATAGTTTGTTCACCTGAAGATGCGTACCGTTGTTTTATGAATACAGAAATGGACTTTTTAGTGCTAGGTGATTATGTTTTTGCAAAGAATGAACAGCCAACTTGGGCAGAAAAAGTCTATTTTGATAAAGACTGATTTATAAACGGTTTTTAGTGAATTTAAACTGAACTTGAAGTGACTTAAATATACTGATTATGGAATTACTGAAGGATTTATGGCAATTTATGCGAGAGCGCAAGAAGTTTTGGCTGGCACCAGTAATTGTAGTTTTATTGTTACTTGGTTTTTTAATTGTAATTGGCGGTGGCTCATCAATAGCACCATTTATATACACTTTATTTTAAGAAAATAGTGCTTCCCAAAAGAGACATAGCATATATCAAAAAAGATGCGGAAACGCCTAAAACACAACTTGTTATAGTAACAGGCTTTTTGGTTATTGCCGCTATTCTAGATTCAAATACAATCGCTTATTTGGCGCTAATTATAGGGGTTATATGCATCGCAATTCCCGCTGCAGGTAATTGGATTGTTTGGGCGTGGTACAAGTTAGCAGAGGTATTAAGTAAAATAACTACGCCCTTAATATTATCATTGTTGTACTACTTATTTATAACACCAATAGCATTATTATTTCGTGCTTTTGGAAACGACCCGCTAAGGCTGAAAGATAGCAAGGGCAGTATGTTTGAATTGAGGAATAAAAAATTTACAAAAAATGACTTGGAGAACCCCTGGTAAAAAAGATACTTTTCGCGCTTAATAGATTTACTGCAATTGTCTCACTCACTAATAAAATCATTTTGAAACAAGCCTACCTATACTGTACTCTGTTCTTAGTAATAAGCGTTTTTGGTAACGCAAATATTTATGCACAGAATTCGGAAGATAAGATTTACGACATGATAAATGCCGTTTCTATCGATAATTTGTCTGAACATATACAAATTCTTGAAAATGCTGGGGGAACTAAAAGCAGAATTACCTTTACACCAGGCGTAGATAGTGCAGCTATGTATGTAAAAAGAGTGTTCGACAGCTATTCAGGACTTACTTCTGTTGAATTAGATACCTTTTACATTTCAACGGCTGAAACTCCATACAACACAAAACCACAGTTTAACGTGGTTGCGACTATTGAGGGGCGTACAAATCCTGAAAAAGTATTTGTAATAGGAGCTCACCTTGATGCCACAGCCGACCGTGATAGGAACTGGAAGAAAGGGGATAATTGGGATACAATAGAAGCCCCAGGTGCCGATGATAATGCAACTGGAATAGCGTCTATTCTAGAGTTAGCCCGGATAATGACGGATGAGCAATTTGGTTTTGTGAACGATTTTACCATAAAATTAGTAGCCTTTGGTGCTGAAGAAAAAGGGGCGAACTATTATGGAAATCATCATGGGAGTAGCCACATGGCGGGTAAGTTATTTGTTGAAAAAATTGAAACTATTGGCATGGTTTCAATGGATATGATTGGTTTTAACCCAAGTAACGATTATGCATCGATTGTTAAGAATAGCGATTATGGTGCGTCAATAACAGTACCATTAGGCCAGAGATTTTATGATGCAAACATAAATTTCTCTATAGGATTGATTACAAATAAAGCACCTTTTGAAAATGGAACATATAGTGACCATCAGTCCTTTGATGATCTTGGAATGCCAGCCATTCTTTTAATTGAAAATGCACCATGGAAAAGGAATGATTATTACGATCCAAATCCATACTACCATACTTCTTTCGATACTTTTGAGACGTTAAATATGGTGCAGGTGAAAAAGATTACCCAGCTTAATATTGCTACCATGGCATCCTACAACGGGGTTACAACAGGCTTAGAACTAGAAGATGAAGACACTCCAAATCAAATGATATTAAGCCAAAATTACCCGAATCCATTTAATCCTGCAACTACAATAAAGTTTCAGTTACAAGAGCCTGGGCAAGTATCATTAAAAGTATATAATATGTTAGGTAGAGAAATTGCAGTGCTTGTGAATGGAATGAAATCAGCAGGGTCGCACGAGATTGTGTTTGATGCAAATAACATTGGTAATGAGCTTTCTAGTGGAGTCTATATCTATCAACTACAAACAGATCGCTCTGTGATTAGAAATAAAATGACACTTATAAAATAGTAATGAGCGGTGAGTATTGAGGTTTGTCATGCATAACACTCACTTCACCTAAAAGCGCACATTAATCCCGTTTCAAATTCTGATTTTACTTCCCGATTTCTTTGGGCAAAATCTGACAATCCCCGAGGGAAATTGAGACTTATATATAATGAGTTACAAGACTGAGTTTTATTCAATCAACTTCTCTTGTATTACTACTTAAGTCTTTTCTTCGTAGTTAACATTTTTAGAAATATCAGTCTAAACTGAAAAGGCGTTATTTATTAACGCCTTTTATTCGTTTAAAGCACGGATGAATTTCCGCGCTAAACCTAAGATTTTAAGTTGAATTCTAATTTATGAAAACGTATAAAAGTATATATCGATGCTCAATTTCTAGTTATTTAATTAGGCTAATTTTCTGAATTGAAACATTATCTCCTTGTGTTAAACGAACTAAATAAACTCCACTGGTGAACCCTAGCGCATCTAATTTTACGGAATAACTACCAGCCGCTTGTTGTTGATTTACCAAAACGAGAATACGTTGGCCCAGCACCGTAAAAACTTCTAGTTGAACAAAGCCAGCTTTATCTAACTGATAATTTATATTTGTACTTGGGTTAAATGGATTTGGATAGTTTTGAGTTAGTTTAAATTCAGATACAACTTCACTCGTCTGCATTATACTTGTTATTACTTGGGAAACTGGGCGCTTATAAACTCCAGCATCTTTCATTTTACTCATTCCGCCACCTGAATATAGGAATTCATCTAATTCAACTATTGCGGCTGTAAAAGGTAGAGCTGGATAACCATCATTAAAAGTTGCCCAAGTTTCACCACCATCAGTTGAGATATACACACCATTTGTCCAACTAGCTTCACCAATACTTACTAAAAGAACATTGTCTTTAACATAAAGTATTGATTTCTTTATATCAGGTAGTCCTTCTTTTATAGATGTCCATGTTTGTGCGCCGTCAGTTGATTTGGATAATGAAGATCTTGAACCAGCATAAATTGTATTTCCAAATGCATACAAAGAAGGTGATGCACCTACACTAGGCAACTCATTCCAAGTTTGGCCCTTATCGGTTGAACGATATAAATGATTATCACTGGCAATGTAAACATCATCATTTTCGGTAATACACATTGCAGATCCTCTTTCGGGAACAGCTAAACTTATCCAGTTATCACCTCCATCATCAGATCGGTATGAGTTGCTTTTATTACCATAAATGTAAATTACATCACCCTTGACTGCATACGCCTCATATGGGTTACCTTTTAGTCCTGTATCAACCCATGTTTCTCCATCATCAGAAGTATAAAATACATTTCCATGCCTGACATTACCTACAAGAGTATCAAATGATGCAAACATCCTGGAGTCGTTACCCGCAAGATATAAATAACGTGAATCAGTTGGGAACTTAGATGTGATTTCAACCCAGTTCTCAGCTTTGTCTGTGCTTTTGAATATTCGTTTATTTTGAGATACATATAATGTAGTTCCACTTTTTGCGATGGTATTAACTCCTTCGTACCAGCTAACATATACTCCATAAATTGGCAAACCTTTACTAGAATGGCCCCACTGTGCTTTTGAAGGCAAAGCAAAAAAGGACAGCATGATTATTAAGATAGTTTTCATTGTGAGACCCCTTTAATTTTAATAAGATATTGAGTGTTTTAAATTGCTTAGAAATTCAATTCACTTTTAAGATAATTGCATTTGAATGTGTTTTTAATACCCGAATGAGGGTATTTATTGGGTTCATTCTTGTAGATGCTAGGTAGAGAAATTGCAGCGCTTGTGAATGGATTGAAATGAGCAGGATCACACGAGATTGTGTTTGATGCAAATAGCATCGGTAGCGAGCTTTCAAGTGGGGTATATATGTATCAGTTACAAACTGAGAGCTCGGTAACTATTAAAAAGATGACGCTTATTAAGTAAGAATTGTTATTTTAAGAGAGAATAAAATAACAGACATGCGTATACTCATTCTTCTATCATTAATGTTTCTTTTTTCTTGTGACTCTGAAAATGGGATTCTTATAATTCCCATTGAAGAAGATTTTAGTGCGATTGAGAATCCAAGAGAACGGTGGGATGCATATAAACTTTCTGACTATAAAATTACCCAGCAAAGAGTTTGCGAATGTTTAGGAATTGAATATTCTGTGTATGTATTCAATAATTCTATCTTGGAAAGCATCTATGAATCGAAATCAACTAAAGAGAGTGATAAATTTGTATCAAAAAATGCAATCACTGTAAATGAAGCTTTTGATCTGATTGAGGAATATGAAAGTAAAGCACATAGTATTTCTGTTAATTATCACCCTCAATTTGGATATCCTACTAAACTGCTTATCGACATACATGAAATGATTGCGGATGAAGAGATAATTTACAGAATGAGTAACCTTGAGAAAATAAAGCGATAACTCCCTTTCCGTTATTACTAGTAGTGTTGCTCTACTACCAACTCAAACTACTTTGTTCTCTTCAACTTTTTTTAGACTGAGTGCATTGGTGCAATAGCGTAAACCTGAAGGTGCAGGTCCGTCTGGGAAAACGTGACCTAAATGAGAATCACAGGTATTGCATACAATCTCTACACGCACCATACCATGCGTATAATCGCCGACGTAGGCAACAGCGTTCTCTTTTATGGGCTGAGTGAAGGAAGGCCAACCAGAGCCACTTTGGAATTTCTCGCCAGCATCAAATAACAAAGTATCGCAACAAACACAGGCGTAAATACCAGGTTCAAATTTGCTACAAGCTCCACTTTCGAATGGTCGCTCGGTTCCTTTTAGGCGAGTGATTTGAAATTGTTCTGGAGTAAGTTCTTTCTTCCATTCGTCATTCGATTTCTCTACTTTTTTATCAGGTGCTGGATTACCTTTTTTAGTAAAGCTTAGAATATCATTCCATGTAAGCATAATAAAAATATTTAATTATTCAACAGGTCTAGCTACCATGATGCCTGTATTTTTCGAGTTTGGTTTCAAGAAGGAGCTAATTGGTTCGTCAGAAATTTCAACCTTCAAGCTTGATTGAGAAGCATGCATTAGGTGTAATTTATCACCCACTTTAACCAACACGCCCACATGAGAAATGTCGAGGCCGTCAATACTTGTTGTTAAGCCGATGATGTCGCCTTCTTGCAGCAAATGAACATTTTTAGCAATTTTCTCTTTTGGTAGATAGAAGTATTGTTTACTGTTTATTTCTTGTTCTTGTTCCTTTAAAACCGAGAGAAAATCAGGATTGTTATTCAGATGTTTGTAGCTCTCTGGATGAGTAGTCATAAAACTCACTTTGTTTGGGAAAGGGTCCCCAAAGCTATCAGCTGGGGTAGTAACCAAACCCGTTGATTTGTTGTTATAAATCCAATCGCTGAAATAATGTAAACGAGATGGATAATCGGTTTTTTCACCATCGCGGTAACGAATCTTCTCAATTTCAGAAGCAAAATTTTCGAAGGTCTGATTTTCTGACTTTATAGTACGAGCTAATGCCAAAAGATTTTCTGCATAAGTAGTACAATCGAGCTCACGAAGATTTAGAATCACCTTTTCTACATCGCCCACTTCAAGCGTATGTGCCACATATTCATCCCCTAAAAAGTATTTCCCAATTTCAGGAATAAGTGTTCCTATGGGCTTATCTGAATCATTTTTATATTTCAAAAGAATGTCGGCAAAGATTGCAGCATCTTGTTCAGTATAAACAATATCAGAAGTTGCTTCGGGCTTCGGAGTGTCACTTTTTTGGGCACAGGCTTGCACTGAAAAAAGAAGGAATACAGAATATAGAATGCTTTTTTTGAGGGGATTAATCATAATTTCCATAAAAGGTGTTTGAAAAGGAAGCCGTTTTAATAAATGGTTTAACCATTACTTTGGTGTAACATAGATATCAAAAATAGGGTTCCTTAATAAGGATTTCGGTTAAAGTAGATTTTTAATTTTCTGGGCAAAAGCTTTTGCTGCTTCAGGGCTTTTACCTTCGGTATAAATTCGAATAATAGGTTCTGTATTTGATTTTCGAAGATGAACCCATCCTTCTTCAAAATCCACTTTCACACCATCTACCGTATTTGGATTTAAGCTTGCAAAGTGAACTTTAACCGTTTCAAGCACTTCATCCGCATCTTTTCCAAGTTGATCAAGTTGAATTTTACTCTTACTCATATAATAGTTAGGGAGAGTAGCTCTGTATTCAGAGGAACTAATGTCCCGCTCAGCAAGTAATTGAAGCACAACTGCAATTCCAACCAAAGCATCACGACCATAGTGCAAGTCAGGTACTATAACGCCGCCACTTCCTTCGCCGCCAACAACTGCGCCCACTTCTTGCATTTTTTTCACCACATTTATTTCTCCCACCGCCGAGCGATGACAAGTGTGCCCGTACTTTTTTGTGACGTCATCGGAAACTCTAGAAGAAGAAAGATTGGTTGCAGTAGGACCAGGGTTTCTACCTAATATAAAATCGAACACGGAAGCTTGGGTGTATTCTTCCCCAAAAAGAGTGCCTGTATTATCAACAAGAGCTAGGCGGTCTGCATCAGGGTCGGTTACAACGCCAAGGTCTGCTTTTGTTTTATTAACCAAGTCACAAATTTCGGTTAAATGCTCAGGAATTGGTTCGGGGTTATGAGGGAATATTCCGTTTGGCGTACAATGAATTTTGTGCGTTGTTTTAACGCCCAACAATTCTAATAATTTAGGCACTGCCAAAGAACCGGCGCCATTTACTGCATCAACGGCTACAGAAAAGTTAGCCGCTGCAATTTTCTCTGGATTGATATAAGGGAGGTCTATTATTTTCTGGATGTGGTAATCAAGCAAATCATCCACTTCGCGAACGATGCCAATTTTGTCATAAGTCTGATAGGAGAAATTTCCCATCTCCGCAATATCGAGCATTTCTCTACCTTCATCGGCACTCATAAACTCGCTTTTGTTATTCAGCAATTTTAACGCATTCCACTCAGCAGGATTATGACTTGCTGAAATAATAATTCCGCCCGCAGCGTCATATTTTAAAACGCCCATAGCCACGGTTGGGGTTGGTACAATTCCTACCTTGATAACATCACAACCAACACTTGCTAATGTAGCAGCAACAATATCCTCACAAATTTTACCAGTAACTCTACTGTCGCGCCCAAGTACCACAGTTCCGCCATTTAGCCAAGTGCCATAAGCGGCCGTAAAGCGTACTAAATTTTCGGGAGTTAAATCGGTTCCAAAAATTCCTCGAATTCCAGATACTGAAATCATTAATGCCATTGTTACTTTTATTTAGTTTGAATGATTTGTTTAAGTTGTTGTTGCCAAGCTTTTAAGCCTGGGAAGTTAGGACTTATACGTTGAATTTGTTCAGATATTTGAAATGCTTTCTCAAATTGTTTGTCGGTACCATAAGCACCAGAAAGATTGAAAAGCATTTGTGGGTCGTTTGGAGCAATTTCTCTTGATTTTTCAAGAAGCCTAATCGCTTCTACAACATTGCCATTATTAAGTTCTATAGCGCCCAACATTTTATTTACGAAAGCTTCATTCTCAGTTATTGCATACGCTTTTCTGAGTAGTGGTTCTGCGCCTGCTAAATCATTTTTATTCAATAATATTTTAGCTGCAAAAGTATAGGGAGAGTCGTTCCATGGTTGATCTCGCGCCAACCCTAAATATTCATTCAAAGCCTTATCAAATTGGCCAGTATTCTCATAATGCACTGCCAACTCTATTTTAGCTCGATCCCAACCTTTATGATTTTGCACGGTTTCGAAAGCTAAACTATCAGCAATACTAGTGGGTTTATAGTTTGTTTGGTAAGGAAGAACTTTACCTTTTTGCTCAAATGGAAAGCCTTGTTTGAGAGTTTTAACTCGATGCCATGCAATTCTAGTGTCATATTCGCCAAGGAACATTTTCTGTTTGTAGGCATCCCAATCTGCCACCTCAAAGTTGGAAATATTTTGACTTTTTAAATCAGTTAATAAAGCTTCAGAAAATACTCTGCCCATTGCAAAATAGCCTTCCACGTTTGGATGGAGGTGCTCAAGCATCAGTTCATCACCAATTATCCCATTGGGCGAATGAGAAGACATAAACTCTTCGTACGGCACATAGGTTGTGTTTTCGAAGGTATGAGATAATGAATCTATGATAGCATTAATTTTAGAAGGAGCTCTGAATTTAAGTCCATCTAAATCCTTTGCAAAAGTAAACTCGGTTTTAGCTTGGGTGAAATCTCCTTCAGAAAAATAATTTTGTGCCTTATTGTACATTTGCTGAGCTGAAGGTTGATTCCCGTCAGTAATATCCACAAATGGGGGCTGGTCTTTGATGTTACTGGCTAAACTTGCAATATAAACAGGTACGCCATGCTCTTTAAATCTGTTGACTATTGTGGATAGATTGCTTTCGAACTGAGTCATAGCTAACTCATACATTGGGCTATCCAACTCAATAGATTGCGAACTAATAACTTGCTCCATCAATGTTCCTTGAACGGCTTCTTTGCTAGAAAAAAAACTCGCAAGCCATTTGCCTGATTTCACCATCACATTCCGTAGAAAGAGAAAAGTTTTAAACCGTTGCAGTTTTAAATAGGAACGAACAAAGCTAGGGAATGCGCCCAAGTTCTCATTAGAACCCACGCCAAGAGCTCCATAAAATTCATTATGACCTGCATAAATCATGATGGCATCGGGAGACTGTGCAAGAATTTCGTCTACCTGATCGAATAGCGTATAAGAGTTCACCGCCGAAATTCCCACATTTATAACTTCCACATTTTTGTTGGGCATAGCATCGGTGAGCACATCTCTCACAACACGCGAAAAGGATGCATTAAAACCGTAGGGATAGGCCGCAGCAGAGGAGCCGCCCATCGCAAAAACTCGATATCCATTTTTAGGTTTATTCTGCAAAAAGACATCTACAGAAGGCCCTGGAATTACACTAGTGTAGAAAAAGTAACGTGCGGCAAAGTTTTGGTTTGGAACCAAATAATCATCCATCGAGATTTTTGGGTCAATAAATAGTTCGGTATTACCCAAATAATTCACACTTCGTAACGAAAGCTCAAGAATCACAAAAAATAAAACAGGAATAGATAGAGTTATGCCATAAAAGAGAATCTTCTTTTTAAGGGGAAGAGGTTCTTTTATAGAATTTAAATACTCTTGAACCTCTTCAATATCCAGCTTTAAAGTGGCGGCTATTTGTTTAGCACTTTTCTTCTTTACATTATTTCGAATGTACGATTTAGCTTTATTACTAAGTGCCATGTGCTATTATATTGGTGCCCAAGCTGTTTCTACCTGATTGGATTCATGATTTTCGTAGCGAGCAAGTACAAAAAAGAAATCTGATAAACGGTTTAAATACATCAATGCTAATTCAGAAATCTCTTCTTCTTGTTGGCAATCTACTGTAACACGTTCTGCACGTCGGCATACGGTTCGTGCAAGATGGAAAATAGAACCTGCTTGCGAGCCACCTGGTAAAATAAAGTGTTTTAGGGGAGGAAGAGTGCTTTCCATATAGTCAATAGACTTTTCTAGGAACTCAATTTCTTTGGCACTGATGCGATCAATACGTGTTTTCTTGTCGTGTGGAGTTGCTAAATCTGAACCCAGTACAAATAAGTGATTCTGTACAGTAATTACAAGTTCTCTGGTGTAATCGGTAACGGGTAAGGCACTCGTTAATCCCAAAATAGAATTGAGTTCATCTACGGTGCCGTAGGTTTCAATTCGCTTAGAACTTTTAGATACGCGTTGGCCACCAAAGAGTGAAGTTTGACCTTGGTCGCCTTTCTTAGTGTAAATTTTCATAATAAATCCTTTTGGTAAAAGTAGTTCTTTACTCGATAATAATCAGAATAAGGTTTTTATAGGATTTTAAAATAATTGAATCTTATAATCATTACCATTAAACATTATCATTGTAGTTAGTTTACTTCTGTCATCTACCCCATGAAAAACCTCTTTATTGCCTTACTCTTTACCGTATTCCTTGCTAATTCTGTTTTAGCCTTTCAGAATAATGATGTGAAAGATGGACACGATGTTCTTGAAAAAATGTACGAAATGTATAAAGATAAGTGGTATAAGCAGTTAGTATTTACTCAAAAGACCACTTTTTATGGTGCCGCTGGGGAAGTTGCGAGAACTCAGATATGGCATGAAGCGATGAATTTGCCAGGGAACTTAGCTATTAAATTTGACGAGAAAGACAGTAATAATGGCATTTTATTTAAAGAAGGTCAGCAATATGGTTTTGCAAATGGAATTCTGATTCAACAAGCAGACCGTGTACATGATTTATTAGTTTTAGGTTACGATGTGTACCATCAGTCACCTGAAGAAACAGGGAAACAACTTACAAGTAATGGATATGATTTAAGTAAATTATATATGGATGAGTGGGAGGGGCGCTCAGTTTATGTGGTAGGAACAGCAGAGATCGATTCTACAAAGCCACAATTTTGGGTGGATGTTGAGCGCTTAGTATTCGTGCGTAATTTTACGATTGGTCGCCAAAATACCATCCAAGAAGTACAGTTCAATAAATATGAGCCACTGGGGGAAGGTTGGATTTCGCCTGAGGTAGTGTTCAAGGCAAATGGTATGCTTGGTTTGCTAGAAGAATATTCTGAGATTGCAATCCCTGATTCCCTAAATCTAGATATTTTCGATCCTGATAAGTTTGCTATTACAAGTTGGGAATAAATTATTTTGCTGAGCAACTTGCCTCGCCAAGTACACAGAATTGTGCGCAATAGGGATGGTTTAAATATATTTTTTGGAAGGATTCTTTGAGCGTTTCGCCTAACTCAAACTCTTTGTCGTAGGCAATAAGGGTGCAAGGTAAAACAACGGGCATATCCGTTCCTTTGCGTTTAACAACCATGCGCTCAGTTGCACACATTTGGTTTTCAGGTTTAACGTGTAAGATATCCCAGCAAGAAGTGGTGATTTCGGGGACATCTACTGTGGTAGTCATTTCTGGGAAAATAACAATATTTTGGCCATCAATTACTTTGAGTGTTATTTCGTACTTGTCCAAAATACTTTGGTAGCCTGCTAATGCTGCTTGTTGCGATTCATTGGCAAGAGATCGTCCAGCTATGGCAATATTAATCCCCATCTCAGATAACTTCTTCATGGTAACCAAAGTACGATTGAAAGTTTTTGGACCACGCTCAAATTCATGCATCTCTGCAGTATAATGATCTAATGAAACGCGAAGAGTGAGCTTATTTGGATAAGCTTTGTTGAGTTGAACGAGCTCATCAAAATAGGCGTCAATTGCTCGGTAGGCGTTGGTTAGTACTAGCACTTCAAAACCACGCTGTAAGCAAAGCTTTAGGATTGGTAGCAGTTCTTTATTTAGAAATGGTTCCCCGCCAGTGAAGGAAATATTGTGAGTTCCTAGTTCCAACTCTCTAATTTCGTCTAAATAGGATTCTACTTCTTGTCTAGAAATATAGAGCAACTCGTCATTTGTCGGTGACGATTCGATGTAACAATTTTTGCATTGCAAATTGCAGCGAGTGCCAGTATTAAACCAGAGAGTTTCCAACTTTGTAAGCTCTACATAAGCTCTGTTCTCACCTTTAGCTGTAGTTTTTTGTTGTTGGAATTTTCCATTCAAACGAAAATTATGATCAATTTCTTGTTCTTTTAACAGCATTAGGGAATAGGAATTTGTTCAGAAATTATGTGTGATGACGTAGAATGTTGATTTTCAAAATAAAACAAATAAATTGAATGGGCGTTCCAAATCTAAAATAGATTAAGCATCTACCCAACTATAAAGCTTTCTTCCCCTTTAGTAAATGTGATTGAAAGGTGAGCAAGGGATTCTAAATCCGATTCAAAATTAGTGCTGTTTTCAATGGGGCAGGCATAGGTTTTTTTAACGTCAGCCAAATATTCAGATTCTAATTCTACTAGGCTATGATTAAGAACTAGTTTATTCATCACATTTTCTTGGGGATAAGCATAATTCACTTCAAAAAGCTGCACTCGTATGATAGTGTTTAACTTAGCTTGCTTAATACATTCTTCGGCGGAAAAGCCATAAGCTTCAATAAGTCCTGGTTTGCCAAGGTTAGTTCCCCCATAGTATCGCACCACAACTATTGCCGCATTAATTACATCGTAAGATTTTAGTTGATTGAGAATGGGGAGCCCCGCCGTTCCCGAGGGTTCACCATCATCACTACTGAACTCTGTAATATTATTAGGATCTATTCTATAACCATAGCAATGATGGGTAGCATCGGGGTATTTTGATTTTAATGCGGCCAACTCATCTTGAAACTCTTGTTCGGTTTCGCATGGAAATAGATAGCCGATGAACTTAGATCCACGGTCCCTATAATTGATCGATATTTTACTTTGTAATGCTTTCAGTTGTAATAATATGTTTTTGAATGAGGCCTAAAAGTACGGCTACTTTAACTAGATTACACATCTAGTATTTAGAGTTAATCTACCTTGCCATTCAGGGCGAAAAAAGCGATTTTCAAGCGGATAATAAGGATAATAAATTGTTTCGCACCAATTTGGAAACTTAGAAGTTTATTGCCTTATTAAACACACTATAAATAACATAAAATTAAGACACGCTCATGCCTTCACTTTTAAAAGCGATGAAATCGCAGGTTGGCCGTAAGATTATCACGGGCATCACAGGAATAGGTTTAATGCTTTTTTTGGTTAGCCACTTAGTAGGTAATCTTACTATTTTTGGTGATTCTAACGCCTTTAATCTATATACCAATACGCTTAAGGATTTAGGGCCACTTCTATATGTAGCAGAAGCTGGATTAGCCTTTATCTTTATTTACCATGCTGTTTTGGGATTTTCTATTTGGAATAATAGACGAAAAGTTCGTCCCAATAGCTATAAAGTGCACAAAAGCAAAGGTGGGCCTAGCCACATGAACCTTGCTTCAAAGAGTATGATGATTACGGGTATTATTATATTAGTTTTTGTAATACTACATGTAATACATTTTAAATTTGGTGCAGAGTATGTAGTAGAGGGATCAGGAATTCGAGATCTCAGAAAATTAGTGATAGAAGAATTCCAAAAAGCCTGGGTAGTAATAGGTTATGTTGCAGTACTCGGTTTAATGACTTTGCACTTAGCACATGGTTTTTGGAGCGCGTTTACTTCACTAGGGATGCAAAATAAATCAACATCGAAAAGAATGCAGATGATTGGTTATGGCTTTTCCATTATTCTTATGCTCGCATTCATCTTCATACCGCTATACATATTTATTACTAGCGGTAATGGCTCACTTATATCACATTAAGGGAAAATATCAATGAAATTAGATTCAAAAATTCCAGAAGGTCCATTAGAACTTAAATGGAGTAATTACAAAAGAGATATGAAACTTGTTTCGCCTAACAACAAGCGAAAGTATGAAGTTATTGTTGTAGGAACAGGATTGGCTGGTGGTGCCGCAGCTGCTAGTTTAGGCGAATTAGGCTATAATGTGAAGTCATTCTGTATTTCAGATTCTGCCCGACGTGCACATAGTATTGCTGCACAAGGTGGAATAAATGCCGCTAAAAATTATCCTAACGATGGCGATAGCATCTGGGGATTATTTTATGATACCATAAAAGGGGGCGATTATAGAGCTCGCGAAGGGAATGTGTATAGACTTGCAGAAGTAGCTAACAATATTATTGACCAATCGGTAGCGCAAGGCGTACCTTTTGCACGTGAATACAGTGGCTTGTTGGCAAACCGCTCGTTTGGTGGCGCACAAGTTTCTAGAACGTTTTATGCGCGTGGCCAAACAGGTCAGCAGCTACTACTAGGTGCTTATCAAGCGATGTTGCGTCAGGTTAATGCGGGTTCGGTTGATTATCACCCACGCCATGAAATGCTAGACATTGTAATTATTGACGGGAAAGCTCGTGGTATTATTACAAGAGATTTAGTTTCTGGCGAGTTAAAGAGATGGGAAGCAGATGCTGTTGTTTTAGCCACTGGTGGTTATGGCAACGTATTCTATCTATCAACTAACGCTAAAAACTCTAACGTAACAGCTGCTTGGCGTGCTCATAAGCGCGGTGCTTTATTTGCAAACCCAGGTTTTGTTCAAGTTCATCCAACCTGTATTCCTGTAAGTGGCGACTATCAGTCTAAGCTTACTCTGATGAGCGAGAGTTTAAGAAATGATGGCCGTGTTTGGGTTCCTAGAAAGAAAGGAGACACTCGTAAACCAAACGATATTCCAAAAGAAGAGCGTTATTACTATCTCGAAGAACGATATCCAAGTTTCGGGAACTTAGTACCCCGAGATGTGGCATCACGAAATGCCAAAATGGTGTGCGATGATGGTTTAGGAGTAGGTAAAACTGGCTTAGCAGTATACCTCGATTTCCACGATGCGATAAAACGCGATGGCTTGGAAACTATTACTGCTAAATATGGCAACCTTTTCGATATGTATAAAAACATTACTGATGAAGATCCATATAAAGTACCAATGAGAATTTATCCTGCAGTGCATTACACAATGGGTGGGCTTTGGGTAGATTACAACTTAATGACTAACATCCCTGGTCTTTTTGCAGCAGGAGAGGCTAACTTCTCCGATCACGGTGCTAACCGCCTTGGTGCTAGTGCATTAATGCAAGGGCTTGCTGACGGTTATTTTGTGTTACCAGCAACTATTGGTAATTATCTAGCTGATGTTAAACCTGGTACCAGATATGGAACAGATCACGAAGCATTTACAGCAGCAGCTAAAGATGCTCAAGCCCAAATAGATAAGCTATTTAATGTAAAAGGGAAGCGTACCATAATCGATTTCCATAGAAGTTTAGGTAAAATTGTATGGGATAAAGTTGGTATTGCAAGAACCAAAGAAGGTCTTGAAGTTGCCATTAAAGAAATTCAGGATTTGCGTGCAGAATTTTGGAAAGATGTGTTTGTGCCAGGCGAACAAAACAACTACAATAAGTATTTAGAATTTGCAGGCCGTGTTGCAGATTTCTTTGAACTTGCTGAGTTAATGGCAAAAGATGCATTGCAACGTAACGAGTCGTGTGGTTGCCATTTGCGTGAGGAATTCCAAACGGAAGATGGTGAAGCTCTACGTAACGATGAAGAATATTCGTATGTAGCAGCTTGGGAGTTTAAAAAACTTCAACATGAACTTGAAGAAGAGATGCACAAAGAAAATTTAGAATTTGAATTCGTTGAACCAACACAACGTAGCTACAAATAAGGAAGGTATTATGAGTAAAGATATGACCATACATTTAAAATATTGGAGACAAACAGGACCCAATGCCGCTGGGCATTTTGAGGAAAGAACTCTCCATACGGTTGATGAGCACATGTCGTTCCTAGAAATGTTAGATGTGTTGAACGAAGAGCTTCAGCTCGAAGGCAAGGTGCCATTAGAGTTTGACTACGATTGCCGTGAGGGAATTTGTGGAGCTTGTAACTTGGTAATTAATGGCGTTGCACACGGACCAAATGCTGAGGTTCCGAGTTGCCAATTGCACATGCGTACCTATAATGATGGCGATAGTATAACCATTGAGCCACCTCGTGCGGCTGCTTTTCCGATAATAAAGGATTTAGTGGTAGATCGCGGTTCTTTCGATCGTATAATCGCTGCTGGTGGATATATTTCTGCCAAAACGGGTTCTACTCAAGAGGCGAACACCATGCCTGTACAGAAAGAAAAATCTGATCTCGCATTCGATTACGCCGCTTGTATTGGTTGTGGTGCATGTGTGGCAGCTTGCCCTAATGCATCCGCATCTCTGTTTACAGGCGCCAAAATTGCTCACCTCAACAAGTACCCACAAGGGCAGGTTGAGCGCGACAATAGAGTAATTGCAATGGTTGAGCAAATGGAAGAAGAAGGTTTCGGAGATTGCTCGAACTTTGGTGAGTGTGAGGCGGTTTGTCCACAAGGTATTTCTATTGCTGCTATTGCAGAAATGCGTATGGACTACGTGAAAGCAACGTTTAGAAAATAATTAGTGATTAATTCACTACGCTTTTAACTAACTACGAAGCATAAAAGCCATCTTAGAAATAAGATGGCTTTTTTTATGAGAATGATTTTGTTGGGTGGTGGTTGGGATGATATTAAAACCACGAAGAGTCCTTCTTCAGAAATAAAATGAGATAGATATAAGATACCAGTAGAAAGGAAAATGATTTTGGAGGAATGTATTTAGAATTGAACAGAAACCAACACCAGAGGTGTTGCATGTGAATAAACTATGGTGGAAACTTCCGCAGAAAGGCGGAACCATGGGAAATGAATCCACGACAATCGGAACCCCGAAGTGGGTTCAACAATACTCTGAATACGTTTATAAGTTATAGGCATAATGGATACTCGTGGGTTCTCCCTCTGAAAGAGCTAATCCTTATAACACATCTTTTTATGGCTGCATGACGGGAACCGTCATTGTCGGTAGGGGCGACATTAGAAAGTACACAACAACTCTGTCACCCTGAGGAATGAGCAGACTCCGCTTATGCTTCGTACTGGGCGATGCGCTTGTCTTGGTATTATTATTTTGTGTTCATGAGCGTATGGAGCGAGATCCTTCACGGCGACTCCCTATCGGTCGTCTTGTTCAGGATGACAGGAGCGTTTTTTATATTTCCTTTGCCTCCCTATGGTCGGGCATTGCCTTTCAGTCAATAGTGTAAAATAGATCAGGAACCGTCAACTTGTTTTCATTATAATCGCAAAATTATTTAATACTGACAGACCCCTTTCTTTTTTAAAATGTAATAAGCAATCTACAAAATGATTGCTTTTAAATGAATCTATAGGTTCTTCTCCTGAGCAGTCGGGATCAGAATGACCCATAAAGTGAAACCGTCATCGGTTTCACTTTCCAAAGGATTGAAAAAGAAAGACTCGCAATATCAATCCAAAATCACAGTTTTATTGCCGTGAATGAACACTTTGTCTTCAAGCACTAAGTTAAGGGCTTCGGAGAGCACTCTACTTTCAATTTCCTTACCCATTAATGCCATAGTTTCAGCATTGTGGGAATGGTTAATTCGTCCGGTTGATTGAGTTATAATTGGACCTTCATCTAAATCTTCATTCACAAAATGTGCAGTGGCGCCTATAATTTTCACGCCACGTTCGTAGGCTTGGTGATAGGGTTTTGCACCAACAAAAGCGGGTAAGAAAGAATGGTGAATGTTAATAATCCGATTTGTATAGGGCGCAATGAAACTTGGATTTAAAATACGCATGTACTTGGCTAGTACTAAATAATCTGGGCTGTATTCATTAATATGTTGAGTGATGAGTTGCTCATGCTCTTCTCGATTAACTCCTTTATGAGAGATAAAATGAAATGGAATATTGAACTTTTGAACCAAAGGCTCTAAAATTTCATGGTTACTTATAACACCCAAAATATTGGCATTAATCTCGCCAAACTCATTTCTGATAAGTAAATCGCCCAACACATGATGTTCTTTGGTAGCCAATAACACTACGTTCTTTTTATTGTCGGATGCGATGCGGATGTTTGCGTTTTTAGGTAGAATCTGGCTTAGATCCTCTAGAATCTTATCTTTATTTAAATCACCATCCACAATGGTGCGCATAAAGAAATGGTTGGTTTCGTTGTCTACAAACTCTCTGTTTAATGTAATATTGAGGCCGTAGCGATATATAAGATCTGTTATTTTGTAAACTAATCCCTTAGCATCTTCACAGTCGATTAGCAGGGAGTATTGTTTTGTTGATGTCATTTAAGAGTAGCTCTGTAAAAGTATATGCGTTAATTTTTCTAAGTCTGCCACGTCATTATACATATTTGGGGAAACTCGGATAGCATCCCCACGGTACGAAACATGAATATTATTTTTGGTAAAGGAAGTTTTAATAGCTTCCATTGAATGATGTTTTGCTAGCCGAATACCAAATAAATTGGCGGCTCTATTTTTGGCTGAATCAATTATAAAGCCAGCATCCCTCAATTCATTGATAGGATTTTCAATTATTGAGCTGCAGTATTTTTGGATATTTATAGGTTTCAATTCGTTTAAAACACGAAGGGCTTCTAGCATCATAGGAACTAGAATAAAATTACTTTGTTCACCCACTCCGTAGCGCAAGGCTCCTGGTTGATACTCGTCGCTATAATTTACTAGGTTTGCAAAGTCGTCACTTTTATACCTATTAATCCAATTTTGTTCTATTGGGGTGCCGTTATCAAAAGCTGGGCCGTAATAAGCCAAACCGATGCTGTATGGTCCCATCAAAGATTTGTACCCGGCAACCACTAACGCATCAGGTTGAACCACATCCACATCAAAAGGAAGAGCCCCAACAGATTGTGTGCCATCAATAACTAACAGCGCATTAACCTGTTTAGAGCGTTCTCTAATTTCTGGAAGATTAAAAATGGTGCCGTCTGCCCAGTGGATATTTGCCAATGCTACAAGTTTTGTGCGGCTGTCTATAGCATTCAGAATTGCCTCATTCCAAAGTTCACCTCTATTGTGAGATTCGCTTGGAGCGGATACCGTTATAATATCAGCACTGTGCTTTTTTGCAACCTCGTGCCACGGGTAGATATTGCTTGGGAATTGCTCGCCTACAACAATTATGTTGTCGCCCGGTTCTAAACTTAAATTCTTGGCAACATTAGCCAAACCATACGACACAGATGGAATGATTGCAATACGTTGCGCATCTTTTGCATTTATAAGCTTCGCAAATTCTTGCCGAAGTTCTTTCGATTCAGTAAAAAAATCGTCACCTGAAAGGAGGTAAGGTTCTCGTTTTCTCAAAACTCCTGCAACGCCCGCTTCTTCAACGGTCTTCATCAACGGCGACATAAACGCACAGTTGAGATAGGTGATATTCTCATCGAGGCTAAAAAGATGTTTTTGGCAAATCATGCGTACAAATAGTGAATTTCTAATTGACTAGAATGTCAGTAAAAAGAGTAATTAGAACAAACATATTAAGTTAAAAAACGAAATAAGCTAGGTTTTTCATTTACATATTCATATTTGATATTACGCTCTTTCATTCTACCTAAAAGAGGTTCGAAATCCTCTTTCTTTTGAAGCTCTATACTAATTAAAGCGGGACCTAAATCTTGATTTATTTTTTTAGAATATTCGAAATAAGTGATGTCATCATCTGGGCCTAGCACATCATTTAAAAATTCACGCAGTGCCCCAGCTCGTTGTGGGAAATCAATAATGAAATAATGTTTAAGACCTTTATATAGCTGTGAACGCTCTCTGATCTCAGGGGTCCTAGTTATATCGTTGTTGCTACCGCTAACTACACAAACCACATTTTTGCCTTTAATTTGGTCTCGCAAATCATCAAGCGCGGTAATTGTTAAAGCACCAGCGGGCTCTACTACAATGGCTTGTTCGTTATAAAGCTTAAAAATGGTGCCACAAATTTTACCCTCATCGGTGGTGATTACGTTATTGAGCACGTTTTTACATATTTCGAATGTAATATCACCTACTCTTTGAACGGCTGCTCCGTCTACAAATTTATCGATTTTCTCTAAGGTTATTACTTTCCCCTCAGCTAGAGAATTCTTCATTGCCGGCGCACCAGCTGGCTCTATACCAATGAGTTTAGTAGATGGAGAACGTTGCTTGAAATAAGATCCAATACCTGCAGCAAGGCCACCGCCACCAATTGGGATGAGTATATAATCGAGTTCAACAGAGCTATCTTCAAAAATCTCTTTACCCACCGTTGCTTGGCCAGAAATTACTTTATAATCGTCGAAGGGAGGAATAAAGGCTGCGTTTTCTCTATCACAGAATTCTTTTGCTTTGGCAAATGAGTCGTCGTAAGTGTCACCTTCAAGTACTACGCTCACAAAATCTTTCCCAAACATCTTAACCTGTTTTACTTTTTGGTTAGATGTGGTTACAGGCATAAATATAATGCCTTTAATTTTCTTGATTGAACAAGCCAAAGCAACGCCTTGGGCGTGATTGCCTGCACTGGCACAAACCACGCCATTTTGGAGTTCTTTATCGCTTAAACTGTCAATTTTGTTGTAAGCGCCTCGTATTTTATAAGAACGTACAACTTGTAAATCTTCGCGTTTTAACCAAATATTTGCGCCATATTCGGCAGAAAGTTGAGGGTTGTATAAAAGAGGGGTACGAGTTGCTACATTTTTTAATGTTTCTGTAGCAGCATCAATCTCATCTAAAGAGATGAGAGTAGATTCTATAGATTCCGCCATTGTATGAGTGTAAACGAATGAGTTATAATTTCGATGTAAAAGTGAGTAATAGAATATAAGTGAATGAATGATGGAATGAAGAAAAAATATACCTATATCCTAATTTTCGTTTCATTTATTGCAGTAATTGTTTAGTATCAGAACAGAGAGTAATCGTGTGTCCCAATTTTATGAATATTAGACTTGTTACGAAGAAAGACTTACCCGCTATAAGCGTATTAAATGAGCACGCAGTACCACATGTGAATAGTATTCCATTGGAAAAACTAGAGTGGTTTACTAAAAACAGTAAACTATTTGTGGTGGCAGAAAAAGATGAGAAAATTATTGGCTTTATGATTGTGCTTGGGCCGGGTATAGATTACGATAGTCTCAATTACCAGTATTTTGAAGCGCATTATAACTCCTTTGATTATGTAGACCGCATTGTTGTGGATGAATCGCTTAAAAGGCAGGGTACAGGAACAGCTCTGTATAATCATCTCATAGAAAACAGCACTACTAAATTTATTACATGCGAAGTAAACCTATCTCCACCTAATCCAATGTCTATAAAATTTCATGAACAATTTGGGTTTAAAGAAGTGGCACGACAAAAATCAGAAAATGGTAAAAAACTAGTTTCGCTAAGAGTAAGAAGTTTATAATAAAGACAGCCCAATCTACACGGTCATCAAAGTTTAGATTTTATACTAACTAGGAGTTTATTGAGAAATAATACATTGCCCACCGTAATTAGTGTGAGTGTTTTCGCGATTATAATTGCGGCTTTTGCACAACTTGTAATTCCCTTGCCCTTAGTTCCAATTACTGGACAAACCCTTGGCATAGGTCTGGCGGCAACTATTCTAGGTTCCAAAAAAGGTACATACACCATTCTTATATATCTGTTAATTGGTGCAGTTGGTATTCCAGTATTCTCAGGGTTTTCTGCAGGATACGAGAAAATTATTGGTCCAACAGGTGGCTTTCTTTTTGGCTTTATTCCCGCAGCCTATGTAATTGGGTACTATTTAGAGAAAACTAAATTCACGGTAAAAAATGCATTTATTGCCAACACCATCGGGATGTTTATAATCTTGATAATTGGCACTATTTGGCTGAAAATAATTACAAGTTTAACTTGGGAAGCTGCATTTTTAGGAGGATTCGCCCCATTTATTTTGGGAGGTTTTCTAAAAGCATTTCTAGCAGCTTGGATAGGAATTAAAGCACGGGAGAAATTGCAGAGTGTAGAGCTTTTATAGATTAAGGTCTTTATAAAAGATTTAGCATTAATAAGCCAAGTTTTCATCTAATTGAAGTTCATCCCGAACTAACTCTTCTAATAGCACAAGCTCTTTATTGTAATCTGGATTACCTTCGTCTTGATGTTTAATCTCTGATAGAACATTGAATTCGAAATCTTGGGCGCCTTGCGTATTCCAATCGTTTTGAAGGGCTTTGTACACATGCATTCCCATTTTTAATTGTAGTTGATGTCTATTCCATTTGGCATTTACATCGGTACTCGAATCGATAAATATTTTATTATTTACCGTATTTCGAATTTCAAAAACTCCCATTTGAGTTTTTCGCTGTTTGTATTCGTCTTTAAGTTCTTTTCTTGTTTTCATCTGCCTTAGATATTAATCGTCTTCTGAGCCTCTATATTTCTTCTGCATTCCATTTAAGAAATATCGTAGATATTGATCATTTAAAATACGGTATTTGCTCTGTTCTGGATTTCGGAAAAAGGCGCTCAATTCGTGTGGACTAATTTGTCTATCTACAAGCTCAAACATTTCAAGCATGTCGTCTGACTCTAGTTTGAGAGCTATCTTAAGCTTTCTTAAAACCAAGTTATTGGTGAGCACATTTTCGGCTACAGGAATAACCCCATTTTTTTTACCACGTCGATCTATAATCAATCCATTAAGAAAGGTAGCAAGCATAACATCCTGCATTACAACAAAATCAGGATCTTCTTCTTTTTTAAGCCACGCTTTGATGTCTGTGTTTTCTATTTTTTGTTCAGCCAAAGCAAAGATCTCTAGCATGGTAGAATTATTAAGATCTAATGCATAGCGTACACGCCGAAAAATGCCATTATTGTCCATAAAGAAAGTGAGTTTATTGGATTGAATATTTTCTTTGTAGAAGGTAGGGAAAAGTATTGAGTATTGAGTATTGAGGTGTGAGGACTTTTCAAACAATAATCTGGAATGCGTTTAAACCCTGTCGATCTTGGGGAGAAAGTTCTCGATTAGACTTAAGTTACAAGTTGTAAGTCATAATATTTCACATTCTCGAGCTAAAAAATATAACCTCATCATAAATTAAAACAGCAACATAGAGCTTGTAAATCCTTAGGGAGGGTCAGATTTTTCGCCTGCGAAAAATCAGGGTGAGGACGGTGGGGTAGGGATTTCGAGTGTCTAGAAACCAGGTTGGTAAACAATCTCCACCTAAAAAAGTATAGACAAAAAAAAGACCTCACGAAGAGGTCTTTTTAGCTAGCTTAAGGATTCAATAGTTCTATGGCATACTATTGATACTAGTTATTTTCTGGTCTAAGCTTGCGTACAGTTGCACCTGCTTGCCACATTTCAGAATCATGCAATTCTTTAAGTTCTGCTTCAAGTTTAACGCGGTAGTCATCTTTACTATTCGAGTCTATAGAAAGTTGGGCTTCGTTACCATCTGCTACTTCTTTGTATAAATCTTCGAATACTGGCTTAGTAGCATCACGGAATCTCTTCCACCAATCAAGTGCACCACGCTGTGCAGTTGTAGAACAGTTGGCATACATCCAATCCATTCCATTTTCTGCTACAAGAGGCATAAGTGATTGTGTAAGCTCTTCAACAGTTTCGTTAAACGCTTCAGATGGGGAGTGTCCGTTTGCACGAAGCACATCGTATTGAGCAGCGAAAATCCCTTGAATTGCGCCCATTAATGTGCCCCGCTCTCCAGTTAAATCACTGAATACTTCTTTTCTGAAATCTGTTTTAAACAGATAGCCTGAGCCAACGCCTATACCGAGTGCAACAACTCTGTCATAAGCATTGCCTGTAGCATCTTGGAAGATTGCAAAGCTAGAGTTTAGTCCACGGCCTTCAAGAAACATTCTGCGTAGCGAAGTTCCAGAACCTTTAGGAGCGATAAGAATTACATCCACATCTTCTGGAGGAATAATATTTGTACGTTCTTTGTAAGTAATGCCAAAACCATGTGAGAAATAAAGAGCTTTACCCGGTGTCAAATATTTTTTAACGGTTGGCCATAAAGTTATTTGTCCAGCATCTGAAAGCAGATACTGGATGATAGTACCTCTGTCGCAAGCTTCTTCAATTTCGAAAAGAGTTTCGCCAGGAACCCAGCCATCTGCAACGGCTTTGTCCCATGTTTTGGATTCTTTACGTTGCCCTACAATTACATTAAAGCCATTATCTTTCAAGTTTAGAGCTTGTCCTGGGCCTTGAACGCCGTAGCCGATTACGGCAATAACTTCATCTTTTAATGTTTCCTGTGCTTTTTTAAGTGGGAATTCTTCCCGGGTTACTACTTCTTCTTCAGTTCCGCCAAAGTTTAAAATTGCCATTCTATGAGTGTTGTTTTATGATTAGTGAGTTTCAATTTGTTCGAAATTTGTTACGAGTTTGTCAATACCGTGATCTTCGCGTGATACCGCAATACGGCCAGAACGCACAAACTCTTTAATGCCATAAGGCTGTAGCTCATCAAAAAGGGATTTTGTTTCTCTTTTAAATCCTGTTTTTTCGATGATTGTGAAATCGCGTTCTACGGTTAATATTCTTGCATTATGATGGCGAACAATTTGTTCTACCTTACCACCATGAGCTAAAGATTCTGTCGGAAGTTTGTAAAGAGCCATTTCTTGCTGAACAACTTCTTCCTTTTTATAGTATGAGGCTCTTAGAACTTCAACTTGCTTTTCAATCTGTTTAGCTACTTTACGCGCGGTCTCTTCCGTTTCGTGTATGGCAATGGTAAACCGATGTATGCCTTCAAATTCACTTTCAGAAGCTGTAAAACTTTCGATGTTTATTTTTCTTTTGGTGAAAATGACAATAATGCGATGCAGTAGACCTACATTATTTTCGCTATATGCGGTAATGGTGAATTCTTGTTTCATTTCTATCACTCCAATCTGATTTCTGATACGCCTGATCCACTTGGAACCATTGGGAATACGTTGTTTTCTTTACCTACCATTACTTCGAGAAAGTATGCGCCATCGTGGCTTATAAATTCATCTACAGCGGCAGCTATTTGGTCGCGTTTTGTAACAAGCTTAGTAGGAATTCTAAAGCCTTCAGCAAGCTTCTGGAAATCTGGGTTTACCATCACTGTTGATGAGTAGCGCTTGTCAAAAAATAGCTGTTGCCACTGGCGTACCATGCCTAAAAATTCGTTGTTCAATAATAGAACTTTAACTTTAGCCCCTGTTTGATAAATAGTGGCAAGTTCTTGAATAGTCATCTGTAAACCACCATCACCTACAACTGCAATAACAGTACGCTCGGGAGCGCCTAATTGTGCGCCTAAAGCTGCAGGTAGCCCAAAACCCATGGTGCCCAAGCCGCCAGAGGTGATATTACTTTTCGATTTCACAAATTTAGCGTAACGGCAAGCAATCATCTGGTGCTGCCCAACATCTGTTACAATAACAGCATCGCCATTCGTTTTTTCGTTTATAACTCTGATTACTTCACCCATACTAAGTTCATCAGATTTAGGATGGAGTTCGTTATCAATTACTTTTTCGTGTTCTAGCTTTGTGCAATCATGAAAACGCTGTAGCCAATCTTCAAAAGAATTTGGATCTACATGTTTTATAAGCTCAGTTAGTGCTTCTTTTGCATCGGCAACTACAGCAACTTCAGTTTTAACATTTTTATCAATTTCAGCAGGGTCAATTTCAATATGAATGACTTTCGCTTGCTTCGCATAGCTATGGAGTGCGCCTGTAACTCGGTCGTCAAAACGCATACCTATTGCAATAATTACATCAGCCTCGTTGGTTAGCAAGTTTGGGCCATAATTACCATGCATCCCCAACATCCCCACATTTAGCGGATGGTCGGTTTCTAGTGCTGAAAGCCCCATAATTGTCCATGCAGAAGGGATTCCAGTCTTCTCAATAAATGCTTTAAACTCAGCCTCTGCATTGGAAAGAATAACGCCTTGCCCAAATAAAATATAAGGACGCTTTGCACTATTAATAAGCTCAGCTGCTTCCTTAACTTTCGAAACATCAAGTGTTGGTTTTGGGAAATACGTTCTAATATGAGTGCATTTTTCGTAGGAGAAATCGAATTCCTGAATTTGAGCATCTTTTGTGATGTCGACTAAAACAGGTCCTGGTCTACCTGATTTTGCGATATAGAATGCTTTCGCTAAGGCTTCTGGGATTTCTTCGGCACGTGTAACTTGATAATTCCACTTTGTAACAGGCATTGAAATACCAATTACATCTGTTTCTTGGAAAGCATCACTTCCTAAAAGTGCTGAAGGTACTTGACCTGTTATACACACAATAGGGGTGGAGTCTATTTGAGCGTCGGCAATTCCAGTTATTAGATTTGTTGCACCTGGCCCTGATGTAGCCAAGCAAACGCCTGGTTTACCAGAGGTTCTTGCATAGCCTTGAGCTGCGTGAATGGAGCCTTGTTCGTGGCGAGCCAAAACGTGATTTATTTTATCTTGATAATCATAGAGAGCATCATAAACGGGCATGATTGCTCCTCCAGGATATCCAAATATTAAATCAACACCTTCGGCCATAAGAATACGAACAACCGCTTCTGCGCCAGTTAACCTTTCGGTAGGTGCTTTGTTAGTGCTCGCTTTCTGTTTTGTTAATGTTAATGTTTCCATGTTTATTTATTTCGATGAGTGAGTGAGTGAGTGAGTGAGTGAGTGAGTGAGTGAGTGAGTGAGTGAGTGAGTGAGATTTTTATTAAAATTCGTCGGTAACGCAACCTGTTGAAGCGGATGATACCGTACGTGCATATTTGTAGAGTTGACCACTTTTTTCTTTTAGTGGTGGCTCAACCCATGCTAATTTTCTTTTTGTGAGTTCGGCTTCCGAGAGATCTACATCAATAGTATTGTTTTCGGCATCAATGCGAATAGTGTCTCCATTTTGAACGAGTGCAATATTGCCACCCACTTGTGCTTCGGGGGTAATATGACCTACAACAAAACCGTGTGAACCGCCTGAAAATCTACCATCAGTTATAAGTGCAACTTCCTTGCCTAAACCAGCTCCCATAATTGCGGACGTTGGTTTTAACATTTCTGGCATGCCTGGGCCACCTTTTGGTCCTACATAACGTATTACTACAACGTCGCCCTTTGTAACTAGCCCTTTGCTAATTCCCTCGTTGGTTTCTTCTTCGCTATCAAAAACTTTGGCAGTTCCTTCAAATAAAACACCTTCTTTACCAGTGATTTTAGCTACAGAGCCTTCCGTCGCTATATTGCCATACAAAATTTGAATGTGGCCACTTTCTTTAATAGGATTAACAAGAGTTCTCATCACTTCTTGTCCTTCTTTAAGTGGCTCTACTTCGGCTAAATTTTCGGCTATAGTTTTTCCTGTAACCGTTAAGCAATCGCCGTGTAGTAAATCATTTTCTAGCATGTATTTCATTACAGCTGGAACTCCACCTGCCTTATGCAGATCTTCCATAACAAATTTACCGCTAGGCTTTAAATCACCTAAAAATGGCGTGGTATCACTTATTTGCTGAAAGTCTGGAAGGGTAAATTCAATATCAGCAGCTTTAGCAATAGCTAGCAAATGGAGTACAGCATTGGTAGATCCACCAAGAACGGTAACAAGTCTAAAAGCATTTTCTAAAGACTTTTTAGTGATGATATCTTTGGGCTTCAAATCCTTTTTGAGAAGATTGAAGAGATAAGCTCCAGCGTCTTCGCACTCAATTGCTTTCTCGCTATTATTGGCGGGAATTGAAGAGTTAAAAGGTAATGCCATTCCTAATGCCTCAATTGCAGAAGACATAGTATTGGCGGTGTACATACCACCACAAGCGCCTTTACCGGGACATGCATTTTGCACAACTTCCTTAAAATCATCGTCGGTGATAGTACCAGCTACTTTTTGTCCCCAAGCTTCAAATGCAGAAATTACATCTAACTTTTCGCCATTATGGTAGCCAGGCGCAATGGTGCCACCATATACCAAAATAGACGGGCGGTTTACTCTAAGCATAGCCATTAAAGCGCCAGGCATATTTTTGTCGCATCCAACAATAGTAATCATACCATCGTAGCTCATGCCCTTTACTACAGACTCAATTGAATCTGCAATCAAATCGCGGGAAGGGAGTGAGTAACGCATTCCTGGCGTTCCCATCGAAATACCATCGCTAATTCCAATAGTATTAAAAATAAGTCCTGTTAGGCCACTTGCTTGCACTCCGCGTTTTACATGAACAGCTAAATCATTCAAGTGCATATTGCAAGGATTACCTTCGTAACCTGTACTGGCAATACCAATCATTGGTTTTTTTAAGTCCTCATCGCTTAACCCAATGGCATGAAGCATCGCTTGTGCTGCTGGTTGCGAGTCGTCTTGGGTAACGTTTTTACTGTATTTATTAAGTTCTGACATAGTTTGATTAAAATTTCGAGCAAAAAAAAAGCCTTCCGGTTTGGGAAGGCTTTTAGAAATTCAAAAAAGAATTATCTTCAACACATCTTCCCCGGTTGGTATAGAATACCAATGACTTGAATAATAATGACCGGAGAAATAATTGTTGAAAGCATGATTAAATATTTTTTTCTGAGCCAAAGAAAAGCCAATTTTCAACGAAAACCAAGCTTTAGTTTTTTTAAAATTTATTTAGTTGGGATGTTCAACCTTGTTTTGGCTTGAGTGTCGAGGTTTAAATTTACCCTTTATGATATCCTGAACAGGTTTATTGGCTATTTTTGCTTCTAGCCACGATATGATATCCAAGTACAGAAAATGTCTTTTTTGAAAAGGCATTTCATTTATTTCTAAGAGGCGACTTCGTAGTTTTATGAATTCATTTCGAACTTCACTCTGTTTAACCCCTCCCAAATTACGCAAGAATTTGAGTATCTCTTCTTGAACCATATTCAAATCGTTCATCTTTCTTAAAAAGCGATACGTTGAACGGATTTGATAGTCGACCAAAGTTTCATTGCCGAGCTCGAAATGAGCAATAAGGCTTAAAATACGAGCAAAACAGTGAATATCTTCTCTTAAACGTTGATCTGGATAGTTAATAATTTTGTTCAAGTAATGAATGGCTTGCAGGTTTTCACCCGCGCCAAAATACAAACAAGCTATTTTATAATAGAAAATAAGAATACGATGTGGGTCAACGCGTGTAGAAAATCTATCCAATTCTTGGTTAAGTTCTGGCACTAATTTTATACCTTCGCTAAATGTACCCGCTATAAAATGTGAGTTTATTTTAGAGGTATAAGAGTACATAAAACCAATGGTTTCTAAATTCTCATTGGTTCTAGATGGTGGATTTTTTACAAACTCTTCGAGATGTTTAAGCTCTTGTTCGTGCTTGTCATAATGACCTAGCATAAAGAGTGCTTCTAGCAAAACGTGCATCCCTTTTATATACCAGATTGGTTCTAAGGCTAGCATGTCTGGATTTTTACGAAACAGCTCTACCCACTTCTGAGAGTACCTATATTGAAGTAGAAAATCTTGAACAATTAAGCTGTACCAAGCATAAGAAACATACAGGTAATGCTCTTCAAAAAAGCCTAGTTTTGTCAAATCAACACTCTCTAAAGCAGAGCGGAAAAATTTCTCAGTATTCTTAAAATCTTTCTCATTACGCACATGTCCTGCCTTTATATAAATGCTGTATAATCTTAAGGATAGGTTAGATAGTGTATTGTAACGATCTAGCGAGTCGAGAGTGTCTTCCGTCTCCTGAATTAGTTCATCGGCCCTGTTGCGTAAACTTCGAGTTATGAACTGTGATTCTATAATCTTTTCGAAAACAAGAATTTCGTAAGAAAGTGTGGTTCTATGATTATGTGCAGCTATTTCTTTAGCTCGTTCTAGTATGCGTAAACTCTGTCTATAAAGTCCTTTATTGTAAAGAATACGTGCATAATCAATCTGTTCGCGCAACTGAATATCTACGTTATGATTGATATTAATTAAGCGTAGACTTATTAAAATCTGTTTGTAGAGATGCGCTTTTAGATTCGAAAGTTGTCGCTTTTGAATTCCCCTAACTCTCTTAATGATAGCTTCCTCATCATAGTCGGATGACTTATCAATAGCGTCAAAAAGCTGAATAAATTTTGCGTCGTGGCTGTTTGTACGGGTAGCGTAAATCTTAAAACCGCGCTTTTCTGCCTTTGTTAATGATTTTATAAGCTGGAAAAGGTGGGCATTCGGTTGGTTAGACATAGTAGAATACTAATCTCTATATAGGTGTTAAAGTATTGATGTATAATAGTTTGTGTAAAATGGCGATTGTGTTGGGTATCGTAATAAAGTTTATATGAGGTTTTATAAGTAATACGCTTGCGATTACCTTCGAACCACTTATTACTTGAACTCTGACCGGAGATAGTAATAAACCTTGTTGTTAAGTTAGAAATTTCAAGTTCAATGCCAAACAAACGAATACAGATTTTTGACACTACTCTTCGAGATGGTGAGCAGGTACCTGGTTGCCAGCTAAATACCCAAGAAAAAATTGAAATTGCAATAGCCCTTGAAACTTTAGGGGTAGATGTGATGGAAGTTGGTTTCCCAATTTCTAGCCCAGGTGATTTCAATTCAGTGGTAAAAATCTCTGAGATCATTAAACATACTACCATTTGCGCACTTTCTAGAGCAGTAGAAAAGGATATTGAAGTTGCTGCACAAGCACTCGAAAAAGCTGCGCGCCCTCGTATTCATACAGGGATAGGAACCTCAGATAGCCACGTATTCAATAAACTAAAAACGACTCGTGAAGATGTAATTGAGCGAGGTGTTGCAGCTGTAAAATATGCGAAAAGCTTTGTAGAAGACGTAGAATTCTATGCTGAAGATGCAGGAAGAACAGACAACGACTTTTTAGCCGAGGTAATTGAAAAGGTAATAGCAGCAGGCGCAACAGTTGTAAATATTCCTGATACCACAGGCTATTGCCTACCGTGGGATTATGGTGCGAAAATCAAATACCTCAAAGAAAATGTTAAAGGGATTGATAATGTTACCATTTCAACACATTGCCATAACGATTTGGGACTTGCAACCGCGAACTCTATTGCCGGCGTAGTTAATGGTGCAACACAGATTGAATGTACCATTAACGGAATTGGCGAGCGTGCTGGTAATGCTGCATTGGAAGAAGTGGTAATGATTTTGCGCCAACAAAAAAGTCTAGATTATGATACTGGAATTAATTCAAGGTGCTTAAAATCTATAAGTGAATTAGTATCTACAAGAATGAGAATGACTGTTCAGCCAAATAAAGCAATTGTTGGTTCAAACGCGTTCGCACATTCCTCAGGTATTCATCAAGATGGAGTTATTAAAAACCGAGAGACCTACGAGATTATTGACCCTCAAGAAGTTGGTGTAGGTGAATCAACTATTGTACTAACTGCTAGAAGTGGACGTGCAGCACTACGCTTTAGGTTAGAGAAACTAGGTTTTAAGGTATCAACAGAAGAACTCCAAGTGGTGTACGATCAGTTTTTAACTGTGGCCGATAAAAATAAGGTTGTGCAAGATATTGACTTGATTCAACTTCATTCAAGAATTTCATCCCAAATTACGGAGTTAAATGGGTAAAACGCTATTTGAGAAAACATGGGATAGCCATGTTGTAGATAAAGTAGAAGGTGGACTTGAGATACTGTATATCGATAGGCATTTTATTCACGAGGTTACCAGCCCGCAGGCTTTTGACGGAATCAGAAAACGAGGCACAGGTCTTTTCAGGAAAGAGAAAATTGTAGCAACGGCCGACCATAATGTACCTACCATAAATCAACATTTACCCATTCAAGATCCTCTATCACGGTTCCAAGTTGATACACTGATTAGAAATTGTGACGAGTTTGGAATTGAATTGTATGGCTTAGGACATCCATTTCAAGGAATTGTTCATGTTATTGGACCTGAGCTAGGAATTACAAAACCCGGAATGACTATAGTTTGTGGCGACAGCCATACTTCAACACATGGTGCTTTTGGAACTATAGCTTTTGGAATTGGAACCTCCCAAGTAGAACAGGTTATGGCAACACAATGCCTGCTACTTGAGCGACCAAAGACTATGCGTATTACTATTGATGGCGAACTTGGCAAAGGCGTTTATGCAAAAGATATCATTTTGCACATTATTTCTAAGCTTACTACCGCGGGTGGAACTGGATATTTTGTTGAATATGCTGGCTCAGCTATCAAAGCTTTGTCGATGGAAGCTCGCATGACCATATGTAATATGAGTATTGAAATGGGCGCCCGAGGTGGAATGATTGCCCCAGACGAAACCACTTTTAATTATATTAAAGGCAGAGAGTTTGCACCAAAAGGCGAGGAGTTTGAAGAAGCTGTTGAGTATTGGAGTACTCTATATTCAGATGATGACGCTGTTTTTGACGCTGAGCATACTTTTGATGCTACCGAAATTGAACCCATGATAACCTACGGAACTAATCCTGGGATGGGCGTTGGAATCACAAAAAGTATCCCAACAAAAGCCATAAAAGGAAATGAAGCAAGCTTCGCACACTCGTTAGATTACATGGGTTTTAAAGCGGGTGATAAGCTTATTGGGAAACAAATAGACCATGTTTTTATAGGAAGTTGCACCAATAGTAGAATTGAAGATTTACGTATTGTTGCAAATTATGTGCGTGGTAAGAAGAAAGCAGGTAACGTTAAAGCGATGATTGTTCCTGGTTCAAAACAGGTGGAAGAACAAGCACGCCGAGAAGGTTTACACGAAATATTGAGAGAAGCAGGCTTTGAATTGAGAAGCCCAGGTTGCTCGGCATGTTTGGGTATGAACGACGATAAGGTGCCCCCAGGTAAATATTGTATATCTACTTCAAATAGAAATTTTGAAGGGCGTCAAGGGCCAGGAGCTAGAACTATGCTAGTTAGCCCATTTACGGCGGCTGTAATAGCAATAGAAGGCAAAATTGTAGATGTAAGAAATTATGTAGAAGAAGGGGTAAACATATAATGGATAAGTTTAAACATCTTAAAACAACTGCAATACCGTTACCTTCGCAAGATATTGATACCGATCAGATTATACCTGCACGGTTTTTAAAAGCCACATCACGCGAAGGTTTTGGCGAAAATTTATTTAGAGACTGGCGATTTAACGAAGATGGAGAGCCGAAGAAAGATTTTGTGTTAAATAACACAGATTACTCGGGTAGTATTCTGGTAGCAGGTAGAAATTTTGGGTGTGGCTCTAGTAGAGAACATGCAGCTTGGGCTTTAGTTGACTATGGCTTTAGAGTTGTTATTTCCAGTTATTTCGCAGATATATTTAAAGGGAACGCACTTAATAATGGACTGCTTCCTATTCAGGTAAGTGATGAAGTTTTAGATATGTTGTTGACAAATGTTGAGAGCAATCCTGCTTTAGAAATTGAGGTTGACCTTGAGGCACAAACACTTAGTGTGCCAAGTATAAATTTATTAGAAAGTTTTGACATCAATTCTTACAAAAAAACCTGTTTGTTGAATGGATATGATGACATTGATTTTTTGTTAAGCAAGATGAATAAAATAAAAGAGTTCGAAAATAACTACAGAGGGTTTTAATAGGATGAAAAAAAGAATAGCCATTTTAGCTGGTGATGGAATTGGACCAGAAGTGATTAAACAAGGCAGAAAAGTGCTAGATTCGGTAGCACTGAAATTCCAACATCAGTTCATTTACGATTATGCTCTTGTTGGGGCAGTAGCCATTGATGAAACAGGAAGCCCTCTGCCTGATGATACTATTGAAGCGTGTAGACTAGCAGATGCGGTTCTTTTTGGTGCAATTGGAGATCCAAAATATGACAACGATCCTAGTGCAAAAGTTCGGCCAGAACAAGGTTTGCTTAAGCTTAGAAAAGAGCTAGGACTTTTTGCAAATATTCGTCCTGTACAATTATACCCGTCTCTTGTTTCTCGATCACCTCTAAAAGAAGATCGCGTTTTAGGAACAGACTTGGTTGTATACCGTGAGCTTACAAGTGGAATTTATTTTGGCGAAAAGGGCAGGAGTGAAGATGGTAAATCGGCTTACGACCATTGCACTTATACTGTTGAAGAAATTGAACGCATTGCAAGAATGGCTTTTGAGGCATCACTACTTCGCCGTAAGAAAGTTACTCTAGTTGACAAAGCGAATGTGCTAGAAACCTCTCGGCTATGGCGTGAAGTAGTGCAAGTAATGGCTCTTAGTTACCCAGATGTTGAAGTAGAATATCTTTTCGTAGATAATGCTGCTATGCAAATTATCCAACGTCCTAGCCAGTTTGATGTTATTCTTACCGAGAATATGTTTGGAGATATTATCTCTGACGAAGCGAGTGTAATCACAGGTTCAATTGGACTACTTCCTTCAGCATCGGTTGGGGAGCAGACTTCTTTATTTGAGCCCATTCATGGAAGCTATCCACAAGCAGCTGGTAAAGATATTGCAAACCCTATTGCGACCATTTTATCGGTAGCTATGATGTTAGAAAGCTTTGAGATGCATGAAGAAGCAGAGTTAGTTCGAACAGTAGTTAAACGTGTAATTGATCACGGTTTAGTAACACCAGATTTAGACCCTATAAGTCATGCAAGTTGTTCTACAATCGGCGATGTAGTTAGTCTTTTAATAGAAACAGAGCTACCTATTGAAACCTCATTCGAAAACCTATTTGAAGGCAGTTTACCGTTTATCTAAGTCTTCTTTTTTGGGATAGTATCCATCTAGAGTTGTAGAAGTCGGTTAATTCGGTGATGGTTTTGGCTCTTCTAAAAAACTGGATCAGGATGACCTTCTAAATGCAATCTGTCAGCGAATTACCTAACATCTACAAGGATGACCCATTAAAAATGATTGTCATTAAACTACCAAGTTGCAAACTTGCTAGGCTATAACTCTTAAGTCACAGGCTTAATAGATCATTGGACAAGAAAAAGGAAATCCTAGTCATTTGGAACAACGATAAAAAAATTCAAATTCACAGGAAATGAATCGAACGTAGATTATTTATTATACTCATCTTCAACGGTGGGGAAGCGAGCAGGAGTGAGCAATAAAATGATCATTGTAATTATGGCCACTATTAGGAGACCGATATACACATAATGAGTGGCATCAAAAAAGGCTTCACGTAGATACAAACTTACTTCAGAGCCTGAGCCTCGAGATTGAAGTACTTCTACTACTTTGTTTACGCCTGGAAGTTCTGCTTGAAGGTGAGCGGGTGCATTTTCTAGATTATTAGTAAGTACCGCATTAAAAATAGTAGCGAATAGTGCGGCTCCCAGACTTTGACCAAAGTATCTTGAAAACATATTCGCACCTGTAACCACGCCTCGTTGCCCCCAAGCAACGGTTGATTGTACGCCAATCATTAACGGAGTAGCTATTAATCCGAAGCCGGCGCCGAGCATTAATTGAATGGCAACTAGAATCCAGATTGATCCTGGAAAAGTCATAAAAAAGAAGCCTGAAGCACCAAGTATTACGAAAGCACTTCCACAAAGGGCTGTATTTCTGAAACCAATTTTCAGATATAAATTACCAGATAGGGAAGAGGAAAGTGGCCAAGTAATACTCATACTCGCCAATATAAAACCAGCGGCAATGGCACTAACTCCAATAACAGATTGTGCAAATACAGGCAAAAACATATTGGGTGCCATAGTAGTTATGCCCATAGTTATGGTTGCCAAGTTTGCATATAGAAGAACTTGCCTAGACCAAACCCAACGTGGTAAAATGGGTTCTTCTGACTTGCTCTCTATACGAATGGTTACGTAAACCAATAAAATACTAAGTGCTAAAATAGCCAGTGAATTATATGAAAGCCACGGCCAAGACTGCCCACCTTGTAGTAAACCAAACATAATTACGGTTCCAGTAGCAAGCATGGCTGCTGCTCCAGTCCAGTCAATTTTAGGTCTATTAACTGGTTTATCCTCATGTAGGAAATTGCTGATCAACATAATGGACGCAATCCCAAAAGGTATGTTGATGAAAAAGATCCATCGCCAAGAAGCATATTCTGCAAAGGCACCACCAAGAGCAGGACCTAAAATTGCCGAAACTCCCCAAACACTAGACAACCAACCTTGAATTTTAGCACGTTCTTCGATAGTGTAGATATCGCCTGCAATAGTATTTACTGTAGCCATTATTGCTCCAGCGCCCACTGCCTGAACTCCACGAAAGATTATTAAGGAATACATATTCCAAGCGCCTCCGCAGGCTGCAGATCCAACCAAAAAGATAATTACTCCCAATATTAAAATAGGCTTACGACCATAAATATCTGCCAACTTTCCATATACAGGTATGGTGATGGTTTGAATGAGTAAATAAATTGAAAACAACCAACTAAATAGGGAGAATCCACCGAGATCGCCTACAATTTGAGGTATGGCTGTAGCAACAATAGTATTATCCATTGCAGCTAAACTCATCGTTAACATCAGCGCGACTAAAATCCAGTTTCTGCGCATTTCCTTCTTAGGCGTTCCTTCCATAGAATCGATATTCCGTATTTTTGCGAAGGTAGAACCTCAAAAATACGGATAGTCCTTTTATAAGATTTAAATATGAATTGCAGCTATTATCTTTGCGGGAAAGCTGTTGTATTTCTTTTTTATTTAAGAAACTTCAAAAATACAGAATTTCGCATGTAAAAACGTTGTAATAATATGCTTCTGCTAGATCTTTACTGTAGGTGATCGCAGTACAAATAGCTTTGAGGTATGAGCATTGAGGTCTGAGGAATCAAGGATTAGTATTATTCTCTTAATTAAGCCCGTCCATTCGACTGATGCTTTGATTTTGAAGCAAGTAAAAGCATTGGAGCCCAGTCGTAAAGATGGTTATGACTCAATCTAACGCAAGCGTCCGCTTGTGCGATGTAAATTACCCCACCTTTGAACCATCCTTCATTTACACTAACAATGGCTTTTAGTTTTTTACCTTTTTCAAATCTAAATCATGGAAATCGTAGCTAAAATCACAATCTAACGCAAGCGTCCGCTTGTGCGATGTAAACTACCTCACCTTTGAATAATCCTTCTTTTGCATTTACAATGGCTTTTAATCTTTTATTTTTTTCAAATCTAAATCATGGAAATCGTAGCTGAAATCGATGTTGGGAGATATTCCCTTCATCTTAATTCCTATTGCATTTCCATTTTCATCTAATGTAAACATAGCAAAAGCATCGTAAGGCTCATCTTGACCAATCCACTTTATTGCAAAGGTATTGGCATTATAAAAGAACATCTCTCCACTTAGTTTTGGGGATTTTAATGAGCTAAACCAAAGTTTACCATCCTTCAGGCTAATCTCTACATTCCCAAACCAATTGTCTTTGTAAGTGCCAGTAAAATTAGCTTTGTTTATTGGAGTGTTTTTATTTTTCTCCACCTTTTCCCAAACAGCAGTAGTGAAGGAATCACTTTCAGACATATTTTCTTTAAGGCTCTTTACTCTCTTCGAAATCCAATCCTGGCGTTCAACACCTAAATATCCATCCATAATTTCAGAAGGAATGGTCCAATAGCTGCTTGCCCCAGGATCGGTATTAGTGAGAACAACGATACCCACTTTTAGCTCTGGAATGAGAATAGTTCTAGAAAGCATACCTGGTAAACTTCCAGTATGCTCAACAATTACGTAGCCCGCTTTATCATTAATACGCCAGCCAAGTCCGTAAGCGCTAAAGTGTGTTTTGTAAGGAGGATTTGGAACAACGGTAAATCCAATATTGGTATGTGGCTTCCAAAGCTCATCATGGTTCTTTTTGGAAATCATTTCCTTGCTTAAGTTTTTGCCATAACGCCCATTATTCAAATGCATCATAAGCCAGTTGGTCAGGTCATTTACACTAGCATATATTCCACCAGCGGCGCCTAAAGATTCATCATTTTTTGTATAAGATGGAATCTCCTTAAGTTTGTTATCTACCACAGTATGAGGGAAAGCCACATTGCTCTTATCCTTCAATCTTTGGAAAACACCCATAGAGCGCTGCATGCCAAGTGGTCGCATCATTTTAGTTTCTACGAAGTCTGCCCAGCTCATTCCGCTAACTCTAGTAACGACTTCGCCAGCTACGATGTAGAGCAAATTATCATAATCATACTGTGTTCTAAAAGCAGATTTTGGTTCCTGATATTGAAAGCTGTTCAGCACGTCAGCAACGGAAAAGGTTGAACCATCGGGGAAAAACATTAAATCTCCAGCTCCCAAACCAAGTCCACTGCGGTGCGTTAGCAAATCTTGAATGTTGAAATTTTCTGTTACATAAGGATCATACATTTTAAACTCAGGAATATAATCTACCACCTTATCATGCCAATTAAGTTTGCCCTCATCAACCAACATGGCTAATGCGCCAGTGGTGAAAGCTTTAGAGTTTGATGCGATGGCAAAAAGTGTGTTTTCATCTACTTTTTCCCCACTATTAACCGAGGCAACGCCATAGCCTTTTAGATGTACAATCTTGTCGTCTTTAATTACAGCAACCGCAACGCCAGCGGTAGGCATCATCCCCATAGATCTTTCTACAATGGAATCTATTTGGCTTGAAGTATAAACTTGGCTGAATAAGGGTTTACTTGCAAATAAATAGCTGAGGGTTAATAAAAGGAACAGGCTTCTTTTCATGATGCTCGGTTTTGTGGGAATTGGGAATTGTATTGGAATAATGAATAAGGATAAAAATGGTGTTTATCCACCGTCTATTTTAAGGGATTTTTGGATGGATATAAAATTTAAGCTATTTATTTATTTAGTAGGTGAAGTAAATTGTGGTCGGGAATGCTCTATTATTATGAGAAATTGTAAGAATTTATGTGAATGAATCGAAGTAAGGAATGATAATTTAAGCAACGACTACGATTTGAATATTACGCTCTTTCAAAGCTCAGATAGAATTGGGTGAGCTCAGAGTACGCAAAACATATTACTTCCTTCTTTAGCTAAAATGTAATATAGAAGTATCTATTTCGCACAAGTTGAAGCAATTTTAGCCCTGCAAGAGCGCAATATTAAGTCTCAGAAACGAATTAATTAACATCTAAAAGGGCATAAATTTTAATTCGGTTTAAAAGATTGGGGACTAAATATGATTACATCCTACAAAAGAATTAAATTATTGAATAAAAGCGCATATTGATTTGATGAACTAATGGTAATTAATACCTTTAATCAAAAAAGAAAGCAAGAACAAGTTGGCAGATTTATATCAACGAGCAGAGGAAAATTTAAAGCAGTATTGGGGTTTTGATGCATTTCGCAGCGGTCAAGATGCTGCGGTGAAATCTGTGATGGATAATAAAGACACCTTGGTACTATTTCCAACAGGTGGGGGAAAGTCGCTTTGTTACCAAGTTCCAGCCACCGTATTTGAAGGGCTTACTCTTGTAATATCTCCTCTAGTGGCGCTGATGCAAGATCAAGTGCAGCAGTTAAATAGTCGAGGTATTTCTGCAACATTTATAAATAGCACCATTTCGAAACGAGAAGTTGAACAACGTCTTGTTAATGCTAGAAATGGAATGTACAAGCTTTTGTACTGTGCGCCAGAGCGGCTGAATACCATCTTATTCCAGAATGAGATGATGAACTTGAATATCGAATTAGTAGCCATAGATGAGGCCCATTGTATATCTGAGTGGGGACATGAGTTTAGGCCCGCCTATCGCGAAATTAAGACTGCCTTAGCCAATTTACCAAGCACCACGCGTTGGCTAGCTTTAACGGCAACTGCCACCCCAGAAGTACGAAAAGATATTTTAGAGATTCTAGCATTTGGTGAGCCAAATGTAATTTCACAAGGATTTGAACGTCCGAACCTGAAATGGTGGATTATTCATACGGCAAAGAAAAGAGAGAAATTAATTAATGCGGTTAAAAAAGCATCAAAACGTGGCGATGGCTTGATGTATGGTGGCACACGCAAAAATTGTGAGTATTGGGCTAACTTCTTCACCAATAACGGATTAAAATCAGAAGCGTATCATGCGGGGATTAATTCAAATTCGCGTAAAACAATTCAAGAAAATTGGGTTAATGGCACTACTCCTTTAGTAGTTGCAACCAACGCTTTTGGGATGGGCATTGACAAACCAGATTGTGTGTATGTAATTCATGAAGAAATGCCCTATTCCATTGAGGCCTATTATCAAGAAGCAGGAAGAGCTGGGCGTGATGGACGAGAAAGTTTTCCAATTTTATTTTATCAACCATCCGATTATGTAAAGGCGCGAACACGCCTAGAACAAAGTTACCCCGATAGGAAACAGTTTGAAGCTGTATACCAAGCTTTGTGTGATAGTTTTAATCTTGCAGTTGGCGCATTGATGGAAGAGTCGGAAGAGGTAGATATTAAAAGTGTAGCGTTACGTTCTAAGCAATCGGTTGGGGTTTGTAAATCGGTTATTAGGCTACTCACTCAATTTGGTATAATTGCTTTTGAAGAGCTATTGAAACCCGCATTCTCCATTCAATTTGTGCAAAGTCAAAACTTGGTGGCTCAATTTAAAGAGCGAACCACAAATTCGGAGAAAGCAGAATTTGTAGATAAGTTAGAACGTCTTTTAGGTAGTTTTGCTTTTGTTGATAAGGTAGAAATTGAAGAAGAGGTGTTGATTGAAAAGATGGGGGTTCGAAGAAATGGTTTAGTAAAAGCGTTAAATGTACTTATGCAGAACGATCATTTGCTCCATTTTACTGCTATAAAAGAAAGAAGTATAGCCAGAGTATTAGAAGCGCGGTCATCTACATTGCCCATAAGCAAAGATGAGGTTGAAAATCACCGTAATCGGCTTATAAAAAAGCTGGATATCATGAACCAGTTTGTAAACTCAAGCACCTGCAGAGAAGTTTATCTAAAGAATTATTTCGGTGATACAGACACGACTCCCTGTGGGCATTGTGATAATTGTGAAGGAGCGACGGCACACAAGATGAGTACTCTTACTTCAGAGATGTTGAACAATGCTATTGCGCTATTTCAGGAAGGAGATCAAACATCAACATCCCTACAAAAACACCTTCAAGTAGATAGAAGAATGATTCAGCTATTACTTCGTAACCTATTAAGTGAAGGGAAGATTGAAGTGAATATTACAAATCCTAATACCTATTCTATTTCTTCGATAGTAGGTTGAGCTTTTCGTAAAGAATCGGTTTCGTTAAAACGCTTAACTTCAGCTTCAAGGCGCTCTAAAACCAAATCAATACGATCTACTTGCTTAGCTACTTGGCTCTGGTAATACCGATGCGAGGCTAAAAAATCTTCCCCATCTACCTGGTATTTATCCAAAATGAGGTTGTTCAGTGAATCGACGGTATCTTGTGCTGGGTGGTAAAATTGAAGCACCTTCAAAAGTTGCATTTCATAAAATACATCTATGTACACATCTTCAGTGAGAAGATTTTTAGGCTTCTCAAAAGCAGTGGTTTTAGAGCAACCTACAAGTGAAAATGCCAATGTAATAATACCCAGCCAAGATTTTAACCACATATTTTTTAGTCAGGCATTTTTGGGTTTAATGGACGCATAGTAATATCACTAATTAGAAAGTTGTCGGGAGTTTCTAAAATATGCATTACAGTGCTCGAAATATCTTTAGGTAGCATCATATTGGTATGTGGAACTACCGATTCATCACTTATAAAAAACTGTGTATAAATAGAGCCTGGCGAAAAGCAGGTTACCTTGATACCGTCGTAGCGTAATTCTTTAAATAATGCCTCACTAAAGCCTCTCATTGCAAATTTAGAAGCGTTATATCCTGAAAATTTCGGAGTTCCCATTATCCCAGCGATAGAAGCTATGTTTACAATATGGCAAACATTCTCGTTTTGCTTCATAAGAGGTACAATTTGGCGAGTTAGATAAAAAGCAGCTGTAATGTTTACATCCATCATCGTCTGCCATTCATCTATAGCTAATTTATCTACATCAGCGAAGAATCCAATACCTGCATTATTTATTAAAATATCGGGCGTGTGATTACTATTGAAAGTATTTTCAACCCAATTTTTAAGGTCAGCATGCTTTGTAACATCCATAGGAACAGGAATAAACTTGTCACCTAGTTTTTTCTGTAGCTTATCTAAGTTTTCCTTTCTTCTGGCTAAAGCATAGACTGTTGCGCCTTTAGCAACAAGATCTTTTGCAAATTCAGCGCCAATACCACTGCTAGCACCAGTAACAATTGCAATTTTAGAATTTAAGTTCATAGTAAAGGGTAGATTTTGTATTCTGTAATTTCAGTATAATGTAATACAAATATATGATATGGGCGAAATCGATTCAAATAATATAAAATTACCACTTTTTGTTGATATAGGTAATACAACCATTAAAGCTGCAACGCGTGGAATGAGCAAATGGGAGCCATTAAAACCCATGGGTGTAGCTAATGCTGCAGATTTTGCCCAATGGCTGCAAGAAAATTCAACAACATTTAGTAAAGTTGTAGTGAGCAGTGTGCGCTCAGATATTTCCGCTGCTTTACAGATTGAGCTGACGGGTGTGCCTCTTAAAATACTCACCATTGCAGATGTTGAACGCACAAAGCTAAATTATCAAACTCCAAATACATTAGGTATAGATCGGTATTTTGGATGTTTAGGAGCTTCAAGTCATAGTGCAAAACCAGTTGTAGTTATAGATAACGGAAGTGCTTGCACTATTGATTATATGACTGCTAACGAAATTTATATGGGGGGAATTATTATGCCGGGGTTAAAATCTATTTTAAATATACTAAGCCAAGTAGCCCCTGAGCTGCCAACTATAGAGCCACAAATTCCCACTGTATGGCCAGGTAAAGACACTATAACTTCACTTCAGTGGGGGCAGGTGGGCTTTTTTGTAGATGGAGTACACGCTGCTATAGAGCGTTATAAGTCAGCTTTTGGTGATTTTGATTTATATTTAACTGGTGGTGATGCTGTGCTTTTAGCCCCCTTACTAAAGGGAGCTATACGAAGTAGATCAAATCTTGTTTTTGAAGGAATGGAGCGACTATTAAACGAACTAGACTAGTTAGCTAAGTTTGCTATTAATGAGTGAGAGAACCATTTCTAAAGCTACTTTATTCTTGCCACCACGTGGGATAATAATATCGGCATAACGCTTACTTGGTTCTACAAACTCTAAGTGCATTGGGCGTACGTAAGTTTGGTACTGGCTTATTACACTTTCTACAGAACGTTCTCTTTCGTTAATATCTCTTTTCAACCGGCGCAATAAACGAATGTCGCTATCTGTATCAACAAAAATTTTGACATCCATTAAGGCGCGTAATTCAGGTTCGCTGAATATCAAAATTCCATCAATAAGAATCACATCCTTTGGAGAAACCTTTTTAGCTTCTGGTTTTCGGATGTGATTGGCAAAATCGTACATAGGAACTTCAACAGGGTAGCCCTGAGTTAAAGCATTTACATGCCTAATAAGTAACTCAGTTTCGAGCGAAGATGGGTGATCAAAATTATGGAGAAAGCGCTCTTCTAACGGTAAATGAACCAAATCTCTATAATAGGAATCGTGTTGAAGCAGAAGAAGTCTATCTTCGCCTAACGAATCACAAATATGTTCAACTACTGTTGTTTTGCCAGATCCACTTCCGCCAGCTACACCAATTATTAGTGGGGTTTTACTCATTGCTACTTGTGCTAGTGTCTAAAAGAAGACCTTTTTCATAATTTACTTTATAATCTCTAATGGCTCTAAAAATAGCAGAAGCTATAATATTTTGGCCATAATCACTCGTCAGGTATCGTTTTTCTGCAGGGTTAGTTAAAAAACCAGTTTCAACTAAAATGCCAGGCATGGTACTTTGATAGAGCACTACCAAACCCATTTGTTTAACGCCCCTAGATTTTCGTCCTGCTCTATTTTTAAGCTGATCTTCCACCATATAGGCTATCTTTTCGCTAGTAGATATGTTACCACTATTTGCCAATTCATAAATGAGTAGATCTTCTTCGCTTAAATCCTCAACCAGTTCACTATTATAAACTTGGTTTTCCCTTTTCATTACCTCAAACGACTTATTACTACGATGTAATCCTAAAAAGAAAACGGAGGCACCGCGTACCGAGCGTTCGTGCCAAGCATCGGCATGGATGGATACAAATAAATCAGCTTCGGCTCTATTTGCAATTCGTCCACGTTCTTCAAGGCCTACATACACATCTTTTTCACGGGTGTATATTACTTCTACATCAGGGAGATTCTTTTCTATATAGCCACCTAATTTTTTGGCGATAGATAAAACTACATCCGATTCTTTTGCTTTATCGTAGCCAATGTTGCCGGGATCGTGCCCACCATGCCCTGCATCAATTACAACCCTATCAAAGCGGAGTTTCTCTTTTATAAGTTGGTAAGAGTTGTCGATTGGGAGAGGGGAGACTTCTAGAGCGCCTTCGGGTGTAACCTCATCACTCCATTCGCGAGCTACAAATCCTTGGCTATATTTATTTAATTCTTCAGGATCTGTTTTTGTAAGCCCGACCAATAAATGGCTTAAATTTTTATCTAAATATGCATTGGCCTTGTAAGAAACATTTTCTTTTAAATAAATATCCACTCCATAGCCATAGCCAAGATTATATAAATGGATCTCATTTAAATTATGATCGCTTTCAGGAAGTAAAATATTAGTGGTATCAATATCAGGCTGATAGAGTACCATTTGAATCAAATCTGGGGCGGGTTGGCTAACTGAGAATGAATCTATAGCTTCAACTAAATGGTATCGTAAAACAGCACCTAAGCCATCGCTTCTATCAACAATAGAAATGCGAGACAGATGATTTTGAGAAAAACCTGGCGCTACAGCAAAAAGAGCTAAAAAAAGCGAGGCTAAATACAGCCTAAGCACTGAATACATTCGCACCCTTTTGAGTTTATTAAATTGAAAAAGCATTTTATTGTAGATGACAGTCGAAATTAAGGTATTCTTAGCTGCATAAAAAGTATGTTTTTATAAAACCGTTTTATTTATTATTCGAATATAACTAACTATAAATTGTGCAAATAGTTGTATCAATCAAACATATTTGTAAATTCTATTTATGAAAATACCGAAATGGACTAAAGTAAAAAACCATCTAAGCAGCCTATGGACTAAAATTCGAGGTAAGGTGGCATTATATTCAAGGTTTACCATCCGAAAAGTTAAGGCCTTTATTAAGAATATACCTAGGTGGCCCAAAATTAAAAACCATCTTATTGCCTATTGGGCAAAAACCCAAGATGGAGTTGCTTTATTTTTACGATTTTCGATTCGAAAATTTAAGATTCTATTTCTGCCTATACAGCGTTTGTTTGGCTTTAATGTTATAAAAGATCCAAGTAAGTTTAAAACCGTTGACTTAAGTACTTACTTAACCGAAACGGACGCTAAAGTTGCAGAGCTTCCACGTTCATATCGGGAATTATTCAAATACACCGCTGAAATTGAAAATGAGCTTTTTGTAAATGCTTCAAATAATGTGTTACACATTACCAAAGCACACGAAGCATGGCAAGAAGGGTTAGCAACAAATGTGGCTATAATTGGCGAACGTGGTAGTGGTAAATCAACCTTAATAACACGATTTAAAACAACTTTTGAAGAAGAACCAGCCGAGCTTACCATCGATGTTGTTAATTCATTGTGGCGTATAGAGCAACTGTTAAGCATTTTTGCAAGTAGTTTTGGCGCTACAGATGTTCATAAACCTGAAACCTTAATTCGATTTATTAACAACCAAAAAGAAGGGACGATAGTATATCTAGAAGGTTTGCAAAATATGTTTTTGCGCAATATTAATGGCTTTGATGCACTTGAGGCATTATGGCTCATTATTTCAGAAACGAAGGATAAAGTCTTTTGGGTTGTTACCTGCTCGCGTTATGCATGGGATTTTCTGAATAAAGCCGAAGGTATTGAAACTCATTTTACCCACTTGCTCTTTACTGATGTAATGACTGATGAGCAACTAAAAACAGTAATTATGAATAGGCATTCTAAAAGTGTTTACCGCCTTGATTATGATGCTGATGAAGTAACAAAACGCTCTAGAGGTTATAAAAAAAGAATACATAAGCAGGATGAACTTCAAAAATATTTGTCAGATTTATATTTTCATGAAATGACAGATATTGCAGAAGGTAATGCATCGGTTGCAATCATCTTATGGTTGCGATCTATTAAAAAGGTGGAAGGAAGAACAATAACAGTCTCGCCTTTTCGTGCTATAAATCTCGACGGATTAGAAATACTAACCTCTGAAATATTATTTGCCTTAGCATTTCTCATTTTGCACGATTCTCTTAAAGTAGCAGAGCTTGCACGGGTAATGAATATTGGCCTATCAGATAGCCGTGTGTTGCTTTCAAGATTGAAATCAAGGGGTGTATTATTAGAGAATAATGGGCTTTATACACTCAATCAGCTTGTATTAAGGCAGGTTCTTCGTCTACTCAAAAAGAGAAATATAATCCATTAAAGGCACCCTATGAAAAACACAATTTATATATTCGCTTTTTTGTTGATGGGTAGCGCGTCTATGCCAAATGCTTGGGCACAATATTCTACTAATGGCACAGCCCAAGACACTATTGTAGTTGCAACCCAAGATACCATCGCAGTTGCAAGTAAAGACACAGCAGGTGCAACAGGTATTACTATAGATACTAATGTTGTTCAGTTCGAAGATTTATTTTCAGCAACTAAAGTTACAGCAATATTATTTGTCTTAATTTTCACTTTCCTCTTTAACAGGCTTCTAGTTTTTCTATTAAGTCGCTTAGCTGAAAACCAGCCTGCTTATAGGTTACTAATAAAGAGAATAATCCCCTTTTTAAATGTTGGTATATGGACAATTGCCATATTCTTTGTAATAAGTGGAATTATAGATCCGCCCATTGAAACCGTACTTACCGTGGGTGCATCCATTGGTTTGGCAATAGGTTTTGCTTCTCAAGATATTCTAAAAAATATTTTCGGGGGCTTTATTATAATCCTAGATAGCCCTTTTCAAGTTGGTGATAAGATTGAAATAGATGGGATGTACGGCGAAGTTACAGAAATTGGTTTGCGTTCAACTCGAATTGTAACCCCCGACGATTCACTTATAAGCTTGCCAAATGCCGATATTGTTAATAATGCGGTTTCGAATTCAAATACTGGAGAATTATATTGCCAAGTAGTCGCATCCATCTACTTACCATCTACTGTAAATATAGCAGAGATGAAAGAGATTGCTTATAAGGCAGCAATCACCTCTAGGTATGTGTACATGAATAAACCAGTTGTAGTGAATGTAGAAAACACTATTACAGAGCGTATGTTTGCCGTTCAGTTAAAGGTAAAAGCGTATGTACTAGATATCAGATACGAGTTTCTACTGAAAAGTGAAATTACAGAACTTATATTAACCGAGATTAACCGCCGCAAAGCCATTCAAGAAGCTAAAGCGGAAAGTGTCGAAACAAAATGATTCAATTATGAAAAAAGTAATAGGCGTATTGCTATTAGCATCACTAATAGCGTGTAATACTAATAATACCAAAACTGAGAAAATTGATGAGCTCTTAAGTAAATACACGAGCTTTACACTTACCACAGATGTAAGTGAGCTAACCGAGAATGAGCAGAAAATGATACCATTGCTTATTGAAGCAGCTCAAGAAATGACCAAAGTATTTTGGATTCAAGCTTATGGCGATAAGAATGAATTGTTAGCAGGTTTAAATGATAAGGAGAAGGAATTTGCTACTATAAATTACGGCCCATGGGATCGTATAGATGGAAATAATCCTTTTATTGAAGGTGTGGGTGAAAAACCATTAGGAGCTAATTTCTATCCCACAGATATGACCAAAGAAGAGTTTGAAGCTTGGGATTCAGATTCTAAAAATAGCCTCTATACATTAGTTAGGCGCGACGATGCGGGTAATTTAAAAACAGTGCCATATAATGAAGCATTTGCAGAATACCACAGTAAAGCAGCTACAAAACTCCGTGAAGCAGCAAAATATGCCGATGATGCAGGTCTTAAGAAATACCTTACCCTACGTGCTGATGCGCTAGAAAATAATGAATATCAGCAAAGCGATTTGGCTTGGATGGATATGAAAAATAATGGAATAGACATCATTATTGGTCCCATCGAAAATTACGAAGATCAACTTTATGGTTATAAAGCGGCAAACGAATCTTATGTGCTTGTAAAAGATAAAAGCTGGAGTGAGCGTCTTTCTAAATACACGGCTGTACTGCCCGAACTACAAATTGGCCTACCCGTAGCTGATAAGTATAAGAAGGAAGTGCCTGGAAGCGATTCAGACCTAAACGCATACGATGTGGTGTATTATGCAGGCGATGCAAATGCAGGCTCAAAAACCATTGCTATTAATTTACCTAACGACGAAGAAGTTCAGCTAGCAAGAGGAACACGTCGCTTGCAATTAAAAAACGCTATGCAGGCAAAATATGACAAGATTCTTATTCCTATATCAAAATCATTAATTGCAGACGACCAACAAAAGCATATTACTTTTGATGCGTTCTTTGGAAATACTATGTTTCATGAAGTGGCACATGGTTTAGGCATAAAAAACACCATTACAGGGCAAAGTACTGTTCGTGAGGCACTGCAAAATCATGCTTCTGCATTAGAAGAAGGAAAAGCAGACGTACTTGGTTTATATATGGTTCAATCTCTTTTTGATAAAGGAATGATAGAAGAGGGCACTATAGAAGACAATTACGTTACCTTTTTAGCTAGTATTTTTCGCTCAATTCGTTTTGGCTCGGCGAGTGCACATGGGCGAGCAAACTTAATTCGGTACAATTTCTTTAAAGAGTTAGGAGCTTTTAGCTACGACGAAACAACTAAAAAATTTCGTATAGATTTTGAAAAAGTAGGTCCAGCTGTAGCTGCATTGTCAGAGAAAATACTAGTGCTTCAAGGCAATGGCGATTATAATGCAGTGAATGCTTTTGTTGAAAAATACACTGTACGTCCAGTCGAATTAGAAGAGTCTTTAGCTCAACTAACTCACTTAAACATACCGGTGGATATTACTTTTAACCAAGGCACTGAAGTTCTAGGTTTACAGTAAATCTAGTAACTCATAGATTGTTGAAAACTTAGGATTTGGAATGAGTCTTGTTTATACCTCAAGCCAAATCCCTTAAATCAGTTAAATCTTGATTTAATCAAAGGATGAATGCAATCGCAGGCAAGGCGTTGCAGCCTTGCTTTGTTCGTTATGAGATGGTTGTTCTTTGAATGAGCTACCATTTCTCTTGTTACGAGCGTCTCGTTCGTAATGCATGCCCGAACTTCTGGTTCCTATACATCATAATGAATTCATGAGCCTTGTTTAGAATTCAGATTACATCATGCAAATCAGTAAAATTGATATAACAAATACACCCTTTTAGGGATGCAACCTCTGTACTAAACGAATCAGCTTTTTTGAATACTTTAGTACATAAAAATTCATTTAATATTCATGTGAATACTGCAATTTAATTTGACATTAAGCACGCCAAAAATTACAATGAGGGTGCTAATCTAGTTCATTTAAAAACTGTAGGAGAAATAATCATGAATGAAGAAATATTTCTTGATGCCGCTGAAACTGGCGACCTTGAAACAGTACATAACTTGCTTGCAAAAGGTGTAGAACCAAATACCAGAGACTCTCACCAGCGCACTGCACTTCTTAAAGCAGCAAAACATGGACATCTGCAAATTGTAGAGCTATTAATTGAAGCTGGTGCAGATACTAATTATAAAGATAACCGTGGTACCACCGCTTTATATTGGGCATCTACAAATGGATTCCACGAAATTGTACAATTATTAATTAACAATAAGAGCAGTGTGGATGTATTAGACGATCGTGGGTGGTCGGCAAAAGACCAAGCAATAGCTCAACGTCACGGAGAGGTAGTAAATGTTTTAACGAAGGCTGGTGCCCTTTAAAGAATCACTTAGCAATCTATAGTCCATTTTAAATAAGGTCTGTAGTATTTCTGAAATCCTGTTCTGTAATAAGAGCAGGATTTTTTTTGGACGGTGAATATATTAACGCGAATAAAGCACAAAAATAGTAGGACGTTTGTGTAAATCAGGCAGCTTTGTTTGTTTCCACTCAGCTACTGTTTGCGAAATAATTAATTCTGTATCTAATGTGAGGTCGGTAGCGGTGCAGATTCGAGTTTCATCGCTAACCACTTCAAGTATATTCTTCAGCATCTCATTATTACGATGTGGAGCTTCCATAAATAACTGTGTTCTGTTATGGCGTCGTGATTCCCCATCGAGCTGAACAAGCATTTGAGATCTCTTTTTAGCATCTATAGGAAGGTAGCCATGAAATGCGAATTCCTGTCCATTAAAGCCAGCTGCCATCAACGCTAAAAGTATAGATGATGGGCCAACAAGAGGAACCACTTTAATTCCATTCTGATGAGCCATTTTAACTAACCGTGAACCAGGATCGGCCACAGCAGGCACACCAGCTTCAGATAATAAGCCTAAATTTTTGCCCTTCTTAAGGGGCTTAAGAAAACTGAAAATCTCTTGATCTGGAGTGTTTTTGTTAAGATGATAAAACTCAATGTTATATTCAGGAACGGTATCGCCTACCCAGTGTAAGAATTTTACCGATGATTGGAGATTCTCTACTACCAAAGCATCTAAAGTTCGCAGAACAGATAAAGTATGTTCTGGTAAACTGTTATTAATTTGTGTTTTACCTAAGGTGGTGGGTACAAGGTACAAAGTGCCTTTAGCCATTAATTGATCCTTTCTATATTAAGTTTCTCAACACCAGTTTTGCTTCTAGCATTAGAAAAGCGTTGAATTTTGATGCCCGCAATAACTGTAAATAATAACGCTGCTATGGCAACCCACATATTATATAACGAGGTGGTGTATTGAATACCATAAATTGGCACTAATACAATTTCGGGATAGCCACCTTTTCTGTAACTAATTGGAATAATGTTGTTCTTAATCACTTTTTGTGCCATCTGCACTGTAAGTGTATGCTTACGCGTGAGTACGCCTTCATCGGGTGTAGTAAATTTAAAAACTACAAAACCGTTACTTTGGGCAGCAATTTGTTTCATTTGAAGGTCTATAACCTCGGCAGCATAACTTACGCCTTGTTCAATAGTTTTTTTTGAGCCAAAGTGAACCATAGCTTGCTGAAATACTATGAATGATAGATAAGCTGGTATGATCCAAAAAAGTGAAAGTAAACGGTACTTAGACATTTTATTCTGATTTAGATATTTCTAGGAGTGTAACCTCTAATAAAGCGGGATCCCAAATAATGCGTTGTTGGAAATCTTCTTGCATGTGATTAGCAGAAAGATGCATCCAAAAGGCGACAGGAAGTCGATCAAAGAACATGGCCTGTGCAGACGTGCTTCCAGTAAATATGGAAGTTCCTACATCTATTCCACTAAGCATTCCCATACGAGTATCGTAAATAGCGCCATAGTCGTCAAAAGTAAGTGGAATTGTTTCTCCACCAAATACCCATCTCATCTTCTGTTTAATATTGGCAGAGACCGTTTCAGATATGAACTCATCTTTCTGCAATTTAAACATTACCTGAGCCATTTCGCGCGCAGTAGTTTGTGGGAATTTAGCAAGGGCATCACGTTCTTGCATAAAGCTGATTCCAATGCGATTATCATCAAAAGTTGAGGTCACATTTTTATTAAAATCGTCGTCGTTTTTAAAACGTGTAGCAAGTGCTATGACTTCTTCGTTTGTGAAAGTTTTAGAAGTATCAGATAAATTTGGGTTAATTGAAATATATAAACCTGAAAATGGTAGGGGCAGGTCTGTGTGTTCTAGCTCTAGAGAATCCATGAGCGCTTCAATATTTTCTTGCCCTAGTAGGAACCAGAGATAATCTGAAATAGCCAAATCGCCAACTTGAACCATTGTTGCAACAGCGTGGTCGAGTGAAATTTGCTTTGAATCAATTTTCCGAAGTATTGAAAGAGCCTCTTTGTGCGAACCTGTGCTTACATCAGGTAGAGTAAAACGCGTAATATCGTCAATATTTATTTTGTCTTGGGGATTGAGAATACCAGCTTCTACCTGGCGCTCGTATTCAGCTAAAAGAAATATGTTCGATAATACGCCAAGTGTACGAGGTACATCGGCCTGATAATAAATGCTAGAATCTGGGTTATCGACATTGTAAGAAACTAAGGAAACGAACTCAGGATGTTCGCCAATAAACTCAGCTAGGCTTTTAAGGGAATAAGTGCGTTCAATATATTCACTTCCTTCAGCCATGCCTTTACTATTCGAAAGCAGTGTTTTAAAGGCAGAGAAAAATGGAAAGGTAGTTATTAGTAAAACAGCTGTTACTACTATAACAAAAACGAGCAGAAACTTGAGGGCTCTTTTCAAAATAAAAAATCGTTATTGGTTAATATTCAATCAGTGTAAATATACAAATAACCAATAACGATTATCAGAAAAGGATGCAGAGAAAATTTAGTACAGTGCTCTCATAATTTCAGCACACATCCAAGCGCCATAAGTTCCTAAAGCGTAACCCAAAACGGCAAGTAGAACTCCAACTGGTGCCAATGCTGGGTGAAATGCTGACGCGATGATTGGGGCAGAAGCAGCGCCACCAATATTGGCTTGGCTACCCACGGCAGTAAAGAAAAATGGAGCTTTAATAATTTTACCCACTAGCAGTAGAATGGTTATGTGAATAATAATCCAAACTAAACCAATTGCGAAAAAGCCAGGAACTTCAACAAAAGCTTTTAAATCCATCTGCATACCAATAGTTGCTACAAGTATGTATAAAAATAAACTACCAATTTTTGATGCACCTGCACCTTCAAGCTCACGAAGTTTAGTAAATGATACAATTAAGCCACCTGTTGTTGCGGTTACAATAATCCAGAAAAAAGTAGAATCTAAACTTAAATCTTTTAATGCGGGGGCGTTATTGGCAATCCAAGGTCCAAGGTTATCGCCAACTAAATGGCCAATACCTGTTATTACAAAAGCGATTGCTACAATTTTAACAATGTCTACAAAGGTTGGTACTTTAGCTATACCAGCTTGGTAGCTTTCTATGTTTTTACGTAGTTCATCAATTGCAGAAGAGTCTGCTTTAAACCATTTATCCACTTTTGCGCTCATTCCAGCACCGTACAGTAAAAATGCCATCCAAATATTGGCTACAATTATATCAACTGTTACCATGGCACTAAAAAGCTTGTCGCTAGGTTCGTACATCACCTGCATTGCTGCTTGATTTGCGCCTCCACCAATCCAACTTCCAGCTATAGTTGCCATTCCACGCCAAACCTCATCTGGGCCAACACCACCCACAATACTTGGATTTATAGCACCAATTATGAGTAAAGCGAGTGGCCCACCAATTATAATACCAAACGAGCCAGCTAAGAACATTGCGATTGCTCTCCACCCAAGATTTAGCACGCCTTTTAAATCTATACTTAGGGTAAGTAGCACCAAACTAGCAGGTAGTAAATACCTAGATGCTACGAAATAGAGATTAGATTCTTCTGATGAGATTATACCAAGAGTTGTAAATATAGAGGGTACAAAATAACATAAAAGCAGTGCGGGTACGAAAGTATAGAATTTCTTCCAATAGGGATTGGAGCTGCTTGATGTTGTGAAAATGAGTGCCAAAATGGCTAAAAGAATTCCCAGAACGACCGCGTCGTTGGTTATAAGAGCAGAAGCTAAATACATGTGTAACTGTTAATTTCTAGTTATATGGCTGGTTTTATATCTATGTACTAAGTAAAGTTTGAATAGATGATAATATGTTATTTCCCGAAAAATTGAAGAAGGATGTCGTCGATTTGTGCCGACCATGCCCCCCAAGAATGTCCTTCGTTTACGAGAAGATAGGAAAAATGAACCGTCCTTTGCTCAAATAATGTTTTCATCCGCTCAGCATCATTTAAGTTATCGCCCATAGCCCCAACACTCATAAATATGTCGGTGGGATTATCGGATGCATTTCTCACTATATCATAAATCTCTTTCTTATACCAAAAAGCAGGAGCTTGAATGCCAACCTTCCCAAAAACATCAGGGCGAGCAAATCCAAAATAAGCAGCATTTAATCCCCCTAAAGAAGTCCCTAAAATTCCTCGTTGAGTAGCCATTTTTGAAATTTTATATGTTGTTTCAACTTCAGGAATTAATGTTTCGGTAAAAAAATCTAGGTATTTTCTATTTACTGCGAATTGATCGGAGCGGCGATTAACTGCTAAATCGTCAGGATTTCGAGTATCTACAAAAACCACAACAAGGGGCTGAATCTTCTTTTGGTGAAGTAAATTGTCTAAAACAATGGGCATTGCGCCAAGCTGGGCGTCAGAATATTCATGACCATCGGTAACATATAAAACAGGCAAGTCACTAATTTCTGAATAGTTCGGTGGTATATAAACTTGGTATTGAATGGTATAACCGAATTGAGGACTGTTTATAATCTTATTATTAGAAAGAACGCCTTTTGCGGCTTCAGCAATAGGCTCTTTTAAAAGCTCTGGTTTCCATTTAGGCATTCTAAGTTCAGAGTTTGGTCCAAACCCACTCCACTGAACGTTTGCATTTGCAGGATCTATCATCCATTCACCATCTACAGTAACTTTATAATCTAGCCTTGCGTTAATCGGAAAATGAGCACGTAATATCCACAAATCAGTTCCACCAATTTGATTTCCTTTATTGGGGAAATCTCTATCGCCCGACCAACTATTGAAATCTCCATTCCAGCTCACCTTCTCTGCAGCACCTTTATAGAAAAATATGGCAGAGGTATTATGTGTGAATGGGATTTGTCCGGTGCGTTGAAGTTTTGCCCAGAGAGAATCGGCATGAGTTTGTTGAGCTTGGGAGTTTTGAATTGAGGCAATAGTAGCAAGCTCTTCATTTAAATCTGCGAGTGTTATTTCATCATTTGATGAGGAACATGAGACAAGCGCAGAGAGTAGAATAAAGGAAAAAAGGATAATAAATTTTGGGTTTAGACTAATGCCTTTGCTCATAAAATTTAGTGCTTATTTAGAATACTTAGAGTAGTAAATATTACTCGAATATGATAAAGATACTTTTCACGTTTCAAAATAATAAAACTATATAAAACACGTAAAATATAGCATGGTTTATGCTAGAAGGTGGTATTTTGCACACTTACTCACAATCTCACTCAGGAATGGAATTTATATAAAATGATTGTCTCTAAATTTGGCGGAACTAGTGTTGGCAGTTTTGAAGCTATGCAACACAGTGCAGAAATAATTGCTTCAAATCCAAACCGTCGTCTTATCGTTATAAGCGCAACTTCAGGAACAACAAATGATTTAGTTACCCTTGCATCGGCACAATTAAGTTCAACAGCTAGAGAAGAAACAATTCAAAAAATTGAATTAAGGCATTTAGCTATTATTGAAAAGTTAGAAAGTCAGGACGAAACACGCGTTCGTTTTCAAAAACTTTTGTCTGAATTACGTCAACATTTAGATTTTATCGGCCGTGATAAGCGTTGGAAAGATGCTCTTTTTGCATTCGGTGAGTTGATGTCGACCAGTATTTTTATTCAAGTTCTAAAAGAACACGGAATAGATGCCCAATGGTTAGATGCGCGTACCATTATTAAAACAGATTCAAATTTTTGCCACGCTGAGCCAGATTATAATGTGATTAGTAGAAAGGCAAAAACCCTATTATCTGAAAATGTTATCTATCTAACACAAGGTTTTATTGGATCCGATATTTTTGGTAATACTACCACTTTAGGCCGTGGTGGCAGTGATTTTTCGGCATCATTATTTGCCGAGGCAGTAAATGCAGATACTTTAGAAATATGGACCGATGTGGCTGGGGTTTTCACCACCGATCCTCGCCTAGTAAAAGAAGCCTTTCCAATCTCTCAAATCTCTTTTGATGAAGCTGCCGAGCTATCAGTATTTGGTGGGAAAGTTTTGCATCCTGCTACATTAAAACCAGCTATTAGAAGTGGTGCAAAAGTACGGGTTTTATCCAGTAGAGAGCCTGATTTATTAGGAACTACTATTGTACATAAAGCAGATACCGAGCCTGTAGTTAGAGCCATTTCGGTACGTAAAGATCAAACACTACTCACAATTCGGAGTTTAAAGATGCTCCATCAACATGGGTTTTTAGCAAGATTGTTTCAAACTCTTGCAGAGCACAAAATATCGGTAGATTTAGTGACTACTAGTGAAGTAAGTGTATCGCTAACTTTAGATACGGCGAGTAATGCGTCTAACAAAGTAGAACTTACCGTAGCAGTACTTAACGATCTTAAAAAGTTTTGTGAGGTTAAGGTTGAGAATGAACTTTCACTCATAGCCATAATCGGTAATCATTTGAATGCAACTAAAGGTGTGAGTGGGCTTCTATTTAATCAGCTAGAAGATTATAACATCCGAGTAGTTTGCCACGGCTCAAGCTCAAATAACATCTGTTTTTTAGTGCAAGAAGCTGATGCGGAAGATATTGTAAGGAAATTGCATAAAACCTTTATAGAAGACAGGAATTAGCATGAAGATTTCAGTAATTGGTGCGGGGAAGACGGGTAGCAAAGTAGTAGAAATGCTAGGGGATTCCTTAGATCAGGTTTTTGATGGAAGCAACCCACCCACTGTTGAGAAATTACAAAAAAGTGATGCTGTTATTATTTTTGTACCAGGTGATGCTGCTCCTGAAATTTTAGACATAGTACTTCAGTCAGGTATACCAGCAGCTTGGGGAAGTACAGGATATGATTGGCCTGAAGATTTAGATCAAAAGGTTAAAGATGCTAATACCAAATGGGTGATTGCTTCTAATTTTAGTTTAGGGATGAATATTATTCGGAAATGTATAGAAACAATTTCGGCAAGTTCAAGTATTTTAAAGGATCCAATTTTTCACATTCACGAAGTGCACCACATTCACAAAAAAGACGCCCCAAGTGGAACAGCCCTTTCTTGGAAAGAATGGCTTGGTAAAGATGCTGAAGTTAGCTCAGCCCGGGAAGGAGATGTGAACGGAATTCATGAATTAAAAGTAACAACAGCTACCGAAGAGCTCTTACTTAAACATGAAGCCCTTGATCGTGCTTTGTTTGCAGAGGGCGCCATTTGGGCAACCGAGCAACTAGTTGTAAACAAGACTTTAACAAATGGTATATCTACCTTTAATGCACTATTTGACCATATAACCAAATAAATAAGACAATGGAAAATTATCCGCTTTGGACCGCCGTAGTAACCCCAATGAACGAAGACTCAAACATCGATTACGATAGCTTTGAAAATGTTCTTCGTAAACAGGAGGAAGCTGGTATCGGCATTGTAGTTTTAGGAAGTACTGGCGAGGGCCTAAATCTAAATGCAGAAGAAAAAAAGAAAGTGGTCTTATTCGCTAAATCACTGAGTTTGACTGTTCCTTTGATGGCAGGAGTTGGTGGATTTTTGTTAGATACCCAAATTGAATTTATTCACTTTTGTGACGAGGTTGGCGTAGATGCACTTTTATTGGTAGCACCGATGTATGCAAAACCAGGTGTAAATGGGCAGATAAAATGGTTCGAACAACTATTTGAAGAAACCAAAACCCCTTGTATGATTTACAATGTGCCATCACGTACAGGTATAAAAATGGATCCTGCTGTTCCAGCTCATCTCTTTAAAAAATATCCGCATTACATGGGTTTAAAAGAGGCAAGTGGTAGCGTAAAAGAATTCAAAGCGTTTGGTGATGCAGCGCCCGGCGCAAAATTATATTGTGGCGATGATAGTTTAATTCAAGAATTTGTAGCTGCAGGTGCTGTAGGGCATGTTTCGGTTGCCGCTAATGCTTGGCCAAAAATTACCATGAAGTATTTACAACTTAATCTAGAAGGCAAAACAGATTTGCTATATAAGAATTGGGTAGCTGATGCGGACAAGTTTTTTGATGCGCCAAGCCCTATACCTGTTAAAACCCTTATGCAACATAAAGGTTGGATTACAAACAATGAGGTGCGAAGCCCACTTTCTTTAGATGATTTAAAATCTGAAACAGAAGAAGCCTTGCTCGATGCAGATATAAATGTAAATGCTTGGTTAGCAAGCCTTAAATAAAAAGTAAATTAACAAAGAGCCTATTTATTAGGCTCTTTTTATTTGGATGAATATGAACTACGAAGAAGTACTAGATAAACTTGAAGCTGGTGAGTTGAGATCAGCAACCAAAACCCAAAAGGGTTGGAGTGCCAATATAGAAGTTAAAGAAGCCATTTTAGAGGCATTCAAAAATGGAGTAAATGCTACTTATAGTGGCGTGTACGACGGGTTTATTGACAAACACAATCTTCCGCCTCGCTACTTTACAATTGAGGATGAGGTAAGGCTAGTTCCTGGAGGTTCTTCTGTACGGCGTGGAGCATATATTGCCCCCGGCGTAATTATTATGCCGCCTGCGTATGTGAATGTTGGTGCTTTTGTTGATGAAGGTTCAATGATAGATAGCCATGCACTTGTGGGTTCGTGTGCTCAAATCGGGAAAAATGTACACCTTTCCGCTGGAGTCCAAATTGGCGGAGTGATTGAGCCTGTTGGTATGAATCCAGTTATAATTGAGGATAATTGCTTTATTGGGGCAGGGGTTGTAATTGTTGAAGGGATTTTGGTACAAGAAGGTGCGGTTATTGCGCCTGGCGTAGTTCTTTCTAAATCCATTCCAGTTTATGATGTTGTGAATGAAAAAATCTTAGAGCGTGGTTCCGCCATTCCAGCTGGCGCAGTTGTAATACCTGGATCTCGCCCAATAACTAATGCATGGGCTCAGAAAGAAGGACTTAGTATGGCTTGCCCCATCATTATTAAATACCGTGATGAAGACAGCAATGCATCGCTAGAACTTGAAGAAGCTCTCCGTTAATTTTAAGCATACGATTTGCGAACGCTGCAAGGTGAAGAACGATAGTTTTTGCTATCTCATAAAATGAAGCTGTAATAGCCCTGAATGTGCGTTATACATTAGCGAGGCGGTGAAGCCCCTCGTAAATTAGTAATCCTCTAGCACACAAAACCCTGCAAGGGCGAAATATCAAGTCCTAGAAACGAGAGGGAATACTCACAGTCAATAGTTAATTTAAGACCACATTCCCAAATGGATTTTATTATTATTTGAATAATAAGGAATAAACAGCGAGACCAGCCTCGAGTGCTCGGGATAGAATCGAACTCCGTTTACAAATCTCAAAACACCCTATCTAATTTAAGAAAGCGCTTTATTTGCAATAGCTAATCCTTTAAGGAAAGCTTGAATAAGAGCCTCAATAGTATCTGGAGATGCTCCTTTCGATTGGAATGAATGCCCTTCCTTTTTCAATGTAAGTGTTACAATAACTAAAGAATCGGTATCGGGGCTTAAAATCTCAACCTCATGGTTTGTAACCTCTAAAGCAAGAAAGGAGTCGGTCTCAGCTTTTATTGCAGTTAAAACCGCATCTAATGGGCCTACCCCTTGGTCCAATGAAATTACCTCTTCATCATTCCCATCAATTCGTAATTTAACAGCAGCGCTAACTAAGCCGTGTTTACGAACCGTGAGTTTATAATCTAAAACTTCAACAGGATAATGAAGGTCTGTTTGCTCACTATAAACCAGTGATTTGAGTGCTTTAACTTCCTCTTCTCTCAGTACCTTGCCTTTTTTATTAATGCTGCTTACGTAGCTGTCGTAAAGGCGAGCTTGATCTTCGTCTAAGGTCACATTGCCTATCATCATTTCACGCGACTGCCCCCAACTACTCTTTTGCAGTGCAGGGAAACCAGAATCTATATACTGCTGAATAACTTCCATGTCTGGTGTTAATACAGGCGATGTAAGAGAATATTTGGAAACAATTTGTGAGCTTTTTAATCCAGTGCCAGTCAAAACGAATAAACACTTTTTACCTTTAAACACATCTAAATTATTCTTTAGAGTTGCCAAAGGGATGGCGCTAGCTGGCTCAGTAAAAATGCCTTCTTCAATTGTCATTTCTTTAACCGATTCAAGCAGCTCATTTTCAGTGGCAGTATAGGCAAGCCCGTTCGTTTTATTAATTGCATCAAGAACTTTATAGAAATCGAGTGGATCGCCAACAGCTACAGCATCGGCCATGGTGTGTACTTGTTCTTTAACAATCTTTTCTTTCTTAAAAATACCCTCAACCACAGGCGAACTTTGCTCTGGTTGAACGGCTACAAAGCTTGGTATTTTATTTATTAAGCCAGCTGCCTGCATTTCAATAAAGCCTTTATATATAGCTGCGAAATTGGTTCCGGCGCCAACAGGTACAAAAATATAATCGTAGTCAACACCGCCTTGTTCTAGCAATTCGTAGGAAAATGATTTTTGGCCTTCTTGGCGGAATACATAATCACCAGCTAGGTAGTAGTTTCCTGATTTGGCAAACTCGCGGCATAACATTTCACATGTTCTAAAATCGCCTTTTATCTTGATGATGGTAGCATCAAAAATGGTAGACTGCGCTAACTTTACATCGGGGGTTTTTTCTGGTACAAATACAAAGCACGGCAATTTAAAATAACACGCATAAGCGGCAACAGAGGCGGCCATGTTTCCAGTAGAAGCTAGGCAAATAGCGTCAGCACCGAGCTCGAGGGCTTTCAGAACCTCCACATAGCTTCCGCGGTCTTTGAAGCAGCCTGTGGGATTTTCAAGTTCTAATTTGGCATAAAGATCAGCACCATACAATTCTGATAATCGTGTTAAGTGCTTAAGTGCTGTATAATGATTTTTGATCGGATCTGGTATAATATTCTTGAGGGGAAACTGAATCTCTTTCCTAACCTCATTATACTCGATAGTTAAAACCCCACCACAATTGGTGCAATATGTGCTTGTTTTACGTTCGTCGTTTAGCTCGTTGCACATAATGCAACGCATTGTATAACCAGAATTAGAGCTTTTCATATTTGATAAGAATTTTAGTTAAGCCTAAAATACAAAGCATTTAGATGCTTTAAAACTTATAAAAAAGCGCTTTTCTAATAACTGAATTTACAGAGGCAGAAGAATTATCTCATCAAAATCCATGTCTAACTCTTCAAAAATTGGAGTAGCTATTTCCTCAATTTCATCATCAGGATAATCAGCTAAACCTTCAAGTTTAACATAAAGTACATCATTATGGTCATCCACATAATATTGCGCATCGGTAGATTCAAAACTCTCTTTCAAAGTGTTAACTAAGAATTGTAAATCTTCTTCGTAAGCTTGGTAATCTATTTCTTCAGGATCATTCATCATTTTGGATTTGTTTCGATTCAAAAATACCCCGAGTTTACACTATGAACAAGCAACTAGCACAACTTTCTAAAATTATTAAAAAACCAAGTCGTAAAATTCTTGGTTTGATGTCAGGAACCTCTCTAGATGGGCTAGATATTGCCCTTTGTGAATGCGAGGAGGCAAAAATTGCAGTTACTAATTTTAAGACGATTGAATATAACGCACCACTTCGCGCTAGAATTCGCGCAATTCAATCTAAACAAACGGTGGATTTACAAGAGCTTTGTGTACTTAATACTGAGCTTGCGCTTTTGTATGGCGAATGGATTTTGGAAGCTCTTGAAGAGTGGGGCAAAAGTTCAGGAGAAGTAGATCTAATTGCCTCGCACGGGCAAACCATTTATCATCAACCAGCAGAAGATTTCAACAGCACTTTGCAGATTGTGGATGGTGATCATATTGCTCAACAAACGGGAATCATCACTATTTCCGATTTCCGACAAAAACATACGGCAGCTGGGGGAGAAGGTGCGCCACTTGTTGCGTTAATGGATGAGAAATTATTTCGTCACCAAACCAAACATAGAATACTTCTTAACCTTGGTGGAATTGCCAATTTCACATGGTTACCTTCACTAAATAGTGCTGAGGAAATTATTACATCCGATACTGGCCCAGCAAACACGTTGATTAATGAAGCGATGCAAAAGCATTTTAACAAACCCTATGATGCCAATGGAGGTGTTGCAAAAGAGGGAATGGTTCATTCAGAATTATTGAAATATTTATTGCTCGAACCCTATTTCCGAAAGCCATTCCCAAAAACCACAGGCCAAGAAGATTTTAATTTAGAGTTGGTTGAGGAGTTGATGAAAGGATATCAAATAGAGCTAACAGCAACTGATTTAATAGCTACGCTTACACAACTCACCGTGCAAAGTATTTCGCGCGCTTTTGATAAAATTGTAGGAGAGGGAGGTTTTGAACTTTACGCAAGTGGTGGAGGCATTCATAATAACACACTAATGGAGAGTTTGAAAGAACGCTTATCGAATGCAGATGTCAAAAATTTTGAAGAGCTTGGAATGCATCCCGATGCTAAAGAAGCTGCGCTAATGGCCTTTTTAGCAGATGAATTACTTCAAGGTAATAGCTTTGATGTAAATGGTGTACAGGTTGGATTAGGAAAAATCTGTCTGCCGAATTAAAGAGATTATTTTCTAATGAACTGTTCAGCTTGGCTCAATTAAAACTTAAACAGGGGCCTCACCTAGATATTCGAAAAACTGTTTATAAGAGTTGATTAACTTTTCTCTTATTGGTTTTCCTTTTTCGAAGATGGCTTCTTGCGTTATTTTATATTCGATTCGACCTTCTTCAGTCTCAATTTTGATGGGTTCTAAGCCATAGTCAAGCAAGTCATAGGGACTCGCTTTCATATCGATGGTGCGCGCTTCAAATGCTAACTCAAAAGCTTCGAGTATTAAATCGCTCGAAATCCATGGGTATAATTTAAATGCCCATTTATATAAATCCATATTGGAGTGAATACAACCTGGTTGCTCCATTTCATCAAACTTCTCGCGTGACAGTTGAAAACGATTTAGAGGCACTGCTTCGGGGGTGAAAAATCTAAAAGCGTCGAAATGGGTACAAAGTAAAGGTCTAGATTCTACAAACGCTGCTAAATTATCTGGCTCCATACGTAATGGAATTTGATCGTGGCGGGGTTTTTCAGCTTTGTAAACCATTGCCCATTCATGCATTCCAAAACATCCAAAAGAAGGACGAGAATGCTGTGTATTTATAAGCATATTCAAAATCCAACGAGTGGGTTTTAGCCTTCTTTTTGGGAATAGAGCTGAATCTATCCAAGCTAGGTTACCTTCAGTTTTAAGTTCTTTAAAGTCGGGCAGTGTAGAGGCATCTTCAAATTCTAACCCAACTCCAAACCCAGGGGACCAACGTTTTAGCATGGAAGGTCTAAATGAATAGTATTCAAATAGAAAATCCATTACAGGCATCCTAACATGCTGCGAGCGTTTAACTAAGTATTCTTCTACTAAAGCATTTACATGATTGGAATGCAGAGTTTGCTTATTAACCCAATCATTGGGTGATAATATTGTTTCGAAAGTGGTAGAAGAGGTGGCTGGAGGCATCCTTTTCGAGATTAAATAAGTTGTAGAGTTGCTTAATTACTATAACTAGCTTGGTTGCCAACAAAGATAAGATTAACTGGCTTGCAAATCAGAATAAGATTGAAGGTATAGGTGAATTTTAATTAATCATTATATGTTTTGATGTGCATGACTATGAAGAGTTGAGATTAAATAAATATGCATGCAGAAGTTCATAAAATATTCATATTAAGAATTTATCTTTAGCCACTATGAATACAGATATAAAAACAATGATTACGAGAAGCTTAATAGAAAACGCCTATACTTATGGTGAGTACAGCGATTTAGTTGCAAAATTATATGCAGAGAATCGTACTACCAACGATGAGAACGAAGCGGACATGTTAGATTATACTAAAATGAACATGCAAAGATCAGGACGTTGGGATAAGCGAGGCGAGATAAATTCTGAGCTTACAAAGATACTTTCTAACTATCCTAGAAAAATAACATGGCTTGTATTAACTGAGGGCTGGTGCGGTGATGCTGCACAATCGTTACCATTTCTAAATAAAATGACTGAAATAAGTTCAAATATAGAATTAAAATTAATTCTTAGAGACGAACACCCTGAGGTAATGGATGCCTATTTAACCAATGGCAAAAGCCGTTCTATCCCTAAACTTATTGCCTTAGACACTGAGACATTGGAAGAGATTGGCACATGGGGGCCACGACCAATGGCAATACAAACACTCTTTGAAGAAATGATGGCAAACCCAGCCAACGATACCGAGGATATTAAAAAAGATATTCATTTGTGGTATGCCCGTGATAAAGGGGTAAGTATACAGAATGAGTTTCTAGATTTATTACTCGATTGGAGATAAAATTAAAGGCAGCTTACAAAGGCTGCCTTTTTTGTTTGTAATATGTGCCTGCCTGCCTGTTTATTTGATAAGAGTCATCTTTTTACTCTGTACAAAAGACTTTCCACTTTCTGAGATGGCATTAATTCTATATAAATAAACGCCAGTTGCTAAATTTCCTGCATCAAATGTAACATTATGCTGACCAGCGCTTCTGCTGCTGTTATTAAGGAGCGTAGAAATCTTTCGTCCATTTATATCAAAAACATTTATGCTAACCTTTGCAGAATTAGGAAGGTTAAACTGAATATTGGTGCTTGGATTAAAAGGATTTGGATAGTTTTGAGCCAGTTCAAAAGAATTAGGTCTTTCTGATATTCTTGTACCCTCTTCATTGGCTACAATACTGCCTGCAGTAGCAATAAAAGCTCCTCTACCGTGTGTACCAACAATAAGAGTATGATCGCTACTTCTGTAATCCATTGCACCAGCAACTGCGCTTCCTATTACATCTGGAGATTCTTTAGTCCAAATTGTATTATTGCCATCAAGTGTGGTTGTAGAATACACACCTGTACTGGTTCCCAATACGTAAACCGTTTTGTTTAAACCTTCAATAATTTCGGCAGACCTAATAGATGGTCCTAAATTATTCTCATCTCCCATTAAATTGCCCTCAATCGCAGTCCATGTTGCACCTGCATTATTAGAATAATAAGTGCCCACAGTATTATAATTAGCAATTATTACTATTAATTCATTTCCATTTAAAGGGTTTATAGCAATATCATTAACTTGAACTCCTGCATCAGCTCCGGGGATACTAATATTGGTAGGGGTTGTACCGCCATTATCTAAATAATAGATTCGAGGAGATAAAGAATTACTAGAAGCTGCGAAATAAAGCCTGCTTTTCGGTGCATTTTCAGTAAAAGAAAGGGCAGTAATGGTATATCCTGCTCCAGCAGAAAAATTTAGCTTGGTCCAATAGGTATCGTCCCCATCTTCTAGCCAATCATCTATCGATCCTGCCGCGGTTGTGCGCCATAAAGCATTTCCATCTGGATAAATTATAGTGTTTTCGTTTGATGGGTCAACTGCAAAAGGGTGTATAAATAATTTATTTGTAGCCTCAGATGGGTAAATATATGACCAATCGTGTTCCTGGTATTTATTACCGTAAGGATTGAGTGGCTCACCTGTGTTTTGATAGTAACCAACACGTAATAAATGCCCTTCTTGCGATGAAACATACATGTATTCGGCCCCAATGTATGCGAAGGAACCATCACCCGTAGAGATATCGTTAATTACTTCATTTGCATCATTTAAACGAAAGTAAGGGCTACCGTTATCTTGTGTACCTCCAACAATTCTAGTGTCACCATTTTTTCGCGAAATTGCAATTGTAAAAAACTGGGTAACGTTATAGCCATTATTTTTTGCGAGCCATTCAACGGTGGTATTACTAGGTGTTGAACTAATATTATTAGTAACACTAACCCCACCGTCATGGGCGCTCCAAAGTGTATTAGGGTTGTTTGGATCAAAAAATAAAGCATGATTATCTGGGTGGTGGTTATCTGTGTTATATCCACCAATCCAATCAGAACTATTGAGTGCCTTAGAAAAACCATCTGTAGAGCGAAATAGACTTACTCCACCAAGAATTACCAGGTTGGTATCTGTTGGGCTAACAGCCAATGCCATATTATAATCGCCTTGGGTTTGCGCAGTACCTCTATACGAATCAAACTCAGGGATGTTTGCTGATAAATCCACAGCTCGCCCACTAAGAACATCCATTTTAATTAAGCTCAGCTTCTCTACTGTTTCCGAAGGCTCTGCAACACTAGCTTTTTTCTGCCCAGTATGAGTGAAAATGTAAGCCAAATTTTCTGAGGAGGGCGCAAATTCTACTATGCTTCGGCTGTGGTTTGCGGTGAATATTGATGGCGTTTTATCTGCCCAGGTAGTGCCGTTATCACTTGAATAATAAATACCAGGCATGGTAGTTAAAGCCCCCGATGTGGCAGAATTTTCAGAAGCAACAAGAAGTATATTCCCTTGTGAGTCTATATCAAAATCAAGGTATCTGTGCTCATTATCGGTGGAGAAAATATTCGTAAATGTAGTGCCATTGTTTGATCTAAAAAAACCGAAACCATTTGTTGCAATAAATACATGGCTATTACGCGCACTTACCATGATTTTTGAGATATAATCGTATGGGCTGTTCCATGAGTCATCTCCCACGCCATGCATATCAGCGGTTACATTAACCCATGTTTCACCAGAATCAATTGAGCGCCAAACGCCTGTTCCGTAATATGTAGCAGCAGAAAGACGGCCCGAAGCGGTATTATTATCAAATTCTCCAGCGCCGTAATACCATATATTTGTATTAATAGGATCTTGGGCAATGGTTGTTACGCTTAAATTTTTATTTGGATCAGATTTCATAACCCAAGAGTTACCGCCATCAGTTGATTTCCAAACACCACCAGATGCTGCGCCAGCAAGAACTGTATTGCCAGTAGGATCAGATATATCTAAAACAACAGCTCGTGTTCTGCCACCCACAACATTAGGGCCAGCTTCTTGCCAATTTAATAATGTAGAACCGCTAGATTTATACTTTTGGTCAATATCTCTAGCAAAATCCAATTCCTTAAGTCGATACGATTCAGGAATCTTGTTAGTTTTAGGATCCCTGAGCATATTTATGAAATAATCTTTGCGAGCTTTTCTATTCTCAATCTTTTGCTCTAAGCTTCTTTGCTCTTTCTCTAAAGCAATGGTTGAGGGATTATTGAAATAGGAGAATGAAAATACTAAGGCAATAAGTGTAAATAAAAGTATAGCGCCTCGGCCAATTTTCTTAGGTGTGATAAAATTATTGCTCATAATAACTACGGTTATTTTATTTGGTCAAGTGTCCAGTTAGGCTTATTGTTGGCTTGCACCAAATTTTTAGAATGTTTGAATACACCCAGATATTTCTCACCTACAGCTAAAACGTCATTATTTGAGAAGGCTACAATGAGTTCTTCACCCTGCGAAAGGATAGGGGTAGCAGAACCATAACGCTCAACATTCAAAATCTCTATATAAAAATTTGATATGGAATCTTGTGTTGTGGCTTCTTCTTTTAAAACCTTAAATTGTACAATTGCAGTTCCAGGAGATATGTTTTCAACAATAGGCGTTTTATTCATAGCCGTTTGTTTGGGGGTGCCTTTCGGCGAACTACAAGCTGAATATACAACTGCAAGTAGCAGAACTATTAGTACTTTTTGAATCATAGCGTGTCATTACTAGTTGATGCTAATTGATTTAATTACTAGAATTATAATAGTTTATTTTGAACAGACTAGAAAATTAAGTTGAAAAAATCTTTCCTATCTCATATTGCTCAAACAAGCGACGCCCCAATTGGGCTAGAAATTAGCCATGCAAAAGGCCCTTATTTTTACACAAAGGATGGTAAGCGCTATGTCGACTTTATTTCAGGCATTGCAGTAAGCAGCCTTGGCCATGGGCATCCAAAAGTGATTGAAGCTATAAAAGAGCAAGTCGATAAACATCTACATGTTATGGTGTATGGCGAATTTGTACAAAAGCCGCAGGTTGAATTTGCCGAATTACTTATTGCCCAGCTTCCCGCATCATTAGAACAGGTTTACTTAGTAAACAGTGGCACTGAAGCTATAGAAGGTGCACTAAAACTATCAAAAAAGCATACAGGACGAAGTAAATTCGTCTCCTTTAAAAATAGTTATCATGGCGATACGCATGGCGCTTTAAGTGTAACAGGACGTGACGTGTATAGAGAACCATATCTACCATTGCTACCAGATGTACACTTCCTCGATTTCAATAGTTTTGAGGAACTCAATATAATAGACACAAGCACAGCAGCAGTGATATTGGAGCCTATTCAAGGCGAAGGTGGCATCATTCCCGCCGATAAAAAATGGTTGCAAGCTGTCTGTGATAAATGTACCGAAGTTGGAGCCCTTCTTATTTTTGACGAAATACAGACAGGATTTATGCGAACAGGAAGTCTTTTCGCCTTTCAACAATATGATGTAACACCAGATATACTTTGCTTGGCTAAAGCAATGGGCGGGGGAATGCCGTTAGGAGCATTTGTATCCTCCTCAGAAATATTTAAAGCAATGAAATTTAACCCGCCTTTAAATCACGTAACCACTTTTGGAGGGCATCCTGTAAGTTGTGCGGCTGCACATGCAAATCTCAAAGAGCTTTTAGATGGTGACTACTTAAATCGAGCTTTAGAAATAGAGCGTACGGTTAAACAGAAGCTAGTTGGGGATGGAATAGTTGAAGTGCGTGGGAAAGGCGCGATGTTGGGTTTACAGCTAGAAAACTGGGAATTAACAAAAGCCGTTGTAGAAGATTGCCTAGAAAAAGGAATACTACTTGGTTGGACGTTACATTCAAACACTCTTATCCGTTTAGCGCCACCACTCATTGTGACCGATACATTATTGGATGAGGTTTTAGCGACAATTTTGGAAAGCGTTGAAACGAATTATGCCGGAATGTGATACTTAAAAGTCTTGTTATATCATTGAATCGTTGATAGATAAATAAAAGGAGAATTATGAGAACGGTGAACCCAACTACAGGGAAGGTCATAAAAGAATACGATGAGATGAGTGCCAGCACTTTGGATGGCATAATTGAAAAAGCAAACAAAGCTCAGAAAATATGGGCACAAAACAGTTTTGAAGAGAGAGCTAAATTCCTAAATAAAGCAGCAAACCTACTACGCAAAAATGTAAATGAACTAGCGCAGCTCATGACTTTAGAAATGGGTAAGCCCATATCCCAATCAGAAGGGGAAATTGAGAAATGTGCGTGGGTTTGTGAATATTATGCCGAAAATGCTTCCAAGTTTTTAGAAAATGAGTTAGTCGAAACGGATGCATCAAAAAGCTATGTAGCATTTAAACCTTTAGGCGTAGTCCTTTCTATAATGCCTTGGAACTTTCCATATTGGCAGTTATTTCGTTTTGCTGCACCGGCGCTGATGGCAGGGAATAGCGTGGTTCTAAAACATTCTGAAAACACAACAGGCTGTGCGCTTGAGATTGAACGTATTATGCATGAAGCAGGCTATCCAAAGGATTTATTTCGAACACTACTAGTAAAGAACGAACATATGAAGCCAGTAATACAGCATAATGGTATTGCAGCGGTAACATTAACAGGAAGCACCAGAGCTGGAAAAGCAGTTGCTAGCCAAGCAGGTGAAGCCCTCAAAAAAACGGTTCTAGAGTTGGGTGGAAGCGATCCATATATCATTTTAGACGATGCTGATATAAAAGATGCTGCTCAAAAATGTGTAACCTCTCGATTAATTAATACTGGCCAAAGTTGTGTGGCTGCAAAAAGATTTATCGTTGTTGATAAAGTTTACGACGAGTTTGTGGAAGCTTTCGCCATGAACATGAAAGATAAAGTGATGGATGATCCACTTATAGCTGGAACTGATATCGGTCCCATGGCACGATTCGATTTACGAGACGAACTCCATAAACAAGTTCAAGAAAGTTTAAAAAAGGGCGCTAAATTAACTTTAGGGGGATTTATACCTGATAATGAAGGTGCATTTTATCCACCTACAATACTCGAGAATGTGGCAAAGGGAATGCCAGCTTATAGCGAGGAGCTTTTTGGGCCTGTAGCATCCATTATAAAAGTTAAAGATGAAAAGGAAGCTATAGCTGTGGCAAATGATAGTATTTATGGCCTTGGCGCAGCAATCTTTAGTAGTGATGTAGAAAAGGCAGAGCAGATTGCGGCAAATGAGTTAGAGGCAGGATGTTGCTTTGTGAACGATTTTGTTAAATCTGACCCCCGACTTCCATTTGGTGGTATAAAAAATTCTGGGTACGGTAGAGAACTCGGTTCATTTGGAATACATGAGTTCGTAAATACAAAAACCGTTTACATTAGTTGATATAAAATCTGTTAATAAAAAAAGCCCATATAATTAAATATGGGCTTTGTAATAGTAATCCTATTTAGCTAGGTGCTATTTGGTGTAAACAACACCTTCTTTCATAACAAAAGTAACTTTCTCTAAAGTAGTAATATCTTTAAGAGGATCTTTGTCAACAGCAACAAGGTCAGCCTTTTTGCCTTTCTTAATACTACCAATAGTATCTTGAAGACCTAAAACAGTAGCGGCTGTAATAGTAGCACTTTTGATAGCTTCCATTTCTGGCATACCTGCTTCAACCATATAGCCAAATTCTTTCGCATTAATACCATGTGGGAAAACACCTGCATCGGTTCCGAAAGCAATTTTTACGCCTCTTTTATACGCACGAGAAAAAGTGTCTTGCATACGTGGGCCAATCTCTAAAGCTTTTGGTGTTACTAATGGATGGTAATATCCATCAATTTTAGCTTTTTCAGCTACCCACTTTCCTGCAGAAATAGTTGGAACAAAGTAAGTACCTTTTTTGATCATTAAATCCATGATTTCTTCAGTCATGTTGGTTCCGTGATCGATGGTTAAAACACCAGCTTCAACCGCACGCTTCATCCCTTCTGCACCATGAGCATGTGCAGCAACGTGCATGCCATATTCTTTTGCAGTTTGTACAACAGCTTCTAGTTCGTCAGCGAAAAATAAAGGAGCATCACCTGATTTTGCAACACTTAAAACACCACCAGTGGCTGTAATTTTAATGTGATCAGAACCTTCTTTATAGCGCTGTCTAACTGCTTTACGAGCATCATCAGCACCATTTATTATACCATCTTTAGGACCTGGATCTCCCATTAGATCGCTTTTTAAGCCATTCGTTGGATCACCATGGCCACCTGTGGTGGAAATAGTTCTACCTACTGTAATAATTCTAGGACCACTAAAATTACCAGCATTAATGGCGTTTCTCATTGAGATGTTAATGCCCGAGCCGCCTAAGTCTCTTACTGTTGTGAAACCAGCCATCAAAGTGGCTTCTGCGAGTTCCATTGCTTGATAAGCTCTGTCAGCATCATTTAATCTAAATCTGTCAATAGCACTATTTGGGTTAGAGCTACTTTCTATGTGAACGTGTAAATCAATAAAGCCAGGTAATACTGTTTTATTTTTTAAATCAATTACAGTATCGTTTTTCTTGGCTTTAGCGTAACCATTCTCGATAGAGACAATTATGTCATTTTCTACAATAATACTTACTTCATTTCGTGCGCTGTTCGACTCACCGTCTATTAAAGTACCAGCATGAATCACAGTTCTCTGTGCTTGTAAGTTACTTAGACCAATAGTCAATACAACTATAAATGTAAGTAGCGATTTTAATTTCATGTTCATTTTTTATCCTTGGTTAGTTGGGAATTCTTGCTCGCGAATATATAAAACTGTTCTTAAGAAAAAAGCAGAACGCAATTTGGCAAAGCATTTAATGCCCAGCTTATAGTAATAATACATATTGATAGTGCGCTTAGAATAAAAAAATAATACCTAGTTAAAACAATGGGATAGGTGTTTAATTGGCTAATAAAAGGAGTATTTTAGCATAAATATATGATGCTTTATTTCGGATAAAACCATACTTAAAATTATGTAAATAGCTTTTATTAAGTAATATTATACTGCATAAAGTCATGTTTGCTTAAAATAATTAACAATTAGAGCGGTCTAAAACTTCTAAAAAGAACTTAGATATCGAACTATTTTAATCAGCTTCAAACTTCGTGTTTAAAAACTAAACATGTATCTTACTAGCGCAAATAAAATTATATACAGTGAATATACGTTTAGCTCAAATCAATACCGTTATCGGTGATCTTTCAGGCAACAAAGCCCTCATAATAGAGGCAATTGAACAAGCAGAGCAGCAAGGGGTAGAGTTGCTAATTCTTCCAGAGCTAGTTGTTTGTGGCTACCCACCCTTAGATTTAATAGAGCGTAGTGCTTTTAGAGAACTATGCTACAAAATAAACACAGAGTTTATAGAGCGCACCAAAGGAATGGCGGTTGTCTTTGGCTCAATAACTGAGAATGACAAGGGTGTAGGGCGTAAATGCTATAACTCGGCTATAGTTGCTCAAAACGGAAAAGAGATAAAAAGAGCACATAAAGCTTTATTGCCAACTTACGATGTATTTGATGACCTTAGATATTTTGAGCCGGCCGCTGAACTTGAGCCTATTACTATTAATGGAATTTCGTTTGGTGTTACTATATGCGAAGATATTTGGGCAAATAATAACGAGATAAATTATCACACCTACGCAATTAACCCTTCAAAGGAGCTAACAAGTAGAGGGGCTCAGGCAATTATTAATATTTCTGCTTCTCCATTTACAAAACACAAGCCAGAAAGTCGTGTAAAGATGTTGCAGGAAAAAGCTAAAGAACTAAACCGACCTATCTTTTATGCAAACCAGGTTGGCGCGAATTCAGAACTGATATTTGATGGGGATTCTTTAGTAATAGATTCTAAAGGTGTTTTAGTGAGCCGTGCAAAAAGATTTGAAGAAAGTCACATTCAAGTTGAGTATGACGCTACAACTCAATCTCTCAAAACAGAAAGTCCGATTGATGCAGAAGCACAAGTACCAAGCATGATAAAAAACATGTTTGATGGATTAGTGCTTGGGTTACGTGATTATCTCCACAAATCAAGTGCTGCCCAAAAAGTGATCTTAGGCTTGAGTGGTGGCATTGATTCAGCGCTGGTGTGCGCTATTGCCGTAGAAGCATTAGGTGCCGACAATGTAATTGGAGTAACTATGCCTTCTCATTTTTCTTCGGAAGGGAGTGTAAGTGATTCTCAAACTCTTGCAAGTAATCTTGGCATAGAACTATTAGAAATACCTATTAAGCCAATTTATGATGTATTTCTGCAACAACTAGAGCCAGTTTTTAACGGAGCAGAGTTCAATGTTGCCGAAGAAAATCTTCAAAGTAGAAGCCGAGGCGACTTATTGATGGCAATAGCCAATAAATTTGGATATATGGTACTCACTACGGGTAATAAATCGGAAATTGCTGTTGGCTACTGCACTTTATATGGTGATATGGCTGGCGGGTTAGCAGTTATAGCAGATTTATATAAAACGGAAGTCTTCGCAATGTGCGAATGGATGAATAAAGAGCATTATGGTAAAGAAGTGATTCCACAAACTACTATAGATAAAGTGCCAAGTGCAGAATTACGCCTCGATCAAAAAGACACCGATTCTTTACCGGATTACCCAACATTAGATGCAATTTTAACTTATTATCTGGAGTTGCAGTGGTCTAGAAAGGAAATTTTAGATAAAGGCTTTGATGCCACTACAGTAGACCGAATTCTGAAACTTGTGGATTTAAATGAACACAAACGATACCAAGCAGCACCAGGATTAAAACTATCCGCAAAAGCATTTGGCCAAGGTAGAAGGTGGCCACTAGTGCAAAGATGGACTGGTCAGGAACAATAAAATCTAAATTGTACAAAAACTATACAATAACTCTATAATTTGCGTGTTTAAGCATCAACCTCTTAGGACAAGGATATGCGCAATTAAGGGTAAGAATCACTATTATAAACGAGTTTTACAAATCATAAATTTGATATGCAGAAATTATATACAACTTTACTATGTGTCCTAATCTTAGCAGGGGCAACAACTGTGAATGCACAAGACACCAGTGGTGTCAATATTGAGAGAATGCCAATTAGGTTATTACCCGTTAATAACCCAATGGAGGCTAAAACTGTGGATGAACAACAGACGCAACAACCTGCAAACATTGAACTTGATAGTTTTCAAAAAGATGTGTTACGTCGTATCTCTGATATCTATCAAATACATATTGCCAGCCTAGAAGCGCAAATAGATGACAATCTAATTGAAGCTGAAATCAATATTAACGATGCAGTGAATGCTTCACAAGCTCTGCTTGATGACTATCCAGAGATAAGAGCAGATCGTCGATTTGCTGAGGTTTCTAGAACAATAGTTTCTGAATATCGTAATTTTTATGGAATCACAGAATCTGCATTAGAGCCTCAAGGCGAGATATTTGCAATTCATGAAGAGCTATTTTCGGAAGAAAATTTTGCTTTAACCGAAGATTTTAGGTTTCCTAAAGATGTGGTTCTAAATAAAACGGAAGTACCACTCATTCAAAATAGATTTGTAACAAACAGCTTGGTGTACTACACTTTAAAGCGCCCAGAAGTAATGGAGTTATGGTTAGAACGCTCTGGTACGTACATGCCAATGATTCAAGAAATTCTAAAAGAAGAGAAAGTACCTTCAGAATTGGCTTACCTAGCTTTTATCGAGTCTGGATTAAATCCTACCGCACGTAGTTGGGCAGCGGCTTCAGGTATGTGGCAGTTTATTGCAGCAACAGGACGTGTTTATGGGCTTGAAATTAACTGGTGGGTAGATGAACGCCGCGATCCAGAAAAAGCAACCCGTGCAGCAGCAAGGCATTTAAGAGATTTGCATGATATCTGGGGTGATTGGCACCTAGCTATGGCAAATTATAATATTAGCCCTAGAGGTCTAAAGCGTGCGATTGACCGAGCTGGTGGTAAGAAAGATTATTGGGAAGCATATCCTTACCTACCACGCGAGACCAGAGGCTATGTGCCAGGTTTTATTGCAACCGCTATGATTGGCTTGAATCCAGAAGAATTCGGATTTCAAAAGAAATATGGTGCAACACCATACTCTTACGAAGTAGTTGAGGTAGAAGGCTTAATGCCATTAGAAGATTTAGCTAGAGCTGCAGGTATTACTACCGAAGAAATAAAAAAATATAACCCAGAATTACTCCGTTGGGCGACCCCTCCAGGCGACAAATACCCATTAAAATTACCTACTGGTAATAAAGAGCAGTTTTTAATTGCTTACAAAGATATACCTAAAGACAATAGAGCTGAAAGTATTACCATGCATACAGTAAGAAGTGGTGAATCTATTGGTATTATTGCTCGAAAGTACGGCACTACGGTAAGAGGAATTTATGCAAGTAACGAGAATCTCGGAAAAGTTATTTATCCAGGTGAGAAGTTAGTTATTCCATTACCACAAGGTAGTGCGGGTAAAATATCTGCAAATCAACCTACAAATATAACCAATACTAGTCGTAGCCGAACAACAACACCAACTAGAACAAGTGCACCTGCTAACACTGAGAAAATTACTTATACCGTTAAAACTGGCGATACTATTGGGCATATTGCTGAATGGTATAATGTGCAGAGCTACCAAATTAGAACTTGGAATGGCGTAAGTAATACTATTAGACCAGGCCAAAAGCTCTCTGTTTTTGTTCCAAAGGCACAAAAAAGTCATTATGAGCAAATTAACAGCATGTCTTTTAGTGCAAAACAAAATATGAAGAAAGGTGGTGGAAGCAATTTACTAGCCTCAGCAACAACAACCTCAGGCGAGTTTAGAACTTACACTGTTCAAAAGAATGACACTTTAGGTAAAATTGCAGAGACATTTAACGTTCCAATTGCAACTTTAAGACAGCTAAACAATGTTAGTGGCTCAAGAATTTATGTTGGCCAAGTGTTAAAAATCAGTAAGGTTAATTAGTTAGAATGACGCGTATAGGAAAAATTGGATCCCTTCTGCTTGTGCTTCTTTTTATAGGAGTTGCGTTCGCTCCACAACAAGCAGATATTTTTTTCCTGATAAAAAAGAACTTTTCAATTTTCAGCAAAGCATACGAAAATGTAGCATTAGAATATGTGGATGATGTTGATCCAGAAAAACTAATGCGTACAGGTCTAGACGCTATGCTGGAAACACTTGATCCCTACACGGTCATTTATAGTGAATCTCAAAATCAAGAAGCCGAAATTCTATCACGCGGCAATTATGCTGGCATAGGATTAGAAGCAGGTTACCGCGAAGGTAAAATAGTTGTAATTGCGCCACAAGAAGGTGGCCCAGCCCATAGGAAAGGAATTAATGCTGGGGATGAAATTATTGCCATAGACGGTATTTCTACACAGAATCTACAGCCTGAAGAAGTTCAGTCTTTAACGATGGGCGAAGTTGGTTCAAAAATTGTGCTAACCATACGGAGGTATGGGGTAGAACAAGATTTAGATTTTGAGCTGAAAAGGGAACGTATCGAAGTAAAAAACATCTCTCACTATGGCTATGTAGGCCAAAAGGATGATGTAGGATATATACGTTTATCCCAGTTTGGTGAGAACTCAGCTGAAGAAGTTAGGCTCGCATTAGTTGAGCTTACAGAAGCTAAAGAAATAACAGGGCTTGTACTTGATTTACGAGATAATCCCGGCGGAATTTTACAAGAAGCAGTAGCTATAATTGATAAATTTGTAGAGCCAGGTTTAACCGTAGTAGAAAATAGAGGACGAATAAAAGAATACAATGAGGCCTTTGAGACTAAAGAGCCTGTTATGTTTACCCAGCCCGTAATTATTCTAATGAATGGTGGAAGTGCAAGTGCATCGGAAGTGGTTGCCGGCGCTCTACAAGATTTAGATAGAGCATTGATAATAGGCGAGCGTAGTTTTGGAAAAGGGCTAGTACAGATTGTAAAAAGCTTACCCTATAATACGTCTATGAAAATTACCATAGCGCGCTATTACACGCCAAGTGGAAGAAGTATTCAATCGATAGATTATACCCACGAAGGAAGGAATTCTGGTGTTGTTAAACGTGAATCTACAAACAAAGGGTTCAAAACTCGTAATGGTAGAGAAGTTTTTGAAGGAAGAGGTATTGAGCCAGATATAGTAGCAAGGGCTAAAGAACCTAGTTTACTTCAAGTAGCATTGTTCCAAAAAGGAATGTACTTCGATTTTGCAACAAGATATCAAGCAGAACACCAAGACATTGACTTTAAAGAGTTGCCTAAAAGTGTATATGCTGAGTTTATAAAATTTTTAAAAGAATCTGAATTTTACTACCAAACAAATTCAGAAAAAGAATTAGCTGAGCTAAAGTTAGAACTAGATGATATTAAAGAAACAGCAGCAAATTTAGAAAACATAACAAAATTGATTGAAGCCCATAAGAAAGAGCAATTAAAAGTGGAACAGACGGTAATTGAAGAAAATCTATATCTTGAGATTTTATCACGATATAATGGGCAAAAAGCACGCACCATTGCAGAACTAAAAGTAGATCCACAACTTGATAATGCATTACAGTTACTCAAATCTTCAAGTAAAATGCACTCTCTGCTTGGTGGAAACTAATTCATGACCGGCAAAGCAGACTTACATATACACACAACCTGTTCTGATGGTAAGCTATCGCCAGTTGAAGCGGTTACTCTTGCATCAGAAAAGAAGCTAAAAGCACTAGCTATAACCGATCACGACACATTCGAGGCCTACAGTTTAGCAAAACCAATTGCCGATGAAAAAGGAATCGAACTAATTCCTGGTGTAGAGATTACAACTCTTTTTAATAATACGGAATGTCACTTGCTAGCGTATTATTTTGATACTAACTCCACCTACTTTAAAGAGTTTGTTCTAAAACAGCGATTTGCTCGCAGAAAAAGAATTAAAGTAATTATCAATATTTTAAACAAACAAGGGGTTGGGGTTGAGTATGATGAAGTGTGGGCTCTGGCAAATGGCGCAAATATTGGTAGGCCACATCTTGCTAAAACACTCATCAATAAAGGCTATGTTAGTACCATACAAGAGGCTTTTATTCGATATTTAAGTAATGATAAGCTTGGAGATTTTGAAACTGAATATCCTCATGTGAAAGAAGCTATAGAAATTGTTAAAAATGTTGGAGGTGCAGCAATAGTTGCACATCCTGGTCGTTTCTACTCCCAAGAAGAAGTAGATGAGCTGGTAAGCTTAGGTGTAGATGGTATTGAATGTATCCATCCAAGTCACAGTTGGCAAAAACAGCTCAATTACACAGAATATTGTGATAATAATGCGTTACTTAAAACGGGTGGTAGCGATTATCATGGAAGTTATACTGAAGGGTATTCGCATGTAGGGGTTGTTACCATAGCCTATAAGCATGTAGAGAAAATGAAAAGAATGACAGATCAGCGCAAAAAATTAATAAAATTAAAGGATTGATTAAAAATGTCTAGTACCTATTTTGAAGGGACTTCTAAGAATGAAGGCGCAAAAGTTGGAATCGTTGTTTCTAGATGGAACTCGGCCATCACAGAAAAAATGTTAGAAGGTGCACTAAACGCTCTTAAAGGAAATGGAATTCGTGAAGAGGATATTTCTATAGCTCGGTGTCCAGGCTCGTTTGAGTTGCCTTTAGCGGTACAATTTCTTTTAGAAAATAAAAGCTTAGATGGTGTAATTGCATTAGGTGTTGTTATAAGAGGTGGAACACCGCACTTTGAATATGTATGTGATGCAGTTACTACTGGTGTTGCGGCATTAAATCTCAAGTACAATATTCCTGTAGCTTTTGGAGTTCTTACAACCGACAATACTAAACAAGCTTTAGAAAGAGTTGGTGAGAAAGGAAACAAAGGGGGGGAGGCTGCGTTAGCCATGCTGGAAATGATCTCTCTTAAACAAGAAATAAAGTTGAAATAGATACGTTTTATTTTGCTATATCACTATTAAAACCCTAATTTTGCAGGCTATAAATTAGCCCATTAATTATTTGAAAAAGCTCACTTTAACAAATACTACCCAGTCTGAGGAAGACAAACAAAAACAAGAAGATTTGAAAAAATCTGGTGTCATTCCTGAGCATATTGCCATTATAATGGATGGGAATGGAAGATGGGCTACTCAAAATGGTAGCATACGTCTTCATGGGCACAAGGTAGGGGTAGATTCGGTACGAGACATAACAGAATCGTGCGCACAATTAGGTGTTAAATATTTAACTTTGTATGCTTTTTCTACCGAAAATTGGGGACGCTCTTCATTCGAAGTAAACGGATTAATGCGGCTACTCGCCTCATCGCTCAAAAAAGAATCAAAAAATCTAAATGAAAATAATATTCGTTTAGTAACTATTGGGCAGCTTGATCGTTTCCCAAATGATTGTAGAGCAGAACTTGAAGAAGCCGTTGATTTGACAAAAGATAATACACGGTTACAATTGTGCCTCGCTTTAAGCTACTCGGGCAGATGGGATATAACCGAAGCCGTTAAAAAAATTGCCGCTCACGTAAAAGAAAATCGACTAGATCCTTCTTTGATAAATAGCCAAATGATAGCCGATCATTTATCTACTGCTAATATACCAGATCCTGATTTAATAATACGAACAAGTGGCGAGTACAGAATAAGTAATTTTCTGCTGTGGCAACTTGCCTACTCAGAACTGTATATTACAAAGAAGTTTTGGCCCGATTTTAGAAGGAATGAGCTTTATGACGCAATTAAGTCATTTCAAGGGCGAGATCGTAGGTTTGGAAAAGTTCACACACCTAAAGACAAAATGGGGTTAGTAACCCGTTTACTCGATAAACAAAAATAAGTTAACTACTAATATAGCGTGTCTAATTTGTTGAAAAGATTATTATTAACTGTTTGTATAACATTCCTTTTTTCGGGTGCATCTTATCTGTTATACGCACAAGAAACCATCAAGATTACTGATCCCACGCTCGAAGTACCTCAAGAATATGTGCTAAAAGAAATTGAAGTGCAGGGTAATGAGTCTACTCGGAAAGAGTTTATTATTAGTGCGAGTTTACTAATTGAGGGTACTAAAATTACCTATCCAGGAGATAATATACCTGATGCAGTTCGTAGATTATACAAAGCTGGTTTATTCTCTGACGTTTCTATATTTATAAAAGAAAAAACACGCAGCGATATTAGTTTAATAATTCGTGTTAAAGAACAACCTCGTGTTATTGAGTATAAACTTGAAGGTATAAAACGTTCGCAGCGAAAAGACCTTAGAGACTTAATAGTACTTATGCCGGGTGTTGCAATAACTGAATCTAATAAAGCACAGATTATAAATACTATAAAGCGTTTTTATAAAGAAAAAGGCTATTGGTATACAAGTGTTGAAACTCGTGTTGAAATGGATGAAAAACTAGAAAATAGAGCTAGACTTATATTTGACATAAAGCCAGGGAAAAGATTAGAGATTAAGAAAATTGAATTTAATGGCAACGAACAATTCTCAGACAAAACTCTTAGAAAGAAGCTGAAGCCATTAAAGCTAGATAGATGGCTTTTAATCTTCAGTAAAAAAGTATTTAAGAAGGAAGATTTCGAAGAGGGTAAAGAGAATATTCTAAATTTCTATAGAAAGAATGGCTACTCTGATGCTCGCATTATTTCAGACTCAGTGTATGTATATGATTATGTACGAGATTTGCCTGGTATTGGGGTTACAATTAATTTAGAAGAAGGCCCTCAATATAAAATTCGTAATATTTCTTGGGAAGGTAACACCGTATATACCGACGAGCAGCTTACCATGTCTTTAGGCTTTGAGAAGGGGGACGTTTTTGATGAGGAAAAATATCAGCAAAACTTAACCTTCAACAAAAGTAGTACTGATATAAACTCCTTGTACCAAAATATTGGGTATCTGTTTTTCCGTGCAATTCCTACTATTAATAAAGTAGCAGCCGATTCTATCGATATTCATTTTGATATTTATGAAGATGAAATAGCTAGTATTGAAGCTGTATCCTTTTCAGGTAACACAAAAACGCATGATGATGTAGTTCGTAGAACCTTACGAACCATACCTGGTAATAATTTTAGCCGCGATGCTATTGTAAGAACTATCCGTGAACTTGGTACTCTTGGCTTTTTTGATCCAGAAAGTATTGAACCTGATTATGTGCCAAACCCGAATACAAAAACAGTAGATATAATGTATTCTCTAAAAGAGTCTGCTTCTACCGATAACTTTGAGTTCTCTGGTGGTTATGGTGGGCAAACTGTGGGTGCTATTGTATCGGCAAGAGTTAACTTTAATAACTTCTCTATGAGAAGAGCCTTCGAAAAGGGTGGTTGGGCACCAATACCTTCTGGTGATGGTCAGCAAGTCTCGCTTGGAGTACAGGTAACAGGATCGGGTTATCAAAGTTACTCAGTTGGTTTTGTAGAGCCTTGGTTAAATGGTAAACCTACATCGCTAGGTGTAAATATCTCCTATAACTTAATTAATAACAGAAACTATGGCTATGGTAAGAGTGAGCTTTTCTCAGGAAGTGTTTCATTAGGAAGACGTTTACAATGGCCGGATGATTTCTTTACTCAACGAACAATTTTGAGTTACCAGCTTTATGATGTAAAACAGTCCACTAGTATGCTACAAAGTGGTATTACTAATACAATTTCAATAACAGAAGTAATTGAAAGAAACTCTTTAGATAATTTTATATCCCCTAATACAGGATCAAAAATATCACTATCTGCAGAAGCGGCACTTCCTATTCCGGGACTTTCAGATTTCTATAAAATTAAAGCAGATTACCAACATCACTTTCCACTAGTTGAGAAGCTAGTACTTACAAGCCAAGCAAATTTTGGTTATATCGGTTACTTCACAACAAATAGCAGGAGTAATTTTCAGAAATTCTTAGTAGGTGGAACCCCGTTACAACAGCAGCAGAGTTTCTTGTACGACAACATTGATATGAGAGGTTATCCAGGTGGCTTTACCGAAAGTATTGCACCAGTTGTTGATGGAGAAAAAGTTGGTGGACGTATTTATAATAAATATTCTTTAGAATTAAGATACCCAGCAATCTCGAGTGATCAGATACAAGTTATACCCTACACCTTCCTAGATGCGGGTAATACCTTTGCTGGTTTTTCAGACTATGATCCTTTCGACGTGAAAAGATCTACAGGATTTGGAGTTAGATTATTCTTACCTATACTAGGACTCGTAGATTTGAGTTATGGGTATAGACTAGACAGTGTTCCTGGTGCAATCAATGGTTCACCTACACAAGCTGGCGAATGGGAATTCCTATTTAATATTGGCGCACCCTTTTAATAAAATATAATGAAGCAGTTTAAATCCTTAATATTAGTTTTGATTGTTGTGGCGATACCTTCGCTAACAATGGCTCAAAATCAGAAAATAGCTTACTTCGACTCAGATGTCGTTTTAGCTAATATTCCTGAATATCAAGGTATTGAGCAGCAATTACGTTTGCTAACCGACACTTGGAAAACTGAATTAGCGAATAAAGACAAAGAAATTAAAGCGCTTCAACAGGATTATGAAGCAAAAGAAATTCTATATACCGATGAAATACGTGAGCAAAAGAAAGCAGATATTAGTGCACTTCTGAAAGCTCGAGAAGGATTTATGGCGCAAAAATTTGGCCCTAGTGGCGAATATTTTACGCGACAAAAAGAACTTCTTGAACCCATACAAAGGCAAGTATTTGCTGCTGTAAGAACAGTAGCTGAAAGGCAAGGGGTGGATTTTGTATTTGATAGAGCAGGCGACATTTATATGGTGTTTGCTCGTAGCGAATGGAACTTAAATGAGTCTATTTTATTGGAACTAGGAATTGACGTTGATGACCTTAACGAACAATAAATTTAACACTAAACAAAGAAGTATAAATGATTAAAAGAATACTTATAGCCGCATCAATAGCCCTTTTTGTTGGGCAATTTGCAGTTGCGCAAACAAAAATTGGGTATGCAAATCCTGATGTCATAATGAGCCAACTTCCTGAAGTACAAAAGATTAGTGCTGAAATTCAGAAGTTTTTGGATGAAAAAGATGCAATGTTACGCCCCAAAGCTGATTCTCTGCAAATACTTTTTGATGAGTATGAGAAAGTAATGGCAGCACTTTCTGACGAAGCAAGACAACGTCGTGAGCAAGAGTTGATGGCAAAAAACGCTGAGTTTGAAGAGCTTAAAAGAGTTTCTTTAGAAGAAGTACAACTCCGTCAAAATGCATTGATAGAACCAATGCAAGAAAAAGTTACCAATGCTATTGCCGCAGTAGCGAAAGAGTTAGGATTAGATTTAGTTCTGAGTGATCGAACTTCCCAAGGTAGCGAGATTATATTCTATGCGGCATCGAACCAACCTAACATCACCGAAAAAGTTATTAATAAACTTAAACAGTAAAACCAGATATTATCATGATGATTAAAAAGTTACCACTTGGGATCCTTCTATTTTTAGCTGCATTATTAAGCACTACTATCAATGCACAAGAACTGAAAATAGGTTATGTAGATCCACAAACTATATTGACTCGTATGCCTGAAATGAAGGCAGTTCAGCAGCGTATTGTTAATTTCACTGAAAGAAAAAGCAATGAGCTACGTGCAAAAGAGCAAGAGCTTCAAAATGCTATTGAAATTTATCGCCAAAAAGAATCAGCTATTTCTGAAACCGCAAAACAAGCAGAGCAACAAGAATTACAACGTAAAAGCATGGAATTAAACCAAGCAGAGCAAAAGGCACAACAAGAAGTTGCAGAAAAAAGAAATGAATTACTTGGGCCGCTTTTAAGTCAAATTGATACTGCAATTCAAGCTGTATCAAAAAGACTAGGTTTAGCTTATGTACTTAACACTACTACCAATACAGGCGATTTAATAATACTGTACGCATCTCCAGAGTACCAAGCTCAGTACGATATTACCGCTAAAGTAATGGATGAGTTAGGCATATAATAGCTTAAATAGTATGTACTAATTAGTTTGTTAAAAAGTCGTTTGTAATTATACAAGCGACTTTTTTTTATCTAATATTTCGTTTACGATTTCTCATATAATCTTCGAAGATATAGCCGCCTAAATTATCTAACGAAGAGAAATAAGCCTTCCCTTTATTTGCTTCAGTCATTTCGCGCACAAAACGTTGTAAATATGGATCTTTGGCTATCATAAAGGTATTGATAGTAATCTTATCTCTACGGCACTTTACAGCCTCATCTAATACTTTATTTACAATCTTACGATCTAAGCCAAAGCTATTTTTATAAAGCTTTCCATTTTCAATAATACAAGATGGTTTCCCATCAGTTATCATAAATATCTGCTTGTTAGCAAATTTCTTACGTTGTAGAATGTGGCGTGCTCGCTCTAAACCTTGTAAAGTATTAGTATGATATGGACCAGCTTTCAGATAGGGTAAATCCTCTATAGCTACTTCCCATGCTTCATTTCCAAACGCAACAATATCTAACGAGTCTTTAGCATAGTTAGTAATAATTAATTCAGATAATGCCATAGCTACCTTCTTAGCAGGAGTGATTCTATCCTCGCCATAAAGTATCATAGAATGACTTAAGTCTATCAATAAAACCGTTGCTACCGATGTATAATGGTCGGTTTCATAAACAGATAAATCATCTTCTTGTAAGTTGAAAGACTCAAGTGAGCTATGATTAAGCATATTTAGCATAGTGCCCACAGAGTCAATTTGACCGATGTCGTCGCCGGGTGACCATAGTCTAGTTTCTGGTTGGCGCTCTAAACCTTGGCCTGTTTGGCTGGTTTTGTGCCTTCCTATACTTCCCTTCTCTAAACCATGAAATATTTCTTCTAGTGATTTTTGTCGGAGTGACCTCTCTGTTTTCTTGGTCATAATTAGAACATGAGAATCTTTGTTACTATCTAGAAAATCCCGTTGCTTTAATTCTTCTACAAAATCCCCAATCGAATAATTGTCCTCAAATTGGTCAGTAATATTATACTGATTATCTAAATCGGTTAGCCAACGTAAAGCTTGGGCTACATCCCCGCTAGAAATAGTTAGTAATTCTTGAAATAAATCCCACAATGTATCGAATGGAAAACTCGAACCTTGCCTAGAAAGTCGCTCGTCCCATTCAGTGTATCTAAAATTCATAGTCTGCTTTTATTCATATAACTATAGTTGTGTGGTAATCAGTTCCAATTATAACAAAAATGTATCTAAAATTAGTACCTTCGGGCATGGAAACGAAGCTAGTAGTAGATCGACTTAAATATGAGAAACAGCTTTGGGCTGAAAATTATAAAAGAATAATGGGGCTCGATGAAGTTGGGAGGGGATGCCTTGCGGGCCCTGTTGTCGCAGCAGGTGTCATATTTGCTCCTAATGTCTCTATAAATGGTATTAGGGATAGTAAGGCCATTCCACTAAAGGAGAGGCTTGAGCTTGCGAATACGATTAAGGAAAAAGCTTTGTTTTGGACAGTTCAAGAAGGAAGTATTGATTTAATTGCGCAACGTAATATTCTTTGGGCATCTATAGAAACAATGCGTAGATGTACAGAAGTTAAAGGCGCCTCACCAGATTATTTACTTGTGGATGGTAGTAGATACACAGCTTCCATCATTCCACATCAATGTGTTGTAAAAGGTGATGATAAATCAATAAGCATTGGAGCAGCCTCTATTCTAGCAAAAGTGTACAGGGATGAATTGATGGAGCGTTTAGGTAATGAATACTCTGAATTCAATTGGAAAAGCAATGTCGGTTATCCCACTCCAGAACATAAAAAAGCATTGATAGAATATGGCTATACAGAACATCACAGGCGAGGCTTTAAGCTAGGAACAGAGAAAAAGTATATTAAAAAATCTTAGAATCAGTCTGAAATAATCTCGAAATATTAGGATAATTACTAGCTCTTAATTTAACGGTAAATACTAAAGTCTCGTTTGTGTAAATCCATATTTAAGCAAATAGCTAGCATCAAAGAATTACTTAAAAGTGCCGAACCACCGTAGCTCACAAAGGGTAAAGGTAGCCCAATTATTGGTAATAACGCTGTTGCACTGCCAAGATTAATAAAGAAGTGAATGAAAAATACTGCGGTAACGCCAACAGTTACAAGTTGTGCAAAAGGATGCTTATGACTACCAGCCATACTAAGCATTCGAATAAAGAAGATTAGAAATACAATAATTAGAAAGCCTAACCCTAAAAAGCCAAACTCCTCGCCAATAACGCAAGAAATAAAATCAGTCCACTGCTCAGGTAAAAAGCGTAGTTGTGTTTGAGTTCCTTCTAGAAATCCCTTTCCTGTTAGGCCACCTGAGCCAATAGCTGTTTTAGCTTGAATAATATTCCAACCGGCACCTGTGGGATCCAAATTTGGATTAGTAAATGCTGTAATTCTAGAAATCTGATGTGGCTGAAGAAAATTCGTAAGGGCATAGCTCCCTACAGCTACAATTAAGCTACCCACAACTGTAGAGGCGATAGAAAGCCAAATTCGTTTTTGTAGCATAAAGATAATTAATGCTAAAATTACAGTTGCAATGGCGCCATACTTCCAACTGAGAAGGGTTAAATACATTATAATTGCGGGAGAAATTATAAACAATGAAAAGCCGTGTGGCAGGCCCGACCAAAATAAAATAACTGGTATTAACGATATAAAAACGATGGCAGTACCCATATCGTTTTGCAGTAATATTAAAATAGTAGGTAATAAAATCATTGCTACTGCAGTTAATGCATAGCGAATATTTTCAGCCGAAACATCCCTGCGGCTTGTTAGATAATTGGCTGTAGCTAGTATAGTGGCTAGCTTCATTAACTCACTAGATTGCACATTTACTGGGCCAATTCTAATCCAGCTTTTAGCTCCATTTATCTCAGTGCCAAAAAAGATAGTAAGCCCAACAATTATGAGTGTAATTACATAAAATAAGTAGGAAAATTGCAGATATGACCGTGGACGTATAAACTGAAAACCAAGTATAAGAGCTATGGATATAGCTATCCAGATCATTTGTTTAGAAAAGTTATCTTGGATAAAAGAGGGTAAAAACTCAGAAACAGGGCCTTGAGTTGCGCTATAAATAGCGACTAGTCCTATAATTGTTAGTACTAACCAGGGTGCAAAAACAGACCAGTTAAAATTTCGGAAATTAGTCATTTTCACTTCTCTTTTGTGGCCGTGGTACAAAGTTTAAAACGTAATTGTAAACATGATTACGCTTAATTTCGCCAGTTAAATGTTTCTCGATGATAAGAGAGGCTACAGGTGCTGCTGATATTGAACCAAAACCAGAGTTTTCAAGAAATACTGTAACCACAATTTGAGGATCATCAAGTGGTGCAAAAGAGGTGAACCAACCATGATCTTGGCCAAAAGGATTTTGTGCTGTACCAGTTTTGCCTGCGACCTCAATACCTGGAACATTACCGTAAAATCTACCACTCCCTTCAAGCACTACTCGTCGCATTCCTTTTTTTACAGTTTCTATGTAAATATCTTTTACCCACTCTATTTTCTCATGTACAATCTTGGTTCTATTTATAGTGCCATTAGGTTCTTCAGTAGCCATGATTAAATGTGGTGCAATACGGTATCCTCCATTTGCAATGCTACTTGTCATCTGAGCAATTTGAAGTGGAGATGATGAAACTAAACCTTGTCCAATTCCCAAATTTAAAACATCACCAAGACTCCATTTCTTAACTCCAAAACGTGTGTCTAAATATGTACTATCTGGTACAATACCCATATTTGCACTTGGTAAATCTATAGCATTTGGTACACCTAAACCAAAATCTTTAACACGCTCACTCCATTCATTAAGCTTGCCAGCCATTGCTATTCTATCCATTAAGGCTAAAAAGTAAGTATTACTTGAATAAGCTATTGCTTTCTCTAGGTTATAGTTGCCAATATCGGCTAAATCGTTATAAGCTCTACCTCGCATATAAGCACCACTATTATAAATCTCCGTTTTAGGTGTTACTATTCCTAAATCTAGACCTATCATCCCCATTAGGGGCTTTATAGTAGAACCAGGGGGCTGCCGACTCGAGATTGCTCTATTGAATAACGGTTTTGTAGAGTCAGTATTTATGCTATGCCAATATTCTGAATCAATACGCCCTGCAAGCCGGCTAACTTCATATTCTGGTGAACTAACCAATGCCAAAATCTCTCCTGTATTAGGATTCATGGCAATTAAACCGCCACTTTTGCCAACCATTAGCTGTTCGGCAAAATACTGCAAGTCAGAATCAATTGTGGTTATTAAATTAGAGCCTTGAATTGGTGGTACTGCACTTCGTTCTTTGGTGTAATTGCCTAGTGATTGGCCAAAAGCGTTTACTTTTAAATAGTTAACTCCTAATTTTCCTTTTAGGCTGTCTTCATATACCAATTCGAGCCCACTTTTTCCGATTTTATCGCCTAGGCGAATAGTAGCACTGTTTGCATAATCACTTTCACTTGCTTCGCGTAAATAACCGAATATATGGGAGCCAATCATTTGAGCAGGATAGTTTCTTTTACTATCTATTTGATGCCCTACGCCTGGTAAACGCCATATATTTTCTTCTATGGCAGAAAAAGTCATAAAATCAATATCAGTAATGAGCCTAGAAGTACGGTACCAAGAGTATCTTCGAGCCTCCTTCACCCTAGAAATTATAAGACTGTCAGGTACATTTAGTAATTGAGCTAAAAGTGGAATGTTCTGCTCATCAAAATTACTAGGCGTTATGGTTAATGAGTAGGTTGGCTGGTTGTCAACTATCAGCTTATGATTACGATCATAAATTAAGCCGCGAGCGGGTTCTATGTATTCTTGGCGAATAGAATTTCTGTCACCTAACTCTTCATAGGTTTTGTAATCTATAATTTGAAGATAAAATATTCTTCCTATTACTATTAAACATAGGCCTGCAATAAAAGCTTGCAGTACTATTATGGATGTTCTGGTTCTATTTGCATTATATCTTTTCAACTAAACTACCTTCCCTTAAGAACGTAAAGAAGCACGCCAACTAAAGCTGTATAAAAACTACTGCCAAGAATGAATAAAAATGGGGAGAGCCCAATAGAATAAGTTTGAATAAAATAACCTAGTGCTAAGAAGAAGCAATTATGTATAAAGGCTACACCCCAAAGCAAAATAAATATCTGCCAAGCAAGTAATCTGTTTTCTGAGAGCCTAGATAAAGGATTATATGCCATAAAAATAAGCAGGGTTTTAGAAAACATATACAGCCCCCATAAATCAAATAAGGAGTCTTGCAGTAAACCTAAACCTGCAGCAAAAAGCAGTACTTTTGTTCGGTTATATTTTGTGCAAAGCCAAACTAGATATATTAAAACTGGGTCGGCTATAGTGCCCAAAACACGTAGATATTGAAATATAAGTACATGTGAAACCACAAATACTATACCTAGCCCAATATGCTTTATAATATCACGGTTCATTTAAAAATCTCATTATACTTTTGGCGCAAGTGATTGAGCGATGAGTCTGGTTCAAATCGCACTACAAAACCTTGCGATACATCGAAAAGAGACGCAAATGGTTTTAAGTATATTTTCTGAGTTTCCTTGCCTTCTTCAGCTTCAGTTCGAGTAACAACGCCAATTGGTATTCCTTCTGGATACTGATTGCTGAACCCAGAGGTTTCTATCACATATCCGCTATCAACTTTAATTGTTAGGGGCACAAAATCCATAACTAGTTCATTCATGTTTGTGCCTTCCCAAGAAACTATACCGGGAGCTTGATTTTCCTGTACTTTAGCACTCACTTTAAATAATGTGTTGAAATAGGGCATAATCTGAGCGTACTTATCAGTAATAAGCACCACCTTTCCAAGCAAGCCGTTCGATGTAATCAGAGGCATATCAGTAGTTAAACCACCTGATAACCCTGGTTTAATAGTGAGGCTGTTGTTAATTCCATTTAGTTCTTTACCAACAATAGTAACGGGGATTAAATCCAAGGTAGTCTGTTCAGTAAAGCCGAACATATTACGTAGGTTTAGATTTTCCTGCTCAATTGAACGGAGTTTACTCAACTCATCTTGAAGAAGAATGTTTTGGCGCTGTAAGTAAGTGTTCGTATTAAGAGCCTGCCTGTAAACTCGTACTTGCGAGAGTGGGGTTTGAATTAAACTAACAGCAGTTATAGAAACCTGTCTAAGGCTATTTATACCATTCTGTCCTCTACTAATAGCAATTGAAATTGCCAGAAGTAAAAGAATTGCAGTTAAGATAAAATCCTTGGCTTCACCAACTTTAACGAGTTTAAATTGCATTCATTTTCAACGTTATGAAATCACTGGTCTATAGTACTCTAAGTTCTCTAATATTGCGCCAGTACCACGCACAACAGCTGTCAATGGATCTTCTGCAATATGAACTGGTAAATCGGTGGTTTCCATTATTAATTTGTCTAAATTTTTTAATAATGCACCACCACCAGTTAACATGATTCCACGATCTAAAATATCGGCAGAAAGTTCAGGAGGTGTTTGTTCAAGCGATTTAGTAATAGACTCAACTATGGTATTTACTGACTCTGCAATAGCTTCACGTGCGTCTTTTGAAGTGATATGGCGCGTTCGAGGAACACCATTAACAAGATCTCTACCTTTAGTTATCATTTCTAGTTCTTCGTCGAGTGGGGCAGCAGAACCGATTTCACATTTAATCTTCTCAGCTGTTCTCTCACCAATCAACAAGTTATGATTACGCCTAAAATAATTGATAATATCATCGTTTAGTTCATCACCACCTAAGCGGACAGATTGAGCGTATACGATACCCGACAAAGCAATTACTGCGATTTCTGTAGTACCACCACCAATATCAACAATCATATTACCTACGGGCTCATGTACATCTAAGCCAATACCTATAGCAGCTGCCATTGGTTCGTCGATTAAATAAACTTCTTTTGCACCAGCATGTTCAGCGCTATCGCGAACTGCACGGCGCTCTACTTCGGTAATACCACTAGGTACACAAATTACCATTTGGCGAGTAGAGGAATACCATTTCATTTTTACTTTCTTAATCATTCCTCTAATCATGTGCTCTGCAACTTCGAAGTCAGCAATAACACCGTCGCGTAGTGGGCGAACTGTGCGTATATTCTTGTGCGTTTTCTCGTGCATTAATCGTGCTTCATGACCAATGGTAACAGGTGTGCCATATTGGTTAAGAGCAACAATAGAAGGTTCATCTAGTACAATTCCTTGGCCACGAGCATAAATCAATGTGTTTGCTGTACCTAAGTCTATTGCTATATCGGTATATAGAAAATCTAAAATTCTTTTTTTACGTTTTATACTTGATCTTGACTGTATGGGTATACCGTAATTTTCTGACATTGCCACTATAGAGGGAATTTAATTTTGATAGGTGTAGATTAAAAGAAAATACAATATTGATGTTGTATTTGCGAATATATTAAAAGGGAAATAAAGAGACAGGTATTAATGCCTAAAATGTCTCTTTCCTGTAAAAATCATAGTCATGCCGAATTCGTTAGCTTTTGCAATAACTTCAGCATCTCTGACGCTACCGCCAGGCTGTATTATTGCAGTTGCTCCTGCTTTTGCTGCTGCTTCAATTCCATCCGAAAATGGAAAAAACGCATCGGATGCAATAGCTGAGTTTATTAAGTTCAAACCTTCTTTTTCGGCTTTTGATACTGCAATTTCAGAAGAATCAACTCTACTTGTTTGGCCTGAACCAATTCCTAGGGTTCTGCCATCTTTAGCATAAACTATGGCGTTCGATTTCACATTGCGTACAACCTTCCATGCAAATACTAGGTCAATCATTTCTTCGGCAGAAGGGCTACGCACTGTAACTACTTCAAATTCAGACAAATTCACTGCATTTGTATCGGCATCCTGAACCAAAGCGCCACCAAAAATTGATTTGAATGTAAGACTCTGAATCTCAGAAATAGATTTAATAATTGTTATTAGGCGTCTATTCTTTTTCTGAGTAAGCAATTCTAATGCTTCCTTAGAAAAGGAGGGGGCTAATATAATTTCAGTAAAGATGCCATCTATTGCAGTAGCAGTTTCTAAATCCAACTCTTTATTTACAATTACAATGCCACCAAACGGCGAAACAGTATCAGTGCTAAAAGCTTTTTTATAAGCATCGGTTAAATTGTCTGCTATGCCTACGCCACAAGGTATAGTGTGTTTAATTATAGCACAGGCGGGGGTGTTAGAATCAAATGCTGAGATAATTGATAGTGCCGCGTCAACATCTAAATAATTATTATAACTTAATTGTTTACCATGAAAGCAATCTATAAACGTTTCTTGGTTGCCATAAACTGCTGCTTGTTGATGTGGATTCTCTCCATATCTTAATTCATGTGCTAGAGGTAACGAAACATTGAATTGCTTAGCAGGATTTTCCTCAACAAGTTCAGTGAAATAATTTGCTATGGCTGAGTCATAGTCAGCTGTGTGGCAAAATGCATCTTTTGCTAAAAGTTGTCTGGTTTTAAAGGAGATTCCTTTTGCGGCGTTAAGTTCCTCAATAAAAGATGCGTATTGAATAGGATCGCTAAGTATAGATACGTGAGCAAAATTCTTTGCTGCTGCTCTAATCATAGTTGGGCCACCGATGTCTATAAACTCTGTAGCAATTGCCGGGGTGACATTTCCTTCCTTAATTTTGTTTTTAAAAGGATATAAATTCACTACCACAAGTTCAATGGGTGTAATACCAAGTTTCTCAATTTCTTTTACATCACTAGCTTGGCTAGTTCTGGCTAGGATGCCACCGTGTACATTTGGGTGTAATGTTTTAACCCTTCCATCTAAACACTCTTCAAAATTTGTAATCTCAGAAACATCTTTTACAGGGATACCTGCTTCAGAAATAGTTTTTGCTGTACCACCTGTCGAAATTAACTCCACTCCTTGCTTGTGTAAGGCTGTAGCCAGTTCAATTAGATGTGTTTTATCGGAGACAGAAAGTAAAGCTCGTTTTATTGTGATTGGGTTTTCTGGTAAAGAAGAGAGAGGTTTTAAAGCCACGTTATGAATTATTTATTGTTTCGATGTATTGTTGGATAATTACTGGGTATAATTTATGCTCTTGATTTAGCACTCGTTGGGCAAGCTCTTCTGGAGTCTCATTTTCATGAACTGTAATAACAGCTTGGCCTAAAATCGGGCCGTCATCATATTCTTTAGACACTAAATGTACGGTACATCCACTTTCCTTTTCCTTGGCCTCAATAACTGCCTTGTGTACATTCATGCCATAGTAGCCTTTACCGCCATATTTAGGTAAAAGGGATGGATGAATGTTTAATATCCGTTTTGGGTAGGCTTCGATAACAGAAAGCGGAATTTTTTTTAAATAGCCAGCTAGTATTAGAATATCTGCCTTCCAATTCGCCAGCTGTTGCAAAAGCTCTTTTATATAATCAGCTTCAGATTCGAATTGGAGTGGGTTAAGAACAATGAAGGGGATATCATTCTTGAGAGCTCTTTCGACACTATAAGCATCCGCATTATTAGACACAAGCCCTGCAACACGGGCATTAATTTGACCGTTTTGAACTGCATTAATAATAGATTGAAAGTTTGAGCCAGACCCAGAGGCAAAAACTACGAGTTGTTTCAAATTAAGCAGAAATTATGGCGTTGCTGATATGCGAGAAAATATAGGAAAACTTTATCAGCAATGGGGAATAAAGATGAGCTAATATTATCCCGACAGTGATTTTTTTTGTAATTGCTCTCTGCGGAATACCTGATAGTTATTAAAACTCCATGAAATCTGATTAATAGTAATTTTAACAACGGTAGCAATTGGAATTGCAACGAGCATACCTAGTACACCGGCCGTTTCGGCACCAATTAAAATGATGAATAAAATCGCCACAGGGTGCATGTCGGCTGAGCGAGCAAATAATTGTGGTTGTAGTACCAAGTTGTCTAGTAATTGGACAGCTAAAATGGCCAACATACATGGTAGTACAAGAGAGAAATCACCTGTTTCAATGATTGAAATTATAATAGAAAGAACGTAGCCAATTATAGGGCCGAAGTAAGGAATGGTGTTTGCTACCCCTACTGCTATCCCCACCGATAAGGAGTTATTCAACCCAGCAATTGATAATGTTCCCCACGAAGCAAGTGCTACAATAAGACTTTGCAGTAAAACACTTCTAAAATACATGCCTAGTCGTTTTTCAATTTTATCAAGAAGAGAAAGTGTGGTTTCGAAATATTTATTAGGAACTACTCTTAGAAGATCGCGTCTAATTTTGCTGCCATCTTTAAGAAAGAAAAATGCAGCAAAAGGAACAACCAATATTGCGGAGAATATATCAGTAAACAGCACAACTACATTGCTGAGAACATTCGAGAATTTATTAAAATCAAAAAGCTCATTAAGTCCATTTGCAATATTCTCTGTGATAAAACCTTCAGGAATAAAGCCATATTCTGTACTGATAAAAGCTTCAACTTTAGAGGCAATCATTTCTATGTTACGAATATCTAGTTGCTTGGTAAGTTTTACCATTTGATCTGCAACAATTGGAATAACACTTGTAGATATATAGACAAATATGAGAATTACAGCAGTTAGAGTAATACCAATTGAGAGTGTACGTGGTATGCGATTGCGCTGTAGCCAATTTACGGTAGGATCTAGAATGTAACTCAAAATTATTGCAAGCATGAGATACAGAACCAACGTAGAGTAATTATAGAGAACTAGGCCAATTAATAACAGGCCAGCTATACCTATAGCAGATTTAACTATACGTTCTAAGCTTATGTTTTTCATTCTTTAATTAATTTCATCAGTGAGTCAATTTCTTTCAAAATCATATTTGTATCGTAGCCTTTTCTCATTAAAAAGTCGAATAGCTTCTTTCTCCTTTTTTCTGGACTACTGCGCAACAAACTAGGGATTTTCTTTATAGTAAGTTGGGTGAGAGCTTCGTTAATAAGTTCTTTGCCAAAGTGTTGGTCAATTGCGTTTTCAATATAAACTTTTGGAATGTTTTTGCGAATTAATTCGGCTCGGATTTTATTACTTCCCCATTTATTAAACTCGAACTTGTCGTGTACAAATTTCATGGCAAAAGCTTCGTTATTTATATACTTCTTTTCCTCAAGCTCGTCTATAATATGTTGAACAACCTCTGAATCAAATCCTTTTTTTGATGCTTTTTGTATTAATTCAAAGCTTGCATGGTCGCGACGAGAGAGTAGCCTAATTAGATAGTCTCTTATTTTCCATTGAGACTCTTCATTCAGAATCTGCTCATATAATTTGGCAGTTAGTTCAGTTCCTTTCTGAATATTTAAATTTATGAGCACGGTTTCTGAGATACCAATAATAAACTCCTTCTCAGAAAAAAGAGAGTATCTCATTTGATTTTTCTTTTGGATTTCGATGCGGGCTATCGAAATTGGAAACTCGAAATTCTTTTCAGTGTCCATATACTCGTGCTATATATAAAAACATAGCTCACTTTTATGGGTGAGCTATGTTTGATTGAGTAAAAGCTATTTCTCTTTAGTTTCGGCCTCTGCTGAAACCGGAGCCAGTTCTTCAATTTCTTCGCCTTTTAATTTAGTGCGTACAATTTGTTCGATTTTAGCACATAAAGCGGGGTCTTCTTCCAAGAACTGCATGGCTGCATCGGCACCTTGGCCAATAGGCTCGCCATCGTATCTAAACCAACTACCTCTTTTTTGAATAATATCAAACTCAACAGCTAGATCTAAAATCTCTGCAATCTTAGAGATTCCTTTACCGTACATAATGTTAAATTCTACCACTTTGAAAGGAGGAGCAACTTTGTTTTTGGCAATTTTCACTTTCGTTCTATTTCCAAGGATCTCATCACCCTTTTTGATAGCACCTATACGTCTAATATCTATACGTACCGAAGAGTAGAATTTTAGTGCACGTCCACCAGTAGTAGTTTCTGGGTTACCAAACATTACACCAATTTTCTCACGAACTTGGTTAATGAAAATACAAGAGGTATGAGATTTACTCACTATTCCTGTAATTTTTCTCAAGGCTTGCGACATTAAACGAGCCTGTAGGCCCATGTGAGAATCTCCCATCTCACCTTCAAGCTCAGCGCGAGGAACTAAAGCTGCAACAGAGTCAACCACAATTACATCTAGTGCGCCAGATCGGATTAGTGTTTCAGTAATTTCAAGTGCTTGTTCACCACTATCGGGTTGAGAAACTAGAAGTTCATCAACTTTAATACCTAGTGCTCTTGCATAACGAGGGTCAAAAGCATGCTCAGCATCAATAAAGGCAGCATGGCCACCATTTTTTTGCGCCTCGGCAATAACCTGAAGGGCCAAGGTTGTTTTACCACTTGCTTCAGGGCCATAAATTTCAGTGATACGACCACGTGGCACACCTTGAACACCAAGCGCGTAATCTACCATAATAGAACCCGTAGAAATTACGTCAACATCCTGCATGGCGTCGTCGCCCAATTTCATTATGGTTCCTTTGCCGTGTTGCTTTTCAATTTGCCCTATGGCAATGTCTAGAGCTTTAATTTTATCGTTTGATTCAGCCATGATGGTTATTCGTTAATTATTGAGTGTTTCTTTATCTAAATATACGCGTGTAGAGTGTCAGATCGTGTCACTGTTTTATTGCAAAGAATATATGTTCAATATATGTAAATGCAAAAAGAATTTGACATATCTTGCATGTGTATGATATATGTAAGAGCGGTAGAAGTAAGAAACCTTACAAAAATATTTATTTTTGGTTCTTAAGCATGTAATTTAAAGGTGTCTTTTCTAAATCACTAATAATTATTGGGTATTATGAATGCTAGGAATTTGAGATTGAATACTTGCTTTAGTATTTCGCCCTTGTAGGGCTTTGGTATTTGGGAATATGTTATTTATATGGGGCGTCACCCCATGTTGATATATTGCGCTCTTTCAGAGCTGGGAATTGTAGAGCTTAGATAATTTTGTTGACAGAAATTCTGTACTCTCACTATAACCCGGACAGGATGACCCAATTCCTTTAAACAAATGCATTGGGAGAATAAATAGTATTTATGTCAAAGTGATATCTAATTATGATTAAAGTTGACTCATCACCTGCTTTAGAGCAATCATCACTTCTTCAATTTGCTGAGTAGTAGTATAAGGGGCGGGACCAAAGCGGAGTATCTCACCTCGGGCATCTGTGTAGATGTCCATTTCGAGTAGGCGAGCTCGGATTTCTTGTGCTTGTGGGGAGGTTAGCGATAAAAAGCCTCCATTAAACTGCAAAGGACGATTATGGGTTAACTTTATGCGTTCTGAGGCTAGATCTAGATTTAGAAAATATTCTTTAAGTAAGCCTACTTTTTGTTGATACTGACTTCTTAATACTTCTGAAGTCAGATTATGCTGCTTATAAAACTCGACAACTTTTGCCGCGCGATATTGAGAGGAGGGATCGTATGTACCACTTGCAAAACGTTGATCCGAATTGTCGTAATGGGTTAGTGCCGATGTACGTGGATTTTCGAGTGTGCTAAACGAGGCAAACCATCCTGTTATAGCAGGGCGTAGTTCACAATGCTTTGGGAAACGGAGGAAGCAATTTGCTTCACCCCATTGCAAATATTTATAGCCACCAATTAAGAAGTAACAATCCTCCAAACCAGCTTCACGAATTGAGAGAGGTACTACGTTTGTGCCATGGTAGTCATCTATAAGTACAGGAATTCCTTTTGCTCTTGCAGCTTTAGCAATTTCAGTGAGGTGTGTATTTACGAGACTTGTTTCAAAGTACACTCTAGAGAGCATGATGGCAGAAGTACGCTCATCCATTTCGGCAATGATTCGGTTCGCAAAAGATTCATCTGGATTTGTGGGCACCCAAGCTACTTCAAGTCCTTCTTCGGTAAGTCTATGTAGTTGGCGGTAGATTGAATGAAACTCTCCATCGGTTGAGATGATCTTAGGCTTATTCTTTAAATCTAAACTACTCAGCCAGCTTACAAACAAGAAGTGTGTATTTTCTTCGCGGCAATATAAACCATCAGGATCGTCGTAATACTCCCGCAAGTAGTTGCGAAGAATTTCCGTTTTCACTTCAGCTTTACCCCATTTTTTGTCTACTAGTTTTGCTGAATCATAGAAATACTCCTTTTGACCTTCTAAAGCAACATCAGGCCAGGCTTGATGAGAGTGACCGGTAAACAGCAGTCTTTCAGAAACCCGAAAGTGTGAATAGTGGGGAATAAGTGAGTGAGCTAATTGATCAATATCTGTCATAGTATATCCGCTGTTGTCAATTAATATGAGTGCAAATGATAGCTGTATTTAGATTCGGAGCTAGTTGTGCATCCCACAAAAGAAGAAAAATAGATTTATTTATAAGTTGAATTTAAAACTTCGCCCGAATAGCCCATAAATCTGGGAAGATTGAACGATCTAAAGTTTTTTTAAGGTAGGTAACGCCATCTGAACCGCCCGTTCCTTTTTTTGTGCCAATAGTACGCTCTACCATTTTAACGTGTCTATAACGCCACTCTTGCAAGCCTTCGTCAAAGTCTACTAATAACTCGGCTACCATGGCCTCTTCTTCGTTAGCTCTCATAGCATTTATCAAAGCAGATTGGATTTCGTCGGATGGATTGAATAAAAGTCCTTTCTCATTTTCTCGTTTAGCTTGTGCTGGATATCCTTTTTGGGTGAGGTATTTGCAAAAAGACTCCCAAATGGTCTCCTGAGCCATTCTTTGTTCTAAAACTTTAAGATGAGTGGCCTCATCTTTGTGTGCTTCAATCATTAATGGAAAACGTAGCCCACAAAGAATCTCAATCTCGCGGAATTGAAGTGATTGAAACCCGCTAGATTGCCCCAAGAACATTCGGAAACTATTAAACTCAAGCGGAGTCATAGTTTCTAGAATGTCTATTTGTGCAACTAAGGTTTTAAGAATGGTTAAAATTCTACGTAATGTTTTTACAGCACCCCAAGTGTTAGCTTTTTGCAATTCCATAATTAATTTTACAAATTCATGGAGAATCTGTTTGAACCAAAGCTCATAAGTTTGGTGAATTATGATGAACAACATCTCATCATGCTCGTGAGGGCTCGACTTTAGATCTTGTAATTTTAAAAGTGAATTAATTTTTAAATATTTTGTATAAGTGATAGACATAGCGTAAAATATACTTTATGAGTTGTTAGAGCTTTGGCAAATAATAAAAGACATACTCTTTTATTTGTTAAATAGTGTAAATATAAATAGCTTCTATGTAAGAATTCGTAAAAGAACTTTAAACGGATGAAGCAAGCCATTTAGCATTTTACTCATAGTAAACTTTTGCTTAATGTATTACCATTGCATGAACAAGAAACTTAATCAGCGCCTAGATGGGTAAAATACCGTTACTGACCACATTTTTTCTTATTTTATTATCAGCCCCCTTGTTTGCCCAGACCGGTAAAATTACTGGTCGTGTAACAGATACAAATGGCGAGCCATTGCCAGGGGTTAACGTAATAGTAGACAATACAACCATTGGAACTTCATCCGATGCCGATGGTTATTATACAATTCTAAATTTAAGTGCAGGTACATACACTTTAAAAGCAACTTACATTGGTTTCGCAACTGTGCGTATTGAAGATGTAGAGGTGCTTATTAGTTTAACTACAGAGATTAATATTGAGCTTTCAGAGCAATTAATTGAAGGTGAGGAGATAGTTGTATATGCACAGCAACCTGTTATTAAAAAGGATGTTTCTTCTAGCCTTTCAAGTATTAGCAAAACAGAACTTGAATCCCTTCCTGTTACAAGTGTTACCGCAGCAATTGGGTTGCAAGCGGGTGTAGAGGGGCTAAGTATTAGAGGTAGTGGAAGTGATGAAGTTTCTTTCAACTTAAACGGATTGAGTTTACGTTCAGAAAGAGACAATACTCCATTTACGGGTATTAGTGTTACATCAATCGAGAATGTGCAGGTTCAAACGGGTGGATTTAATGCGGAGTATGGCGATGTACGTTCAGGTGTAATTAACGTTACCAGTAAAGAGGGTAATCCGGATAGATATACAATAGATGGTATAGTACGTATTACTCCACCTCAGCCGAAAAATTTCGGCCAAAAAGTTAATGATCCTAATTCATATTGGATTCGTCCATATTTAGATGATGATGTAGCTTGGACGGGTACCGATAATGGTAGTTGGGATAGGTATACACAATCTGAGTATCCAACGTTTAAGGGTTGGAATGCGGTGTCTCAAGAATTATTAGCAGATGATAACCCTAATAATGATTTGTCTCCAGAGGCAGCGCAACAACTCTTTTTGTACCAGCACAGAAAGAAAATTGGTATTGATAAGCCAGATTATGAAATTGATTTAACCTTAGGTGGGCCAATACCTATTGTAAGTAAGAAATTAGGTAATCTTAGATTTTCTACTTCTTTCCGTAAAACCAATACAGAGTATTTCATCCCTCTCTCAGAAGATCGCTACGGAACTACAACATGGCAGGGGAAACTTACTAGTAATGTTGGCCCAGGTATGAAACTTTCATTTGACGGTTTATATGGTAGCCAAACAGGAACAGGCGCAAGCCAAACTGGGGCACCAGGCTTTTTTGTTTCGCCAACAGGCATTGCAGGTAACATGGATCAAGTAAGTTTTATTGAGACACGTATTTATGCCACCGACTATTGGGCACCAACTAAGGTGACAAACTCCAATATAGGGGTTCAATTTACACATACCGTGTCTAATAATACATTCTATGAATTTAGAATGAACAGGCTTGTAACTAAAAACAGTACAAACCCAGGTGCCGTACGTCAAGATAGTACCTTTAGTATAGGTGGGCATGTATTTGATGAGGCTCCATTTGGTTTTTATGAGTCATCAAATGAGGGTATTGGCTCTGGAATGCGTATGGGAATTGGTATGAGTACCTCTAGAGATAGTTCAGAGGTGGCTGTGTTAACTTCAACTTTTGCAATAACTAGTCAGCTAAACCGTGTGAATCAAGTAAAGGCTGGTATAGAATTTGTTCGTACACATAGTAATGTGAACTATGGTTCTTTCGACAAGAATTTACGATCAGGTAGGTATGTATCTAAATGGGATACAAAACCAATGCGTCTTTCAATGTACGTTCAGGATAAATTAGAATTTGAAGGTATGATTGCTAATATTGGTTTACGTGCAACTGTATCAGATCCTAATATTGATTGGTACAATTATGATCAGTTTTCTGATATTTTTAAATCTGGTGGAAGCCCTGGTTTAGACACATTAGATACATATAAAGTTAAACCTCAGTTAATATTGCAGCCAAGATTAGGAGTTGCGTTTCCGATCACAGAAACAAGTAAGCTATTTTTTAACTACGGTCATTTCTTGCAAATGCCTAGCCCAGAAAGTTTATACCTAATTAGAATAGAGCCATTTACAAACTCTATTATACGAATGGCTGTGCCTGAAACAAAAATTCCAAAAACAGTTTCTTACGAGCTTGGATACGAACAGAGCTTCTTTGACAAATACTTGATTAGAGTGAGTGGCTATTATAAAGATGTAACTCAGCAACCTACACTAGTTAATGTATATGGTAGAAATAATGGAAGTTATAGTATAAATAGACCTTTCTCCTACAGTGATACTCGTGGATTAGAGATTACAATAAAGAAACAGGCTTCAAAAGTATTCTGGGGTGAAATAAATTACACCTATGATGTTCGCTCTAGTGGGTATTTTGGATCTCTTCAGCTTCATGAAAATCCATTTGAACAGCGAAATTATGACAGAACAACAAGCTCTAATGACATTTCAAAGCCTGTTCCTTCGCCATATGCACGACTACAACTCAACTTAAGATCACCAAAAGAGTTTGGGCCTAAAATAATGGGTATAAATCCATTAGGAGATTGGAATGTAAGTACTATCGTATCTTGGCGTGTAGGTAGTTTTGTAACTTACACAGGTGGTGGCTCTATTCCAGGAGTTGTTAGAAACCTTCGAATGAAAGACTCTTGGGGTACAACGCTTCGAGTTTCTAAAGAAGTCAAGATTGCTGAAAACCAAAGAGTTAACTTCTTTATGGATATGAGTAATGTGTTAAATCGTCGTGTTCTGAATATCTATAATATGGGCGCTTATGACGGCAACGATTTTCTTGATTATATGGCATCGTTACAATTGCCTGCAGATAAGTTAGAAGAGATTAACCTAACCAATGCGAGGGTACCAGGTAATGACCGTCCAGGTACTTACAGGCCACCAGGGGTTGAGTTTGTGCCTATAGAAGTGACTACAAATTTAAGTTCAGTAAACGATCCAAGTACTCGTGCACTTTACTATAATCCTGTTGAAGCTAAATACTACCAATACGAAAATGGAGCATTTGTAGATGCAGATGCGGGTAAGGTAAAAAAAGTTCTAAAAGACAAAGCTTATATAAATATGCCTAACCAACGATTCTTTAACTTCTTTGACCCAAGAACTGTACGCTTCGGTGTAAGATTCTCATTTTGATAGATATAATGAACAGATATATGAATTCAACACTCCCCAAAAAACTAATATTAACGCTTGCTATAGCTATTGTGAGTATGACTTATGCTAATGCGCAAGTTGAGAACAGATGGCTAAGTGCAGGTTCGTTACATAACTTTTACTCTAGTATAGGTTCAGAAATTGAGCATGCGTTTGTAAACCAGCAACAATACGGTTGGCAATGGCCTGCTATATACAGGGGGCAGGATGCTCAGGCCACAAAAGCAATGTGGCTTGGTGCTAAAGATGTGGAAGACCCTTCAGGGGCTCCTAATTGGTCATACCGAGTAGTGCATGTAGGGCCTAGAGTAACTGGTTTAGAGTCGTTTACACCGATAGACATGAAAACAGTAAGCAAATATGCTCCACCTGAAGTTGTTGTTGATGGGCTAGAGTCATACGGTAAAAACGTTATTAATGATGAAGTAGACCCAACACTAAAGGCAGATAGAGAAATTAGGACTACAGTTAATTCGCTCTTAGGTGTTACTGTAACTCGTGTTATTAAACAATTTAGTCAACAATATCACGACAATTATCATATTCTAGAATATACTCTAACTAATACGGGTAATGTAGATGATGACGATGATATTGAGTTGCCTAATCATACTGTAAAAGACATGTTCTTTTACTTACAGTACAGAATGGCACCAGTTATGGCATCAAGATATACGATTGATAACTCTACTGGTTGGGGTATGAATACAATGAACGACCGTAGAGGGGATGGTATAGCAGTACCAGATGGACCAGAGTCAGAAACCTTTAAGGCTCAGTTTTCATGGCATGGTCGCTCTGAAGCACATAAGCCGCCTCCAGGAGCACCAAATGGTTATGACAATATAGGCGCTCCTATAATTGTTCCAAATACTTCGGGTGGCTGGTTAACCCCAGGTGACACTACTGGGGCACTAGCCGCTTATCATTTTGTTGGTAGTGCTACATTACATGCCGATAAATCACCGACTGATGGTAGTCACGATCCAGCTCAGCCATATACAATGACGGATGTTGATTCGGATGGTGAGCTTGCTAGAAATAATAGTGCGTTTTCTGAACAAAGAATGGCAGAAGAATATGCGTTAATGAGCAGAGGGATTACCCCAAGGCATGCATATAATGTTGAACCGACAGGCATGCCAGGGTTTTTATCTCCAACTGGTAATCCTGCATCTGGTTCAGGTGGAGGTTATTCATATGCAAATGCTTATGGACCATATACATTAGCACCTGGTGAAAGCGTAAAAATTGTATTTGTTGAAGCAGCATCTGGTATAGACAAAGAATTGGCTAATAAAACAGGATCAGACTTTAAAAGAGGTATTATTAGTAATTTAGAGAAGAATCAAGTTGTATTTCAAGGAAGAGATTCATTATTTCAAACTTTTAAGCGTGCAATTGCTAACTATAACAACGGTTATGACATCCCTTCAGCGCCTGAGCCACCAAATCGCGTATTCATTAACTCAGCTGGTAACGGTGTAGATATTGAATGGGAATATCAAGGAAGTGAAGCAGATATTGATGGATTTCAAATTTACAGAGCAACTGGAAGAGTAGATAGTACCTATCGGTTATTATACACAGCATTACCAGGTGAGCGATATGTAAGTGATGGTGATATTTCTCGCCAAAATGACCCAGGTAAGTATTCTAGTGATGTTCCAACACCATTAAGAGGTAGAGATTACTATTATTACGTAGTTACTTTAGGTAAAATAAATAATGATGGAACTGGTAATACCCCAACAGGTCAGCATTTAGTAAGTAACCGATATTTAACACAAGCTTATGATCCAGCACGTTTACTAAGACCCGCAGGTGATGCAATGTCTGACATACGTATAGTACCAAACCCTTATAATCCCAATGCTGCAGAAAATTTTAGACTAGAGGCAAATAGATCCAGAGATCGTATTGCATTCTATGAAATTCCAGGTATTTCCAAAATTGATATTTACACAGAGTTAGGTGAACCAATTAGAACCATATTACACACTAATGGTAGTGGAGATGACTTTTGGGATTTAAGAACAGATTATAGACAACGTGTTGCTAGTGGTATTTATATTGCTAGAATTACTAATCAGGATCCTAATGACCCTGAGTACGGCCGTGTTGTTACTAGAAAAATTGTAATTATTTTGTAACGGAGAAATAGTGAGAAACTTTCATTTTACATTCCTATTTATTATTGCGTTGTCGCTTTCTGCATCACTAGATGTTACAGCGCAGAAGAAAAGAGCCCAAACTAGCATGAAGTTCTTAAGTGTGTCACCTTCTGCAAATGCAGCTGCATTATCTAATGCAGTAACATCATTAGAATTAGGTTCGGCATCAGTATTTTATAACCCTGCTGCTATAGCTCATGGGAACAACACTTTTGATATTTCAGGTGGCGTAGTTGAATATATTGCAGATATAAATTATAGCAATGTAGCATTTACATATAGACCTTTAAACAGAAGAGTTGGTGTATTTGGCTTTAACCTAGTGTCGGTAGACTATGGAGACATACTAGGAACAGTATTATCCTCTGATAACCCCTTAGGTTATGAGGAAACAGGTTATATAAAACCTACAGCAGTAGCTCTTGGTTTTGCTTATGCAAATGCTATAACTGATCAGTTTTCAGTTGGAGCAAACTTCCGCTATGTAAAACAAGATTTAAGTAGTGCTATTTTAGGTGTTGATGCAAGTACGGGTTCATATATATCAAACTTCTATGCGGCTAGTGTTATAGCCTTAGATTTTGGTATACTATACAAAACTGGGTTCGAAAGTCTTAATATTGCTATGTCTATTCAGAATTTTGCGCGAGAAGTTGCATTCGATATTGAGAAGCAAGAATTACCGATGACTTTTAAAATTGGAGTATCTATGGATTTAATAGACTTAACGAGTCTCAATAAAAAAAGTCATAGTTTACTTGCTAGTGTAGATGCACATAGGCCTCGAGATTATGATGAGCAAATAATAGTAGGTTTAGATTATGGATTTATGGGACGTTTTAATATTAGAGGCGGTTATACAATGCCTTCAAAAGATGAAAAAGGACTCTCTATTGGTGGGGGTATAACTCAACCAATAGGTGATGTTAATTTAGCTGTAGATTATGCTTACACCGAGTTCGGAGTTTTTGGTAATGTTAACAGAATTAGTTTTAGACTAGATTTTTAAAAGGTTAGTTAATGAATAAATTATATTTACATAAAATATCTGCAATATTATTAGCTGGATTACTTGTATTAACTTTTTCGTGTGATAAACATGGAAGTAGTCTATTCGATCCGAATTACGAATCCTCACGCCCGACTCCTGTTATATCAGAAATTCTACCAGTTGGTGGTTATTTAGCTGGAGTTGATTCCATTATTATTAAAGGAGAAAATTTTGCAATTGGTTTAGATAGTATGACTATCAATTTTAGTGGGGTTCCTGGAACTATTAAAAGCTCTACACCTACTCAAATGGTGGTTAGACCAGGGCAGATAGTGGGGGATAGTATTAAAGTACTACTATCTGTTAGGGGCTCAGAGTTTTTTAGTAATGATTACTATTATTCTCTCAAAGAAGCAATATTCGCTATCCCAGGATATGATGAACATCATAACAGTACAGGATTAACAGTTAATGCCGCTGGAGATGTCATTTTTAGCCTTCAGAATGAAAATGGCGCAAACCAAGGTATAAAAGTTTGGCGATCTAACGACGATTTGGTTGAAGATTACTTGCCGTCTAAAGTTAACTGGAGGGCAATGAAAGTTGGACCAGATGGACTGTTGTATGCAGTACAGGGTAATTTTGCTGTATATAGAGAAGATGCGGGGGTAATAGATATAAAACCTTATGCAATTGGTGTCCCATCAGAAGCTTATCGAAATCTTGATTTTGGAACTGATAATTATTTATGGGTAGTAGGGAAAAATGATAATATTCTGAGAGTAAATATTTCTAATGGATCTATTACTAGATTCCCATTTTCAGCGGAACTTCGTGCCGTAAGATATTATGATGGCATTTTATATGTTGGTGGTAATGTTGGTGGATCTGAGCAGATCTGGAAGTTTGATGTGGTGAATAATCAGCTTCAGAATGAAGTGTTGCTACTAAATATTGATAAAGCGGAATACCCAGATCTTCAAATATTAGAAATCACTTTAGATGTTGAAGGCACTTTATATATAGGAGCTAATACAGGATCTGGAATTTATACTTGGTCTAATACTAACGGTTTAAAAGAATTATATGCCGGTTTAATTAAACCAACAGCATTTTCTTTTGCTTGGATAGATAGTTATTTGGTTGCAAGTGTTACTAACCAAAATGGAAGCACTCGCCATCCTTTAAAAATTAATGTTCTTAAACAAGGTGCCCCTTATTTAGGTATAGAATAAAAGTATTATATAAAGAGCCTTTAATACGAAGGAAACAGAAATCAAAACTAATATTGTATTTATGAAAAAATCATTACTATTTATATTGGCAATCTTAATGATGCCTATATTAACACAAGCACAAGATGGTGAGTGGACTTACGAAGGTATTTTCCCAGCTGACAGTTCCATATACGGGGCAATATATGATATTGCTGTTGACGCGGAAGGTAAAATATGGATGCAGGGCCACTATGCAACTGGTTTATTAAAATCAGATTCGACTACTAAGGTGATTGATATACATGTACTCAACCCTGATGGTACTAAAGCATCATTTTCTCCAATTCAAAAAGTTACTGTAAATGGTGTTGAACAAGTATTTACAGCAAGTAATGGTCGTGGAATGAGAGCTACACATGATGGAAACATCCTTTTTGCATACGGTACTGAGTTATATCTTATAGACCATACTACTGGAGAAGGTATTGCACACGTTAGTCCTAACTTAGGTACTAGTATAGCAGGGCCAGCTGTAGATGCAGCTGGTAACATTTATGTTTCAGGTGTTGTAGGCGGTGCTGTTAAGCAATATTCAGCAGATCTTGATACTACGCAAGCGAATGGTGAAGTAGTTATCGATGCTGTACCCTCTGTAGGTAGAACTCTTGAAGTTTCTAGAGATGGAAATACTATATTTGCACCAAGAAGAGATCTTGGATCAATGCTTGTATATAATCGCACAGCATTAACACCTTTCGGCGCTGCTGATACTGTACTTAGAGGATCTATAATTGAATCTATTGCAATTGATGGCCATAATGATGATGTATGGGTTAGTACCGGTTCAACTCCAGATCCTAGTGCAGGTTATACACCGTACACATGGTATGCTTACAATGCTGATGATTGGAGCCAAACTGATAGTGTTCAGTGGGTTATTGAAGCAGGTAATGACTCCTTAGTAAATGCTACACAGCCGCCTAAAGCTATTGCATTTTCTAACGATTACAATACACTATACGTTGGTGTGTGGAGAAGTTCTGGCGACCAAACTTATCCTGTACAGAAGTTTACTCGAAATACTCCAGTGAGTAATGAAGATTTTGGAAACTCAACTCCATCACGCTTCAAATTAGAGCAAAACTATCCAAACCCATTCAACCCAACTACAAATATCAATTTCACAATCCAAAAAACAGGCAATGTTACTTTGAAAGTGTATGATATTACAGGTAGGGAAGTAGCTACATTGGTTAATAATACAAGATATGTATCTGGTAGCCATATGGTTACATTTGATGCATCTAATCTTGCTTCAGGTGTATACTTATATAGCTTACAAGCTGATGGTGTACGTTTAACAAATAAAATGACTTTGATTAAATAATCAACTTTGTTGTTTTAACGCTAAAAAGGCAGCTATATGCTGCCTTTTTAATTTCTATAATACATTTATTCCACTATCTACTAAATATGTTTAAAAAAATAGTTTGTCTTACAATTGCGCTGATACTTAGTCTTCCTGTATTTGCACAAAATGTTAGTCCAAAAAATGAAGTTAGAGCTGTATGGATTGCTACAGTTACAAATTTGGATTGGCCAACAAGTAAGTATAGTTCTGTAAATACACAAAAAACAGAATTAATAAATATGCTTGATGAACTAAAAGAGAGCGGAATAAATATTGTTATTTTTCAAGTAAGAACGGAGGGAGATGCATTATATGATTCAGACATCGAGCCGTGGTCAGTATATCTAACTGGAAAAGAAGGAAGAGCACCCACTCCACATTGGGACCCTCTAAGCTTTGCAGTTGAAGAAGCACATAAGCGTGGCATGGAATTACATGCTTGGTTAAACCCCTATAGAGCGATGCGCGTAGTTCCTAGTGACTTTTCACTAACGAAGGTTAGACCTGATCAAAAAGAAGTCGATGAACATTTGGCATCATTTTTAGCAAAAGAAGAAAATTTAGATTACCCAAAATACAAAGCAGGGACTTCTTCAAGAGATGAGAAACATGTATCAAATACACATCCTGAATGGTTACTTATAGTTAACGATTTTGCCATATTTGATCCAGGTCTACCTGAAGTTATGACCTATACCACAGATATTGTAATGGATATAGTAAGACGTTATGATATTGATGGAATACATTTTGATGATTATTTTTACCCTTATCCTCCTAATCATATGCGATCAGATGCACCCGAATTAGATGCTTTAGATGATAATACATTTCAACAATATCCACGAGGGTTTACGGATAAAGGGGACTGGAGAAGAGATAATGTAAACATGTTGGTAGAGATGATACATGATAGCATTAAGTCTGTTAAACCTTGGATTGATTTTGGTATTAGTCCATTTGGGATATGGAAAGCTGGTGTGCCATCAGGTATTAGTGGTACTTCTGCATATTCTACAATTTATGCTGATGGTGTAGCTTGGTTAGAATCTCAAACTATTGATTACATAACACCACAACTATACTGGAAATTTGACCATTATGGTGCTAATCAAGATTACAGAAAACTAGCTAATTGGTGGGCTGATATTGCTGAAGAAAATAATAGACATATCTACCCAGGGCATGGTGTTTATAAGACTGATAGATCAACATTTGATAAAACTTTATTTGCTGCTAATGAAATTCCAAGGCAGATACAGCATAATCGTAATAACGAAAAAATTGATGGAAGTGTATTCTTTAGAGCAAAAAATTTTACTCAATATAAATCTCAAGGAATTGCAGACTCTCTTAAGAATAATTATTACAAATTTGCTGCTTTACCAGCTGTCATGGCATGGAAAGACCAAACAGTTCCTAGTACACCTCAAAACCTAGAAGCAGTAAGGGATGCTGAAACCGAATATATATTTCATCTCACTTGGGAAGAAGTTGACTTTGTTGGTGAAACAGTTCCGGGCTCTGCTTACGAAGATACTTTAGTGAAATATGCAATATATAGAGTTGAAAGTGATGTTGAACCTAATGTTATGGATGAAATTTTGATTGGTTCAAATTTAATTGCTATTACAGGTATAAATAGCTTCACCGACATAGCACCGCCATCAACTAATGATTATTACTATTTTGTGACGGCAGCTTCACGTAACAGTATAGAGAGTGTTCCTACCAATTCAGTAAATGTAGGCATTGTAGTTTCGAAAGAGAGACATCCTGAAATAGCAGGTAGTTTAGAATTGGCTCAGAACTATCCAAACCCATTTAACCCAACTACTAATATTAATTTTACCTTAAAAGATGCTGGAATGGTTAGTATTAAAGTATATGACATGACTGGTCGCGAAGTTGCTACTATTGCAAATGAACGCTATGCAGCTGGTGTTCATCAAGCTACTTTTGATGCAAGCAACCTAGCTTCGGGTGTATACTTATACATTTTACAGACTAACGGTGTACGCTTAACAAATAAAATGACACTGATTAAATAATTAGTCTAGTGGTTAAATTCTAATAGGTAGCTTTATACTACCTTATTTTAATATACTTCACGTTTTCAGATATAAATATGAAAAAAATATACTTATTAGCACTATGTATGAGCTTAACTATAGCTTCGGCTACTTATGCTCAGTCTGTACTACCTAATCAAGAGTTAAGGGCGATTTGGCTAGCTACTGTAGATAATTTAGATTGGCCAAATAGTGGTAACCATTCAGAGGCTAGCAAACAACAAGATTTGATTACAAAGCTTAATAACATTAAAAAAGCCGGTTTTAATGTCGTGTACTTTCAAGTTAGAACTGAAGGCGATGCGCTTTATGATTCGCCATACGAGCCATGGTCTAAGTATTTAACTGGCCAAGAAGGTAAAGCTCCTGATCCATTTTGGGATCCTCTAGAATTTGCCATTGAAGAAGCTCACAAACTGGGTATGGAATTACATGCGTGGCTTAACCCTTATAGAATTTTAAAAAATGTACCTTCCGATTTCACTCAAAAAGTTGTGGCTGGTGAAACAGAAGTTGAAGAAAGTTTAGCCTCTTTTTTAGGCAAAGAATATGATGCTAATAGCCCAAAATTTAAAGGCACCGCTCAACGTGATTCAATGCACATTTCTAATTTACATCCTGAATGGATTTTAATCGCAAAATCCGAAAAAAGTAGTATTGGTATAGTAGATCCTGGTTTACAAGAAGTAAGAGACTATAATGCTATGATAGTTGCAGACATTGTAAGACGCTATGACATTGATGGTGTTCATTTTGACGATTATTTCTATCCATATTCTCCAGATAATATGTCAGCTAGTTCATATAATAATGCACTTGATGATAGTTCATTCGCTTTAGATGCACGAGGATTTACTAATAAAAGTGATTGGAGAAGGAATAATGTGGAAATATTTATGACTCAGATAAACGATACTGTAAAGGCTATTAAACCTTGGGTAAAATTTGGCATCAGTCCTTTCGGAATCTATAAAAATGGAGTGCCATCAGGTATAGCTGGAACAGATTCATATTTACAGCTATATACCGATCCATTAAAATGGGCCGAAAATGGAGATGTGGATTATTTAATGCCACAATTATATTGGAAATTTGGTGGAGCACAAGATTTCACAAAACTTGCTAATTGGTGGTCAACAGAGATTACTAATAGAAACAGGCATCTTTATGTAGGTCATGGTGCCTATAAAACTGATTTAAGTTCATATTGGAAATATGATTTCACAGAAAATGAGATTCCTCGTCAGATTGAGTTTACACGAAATAACGATAATATTTCGGGGTCTGCTATTTTTAGAGCAAAAAATATTACAACCTATGCATCCCAAGGTTTAAGAGACTCACTTGTTACAAATTATTATAGGCAGCCTTCCATTGTACCAACTATGGCTTGGTTAGATACTACCAAAGCAGATACACCTATTAATTTAGTGCTTACCCCAGATGCAGTACAATCAAATAAGTTTGTTATATCTTGGGATAGGGCCGATTCTCCCATTTCTAAATTAAGCACACATGTAGACACTTTACAATTTTATGCTATATATCGCGTTGATAGCCCAGCAGCACCAGATGTAAATGAGGCTATATCTAATCCAGCGAATAGAATTGGTTTAGTAGGTGTAACAACATTTACAGATGTAGCTGAGCCATCCTCAGAAGGAAATTATTACTATATAGTTACCGCTGTTACTAGAAACGGTGTAGAAAGTGACCCAAGCCCGGCGTTAGATGCTGGTGTAGTAGTTTCTAGAGAAGAGGATGCTACTATTGTTGAGGGTTATAGATTACAGCAAAACTATCCAAATCCTTTTAACCCAACTACAAATATTACTTTTAATTTGAGTAAGGCAGGTGTTACGTCATTAAAAGTATTTGATGTATTAGGGCGTGAAGTTGCTAGTATTGTCAATGAAAAGTTTTCTCAAGGAGAGCACACCATAACTTTTAATGCTTCAGCGCTATCATCAGGAGTATATATTTATCAACTTAAAACTAATGGTGTTGTGCTAACTAGAAAGCTTACACTCATTAAATAATTATTTATAACTAGAAGAAATAACGTTCAAAAGTCATCTTCTCTAAATAAAAAAACTTTACTACTTATTATGAAAAAAATTAGCTTACTGGCTATATCATTATGCTTATTAGGAGCCTCGTTAAGCTTCGCTCAGTCAAAACTTCCTAGCCAAGAAGTTAGAGCAGTGTGGATAACAACTGTATATAATTTAGATTGGCCAAAAAGCGGTCATGAATCAGTATACAGAAAAAGAAATGATCTAATACTCAAGTTGGGCCAATTAAAAGAAGCTGGAATTAATACTATATACTTCCAAGTAAGAACTGCTGGCGATGCTATATATGATTCACCATATGAGCCTTGGTCGAAATATTTTACTGGTGAAGAAGGTAAGGCTCCTGATCAAGATTGGGATCCACTAGAATTTGCAGTTGAAGAGGCTCATAAACTAGGAATGGAATTACATGCTTGGGTAAATCCATATAGGGCATTAAGTACAATGCCAGCAGATTTCACTCAAAAGCAAAGTGTAGAAAGTGAAAATGTTGATGAAAGTTTAATTCCTTTTCAGAATAAATACTACGATGCCAATGCAACAAAGTTTAAAGGAACTACAGAACGTGATTCTATACATGTATCTAATCAGCATCCAGAATGGTTATTAGTGCTAAAAGATGCAAATGGAACGAAGAAAATTGCAATCTTTGATCCGGGTTTACCTGCTGTGCGTGATTATGTGTCTGGTGTAGTTGCCGATATTGTTAGAAGGTATGACGTGGATGGAGTCCATTTTGACGATTACTTCTATCCTTATCCAAGTACTGGTATGAAAATACCTGCTAACAGCACTTTGGATGATAGTTCTTTTGCTCTAAACCCTAGAGGATTTACTGATAAAGGGGAGTGGAGAATGGACAATATCGATATATTTATTGCGCAGGTTAACGACAGTATTAAAACTGTTAAACCATGGGTTAAATTTGGTATAAGTCCTTTTGGTATTTATAAGGCAGGAGTTCCTTCAGGAATCTCTGGTTTAGATGCTTATAAAGAACTTTATATAGACCCATTAAAATGGGCGGAAGATGGTTCCGTGGACTATTTAATGCCTCAGTTGTATTGGAAATTTGATCACTACGGAGCAAATCAGGATTTCAGGAAATTAGCAAATTGGTGGGCAAAAGAAGTCACCGATCGTGGCCGTCATATGTATCCTGGTACTGCACCATATCGTGCAGATAATTCTACAAGAGGTACTAGTGTCCTTTTCGCTGCAAATGAAATTCCTCGCCAAATTCAGTTTACTAGAGATAATGATGATATAAAAGGAATTTCCTTTTTTAGAATGAAAAATATTACCGACTACAAAACTCAGGGTTTTAGAGACTCTCTAATGACTAATTACTTCAGGAAGCCAGCAATAGTGCCAACCATGAATTGGTTAGATACTACGAAAGCAGATACACCTATTAATTTAATGTTAGTACAGGATGCTGAACAATCTAATAAATTCACGATTTCTTGGGATAGAGCAGATAACCCCCTAGCTAAATTAAAGCCAAGCACTCCAGTTGATACCTTGCTTAATTATGCAATATATCGAGTTATTAGCCCAATAGTCCCAGATTTAGGTGAGGTTATTTCTGACCCTGAAAATAGGATCGGTATTACTGGCATTACTACATTTACTGATATTGCAGAGCCATCCACGGAGGGTAATTATTACTATGTGGTAACTGCAGTTACGCGGAATGGTGTAGAAAGCGACCCTAGCTCCGCTTTGGATGCAGGAGCAGTTGTTTCTGCGGAAGAAGAAGTAAGTTTAGCCAAGACCTATAGACTGGAACAAAATTATCCAAACCCATTTAATCCCACTACAAATATCACATTTGACTTGGCTAAAGAGGGGTTTACTTCATTAAAAGTGTTTGATATTCTTGGCCGTGAAGTTGCAACTCTTGTTAATGGTAGATTAACCTCGGGATCATATTCTTATGAGTTTGATGCGTCTGCATTGTCCTCTGGTGTATATCTTTATAGATTAAGCAGTCAGAGTGTCACTTTTACACGCAAAATGACCCTTATAAAGTAATGTATTATATTAAAGCATCAATACTAAGGAGGAAATTATCTTACTCTTTAATTTAGATGCTTTATATTTTTCGATATTCCTACATATGATCTGAAGGCTACAAAATTAGATTTAGATTTCTACCAAACGCTCTCTAATATTATTAATCAAATAACAAAAAATAACATTATGAAAAGGATAGTTACCATTACAGCAGCCCTGTTGTTTTTAATACTCAATTTTAGAACGGAGGCACAAGAGACCCAATATAAGGCACAAAGTTTTGATACGCTATTTCATACTCAAATTGGGGAGGGTGCATTTTATACTGAATATGAGAATCAAAGTGTACCTTTAAAAATACAGATGGTAAAGTTTAATCTAAATCAATCTGGATTAGAAATTCGAACTGTGGCTGCCAATAACTTACTAGCAGGCGGTTATGAGAAAACAAGCGATATGAAAAGTAAATTAGAAGATGAAAATACTTTTGTAGTAGCTGGTGTAAATGGTGATTTTTATGCCGCAGGCGGAGTGCCGACAAACGTCCAGATAGTTGATGGTGAAATGCTCAGAGCTCCAATTAGCCGAGATATTATTGCATTTGATAGTACATTTAAGCCATGGATTGCTAAAAATACAAGTTTCAGTGGGCAAGTAACGGGAAACGGTATTTCTGTTAATATAAACAATATTAATGCTTCACGTGGTGCCAACCAACTTATAGCATATAATACATTTAGTGGTAATAAGACAGGCGCAAATGCATATGGTACAGAGATTGGTTTAAAGGTGTTAAGTGAGGTTAGTGTAAATCGACCTGCTCAATATGTAGTTACTCGTATTGAAAAAAACAAAGGAGACATGTCATTTAATGGTGACAATTTAATACTTTCTGCACATGGTACTGCAGCTAATAATTTTGATGGTCTCGCAGTAGATGATACACTAAGTGTTCAACTAAACCTCAATCCATTTACTAATGCTATTTTAGAAGCTGTTGGTGGAAATGGACAGTTTCTTAAAAATGGCGAAGTCATTGAAACCTGGGCAGAATGGCATCCAAGAACAGCAATTGGATTTTCACAAGATACAACAACTGGCTACTTTATGGTTGTTGATGGACGTCAAAGTGCAAGCCGTGGTATGACAACAGGTCAAATGGGTATATTTATGAAAAGTTTAGGTGCTTCAGATGCAATCAACCTTGATGGTGGTGGCTCCTCTACCATGTTGGTTCAAGACGAGGTTGTAAATAACCCATCAGATGGTATTGAACGTTCTGTTGCCAATGCTGTATTTGTAACATTACCTTATTCTGGAACAGGTGAAGTTGAACGTGTAAAATTAAGAACCAATAATCCCAAGGTCTTTATGAACAAAAGTACAACACTAAAGGCACTAGGATTTGATTCTAATCATAAATTTAAACAGCTACCTATTAGTGAGGTAGATTTTAACGTAGGTGAATCATTGGGTATAGTCTCAAGTAATGGTGTATTTAATGCATCGATGGAAGCTGGCTCGGGATATATTTATTTATCATACGGTAGCTTTGAAGATTCCACAAAAATCACAATTCTAGGTGTAGGTGAAATAAAACTATCACCGAAAAATGTTTCTCTAGACATGACGATGGAATTTAGCCCAAGTTATTTAGTTTATGATGAGTTAGGTCATGAACAATCAGTGCCTAGAAATGAAATAAATTGGAGCGTTACAAATTCTGAACTAGGCACTATTGATAGTGCTGGTAAGTACAAAGCAACAGGTGTTGGTAATAACGGAGTTATTGCTACTTATGGCAATATTAGTGATACCACATGGGCAGTAGTGTACAATACAGAGGGTTACCATATAGTGAATGATTTTTCAAAATTGGATGATTGGGCTATTACCACAGAACACCTACCTGTAGACAGTGTTAAATTAACACAGTTAGAAAATGAGGTAATCGAAGTTAGTTTTCGCTACCCACCTAATAACAAAGAGCCACATATATTCTTAAATCATAAATCAAAAATTGAAGGTGTCCCAAAGTTTGCAAATATAGTTAGTGCAAGTGATGGTGGTAATTATGTTGTTACTCTGGATATAGAAACAGAGACACGGGATAGATTTCGAATGAATCCAACACGGTATGCAAGCTTCACTGAACCGGAAGTTATGCACTATACTTTTAAAAAAGGAGAAGTATCAGGTTTGAATAGTACTAACTTTTATTTCCCGTTTAATTTTGAGTCTGTAAACATTCGTCTGCCTAAAAACACAACAAATGGAAATATTGAAGGGTATATTCGGCTCTACGAAGTAGGGGTTTCTTATGGAGATACTCCTGTTTCTAATGAGAAAGAGTCACAATTGGTGTTACCGCAAAATGTGAATTTAAACCAAAATTACCCAAACCCATTTAATCCAACTACAAATATCTCATTTAGCTTACCAAAGTCATCAAATGTAGAGCTAAAGGTATTTGATTTACTTGGCCGTGAAGTTCAAGTGTTGGTAAATGAGCGTCTAAGTAGTGGTGGCTATCACTATACTTTTGATGCCAGTGCTCTTTCTTCTGGTGTATATTTCTATCAGTTAAAAACGGATGCGGGTTTACTATCCAAAAAAATGACTTTAATTAAATAATTCATCCCCGTGATTCGCGGGGTAATTAGCGATATCAGCGTGTAGTCTTTGTTAGTGTATTCTCTGATCTCTCGTAGATGCCACTGAGTGGCCAGTAGATACTATCTGCATTGCGATCTTTGCGAATTTCTTAGCGCTCTTTGCGTGAATCCGTAGATTTGCACGCGAAGATCGCAAAGGTTTTTTACGCAAAGAAACGCGAAGGGTCTATGGAGAAAATACTACTTACTGAGCATAATCTGTTATTTGTCTTCGGTATTCTAACGTATCTACTTCCCGTAGATGGCGCTGAGTGAGTGGTAATTAGCGATATCTGCGAGAAGCCGCCTATTAGATTGGCTTCTCGCAGATTATGCAGACTTATATTGTAACCTTTTGTTTATACTTTAATGATGATGTTTTTCTTTTTCATCCAAGTAGCGAGCAGGTAAAACATAATTATAAAAACTATAGCAAAAGCTATTGAAGAGTTGTAGGGAGAGCCTAACCAGCTGAAAAAGGTATCATAAATCCAACCTTTTAAGGTTACTGTTTCACCAGCAACTTCGAATTTTATTAGGTTCATACTACGCGCTATAATACCACTTAGAAAGAAAACGGTAATGGCGTTTAAACCAAAGGCGACACCCCAGTTGGTATATTTTCTATTCTCTTTAACGTCAATAAACCAATAACTAAGTCCAAATATACACATGGCTTGGCCACCAGTGAAAAGTGCGTAAGAGCTCGTCCAAATTGATTTGTTTAAAGGGAAGTTCCAGCTCCAGATATAGCCTAAAGTTATTAGGATAAAGCCCCAAATAAAGAATTGTAGAGTACGTGACTCTTCAGTTTTATGATCAGCTACTAGCAAGCGCCCAGCCCAAACACCTATGAGTGTACTCGCAATTGCAGGGATAGTGCTAAATAAACCTTCTGGATCCCAATTTCTGCCTCCCCACATATGGCTGCCAAGAATAAGTTGGTCAATATATGCTGCGAAATCAGTACCTGGTTTGTCTATCATCCCAGCGCCAATTCCTGGAACAGGAATGAACATCATCACCGCCCAATAACCAACTAACAGACCACCTAAGGTATACATCTGTGTTTTAGGTTTAGTATATAAAAATAAAAATGCAGCAGCGGCATAACAGATGGCAATACGCTGTAATACTCCCATTATCCTTATATCAACAAGGCTTGGGTGTAAGCCAAATTCTGGGCTAAAGGTGATGTATGGAAATGAGGCAAGTAACAAGCCCAGGCCAAAAATTTTGAGGGCTCGAATCAAACTCTTTTTAAGTAAATCGTTTTTATCGGCGCCTTTGGCAGTAGCTTTGGTAAATGCTAAAACGATAGAAACACCAACAATAAATAGGAAAAAAGGGAAAACTAGGTCGGTAGGAGTCCAACCGTGCCAAGCTGCATGCTTGAAAGGGCCATAAATATGAGACCAAGAACCGGGGTTATTTACCAGAATCATGAGCATTACTGTTGCGCCGCGAAAGTAGTCGAGTGAGACCAATCTTTTGCCCGAAGAAATACCAGAGAGTGAGGTCATAGTGGATTTTTTAGTGTTAATTATAAAGCACAATTTTAGCATACTTAGGTAGAAAAGCAACAATTTTGTTTGTAAGTCTGATTGAAAACAGCCTCTTAAAAGTCGGGTTCAGCTTTTCCAATCTGGTCACAACTCCAGCCAAAGGTAATCTAGTTAGTGCCCAGCGGTAGAACTATAGAAGTTAGGTTTGCATATATATATATAATTTTGTAGGTATAATAGAGTTTAGTGTTGTTTGATAGCACTAACCATTTAAAAACATATTAAAAAAGGAGTAATTATGATTGGTAGAAATAGTTTTCGAATAATGTTTGTAATGGTGTTTACGCTCTTTATTTTTACAGGTAGCAGATTTGTTACTGAAGCAACGCCACTTGAACGTACTGAAGCTCAAAGAATTGAGATTGTGCAATGTGCCGACTTAACAACGATTAAAACGGTCGAAGAATTTATGAATATGGAACCATGCCCGGACGTACCAGATTGGTGTGCTGCAGTAACTTATCCTGATGGCTCAACATGGATTAAGTATGGTCAACCCATAATAATTGAAGAATAAAAATAATAATTACCGGCTAACACGAAATGTGATGGCCGGTTTTAATAAAAGCAGCCATGGGACTTAAAATTAAAATCAGCAAGTATTTGGTGTTATGTCTTGTTATTGGGTTAAGCTTAGTTGCAAATATGCAAGCTCAAAAAATACCAGAAAAGTTGGTGCGCTTTGAGGACCCTGAACTACTAACCCCTTTAGATAGCCTCGATACGTATGGCAGCATTTACGCCACTGATGACCGGTTGATTTGGTATAATTTAACGTTCAAACGTGTTCATGTATACAAATTAGATACCAGCATACAGCATCAAATACAGCTGCATGAGGGTCGCGGCCCGGGTGAGCTTTTGAGTACGATTGACTTATTGGTGGCCGACGATTCTGTTTATCTGTTAGATATGAATCTGATGAAGATGGTAAAAATAAATATTGAAACCGAAGAGGCAAATGATATTCGGTTAGATTCGGGCCCAAATGGACGTTTTAGAAATATTGGAAAGAATTTTTATTTTTGGAATATTATAAGCCCCGATGTTGTTTTAACTCACACTAATTTTGAAGAAAACAAGTCACTACCCATTAACCATACCGGCATAAATATATTGAAAGATATTCCCAGTATCTTTGACAGAGCTGGCTACCTGCGGGTAAATGGCACTAAATTATATTTTATAACCAAATACACTCCCAATATTTATGTATTTGATGCCGGCAGAAAACGGTTTGAACGCAAACTATCGTACGATGAAGTTAAAGTAGTACAAGATAGAACCATTAAAATGGACGACGGTAGCACTATGTCGTTGCCGCCGGCAAAAGTTGAAGTATTATTAAGCGATTTTGCAACTATTCCTCAAAAACCCAATAGCTTGTTTATACTTGCCAGAGGCAAAACTAAAACACGAAGGTATGAGACGGATAAATTATATGAGTTTGATGTAAACACAGCTAAGATGGCAAAAATACACGAATTAGGTTTTAAAGCAAATCATGTGGCGGCAAACGGTAATCATTTATTCGTTTATTCGAAAGAAGGTGGCGGCATCTACCGTTACAACATTGTAATCACTCACCCGTAGCCAACCTAATTGGCTTGCAACTACCGGTATTGGTATTAAGAAAGGCAATCCATTCACTTTTAGCACAGGTGTTTGTAGCAATACAGTTTGCTAATCTCTATCTTAGGGTTTTTGCAATAAACACCCATTCATGACTTTATTAATAGCCGATAGTGGATCCACCAAGACGGAGTGGATTTTAATAGATAGAACTCACCAAAAGACACTGTTTTCGACAAAAGGTCTGAACCCATATTTCACCCCAAAAGAGCAAATTGCTAGTGAGGTAGGCGGGTTAGTTGCTCAGTTAGGTGAAGAGAAAGTGGATAAAGTATTATTCTACGGAGCAGGATGTTCGAGCCCAGCAATGGCAAAGCTGGTAAAGGATGCTATTTCGAGCCAACTTAAAAATTCAGAAGTAATTATAAATACCGATTTGTTAGCAGCTGCAAAAGCCTGCTTTGACGATAGGCAAGGTGTGGCTTGTATTTTAGGAACGGGATCTAATTCCTGCGTGTACGATGGTGAAAAGATAATTGACCAAATTCCTTCCTTAGGTTTTACTTTAGGTGATGAAGGTAGTGGGGGCTACTTCGGCAAAAAATTGGTAAGAGATTATTACTACAACATTATGCCCGAAGAGCTTCACAAGTCCTTAGAAAATAAATTTGATATGAGCCTAGAGACCACTCTTGACTATATGTATCGCAAACCTAGAGGTAATGCGTATATCGCGTCATTTGCTTATATATTGGCTGAATTTTCGGAGCATCCATATATTCAGGATGTTGTTGAAAAGGGATTTAATGAGTTTGTGATTAAGCAGTTACACTATTTCAATAAACACAATATTAAAAATATTGGCTTTGTAGGTTCGGTAGCAGCTTATAACCAAGATATTCTGCAAAGAGTATTAGAAGAAAAGGGCTATGAACTAGATGTAATAGTTCAAAAGCCCATAGATCGTTTAGTTGATGCACATTTAGCTAAATTAGCTAAGCAATCGCTTCTTTAAGCTTAAGAATTCTATTTACTGACTCATCGATACGTGCCTCTGAAATAGTGCCTTCTTCAACAAGCTCTAGAACTGCGCCAATTACATCACTCGCTCTAACTTGTTCTTGTAGTAAGTTGTTGCCAAAACAAAAAAGGTCTAACCCAGCTTGTAAGCCTAGTTTTAGAGAATCTTTGAGTGAATAGTGATCAGAAATAGCTTGCATCTGCATATCATCAGAAATAATTACGCCATCATAACCCAATTTACCTCGAAGAAAACCCTGCATAGTTTTTTCAGATAAAGTTGCAGGATAAGCGTCATCAAAGTTCTTATTAAAAATATGTGCCGTCATAATCATGCGACATTTATTTTTATTGATAAGATGTTTATACGGCTCTGCTTCACTCTCATCCCAAGTGTCGGTAACATCAACAAAGCCAAAATGAGTATCGCCTACAGCGCTACCGTGACCAGGGAAATGCTTACAGCACGAAATGATTTTTTTGGCATCGTGGCCATTTATATAAGCCTCTGCATGTTTACTTACTATAGCTGCATTCGCACCAAAACTACGCTCACGTTTTCCAATTACTGAGCTAGAAGGATCTTTCGCGATGTCAACAACGGGCGCAAAATTTAGATTTATACCCATATCATTTAAAACAGAAGCTATGCCTAAGCCTTCAGCTTCACTCTCTTCAACGTCATCAATTTTACCTAATTCATGATGAGAGCGACTCTCTGGGAAACCATATTCTGGTTTAAGTCTATTTATGAGGCCACCTTCTTGATCGATGCTAATTAATAACGGAACCTTAGTATAACTTTTTAATTGGTCGGTAAGTGCTTTTAATTGCTTTGGTGACTCAATATTGTTAACAGGGCGGTGGTAAACCATGTCTTTATCAAACAGTATAACACCGCCTATTCCTAATTCGGTTATTTCTTTATGAATAATTGAGCCTACACTAACATCGCCGCCGCGGAAACCCATTACAAAAAGTTGACCTATTTTTTCCTTTAAAGTCATTGTATTTTTTAACATTTAATTAAAGCTAAACTTGAGAAAATCGAAATTTGTAAAAGAGAAAGAATAGTAAGACTCTTAGCGGGCAGGTACCAATTTATTTCTATAAATTCTCATATAAATAAAAAACCTATTTAATTAGTAGATATGATAAAAAAACTTCTCGGAATAATCCTTTTATTCGCAACAATATTGACGGCACCAGCCTGCTCACAAAAGTCAGTTGCTCCTCAGCAACAAGTTAAAACTGGAATTGATGTATTAGTTGAACAAGATTTTGAACCATTAAAGGGAAAACGTGTAGGTTTAATAACCAATGCCACAGGGGTAGATAAAAACTTAAGATCTACAGTAGATCTTTTAAACGAATCTGAAAATGTTGAACTTGTTGCGCTTTATGGGCCGGAGCACGGGGTAAGAGGCGATATTTCTGCCGGTGATAAGTTTGATACTTACATAGATGAGAGAACTGGGATTGAAGTGTTCTCGTTATATGGCAAAACAAGAAAGCCAACAAATGAAATGCTTGAAAATGTTGACGTATTAGTTTATGACATTCAAGATATTGGCGTACGCTCGTACACCTTCATAAGCACGCTAGGACTAGCGATGGAAGCTGCGCAAGAGAATGGCATTGAAGTTATGGTGTTGGACCGCCCTAACCCACTTGGGGGCTTTAAAATTGAAGGCAATGTAGTTGAAGACGGGTACTATTCTTTTATTAGCCAGTATCCTACGCCCTACGTGTATGGACTTACACCTGGTGAATTTGCATTGCTTTTAAACGGCGAGAAAATGCTCACTGATGGTGTGCAAGCAGAACTCACAGTAATTGGTATGGAAGGATGGAAGCGCTCAATGACTTTCGATAAAACTGGTTTGTCTTGGGTGCCAACCTCTCCACATATACCTCATGCAAACTCTGCATATTATTATGTAGCGTCGGGTATTTTGGGTGAGCTAGGAATTTTCTCTGAGGGAGTTGGTTACACCACACCATTTGAAGTTTTTGCTGCCGAATGGATTGACGAAAATGATTTAGCTGAGACCATGAATGGCTATGGTCTAGAAGGGGTGCTTTTCCGCCCACTCGTTTTTAAACCATATTATGGAAGAGATGTAGGCAAAACCCTGCGTGGTGTTCAAATTCATTTCACAGATTACACCAAAACGAATTTAATGGAACTCCAGCTATGGTTTTTGCAAGCTCATCACGAACTATACCCTGATAAAAATGCCTTTGAAATTGGCAATCCAAGCCGCCCAGCAGTGTTTGATAAGGTGATTGGTACTGATAAAATTCGAGAAATGTTTTCCAAAAACTTTAAAGTATCCGATGTACAAGAATATCTGCATAAAGATGTGGAGAGTTTCCGTAAAACTTCCCAAAAATATTACCTATACAATTAATTATGAAATATTTACTCACTCTATTTACTTTCCTACTTCTTTCAACCATTGCACTCTCACAAACTACAGATGAGCTGTTTTTGCATGTAACCATTCCTGAAGAAGACACCACTATTGTGCCATTTTCTAGATATAGAGTTGCAGCAGGAACCCATCCTGATGCTCGAGCTTTTATAAATAATGAAGAAGTAAAGGTATATGCGAATGGTGCATTTGCTAAACTACTTGAACTAAGTGTAGAGGATACTGTTAAGCTAGAGTTTAAAGTAACTATGGATGGTGAAACTATCACCAAGGAAATGGTTTTTATTCGGCCAGTAACTCCCTATTCTGAACCTCTACGCGGTAAAACAATCACCGACAGAATGGTACTGCCTAACAATGATATCTGGTTAAAAACAGGAGATGTACTCGAAGTTCAATTTCTTGGCAGTCCAAATGAGAAGGCTGTTTTTAACATTGATGGCTTCAAAAGAAACATTCCAATGAAGGAACTTCCTGCTGAGCAAGCTAATGGAATAAGAGGCGTCTATGTTGGGAAGTATGAAGTAATGCCTGGCGATTATGTTGACAAAAAACATATCACATTTAAGATTAAAGCTGGCTTACTTAGCTATGTTAAAAAGAAAAGTAAAGCAGTTGTAAGTTTTAACGGTTTGCCACGAGTAGCTGAAGTAGTAGCAAAGAAAGCATATTTAAATGTGGGAATGGGTACAGACAGACTTGGTGGCGCCCGATATGGATACCTAGAAGAAGGAGTTAAATTAAAAGTAATAGGAAGGCTTCAAAACAATTATAAAGTTCATTTAACGCCGAGTCTTTCTGCGTGGATTCCTGTTGAACAGGTGAATTTATTGCCAGAAGGTACAAAAACACCCGAATCCATAACTGGCAATATTCGCATTACTGGTAATAGTAGAGAAGATGTAATAACTCTAGGGCTTTCTCAAAAACTACCATATACAAGTACACAGCAGTTAAATCCCAACGAAATACTTGTAAATGTGTATGGTGCAACTTCAAACACAAATTGGAAAACACAGCATTTAAGTGCTGAAGGTATTGAGGAAGTGGAGTGGAGACAGCTAGAAGATGGACTTTATCAGCTACGAATAAAGCTTAATCATAAACAAAATTGGGGCTACTCGGTTGGGTACGGCTGGGGCACTCAATTAACTATTAAAATAAGAAGAGCACCCAAGGTAACAAGTATTGAAAGCCCACTAGCTGGATTGAAAATTGCAGTTGATGCAGGACATGGTGGCGAGAATAATGGTTCATTAGGCTCAACTGGTTTAATGGAGAAAGATGTAACCCTTCAAATTTCCCAAAAGCTAGACTCTGTATTACAAGCACGAGGCGCTACAGTATTAATGACACGTGAGGATGACGACTACGTGTTTATGAGCGAACGAGCCGACATGATTATTGCTGATAAATCAGATTTATTAGTTAGTATTCATGCAAATTCACTAGGCTATACTAGCGATCCGTTTCTAACAAAAGGAACTGGAGCGTTTTATAAGCATACTGCATTTAAACCTTTGGCAGATGTAATGTACCATAAAATGCTAGAGTTGGGACTTACTCAATATGGTGTAACGGGTAGCTTTAATTTCTCATTAAACGCGCCTACAGAATTCCCGAATGTACTGGTAGAAACGGCGTTTATGTCGCACCCAGAAGAAGAGATTCTATTATCCACTGAATCGTTTCAAATTCAAATTGCAGAACAGATTGCAGATGGTTTAGAGGAGTACTTTCTAGATTACGCTGATGTTACTGCAATAGAGTTAGATGAGATTGTAGAGGAATAATAAGCTCCTTTCAACTAGATAAATGAATTGATTAGTACCGAGTGGTAATATTTAAACCCTCGGTACTATTTTTTTGTCTAGTAACTATTAGGCTCTGGAAGGTACTGTCCTAAAAAGTGTTTAAAATTTATAAATGTCATTTT
>JBBAEC010000006.1:0-158970 GCA_041656135.1 Balneolaceae bacterium | reverse complement strand
TAGTGGCTTCCCACTTTTAAACTGCTCTAAGGCTTTGGCTTGTAATTCGTCTAATTCTTGTTGTGTCATGATCGTCTAAGTTAACGTTATTTGTTGTTACTTAGACAGAGTTTGATTTACACTCTCACCTAATCCAGTTTGCTGCTTATTATACCAATTGATTGCTTCTTGAATATCTTGTTCTGCCTCAGGTTCAATTTTAATCGAGAAACTCATTAATCTAGTTTGAAGGAATCCTTGATCTCTTCCCAATCCAAGAGCCGCTCTGGATTTTCATTAGACAACCTAATCCGTTCTCTAACCATGTCCATATGCTCTTCAGGGATATCAAAATCACCGAAAGAAACTTCCAATCCCAATTGCTCAATAAATTCCATAACAAGATCTAGTTTTTGATCTGGAACTTTTATAGTGATTTCTTTCATGACTTAGTATTTAATTAAAGACTTCTTAATTATAACGAATAAACGTCAAATAGAACATTTAGTTTTATTGATACACCCATATTTAGGTAAACGTCCCAAATCTAGCGCAAGCTTCACGCTTGTACGGCTAATAAACAAGTTCCACAACCAACAAACCTTTCTTTCCATAATAATCTTTTCCGCTACTATAGAGCCAATGTTCTGGACTTTCTACATAACTCGCTTCAACAGGGTTGTAATGTAAATAGTCCAACTTTTGATTTATTATAGAAGGGTATGATAATTCAATAGGGTGGTTATTTTGCTGCCAAAATTGCCAGTCTTTATTGTTACCATTATTTATTCCAGCATTCATCATCATGCGAATTACCCATTCCCTTCGACTTTCTTTTGAGTGGCTCTGTAGCTCTTTATGAATAGATCGGGATAAAATCTCTGAGAATATTCTGCATTGGTTCTTTTCTAGTGCCAATGATTAAATGAACATGACTTGGCATTATACACCAAGCATAAAGAATCAACACTTTTTCTTTTTTGGCAATAGCTCAAGCTTTCCACAAGAATGTCGTTGTATATTTTTCTTGTGAAGATATCAATCCAGTTTACTACCGCAAAGCTAACAAAGTATGCTTGCTGCTGATCTAGGAATTTATATTTTCTACTCATTTTGTAATATTTTTATGAGTTAGACAAGTTTAAGAGCTATTCCTTACAAAATAATAGTTTCTATTTCGCACAAGCGTGACGCTTGAGCTAGGTGTGAGGACTTTCAATCCAAGTTCCAAACTTATTGGTATTGCAGACGAATTAGGGAAGGAGCTGGAAAAGCAGTTGAAATAATATCCAGTAGTGAATAAAATAGTTGTGTTTCAGTCTTTTTTTTTGTTATGGTAAGCATGGTTCTAATTAATTTAAACAAGGATAAGTATGAAAAAACCTAATATTAATTTTAAAAAAGTAACTGGTGTTATTGGAATCATTCTATTTTCATTTAGTATGTTAATTGCACAAGTACCTAAGGAAGCTTTTGCTGATGGTACTGAACTTGAAGAGAGTTGTGTTATTGGCTGTAATGGTTCTGCTCAACTGTGCCAATCGCATGGTTCATCTTGCAAGGTGAAGGTGAAACTTTAGTCTTTAATTGCAGAAGGTGTTTCTTATCATCTTCTGCAATTTTATGATTTTATTATTATGAAAAAGACGCTACCTATTATTTTCTTTTTCTTTTTCTTAACCACCTTTCTATTTATAATAAATAGAAAATCAAATTTTACCGCACTTGAAAAGAGCTATATTTATCAACCAACTAAACAACTAATTAAAAATAGGATATGGAGAGATATTAAATTTACCAAAACTGGGATTTCCAAAAGTTTTATATCCTCCTCGTTTATGAGCTTTGGGTTAGGTGAGATAATTTATTTAGGTGATGAAAAGGATTATTTCATTAAAATCTATGATGTAAATGCGAATCTTATTGATAGTCTGAGGCTTGGGAAAGGGCGAGGACCTGGTGAGTTTCTTGATTTATATTCAACGCTTTTAGATCAAGAAGGTAACGTTTGGATAAATGATCGAGATAACGGTCGTGTTACAGTTCTTGATATAAAGAACAAAGGAGAATGGAAAATTATCAATCCTGAAGTCATTCCAATTGCTACTATCCCGATAGATTCAGGCAAGTACGTTTTGGATCAATTAATATATGGTACGCTACACGTTTACTCCTCTAACCATGAATTGATAGGTGAATACGAACCATTTTTGAAAGACTCAAAGCCTTGGATTATTGTACTTCAAGGAAAATATGCAACAGCTAAAGATTTTAGCGTTGTTAAATCATTTATCTATACAAATAATTTTATTCGGTACTCTAAATATGGGGAGATATTATATTTTCGAGAGCCTATAGCTCCCCCCACAATGGCCTCTATTATCCGTTCTCCAGAATCTAACGATGTTGGAATTCAAGAAAATATCTATGACTTTCGCTCAGCTGAACAGTTTACAGCAGGCATAAATATAGTGAATGAAAGCATCCACCTTTTAATTTCGAAAAACAAAGAATATAAGGACGGGTATTCTGGCTCCAATGTTCTGAATATTACTAGAGAATTCGTCGATGTATATGACTTGAAAACAGGAGACTATCTTTATAGTTATAAACTTCCTGAAGCTGTATCTGACTTTGCAGTTTCCGAAAAGTTTCTAGCAACAATTTCTGAGGAGCTTGGGAGGCTAGTGGTTTGGGAAGTAAAAGACAGTTGGTAGTAATATAAATTTAGAGCCATGACAAAAGAAAGTCGAAAACAACTTTGGTTAAATGGACCACGTATACTTATGGTAATTGTTTTTACCATTGCCCTTATCAGCAAACTAATTAATCCAGGTGCTTTTTTTATAATGACTGACGCACTAAGTATGCCACATTATACTCCAGAAATCCTTTTATCATTACTCATCACAACAGAGACATTAATGATATTTCTGCTAGTTAAACATCCAGATACAGGTATTTTATGGAGCGCATTTCTTCTTCTCTTATTTACAGCTGTTATAGCAATATTACAAGCTATTGGCATTCATGAGTTATGTGGTTGTTTTGGTAATCTTGTATCAGGAGATATTGGGGTGGCTAAAATATTACAAAATATTGGGCTCGCCTTAATGCTTTTATCGTCATGGTATATCCGAAAAGATAAAAATAAGAAAACCTACACGTCCTCAACCTCTTGAAAACCCCCTAGCCATAGCTTACAAAATAATAGTTTCTTTTTAGCGCAAGCGTGACGCTTGTGCAAGATTTGGAGCAAGATGGAAATAAAAAAGGGGGCTTTTGTACACTCCCTTTTTTGGTTCTAATAATAAAATTAGTCTTTAATCTAATACTCTAAAAGCTTAGTTAAAGTCGGTTCGAGCTCTATACCTGCCGATGAGCCTTCTTCAAGCTTCTTGTTGAATGGTATGGGCATGTCGAGTGCTGCAACGCGCTGTACGGGCGCATCCAGCCACTCAAAGCAGTGTTCATTTATAAGAGCCGAGACTTCACTCATTGGTCCCATGGTAATGGATGGTTCCTGAAGTAAAAGAGCACGTCCAGTCTTTTTAACTGAAGTTTTAATTGCCTCTAAATCGAGAGGAGCAAGACATCTTAAATCAAGGATTTCTAGTGAAATACCATTTTCAGCATATTTATCAACAATATCGAATGCCCATTGCACACCCATACCGTAGGTAATGATGGTTGCATCCGTTCCTTCACGTTGAACTTTTGCTTTACCAAGTGCCTCATATTTTGGCGCATCTGGCGTAACAGCTTTCAAACTTCTATAAAGTTTTTTGTGCTCAAAAAAGAGTACAGGATTAGGGTCTAGTAGTGAACTATAAAGAAGGTTTTGCGCATCTTCAACCGTGCCAGGAACAACAATTTTTAATCCTGAATGAGGCATAAACCAGCCTTCTGGAGATTGAGAATGGAAAGGGCCTGCGCCAACACCGCCACCATGTGGTAAACGGATTGTAATATTAAGTGCGGGTGACCAACGATAATGCGATTTAGCAATATTCTGTATAATCTGATTCATTCCACAGCTTACAAAATCAGCGAATTGCATCTCAACAATAGGTTTAAATCCTTCTAAAGCAAGACCTATAGCAGCTCCTAGAACTCCCGATTCGATAATGGGTGTGTTTCTGATTCTATCTTTCCCAAACTTCTCTACAAAACCATCGGTGATTTTAAATACTCCACCATATTCGGCAATATCTTGTCCCATAATTATATAGGAGTCGTCCTCTTCAAAAGCTTGTTTTAAAGTGGTATGCAAAACGTCTATAAAACGTTTTTCCGATTTATCGGTGTTAGTATTAACTAGAACCTTGGGTTCCTCATTAGAATAAACAGCTGCAAGTTCTTTAGCTTTGTCAAAAACAGGCTCGTCAGCTTTTAGTGCAGTATCTAAATCCGCTTTGAAAAGAGCATCCGCCTCTTTTCGAAGAGCAGCAAAATCTTCTTTAGTCTTTTTGTGTGTAGTAGTTAAATATTTTTCAAAACGGAGAATAGGATCTTTTTTAGCCCATTCTTTAATTAAAGCATCGGGAACGTAGCTTGTACCTGATGCTTCTTCGTGGCCACGCATTCTAAAAGTCTGTGCTTCAATAAGAACTGGCTCACCTTTAAGTGCTAATTTCCTAGCTTCCTCAACAGCATCCATAACGGCAAAAATATCATTGCCATCTATGTGCATTCCGTGCATGCCGTAGCCTTTTGCTCGGTCTACAAGTCGCTCGCAGGCATATTGTTCGTTGGTTGGTGTACTTAAACCATACCCATTATTTTCAATGACAAAAACAACTGGCAACTTCCAAACAGCAGCTAAATTCAGCGCTTCGTGAAAATCGCCTTCACTTGAGGCACCATCCCCACAGAAGGAAAATGCAACCGCATCTTCATTCTTAAGTTTCTTTGCCAGTGCTAAACCATCCGCCACTGGCATCATTGCTGCGAGGTGCGAAATCATTCCAACAATGTTGTGTTCGGGTATCCCAAAGTGGAAAGAACGCTCACGACCCATCGAATATCCTTCAGCTTTTCCAAACAATTGGCAAAATAAGGGGTAGAATGGAACGCCTCGAGTAGTGAACACACCAAGATTTCGATGCATTGGTAGAATATAATCAGCAGGTTTGCTCGAAAGTGTAAGCCCCACTGAAATGGCTTCTTGGCCTATTCCAGAGAACCATTTGCTGATTTTGTTTTGTCTTAGTAGGTTAAGCATGCGCTCTTCAATACGGCGTGGAAGTAGAAGAGCTTTGTAAATTTCGATTGCCTCTTTGGCATTAAAATTTTTATTAGTTGTAGTCATAAATTATCAAAAAAAAACGTAAATTTAGTTGCTTGATATAAAAGATGTAGCAGAGGCCCCACCACAAGCCAAGTATACGTTTTCAATCAGTATTAGCAAAGAAAATAAACTTAACTTTTAACATTATACTATAAGAAGGATTGGAAGCACTCGGTAAACAAATTTTAGTAGAATATTATGATTGTGATAGTTCTAAACTTAATGATGTAGAATTCATTGAGCAAGCAATGCTTGATGGAACTAAACAGGCACATGCTACAATCATATCACATAACTTTCACAAGTTTAGCCCTTATGGGGTTAGTGGAGTAGTTGTAATCGCGGAATCGCATGTGGCAATTCACACGTGGCCCGAATATAATTATGCTGCTGTTGATATTTTCACCTGTGGTGACACAATTGACCCTTGGGTTATCCAAGAGTTTTTAAAAGAAGCTTTTGAATCTAAAAACATTTCTAGCATGGAAATGAAACGAGGCTTATTTAAAGTGCCACAAGGCCAGAAATTATTATTTAAACCAGCCGCTAACTTAGTAAATACCTGACTGACTCATGGATATATCTCAAAAAACTAATGGTTTTGACTTTCAAATGTCTAAAACCCCGAATATTTATTGCCTCGTTGCTGGGGCTGCCGAAGGTAACACGCGTTTAAATGCTTTTGATAAAGCTTTACTAGAAGCTCGTGTTGGTGATACAAACTTAATGCGCGTGAGCAGTATCTGCCCACCAGGCGCTCAAGAAGTTTCGCGTGATGACATTACTCTACCAGGTGGTGGATTAATTCCGATAGCCTATGCTCAAATTGATTCTCAAACCCCACAAAGCTGGATAGCTTCAGCGGTAGCTATTGGAATACCTGAAGACCCAAATGAACCTGGAGTTATAATGGAATATGAAGACCATACACGTCTAGATTATGTTGAATCTGTTGTTAGACAAATGGTTGTTGACGCTTTTGAATACCGCAATCGTGTACTTAAAGAAATTAAATTTAAGGGCATTGAACACCAAGTTGATTCTTGTGCATCTACTTTTGCTGCAGTTGTACTTTGGTATAAGCAATAAACTCATCCCTTAAAAAAGAGCATCGTTCAGATGCTCTTTATTTTAATTTTCAATTATTTTAATTAAAAACTCATGCCTCTTCAATACAACGAGTTTTATAACGAGAGCACAGGCTTAACTGTAGGCGTTAAAAAACTTTTATTTTCTGAACAAACCCCGTACCAACTAGTAGAAGTTTATGAAACTGATACTTGGGGTAATCTTATGACTATAGACGGCATGGTGATGCTGTCAGAAAAAGACGAATTCGTATACCACGAAATGCTAGCGCATACGGGAATGTTTGCACATCCAAATCCAGAGAAGGTTCTGATTATTGGTGGTGGCGATGGTGGCACTGCACGCGAAGTAATGCGTCATCCTTCTCTTAAACACGTAGATATGGTGGAAATTGATGAAGCCGTAGTTCGTGCTTCAAAACTTTACCTTAAAGATGTGGGCGCTTGGGGTGATCCTCGATTACACGTTTTGTTTGAAGATGGCATAGCATTCGTAAAACAAGCTAAAGCTCAGTATGACGTAGTTATTATTGATGGATCAGATCCTGTTGGACCTGCCGAAGGTTTGTTTGAAAAAGGATTTTTCGAACTTTGTGCATCTGCATTAAAAGAAGGCGGAATTTTAACCGCACAAACAGAATCACCTTGGGTTCCTGAGTATCATCCTAGCATGAAAAAAGTGTTTGATGCACTAGAAGATGTTTTTGCAGAATCAGCAATGTACTTAGCATATATTCCATTATATCCTGCTGGGATGTGGAGTTTTGCTTATGCTTCGAAAGGAATTAAAGCCACCGACGCTGAGGTTTTGGCGCGAGTTGAAAAAGGTATGGCTGCCTTTGGTTCTCATTTAAACTACTACAATAAAGATGTGCACGCTGGTGCATTTGCTTTGCCCAATTTTGTAGCCGACATTATTCGCTAAACAAAAACGTTTAGCGCTTATGCTATATAAGTATGTACTTCTTTCCTTTTTTCTATGTTTGCCATGGGGCAGTGCTATAGCTCAGATTATAGTTTTAGAAAATGGGGAAGAGGTTCAACTTCCTGCCAATGCAATTAATGAAGAAAATCCAGAGTTATATCTACTCCGGTATTACTCTTCAATTGGCTATTTATCAGCTATTATCGATTCTGTAGCCCCACAGAAAATTTGGATAACTAAAGGTTGTCCATATCAAATTGAGGAGTTCAGTTATTTAGAATTAGCTCAACCAAATGAATTTGTTGGGTTTAAACTGACAGGTAATTATTCAAAAGCTAGAATAGAAAAAGAGATTGAGAGGGTTCGGAATGAGTTTGCCCAGCAAGGTTATATAAAAACTGAGGCAGAAATTGTCGTGTTTACACCAGACTCTGCAAACTGCACGGTTTCAATTCAAGTTCAATACCACAAGGGAGAATTATATTATAGCTCAGGTATTCATTTTTCAGGTGCAACCCAAAATTCGCAGACTCATTTATCTAAACTTGCCAGATATAGAGATTCTACGCTGGTTTCATCAACAAACACCAAACGGATTCGCCAAGAATTGCTGGGAACTGGATTGTTTGAACAGGTTAGCCAAGCGGAGTTCTTTGAAAAAGATGAAAGTGCATTTCTTGTTTATGCAGTAAGAGAAAGAGCCTTAAATACTTTTGATGGAATATTGGGTTATGCACCCGATGCAACAGGGCAGGGGCAAGTAATTGGAAGTGTTAAAGCCACGCTTGGTAACGTGTTTAGCCAAGGTAATGTGCTCGGCTTTAATTATGAGAGGCTACGCCCAGAAACAAGTCGGCTAAAAGTTGATGCTTCGCAAAGTTGGTTGGGTGATGTACCCATTGGACTAGGAGTAGGCTTTAGTATTTTTCAAAATGACACTACCTATCAAACCCGTAAATTTGGAGTTAACATGTTCTATTGGCTAGCTCCAGGCTTTAAAATTAATACAGGAATTCAGTCAACAGTATCAAATTCTTCTAAAGATTTTGGATTTGAATTAGAGCCTGATGGCAAAAAGCAGAGTCTAAATCTAGGCTTCAATTATTCCACGTTAAATAATTACGATTTACCCACCTCAGGTTATTTGTTAGATGTAGATTTTAGTGTTTCCAATAAAGATATAGAAGGAGATACGCAACTCGCCTTTAAACAACAAGCCGTTGAAACTCGCCTAGAAGGATATCAAGCCCTTTCTAATAAAAGTGTTTTAATGGGATCATTCAATACATTTTTTGTAATTGGGAATCGCTTTACTGAAAGTGATTTAATTCGATTTGGTGGCGCAAATTCCTTTAGAGGCTATGCCGAAGAACAGTTTATGGCAAGCAAGTTAACGTGGGCTAATCTTGAATATCGATTTCTTGTAAACCCAAGTTCTTACTTATTTACATTTGGCTCCTCTGGATATTATGAACGACCAAAATTGGTAAACGAAGCCGGTAATTTATTCAAGCAAAAGAGCTTTATCTATTCTACGGGATTCGGGATTTCCTATAAAACAAAAATTGGGCGCTTAAGCTTTACTTATGCTATCTCTCCACAAGAAAGTATTGCAAACGGAAAGGTCCATTTTGGCATTGTAACTTCTCTATAATTTGGTGGTTACAATTCGTTGGCTCGTTGGCTCGTTGGCAAAAATTCTGTTTACTTTCACTAAAATAGAGTTCAGAATGACCACTTTGTAATGGCAAAACATACCAATCAACGAATTATCAATCTACCCTTCAAAAATCTACAAACCCAAACTGGAATTAAGGCAAGTAGTTGTTAGAAAATAGACTGTAAAAAAATATAAGTATCAGTTTTGCAGTGGTTTGTAATATTACTAACTTCTATCCACATTTTTTTTAATGCTTATTAAGAAAGACAGAGGGAATGGGCCCGTTGAAGTCTTGGCAACCGTCCGATCATTTTAAATGGAGGGAAATGGTGCCAAATCCCACTAAATAGATTTTGTATTCTGTTTAGGAAAATAAGTGAGTTGATTCTTTCGCTCTTTCTTAGTCGGCCAATCATTGATTGAGTGAATATAAAAGAACAATTACAGCAGCGCGTTTTAATCTTAGATGGTGCCATGGGCACAATGATTCAGCGTTATAAATTAAAAGAAGAAGATTTTCGTGGAGAATTATTCAAAGACTCCAAAGTTGACTTACAAGGCAATAACGATTTACTATCGCTAACACAGCCTCATATTATTCTAGAAATACATAAAGAGTATTTAGAAGCTGGGGCAGATATTATTGAAACTAATACCTTTAGTGGCACCTCTATTGCACAAGCCGATTACCGATTAGAACATATTATTTACGATTTAAATAAAGCCTCGGCAGAAATTGCTAAAGAAGCAGCTAATTTTTATACCTCACAGAATCCTAATAAACCACGCTATGTAGCTGGTGCCATGGGGCCAACCAATAGAACAGCATCTCTTTCGCCAAACGTATCTGACCCAGGTTACCGCGCAGTTACATTCGACCAATTATCAGAAGCATACAAACTCCAGGCAAAAGGTTTAATCGACGGTGGGGTAGACCTACTTCTTATCGAAACTATTTTTGATACTCTGAATGCCAAAGCCGCTCTGTTTGGAATTTTAGAACTCTTTGAAGAGATAGGAATAGAAATTCCCATCATGATTTCTGGAACTATAACTGACGCTAGTGGGCGAACACTTTCTGGGCAAACTGTTGAGGCTTTTTTAATTTCAATGTCGCACGTTCCATTGTTAAGTATTGGTTTGAATTGTGCTCTTGGCGCTAGCCAGTTACGCACTTATGTTAAAACATTAGCAAAGCACGCCCCATATTTTGTGAGTGCTTATCCAAACGCGGGCCTCCCAAATGCATTTGGGGAATATGACCAAGGTCCCGCAGAAATGGCTGCCGAAATAAAGTCATATCTCGAAGATGGATTAGTGAATATATTGGGGGGTTGTTGTGGTACAACGCCTGCTCATATCAGTGAATTGGCAAGGTTAGCGGAAAACTATAAGCCGAGAATATTTGACAAGACGGAGGCGGAATAATGAAATCTCTACCTCTCGAATTAAGTGGACTAGAGCCACTAATTGTTACTCCCGATTCTAATTTTATAAACGTTGGCGAAAGAACCAACGTAACCGGCTCAAAACGATTTCTTAATCTCATCAAAGGCAAAGATTACTCTACAGCTCTTGAAATTGCGTTAGAACAAGTACAAGGTGGAGCTCAAATTCTGGATGTAAATTTAGATGAGGGTATGCTTGATAGCGAAGAGGAGATGACTAATTTTCTCAATTTAATTGCTTCCGAACCGGATATTTCTAGAATCCCAATAATGGTGGATTCCTCAAAATGGTCTGTTATTTTAGCAGGCTTAAAAACACTTCAAGGTAAAGGTGTTGTTAATTCCATCAGTTTAAAAGATGGTGAAGCCGAGTTTTTACACCGAGCGAGAATTGTACGCCGATTTGGTGCAGCAGTAGTTTCAATGGCTTTTGATGAAGATGGGCAGGCCGACAGCTTTGAACGCCGCATTGAAATTTGTAAGCGCTCTTATGATTTATTAGTTGATGTGGTGGGATTTCCACCTTCAGACGTTATACTTGATCCTAATATTTTCCCTGTGGCAACTGGATTGGATGAGCATAAAAACAATGCTCTAGACTATTTTAGAGCTGCAAAATGGATAAGAGAAAACCTACCAGGTGCTCATATTATTGGTGGCGTAAGTAATGCTTCCTTTTCCTTTAGGGGAAATAATAAAGTTCGCGAAGCTATGCACAGCGCCTTTTTGTACCACGCTATTAAACATGGTATGGACATGGGAATTGTTAATCCTTCTCAACTTGAGGTGTACGATGATATTCCCAAAGATCTACTCGATTGTGTGGAAGATGTGCTTCTTAATCGAAGAGATGACGCTACTGAGCGTTTATTAGAAATTGCAGAAAAGTATAAAGATGATAACGTTGTAAAGGAAAAAGAAACGCAAGAATGGAGGAGCCATTCAATCGAAAAAAGGCTCTCTCATTCGCTGGTTAAGGGTATAACTGAGTTTATTGAAGAAGACACTGAAGAGGCACGAGTTAAGTACCAAAGTCCACTAACGGTGATTGAAGGACCATTGATGGACGGAATGAATATTGTTGGTGACCTTTTTGGCTCAGGGAAAATGTTTCTTCCCCAAGTAGTTAAAAGTGCACGTGTTATGAAACAATCTGTTGCCTATTTAACGCCTTTTTTGGAAGAAGAGAAAAGAAAAAATGCTAATACAAAAGCCCGATCAAAAGTGCTTTTAGCTACTGTTAAAGGTGATGTTCACGACATTGGGAAAAATATTGTGGGCGTAGTTCTAGCTTGTAATAATTTCGATGTTATTGATCTTGGGGTGATGGTTCCTGCCGATATAATTCTAGATGAAGCTGAAAAACATAAGGTAGATGTAATTGGTCTTAGTGGTCTAATAACACCATCGCTCGACGAAATGGTTAACGTAGCCCGAGAAATGCAAAAGCGTGGAATTTCAACTCCACTTATTATAGGAGGAGCTACAACCTCGCGTATTCATACAGCTGTTAAAATTGAGCCGAATTATGATGCACCTGTGATTCATATTTTGGATGCCTCACGTTCTGTTTCAATATGTACAGAACTTCTAAATGCTTCAAAAGACAAGCTAGTAGAAAGCATTAAAGAAGAATATGAAAAACTTAGAGACGACCATGCTAATCGTACAGAGAAGAAGAATTATTTAACGTACGAAGCTGCAAAAGAAAATAGAACTGTTATAGATTGGGGAGCAACTTCAGTTACAAAACCAAAATTTATTGGCAATAAAGCTTTGGAAGTAGATTTATCTACGCTTAGAGACTTTATAGATTGGACTCCATTCTTTAAAACATGGATGCTAACGGGGAAATATCCCGCAATTCTTACCGATGAAATTGTTGGAATACAGGCGAAAGAACTTTTTGATGACGCAAATCAATTGTTAGATGAAATCATTTCAAATAAAAGCCTTACAGCTAAAGGAGTAATTGGTTTATACCCCGCGAATGCAGTGGGTGATGATGTGATTATTTTTGATAACGAAGACAGAAAAACAGAAATTACTAGATTCCATTTCCTACGCCAACAAGCAGAAAAAAGGAGAGGTCAGCCAAATTCTAGTTTAGTAGATTATATTGCGCCTCAAGAAAGCAAGGTTGATGATTATATAGGCTTTTTTGCAGTTACTTCTGGCATTGGGATAGAAGCTTTACTTGCTAAATATGAAGCAAATCATGATGACTATAATTCCATTATGGTAAAAGCATTAGGGGATCGACTAGCTGAGGCTTTTGCTGAATATATGCACTATAAAGTTCGTACAGATTTCTGGGGATTTGCTAAAGAAGAAAATCTAGACAATGAAGAGCTTATTGCCGAAAAATATATGGGTATTAGGCCAGCACCTGGTTATCCAGCTTGCCCAGAACACACCGAAAAGCAAATTCTATTCAAATTATTAGATGCCGAAAAGAATGCAGGCATGAAACTAACTGAATCGTGTGCCATGTATCCAGCATCGTCGGTTAGTGGATTTTATTTCTCTCATCCACAATCAAGATATTTTGGAGTGGGTAAGTTACAGAAAGATCAAATAGTTGATTATGCCCAAAGAAAAGGCATGTCTATAGAAGAAATTGAAAAATGGTTAGGTCCTAACCTTGCCTACAATCCAGAATAAAAATGAAAGTAACCGATTATATCAAAAAAGCGAAAGGTAAAACTCTGTTTACTTTTGAAGTACTGCCTCCGCTGAAAGGTCAAAATATTAAAACTTTATACGATCATATTGATCCTTTAATGGAATTTAATCCTCCATTTATAGATGTTACTTATCATAGAGAGGAATACATCTACAAAACACGAGAGAATGGACTGTTAGAGCGCAAAACTGTGCGTAAACGCCCTGGAACAGTAGGTATGTGTGCAGCTATTAAAAATCATTATTATGTGGATGCAGTGCCTCATATTATTTGTGGAGGGTTTTCAAAAGAGGAAACTGAGAATGCGCTTATAGACCTCAACTTTCTTGGAATAGACAATGTGCTTGTACTTCAAGGGGATGTTAGAAAACCAGACCGACAGTTTGTGCCAGAACCAGACGGACATGCCTATGCTTCTGAACTACTAAACCAAGTGGTGAACTTGAATAAAGGCATATATCTTGATGATGAAATTGACAATGCTACGCCTTCTGATTTTTGTATAGGAGTAGCAGGCTATCCAGAAAAGCATGAGACTGCGCCAAATATGGAATCAGATATGCGGTATTTAAAGAAAAAAGTGGAAGGTGGTGCTGATTATATTGTAACTCAAATGTTTTTCGATAATCAGAAATACTTTGATTTTGTGAAAATGTGCAGAGATAATGACATCAATGTTCCAATTATTCCAGGAATTAAGCCCGTTACTACAAAACGGCAAATTACTTTGTTACCACAACTGTTTAATATCGATTTACCTGAGGCGTTAACCAAAGAGCTAGAAAAGTGTATGGATAATGCCCAAGCTCGCCAAGTAGGCACCGAGTGGGCTATCGCTCAGTCTAAAGAATTGATGGCTTTTGGAGTGCCAAGTTTGCACTACTATTCTATGGGAAAATCCACCTCAGTGTACGAAGTAGCCAAAGAAGTCTTCTAAATCCATTGTTGGTCATCTTCCGCAACAGATCTCTCAAATTCAATATCCCCAGTATGTTTGGTGCCTTTTGGTTCAACTAAAAGTACCCAACATTCTTTTGGAGCAATGGGCAAATGATCTTCACCTTTAGGCACAACATACAAATCACCTTCTTTTAAATGAACTTCTCTATCTCTGAATTTCAGAGTAAGCTCTCCTTTTACTATATAAAAAAGTTCATCTTCATCAGCGTGATTATGCCATATAAATTCACCTTCAATTTTGGCTAGTTTTACTAATTGCCCATTTGTTTCAGCAATAATTCTTGGTGACCATTGTTCACTGAATTGTCCAAATTTATCTAAGAGATTAATTCCGTTCATCTAAAATAATTTATGTGTGGTTGTAAATAGGATATAAAAAAAGACCGTGGATTGCACGGTCTTTAACTAGGGGAATGAATATTATTTATTTCGTTGATGGCTTTTGATCAACAGGTATAATTTCAACTAAGCATTAATCCTTTAAATTATAAACTCTGGCTACCTCGTCATAGTTTCTATAATCAAGCCCTTTTCCTCTAACCATTAAACTTGGTGGAATGGCAACCACTCTCAAATTGTCGCCGTCAAATAGATCTTCGTTTGCAATATTGTTGTTTGCAATTTCACCTTCAATTACTAAATCAAAACTATTTATGTCAAATACATAGCGTAGATTTACGTAATCATTTTCAAAAGGGATACCAAAGGGGAGGGCATTCCATGATGTTTCACCAGAAAACCTCAAGTAACCTAAAACGAGTCCTTCATCTACGGTTAACTCATCAAGAATATTCCACTCAAATTTGTTTACAGATATAAACTCATCCACACCAATGAAATCGGCAGCGTTAATTCGTGCAATTTCAGAATATATTTGAACACCATCTAAACCAGGAACACCCTCGGGGCCACGAGGACCAGTAGAATTAATACAAGCGCTAAACATTATAGCGATTAGAAAAATGGGGGTATATTTTGCGTATCTCATTGTAATCTCCAATTAGTGGGTAATATTCTAAAACGAATCTTCAACTATTATAGTTAGCTAAGTAAAGCTAATCTATCGCATCTTTTGCTTAGGCAGTTTATGCTATGCCTTGCAAATAGAAACAACGAATCGCCATAAAAGCATACAGATATTATTTAATGTTCAATAAATTGGAATTCTTTGTTATATAAAAGTATTCTATAGGCTTGCAAGGTTTATAGCTTTGAGAAAAATCAGTATATTAGATTGAACTAAATTTCGGATAAGAATAGGATCATTTTGGATAAAGTTTTAATGGAAATATTGGGTCTTTCAACTAGCCCAAGTAGTGGAGGTGCTTATGCACTCATTCTTTCAGAGGCTAATGGTAGCCGACGTTTGCCAATTGTAATTGGATCTTACGAGGCGCAGGCCATTGCACTTGAGCTAGAAAATATAAAGCCTCCAAGACCCATGACACACGATTTACTTAAAAATGTAATCTTGAGTTTTGACACAAGTGTTAAACATGTGTATATAAATGATTTGGAAGATGGAACATTTTATGCTCAAATTATATACGATCGGGATGGGCATACGGTAGAAATTGATGCGCGCCCTAGTGATGCAATTGCACTTTCTGTTCGCTTTGGCACACCGATTTATGTAAACGAAGATATTTTAGAAGAAGCGGGTATAAATACCGATCCAGAGGCAGAAGCTGAACATAAAACAGAATTAGTAAATAAATCTTCTAGTCAGCCAGAGTTTACTAAAATTGAAGACCTTGAGAAGGAACTTAAAACTGCAATAGAAACTGAGAACTACGAAAAAGCTGCCAAAATTAGAGACTCAATTCAAAAAATGAAAGGTTAAACCTTGACTACAACCCCTTATCCCTTCGATAAATTACCATTCTCGGAGCTTTTTAAAACCTATGCCAAAAGCTATTCAAAGCTTAATTCATTTTATACCTACAATCCATTTCAAACTGAATCGGTGGTTAAAAGAAGCCAAGTTATGGCTGAATCATCTACTCAGCAAAAATATGCTCAAGCTCTTGCTACCTACCACAATAGCTTAGGTATTAATCAAAAAGAGCAACTAGCTAAATTAGCACAACCCGATGCACAAGTTGTTGTAACAGGGCAGCAGTTAGGGGTTTATGGTGGTCCCGTTTTCACTATATATAAGACTATATCAGCCATTATACTTGCTAAACAGTCGGAGCAGAAATTAGGCGTACCCGTAGTACCTGTATTTTGGTTGGCGGATGAAGATCACGATTTTGAAGAGGTGGCTTGGTTTGGCGTTCCTAGTAATGAAGATTTAAAGAAAGTAATTTACGAAGAGCCTGTTTCGGGAAAGATGGTTTCGGAATATATTGTAAATGAAACTATACAATCTTTTAAAGCTGAAGTTAAAGAAGCACTTGGCGAAACGGATTTCTCAGCAGAATTGTGGGATTTATATGATTCTTGTTTTAACGAAGGAAGCTCCTTTGCATCTGCCTTTGCTAAGCTCATGGATAAGTTATTCGGCAAATATGGCTTAGTAATTGCGGGGAGTAATACTACTGAAATTAAAAAGTTAGTTACCAATACCTTATCGGATTCTATAGCTAAATATTCTGAGGTTGAAGAAGCACTAAGTAAGCAGTCAGATTCTATTGCTGAAATGTTTCACAGCCAAGTTGTTCTTGGTAGCTCGAATCTTTTTTATATTGAAGACTCAAGACAGCGTGTTAAAATTGATCGTAATGCCGATGGATGGGAGGCAGCTTCAAAAACTTGGACTCAAGAAGCACTTGTAAGTGATATTGAGCAAAATCCCGAACTGTTTTCGCCTAATGTTTTACTGCGACCAGTAATTCAAGACAAGTTGCTAAACACTTTAGGATATGTAGCAGGCCCAGGTGAAACTGCTTACTACGCACAAATGAAAACCTTATATCCAATATTTGGGCTAGAAATGCCCATTATCTTTCCGAGAATCAGCGCCACACTTTTAGAATCTGGAATTGAGCGTATTATGGAAAGGTTACCTTTTGATCTTAGTAAATACAATGCGCGCATTGAGGATTTAGAATCTGAATATGTAGCCTTAGCTGACACCCACGATATAGAATTGTTATTTTCAGACTGGAAAAAGCAATTAAATGAGGTTTCCCAAGATCCTTCGGGCATAATTAAAGAAATTGATGGCTCCCTAGATGGGACTGTAGGGAAAACAATAGCAGGTTTTGAATCTGCTTTAGATGGTTTAAAAGGCCGTGTTTATCGTTCAGTAAAACAGCAAGAAAAAGTGCAACTGCAACGAATTCACAGAATAAAAGGACAATTATATCCTGGCGGTGGACTTCAAGAGCGTACAGTTTCTTTTATGTACTTTATGAATAAGTACGGCATAAATGTTTGGGATGATGTACTAGAAGCATTTGAAGGGGAAACCTTAGATTTATCGCAACATTATATAATAAAGCTATAATGTCTATTTCTGAACAAAAAGCGAGTTTAAGAGAAGCTCTTCTACAAAAGAGGCTCAACGTTTCTTCCAAGAAATGGAAAGAGAATTCGGCTGAAATTGTTCAGAATCTAAAAGCATTCGCACCATTTTATGAAGCAAAGTGCGTGCATTCTTTCATTTCTATAAATGAAAGGAAAGAAGTAAACACACATCCATTACTGCAAGAGCTGTTAGAAGAGGGCACGAAAGTCATTATTCCTATAACAGATTTCTCAACGGGCGAGTTATATCATACAGAGTTGACTTCATTTGATAATCTAAAGCCAAATAAATGGGGTGTACTTGAGCTTCCGAGCCCAACTATAACCTCATTAATCCCAGATGTAATATTAGTGCCATTACTTGCGGCCGATTTACAACTTAATCGTATCGGATATGGGAAAGGGTTTTACGATCGATTTTTAGCTACTACTAAAGCAATAAAAATCGGTTTAGTATTCCACGAATTTATCATAAATGAAATACCAGTTGAGCACTTTGATCAAAAACTAGATATTTTAATCTCTGAAAAAGAAATTATATCCCGTAACAATTAGTATTAACCTCCGTACGGGTGTGGAGGAGTAAAAATTATGTCAGAACGAATTAAGAATAAATCATTTTCAAAAACAGGTTCAGCAACACTAGAGTTCGACGAGTTCGAGTTAGAGTCGACAATGCAGGACTTTTTAAAAGAAGAAACTAAAGAAGAAGGCAAAGGACTTATAAACATTGCCACTATTGCTGGTTTAGGAATGCTATTTGTTGCTCTTACTTTTATGCTTCAAAGCATTGGGCTACCTATAGGCGAAGGTTTGGCTAGCTTCTCTAGAGATGCTATTGAAGCCTTACCAATAATAGGAGGAGTTCTAGTAACACTCATAGGCTTTGGTTATTTAGTGGGAGATAGAAGAAAAGAACGAAAAGCTAAACGACATGAAAATAAGCGTAGAAAGCAAGCAACTAAAGACTTTGTGAATGATATTCATGGGGCTGAAGCAACTGGCAGCCGACTTAATAACGATTTAGATGGAGAGGAGACAGATTCAAGTTCATTCTCATACTCAAATAAATACTCATCATCTTCGACGTATGGCTACAAACAAGCAAAGCAATTAGTAAGATCGAGAACTGATAAGAAATTATCTGGTGTCTGTGGTGGTCTTGCACGCTACTTTGGTATAAGTAGTACTGTAATACGACTTATTTTTGTGGTTTCATTTTTCATGTATGGTACTAGCTTTTTAATATATTTAGGCTTGGCTATTGCAATGCCCAAAGAACCTGTCGAACTTATGGACGATTTCGATTTTTAACTTAACTGAATTACGTGCTAATTACATTTGAAGGTATTGACGGGAGTGGGAAATCTACTCAGATATCATTATTAAGAGAAGCTTTAAAAGAGCTGGGACATAAAGTAGTAGTATTTAGAGAGCCCGGGGGTACAGATATCTCAGAATTGATACGAGGTATGTTGCTTAACCCAGAGCTAAAGATAGACCCTATTACTGAATTGTTATTATTTTCATCCGCTCGTTCACAATTGATAGCCGAAAAAGTAAAACCACTCCTTAAAGAAGATGGTATTGTAATACTAGATCGGTTTTACGATTCAACAACCGCCTATCAAGGATATGGCAGAAAAAGCTTGCCGCTCGAACAAATCCATCAAATAAATGAAGTAGCTTCGCACGGCTTAGCCCCCGATATCACCTTTTATTTGCGCCTTAGCTTGGAAGAGTCCGCACAAAGAACCTCTCATTTAGATAAAGATCGGATGGAACAATCAGGAGATTCGTTTTTTAATAGGGTTTATAAGGGCTTTGAGGAGCTTCGGAAAAAAGAATCTCGATTTAAAACTATCGATGCTAGTGGCTCACAAGAAAATGTGCATAAAAATATAATGCAGATATTAACACCTATCATAAGTAGTTAAATAACAGCATTCAACGTGATGGTATTAGCAATTTAAAATAATAATTAAACGCTTAACATCTATTTTTTCAGCACCTACCTTTTTAATTATATTGCATATAATTCTTGTAAATGTGAGCTAAAAAAATTATTCTGCCAATAAATGTGCGAATGTCATTGAGGCTTATTCAATTTATCCGTATTTTTAGAGCACTATGGTGAAATCCTACCTGTATCCGTGAAAACCGGTTCATCAAAAAGATTTTAAATCCAAACGAACACAACTTCCAAGTAATTTTTATTATGGCGCACGAAAGAATCGAGATTGATTTACCACTTGCCAAAGTGTACGAGTTATTAAGTAATCCTGTTGAATTCCCTAAGTTTTTAAGTAGAATTGAGTCTGTAACAAGAATTAACTCACAAACTTTTGAGTATAAAACCAAAATTGGCGGCGAAGACTTCCAGTGGACTACCAACTTAATTGATAACCTACGTAATACTCGCTTTGCATGGATTACAATCAATGGCAATCTTAACCAAACTGGTACAATCCGGTTTACTCCACTAGAAAATGGCGAACGTACTCGAGTTGAAATTACTCTTGATTACCGTACATTTTTTGGCGAGCCAAGCGAAGAGTTAGCAAAGTTTATAGAGGAATCTCCAGCACAACTTGCTAAAGATATTGAAGCATTCAAGAAACTTGCTGAGTCAGGTACTTTTAAAGAAACACAATTAGAAGCCTCTGAAGAAGAAGTTACTGCTTAATTGCTCTATAAATATTTACTATTTTGAATGCGTACCATTACGGTACGCATTTTTTTTGTTCATGAATTAATATAACTGTGACATTTCAAGAATTTCTACACTCTGATAAAAGTAAAAAACCACATTACCTGCTTATAGGAAACCCTATAGAGCATAGTGTATCTCCCATAATGCATAATACAGCGCTTCAGCATTATAATTTGCCAGGCGAATATGTTGCGCTATCTGTTACAGGTAACGACATAACCTCGCTCATTGCACACTGTAACAAAGCAGAATTTTTGGGTGCCAACATTACCATTCCTCACAAAGAGACTTTATTTGATGTGGTTGATGTGTTAAGCGATGAAGCCATGGAAATTGGCGCAATTAATACCATCGTTAAAGCTGATAATAAACTTATAGGCCACAACACAGATGGATTTGGTTTTTTAGCTCCGCTTGAAGAGGTTGAAGATGAGTTAGAAGGGGGGCGTGCTGTAATATTTGGTACTGGTGGCGCCACAAAAGCAATTATTTACGCTTTGCAATCCCTTAATATGTTAGAAATTGTACTCGTAAGTAGGCGTCCAGGTGTTTATGATAATGATGATGATTCAATTATTAGATGTAACTACGATAATTGGAGTGTTTTTGCAGGTGAGGCTTCTATAATCATAAATGCAACGCCGTTAGGAATGCATCCTAATGTAAATGCATCGCCCGTTCGAAACTCTGAGCTTGAATATCTTAAAGGAAAGATCTGTTACGATATTGTTTATAATCCGCGTAAAACATACTTCTTGCAACAAGCAGAAACTGCAGGTGGTTTTCCTATTGGTGGCTTAGATATGCTCATTTATCAAGGTGCGAAATCATTCAAACTATGGACAGGACAGGAATTCCCTGTTGGCTTGGTTAGAATGAGGTTAGAAGATGTCTTCCCCGCTTAAACTGTCTAAACCTAATGCACTAAATGATGGTAAAGTGAGTGCTTGGTTCACACTCAAAAATGCTGAATTCTTAAATACTAGGAATGAAATACCTGGACTAAATCTAGGATTTAATACCCAAGTATCTTCACAAGAAATTGAACAAAACAGAGGACTTCTGTCCAATGAAATTGCTACACCGTTAAATCAAATTGCTTATGCAAATCAAATTCATGGTACAGAAATAAGAGAAGTAACTAAAGGGGGATTTGCTGGTGAGTGTGATGGACTAATCACCACAACCGTTGGGGTAGCCTTAGCTATACAGGTTGCTGATTGCGCAGCAGTACTACTTTGCGATAAAGAGCAAGGCGTTATAGCGGCGGTGCATGCAGGTTGGCGTGGAGCAGTAGGCGGAATTATTCCAAAAGTTTTAGAAATTATGACAAGAAAGGGAATGAAGGTAGAACAAATTCAAGTATATATTAGCCCATGTATTTCTAAGGAAATGTTTGAAGTTGGAGAAGAAGTGGCAGAGCAGTTTCCAAATGCTTTTGTAGATACAAAAAGTTTCGACAAGCCTCGGGTAGATTTGAAAGGATTTATAACTCACCAATTGGTTGAGTCAGGAGTATTAGATAAGCATATTGAATGTGAAGCTGGCTGCACAGTATTAGACAGCACTATGTATTATTCGTATAGACGAGAAAGAGAGAAAAGTGGAAGAATGATGGCAATTATTAAACTCAATTATTAGTGAGAGTAAGTTACTGTTCAGGATATTACGCACCACTACCAGCCAAGCATGTGTTCCCAATGGGGAAGTTTGAAGGTTTATATACTTATTTGACAGAAAATAGTATTGTCAAAAGCCAAGATATTATTGAGCCATCTATGGTAGATATGTTCCAACTTACAACAGCGCATACTCCACGCTATGCCAATGCGGTTTGGGACGGAACTCTTGATAAAAAAGAAATTCGAAAATTAGGACTCCCTTGGTCTAAAGAGTTGGCAATTCGTTCGCGATTAACTGTGCAGGGCACATTAAATGCAGGGTTAATGGCACTACAAGATGGCATTGCAGGGAATTTGGCTGGCGGAACACATCATGCAATGCCCGATTGGGGAGAAGGATTTTGTGTTTATAACGATGTTGCTGTTGCAATCAAAGTACTCCAAAATTCTAAATGGATTGGAAAAGCGCTAGTTATAGACTGTGATGTACATCAAGGTAATGGAACCGCTGCTATATTTGAAGACGACGACTCTGTATACACTTTTTCCATTCACGGCGAAAAGAACTATCCTTTTAAAAAACCTCCTTCTGATCTAGATATAGGTCTACCCGATAATACAGGTGATGAAGAGTATCATATAGAGCTCATTTCAGCACTTGATAAAATATTTGGCGAATTTGAACCAGATATAGTTTTTTATTTAGGTGGAATTGACCCTCTTGCTACCGATAAATTGGGGCGTTTATCACTTACTCTTGATGGTTTAGAACAAAGAGACCGAATTGTTATTGAGACCGTTACGCAAAAAGAAATTCCCTTAACACTCCTGCTTTCTGGGGGATATGCGCCCACCTTGCAAGAAACAGTATTTGCCCATTCTAAAATGTTTAGAATTGCTAAAGAATTAGGCTTTTAGATAGAGTCTTAAATAATTAGGATTGCATATTCAGATAAATGAAAATTATTTAGCACTATCCATTATGCTCAGGGTGAAGATACGTTTATAGGAATCTTTTAAGGCTATAATGATTAGAAAAATCAACGTAAATAAGTTTCTAATTAAGCCTGGCTTGCTATATATTTACTCTCTTAATTTAAATACACTTTAGGATTTGAAAAAACAACGAATAGCTATTTTAGGATCTACAGGTTCTGTAGGCATGCAAGCACTAGAAGTAGCTCGTCAACATCTCGATAAGTTTGAAATTATTGCTCTTACCGCCAATGGAAGTTGGGAGGAGTTAGTTGACCAAATAAATGAATTTAAGCCCAAATACGCTGTAATTTGTACAGATGATCACTTCCAAAAAGTGAAAGATAGTATAAGTTCCGATACGGTATTGATGTCGGGCTATGACGCCCTAATAGATATAGTGCAATTAGATGAGGTGGACACTGTCTTAAATAGTTTAGTTGGGTTCGCTGGATTTCTACCAACTTTAGAGGCTATAAAGCATAATAAAAAAGTGGCTTTGGCTAATAAAGAAACCTTAGTGGCAGGAGGGGAGATTATTTATGACGCCCTTAAAACCTCAACTTCCTCACTTATACCAATAGATTCTGAGCACAGCGCCATGCTTCAGTGTTTGGTTGGTGAGCAAAATAAATCCATCGAAAAAATTATAATTACTGCTAGTGGTGGTCCATTTCGTGAGTATTCTGCAGAGCAGATGAAACACATTACTGTTGAACAAGCCTTAAAACATCCAAATTGGTCGATGGGTTCAAAAATTACAATTGACTCTGCCACAATGATGAACAAGGGGCTCGAAATTATAGAAGCGAAATGGCTTTTTGACATACCGGTGAATAAAATTGAGCCGGTCATCCATCCGCAAAGCATAATTCACTCAATGATTACTTTTACAGATGGTTCAACAAAAGCGCAGTTAGGTCCACCAGATATGAAGGTGCCTATTATTTACGCACTTACATTTCCCGAGCGGTTACCTTTAGACACTCCCAGAATGGATTGGTCTGTAGCACAAGATCTTAACTTTATGCCCGTTAATTACAATCTATTTCCTTGCCTTAAACTCGCAATTGATGCGATAACTTTTGGTGGATTGGCGCCTACAGTGCTTAATGCGGCAAATGAGATTGCTGTGGCACGCTTTTTGAACAAGGAAATTGATTATATTGACATCCCTAAAATTGTTGAGAAGTGCCTTGAAAGGGTGGATTCTAAACAAGAAGTTAATATAGATTCATTAATTGAAATAAATAAAGAGACGCGCGAATTTGCGTCCCAGATATAATATACATGGAAAGTTTTTTTGACATAGTAAGCACCGTTGCCATTTTTATTGGTGCCATAATGATCTTAGTTTTTATTCACGAACTAGGACACTTCCTCGCCGCAAAGCTATTTGGGATGAAGGTTGAGCGTTTTTCAGTTGGTTTCCCACCAAGAATATGGGGTTTCCAAAAAGGGGATACTGATTACTGTATAGGAGCCACACCATTAGGTGGTTACGTTAAAATAGCGGGCATGGTAGATGAAAGTATGGATAATGACTTTCTTGATAGAGAGCCAGAGCCTTGGGAGTATAGAAGTAAGCCAGTTTACCAGCGCATAATTGTAATTATTGCCGGTGTTGTATTTAATATGATATTGGCATTTTTAATTTATACTGGTTTAACCATGAATTATGGTAAAACAGTACTGCCCATAGAGAATATTAGCGGTATATATATAACTGATGATTCCATTCTAAAAGAAATTGGTTTTCAAAATGACGACCGAATTGTTGGCGTTAATGGTAAAGACGCAGCTTATTTTAGCGACCTCGTTTCTGCATCAGCTTTAACTTCAGAAAATGTCAGCTATACAGTAGTTAGAAAAGGGGAAGAGGTTATAATTTCAATGGCATCATCTTTTTTAGACAGTATTAGAACAAGAGGATTTTTAAGTAGAGAGTTAGTATTACCTAGTATCACATCAGGCATAGTAAAAGGGAGTCCTGCCGATGAGGCTGGGCTAAAAGCCAATGATCAAATTATTTCAATCAACGATGAAGTAGTAAACTATTGGGTACAACTAAATTCAATAATAAAATCATCTACAGGAACTTTAGATATCAAAGTTAAACGAGATGGTGGGATACTTTCCTTTAATAATATTGAACCTACCAACGACAGAACTATTGGGGTTTATGCACCCACATTGGCCCAAGCCGGTGGCGAACGCATTAGCTATGGCTTTTTTGGATCATTTAAAGAAGGCTGGGTAGAAACTAAAGAACAAAGTGTAGGTATAGTTCAAGGTTTTGCACGTTTATTCTCTGGTGATATATCTGTAAAAGAAAATTTAGGCGGACCAATTGCAATTGCAAATATGACTAAACAAGCAACCGAAACAAGCGGTTGGATTGGATTTTGGAGCATTACTGCTCTACTAAGTATTACACTGGCTATAATGAATATATTACCAATACCAGCTTTAGATGGTGGACATTTGGTATTTTTAATTTATGAAGGTGTAACACGTAAAGAACCATCAGAAAAAGTGAAAATAGTAGCTCAAAATATTGGTTTCTTTATTATTCTTGCTCTTATGGTTTTTGTGGTATTTAACGATGTTATAAAATTATTTTAAAAAGCTATGTTCGCACGTGAAGGATATTTATCAATGTTTATAGCCGTTTTTATAACGGCACTAATTTACACACTTACCTATCTCTATGTCTTTCACTGGTTCGCCTATGTGATTTATGTAGCCATTGGAATTTGTTGTGGCATTGTAATTTACTTCTTTAGAGACCCAGAAAGGGTTACTCCACAGGGAGATAATTTGCTAATAGCACCAGCCGATGGCGTTGTATTGTTAGTTAAGGAGTATGATGAGGATGTATACATAAAACAGAAAGCTACTCAGATAACTATTTTCCTATCACCATTAGATGTTCATGTAAACCGAAATCCTATTTCTGGTAAATTAGAATATTTAAAATATTTGCCAGGCAAATTTTTAATGGCTTGGGATGAAAATGCATCAGAGCTTAATGAAAGAGCTGATTTTGGCGTACTACATTCCTCTGGTACAAAGATATTTTTTAAACAGATAACTGGCTTTTTGGCGCGCCGTATTGTTTACCATATTAAAGAAGGTGATGAATTGGTTGCAGGTGAACGCTTTGGAATGATGAAATTTGGATCTAGAATGGATATTATAGTACCCTCTAATGTGGCCATAAAAGTTAAAGAGGGTGATAGAACGGTAGCAGGAGAATCAATTATAGGCGAGATTAATTAATGAAATATCCTATTCAAAGAAAATACTCTTCCTTTAAAGCGAAAAGGAAAAATATAAAAAGCCAACGGCCACCTGTTAATAAGCGTATTGCTGTTCCAAGCTTTTTTACGCTGATGAACCTGTTGAGTGGTTTCTTGTCTATTATTTCGGTTGCAAAAGGTGATTTTGTTCTTGGTGCTCAACTTATTGTACTTGCGGGTCTTTTTGATGTACTTGATGGCTTAATGGCAAGGTTAGCAAATGCTACCAGTGATTTTGGTATAGAACTCGATTCTTTAAGTGATATGGTTTCTTTTGGTGTAGCGCCTGGTTTCCTGATTTATCAATTCAGTTTGCACGAACTTAATATGCTAGGCGTTTTAATAAGTGCATTGCCACCATTATGTGGAGCTATTCGATTAGCGCGCTTTAACGTAAATGCACGTTTAGCACCAACTAAAGATATATTTATTGGTCTTCCAGTTCCAGCACAAGCAATAATATTGGCTGCCTTCTATCTTACATTTAGAAATGAAGTGGATTTATTCTCTGGTTTTGAACACGGTATAAATGCTGTATTAATGCCTGTTGTAATTACAATTTCATTGTTAATGGTAAGTACAATTCCCTTCGATAAAATCCCTAGATTTGATAGACAGTCTCTTAAGCAGGAAAAGGGGAAATTCATTTTGTTCTTTGCATATCTACTACTCATTTTGTTTTTCAAAGAACACGGATTAATGGTAGTGATTACAATTTTCATCCTAAAGGCTTTAATTACAGGAGCGATTCACTTTTTTAAAGATGACTACGACCCCGGTACTGAGGATGTATTTCAAGACTATAGTTGAGTTTTTAGTAGCTTTACTATTTTTAAAGCGGCATTACCATCCCCATAAATACTTTGTGCATCTAACACTTTATTAGCATTTAGTGCCGCAGTGGCTTCATTAACTATTAGGGCTACATTTGAACCCACTAGTTTTGTGAAGCCTGAATGAATGAGTTCTTGACGTTCAGTGGTTTCTCTTAAAACCAGAACGTTTTTACCAAGTGCAGCACATTCTTCTTGAATTCCCCCAGAATCGGTAAGTATTAAATCTGCTGAGTTTAGAAGTTTTAAGAAGGGCATATAGCCAGTAGATGGTAAAATGGATAATCTAGGATGTGTGAATCTTGAGCTATTTACGATCTCTTGAACTGCAGGACTTGGATGGGCTGGAAAAACTATAGTAATGTCCTCGTTTTGTTCTAATAGTTGCATGAGAGCCGACATTATATTCTCAAGGGGTTTTCCTCTATTTTCGCGACGATGAGAAGTTACTAATACCATTTTAGCAGTATCATAAATAGGAGTAGGCTCATTTATAAATGCTTCTGAATCCATTATTCTAAGTAAAGCATCCACCACAGTATTTCCTGTAACCCAAATGGAGTTTTTAGAATAACCTTCAGCTAATAAATTCTCTTTAGCTAGCTCTGTAGGTACAAAATGTCCGTTAGCCATTACACTAATCTGCTTGCGATTCATTTCTTCAGGAAAAGGATCATAAAGATTATGCGAACGTAGCCCAGCTTCTACATGAAAGACTGGGATTTGCAGGTAAAATGCTGCTAGAGCGCTTAAGTAGGAGGAAGTGGTATCACCCTGAACAATCACTGCATCGGGCCTCTCCAGCGAGTAAACTCGTTTTAATTCAGGCAGCAAAAAACTAGTCAGTTCAAACAAATCCTGATTTGGTCGCATTGCCTTTAAATCATAGGAAGGCTGAATGCCAAAGAGTTGTAGCATGTCACTAGCTAGTTCATCATGTTGACCTGTATGAACCGTTACAGCATTAAATCCTTCGAGTTCTAAAGCCTTAACAACAGGTGCGAGTTTTATAACCTCAGGACGAGTACCAAACCCAATAATTATCTTCTTCAAGCTAATACCTTTTTATATTCTGTTAGCGTTTTCTCTGCTACTTTTTCCCAAGTGTAATTTCGTAAGATATGCTCTTTAAGTTCAGAGTTCTTTACTTTTAGGCTAGCTTTGTTCACAGCTGTGTAAATGCTTTCTACTGAATTTGGATTTAGATATTCTGCAAAATTCTTAAAATAATCAGTTGTACCTCCAAATTTCGTAATTACAATATTAGCCCCAGCAAGTGCGGCTTCTAAAGCGGCAATTCCAGGAGTCTCATAATAGGATGGCAGCACAAAAGTGTTACATGCTGCATAAGCCGAAGATAGAAGCTCAGAATCATGTTCTAACGTATCAATGAGTAGAATATCGTTATTGTTTTGCGCAATGTTCAAACATTCATTTCCATAAGCATCATTACTAAACGAGCCAATGATAACTAGCTTTTTGTTAAGGTGATGTGCGCCTTTGAGTAAACCCAGAACATTCTTACGTGGAGCTGATGCATGCCCAACAAATAGCACAAAATCTTCCATTCTATATTTTTTTATAAATAAATCTGGGGTAGAATTAGCAAAACGCTCTTCAACACCATTTGGCACAACAGCTAATTTCTTAGAATCTATTCTAAAGCCATCCTTAACTAGCTGAAGTTCTTCGGTTGTGTTAGGCAGCAATCTATCTGCCATTCTGCAAATCTCAGCTTTAATGGTAAAATCTGAACGTATACCTGAGCCAATCTTTTTCAAAAGCCATTCGCCACGAATTGATTTGCGAATTATAGAAGCACTCCGATTAGAGAAAAATACGGGTGACACTACTAATTTAGTGTCTTTAGAGTGGTTCGTTACAGCCATATTTAAAGTTTCAGCTCCAGCAGAAAATATATGTACTATATCAAAATCGTCTAGTTCAACATGTTCCCAGGGCGAAATAAAAGTAATTTCTACACCAAGTTTAGTAAGAAACTCTGCGGTTTTAAAAGCTTGGGTTCTTACCCCGCCATTAACTGCAGAGATACTTAAAGGCGCAACAAAAGCAACTTTCATAATCTGTTCCTATTTTTCCAATCATAAATAGAAGTTTTCAATAATCTCAATTTTTGAGAATGTAGAGATCTAACTTCTTTTGGGGAAGGTAGAGAAGGCTCCCCGTATTTAAAAGTAGAAGTAGGTACTAATTCAAATGTTTTACCAAGGGCGTCAATCAAATCAAAGCCTAAATGTGAATTTGATACTTTTAGTAGAACTTGAGAACTAGAATTGCTATCAATATGAATCTTGTTATTTGAGTAATGAGCTTTGAATTGAAATTGGGAACGGGTTTGCCAAAAATCTGCATACTCTTGAAAAGTCAAGTTCTTAAATCCCAGCTCAGTAACCCTATTGAAAATGTGTTCTACAACATCTAGCCCAGGCTGTAGTGGGTGGTGATATAAAATTAACGGTTGCTGTAGTGCTAAAGTGGTTTCTATAACCTGATCAAAATACTTCTTCATTGTTGCACTAGTATATTTACGTCGGCTCAAACTTCCCGTACAAATGGGGTGCATTGGGATTTGTAGCAAAGTATGCCCTTCATTTAGTTCGAGTTCGTATGGCACACCTTCATAACCCGCTGTAAATTCAGAAGAATAAGACCGTTCGAATTCCGACAGACTTTGCTTCAGTCCATCACTCCAAATTCCATAAGGAGCAGCAAATCCTTTCGTCTCAATATCTGCAGCTTTAAGAAGAGCATTTCCTTTTTGCAAATCTGCTAATATCTTTTCTTTTGAAGTGGATGTACCATGCTCAAAACAATGTAGAGCAAGTTCTTGATCACCGAATGTTTCAAAATAATCTAGCCATTCTTTATGGGCGTTTACATGCAAGAACCAAGTTAATGAGAGCTCTTTCGCCCTAGCCAAGTCTAAAATATCTTGCAAAGATTGTTGGGTGCCGTAATCTGAATCAATTCTAAAAGCAAAGACTGGAGCTTTTGTTAGCGAGTGCCATTTTGAAACCATGGGTAGATTAGCCCGAATGTGTAATTCTAGCAATGTAGTTTCAATTAAGCGTATGATTTCTGATCGTGAAACAGGGGATACAATTTCATCTGGAGGAATTCCATGTTCACTATGGAATCTTTTTCTTCTTGGGGATTTTGGACTCCAAATACTTGTGATATCCAAGCCGATAAAACTAAATGTGCCTTTACCAGATGTCTGAAAATCTAGAAGTCCCTCAAAATATGAATCTGTATTCTGGGAAAGTCCACATTTTCCAAATAAATCTATGTGAGAAACTCTATCGAAACCAGGATGATGATTACTGTTAGTTAAATAGCTGCGTTGGGTAGATACTACTTTGTGAGCCTTGTAAAAGCGCGGTTTTTTAGTGATTTCTAACACGGAACCACCATCTTCTGCAAATTTTACTAAAGCAGAACGGATGTGAGGGGAGATACCATCAGCATTCTCAAGTATTATAACTGAATAACTCTCTGTAGTTAGTTGTTGGTTAAAAGCATTTTCATAGTTTAGCCCAATTGCATTTAAAATGGCGGTAAGCCCAAAACTAGGAGCAAGGGTGCCTATGGTTAGCGATTTTAAACTCATGACCACTTGTTTTTAAGCCATAATAGCTCGTTGAGGCGTACCGCACCAGTTATCCAACTAACAAAACTCAATAATAGCACACTACCTATAGATGCTATAATAAAGTGTATTTGATAGGTGCTGGCTATTATAAAATAAAGCAGTGCGGTAGTAAATAGTATCAAAAATACCGTAATGAATTTGACTGGGATAGTCTTGTTGAACCAATAATAGGCACAGCTCATCATAACAAATTCTGAAACTGTGACTGAAATGGCTACTCCTTTCGAAGAGCCAAATTTCGCAAATGAAATTATTAGAACCGCTGAAATTATACCTCCAATAACATTGGCAATAAGATACTCTCTATCCTTGCCTGTAGCTATTAGCCCAAACGAAAAAAGGCTATTCATAAAAGTGAATAGTATGAATAATGAAAGATATTTAAGGATAATCACACTGCCTACATAATCAGTGCCATAAAGTAATGAAACCGCAAATTCGGCATTTAGTGCCATTAAGGTTGTTAACATAATTCCGCCAGCAATTATGATTTTTAGCACCATATTAACTCTTTCTTTAGCAAGACTTCTATCAGTGCTCCATATTGCGGATAAATTGGGAAGTAGAAGGTTTATAAATACACGATCTAACAGCATCACAATAATAATTATTCGATACGCTGCGCCATAAAGTCCTGCTTGGCTAACGCTTAAAAATATACCAATTAAAATTGGAGGTAAAAGTTGTACTAATTGTGTAAAAAACCAGCCAATACCAAGTACTGAACTAGTTTTTAGTAGGTCGCCATATATATTTATACCACGCGATGGCAATGGGAATGGTTTGTCGAAAAAGGCAAAAACACCTAAAATAATAGCAGCTACTACCGTTCCTGCTACATAAATATAAGGCACTAGAGTGATGTCTTCTGGTTTTTTAATAAGCAAAAAGATGAATGCAAAATATACAAAGCCATTTGCTGCTTTGGATAGTGCCACTTTACCAAACTGTTGCCTGCCATTAAAGTACCATTCCATCATAAGTGCGTATGGAATTATAGAATACAAATAGCCTAAGACAATGTTTTTATTATCTGATTCAATATCGAGGTTAGAAATTATGAGAAAGGAGAAGATGAGGACTACCATTCCTAGAAAAACCTTCATGTTGAAGATTTCTTTGGCTCTAAATAGTCGCTTCTCTGGTACTTTGGCAACTTCACGAATGGCAATATTTACTAGGCCTAGGTCAGCGAACCAAAAGCAATAACCAAGCATGGAGATGGCAATTACAATCAATCCGTAATATTCAGTACCTAAAGTTCGTGCTAAATAAATTGATGTAATAAAGGAGAACCCTCTCCAAGAGAAGTCCCCAAATGCAATCCAAAATGCTTTTTGTTGAATCTTTTTCATGCTAAAGAAATGGTCTTAAGCAAAGTGTTACGTTCGGCGTCAGTTTCGAATAAATGAATGTCTTGCTGTTTTTCAAATTCAATAATACACCCAAGCTTGGGGGCAATTATAGGGATATTGTAGCTTAATGCCATGTATACTCCGCCGGAGGTTAGTACCTCTTTGTAGTTAAATAAGCAGACATTCGCAGCATTTAGAAAATATGGTAGTTCAGAATCGGAAATAAATCGAGTAACTAAATGAATGTGTGGGTTCTTCGCTGAAATGTCCTTTAAATAATCGCCTAATTCTTGATTTCCTTTTTTAACGGTTCCAGCTATTAAAAACTGAATTGTTTCACTCTTACCACCAATAAAATCAGCTAAGATAGCTTCAATCTGTTTGTAGTGACTTATTTGGCCGAAAATTAAAGCTATGGGTCTAGATTCATCTAATGTTAAACCGTATTTCCTCTTCAATTCTAAAATAGCTTCATTTCTGGAAACTAATTTACTTGGGAAGTAAGGATGAGGTATAACATAAAATTTGGATATTGGACTGTTTAAGGTCTTACTCATTATTTGAGCGGCAGTTTTGCAATGCACATGAAGTGCCTTTGCCCAACGTGCCATCTTTTTATGGAGAAATAAATGGAGCTTTAGAAACTTTTGGTCATGAGGTTGCTCATTGTGAATGGTCCAAACTAATTTACCACCTATAAGTTTGAACAAAAATATCCAGAGCAGCTTCCAAGGCATCCCCAACAAAGATTTTAAGTCCTGGAACTCTAGCCAATGATAATGGAAAATGACATCTCGAGAAATTAGAGCTGCAAAAAATGGTTTGTAATGAGAGAATACTGAAAGACTTTTAACTTCTATAGAGGGATAATCTTCAAAAATAGGCTTATATAAATTATACAGATAATCGGAGTCGGGGTACTCATATTTTATTAATGGAGCTACATAAACCGTTGAGGAGTTAGTTCCAAGCGCTTCAATAAGATCGCCAAGAGAGGTATTCTCCATGTTGATTTATTTCTAAAATTTATATTGTAGCCCAATGGAATGTACGGTACCAAAGCCTGTATTAAAAGGGATGAGCGCGTAGTTAAATGTGAGTATATCAGTAATAAAACCAACACCAAATGAAAGGGGACGAGCAGTATTGCCTGTTTTAAAGCCCGTTTTAAGTTCTACTACTTGTGCAATATTAAAGTTTATACCAAAGTTCGCATAGGTTTCGTCGTCGTAAAAGCCAATGCTGTTATTATTAGGTGTATCGGCAATAGGTATTACATAGTCTGCAGAAACATTCACTAAAATAGGAAGGTTTGAGTTTTTTGGTGGTGTAAATTCCAAAATATCTACTGCACCACCCATGCGTAATGCTGTAGGAAGTATAGGCTCTGAGGTTACTAGCTTATTCATTTTTCCTAGATTAACTACAGAAAAACCAGTCCGAATTTTACCTGATAAAAACTCACGTGCAAGCCCTGCATTTAAAGAATATCCAAATGATTTATCTAGATATACTTCTTGATATATGTATTGAGCAGAAGCTCCTATTGCAAAGTATTTAAAATCGTAAGACAATGCGCTGCTTATAGTTAAGTAATTTACAGAGAAGTTTCCATTAGATGGGCCTTGAGTGTCTCTCTGCTCAAATCCATCATCACCAGAGCGATATACTGTTAGGGCAATAGCTCTGTTTTTCTCTCTAAAATTAATGCCACCAAAAATATTATTAGCATCGCCAATCATTCTAGAATATCCTAGATCTATGGTTGATGAAGGCATCAAAGAAAGTAGGGCAGGGTTAGAATAAACTGAACTGGCACCTTGAGGTACAGCAGTAGTTGCTTCTGATAATGCTAGAGTGTTTGGTGTTGGAGCAAAATTAAAAATATCGAATCCAGATTGTTGCGCTAAAGCATTTAGGCTACTGAAAACAATAAAAGCTGATATTAAGACCGTTCTTTTCATAGGTGTAAACTTAGTGCGAAAACATGAATGGTTGCAACTCGGTTTGGCTCAACCACAAAAGCATAATCTATAGATGGACTGAACTTATCGAATGGTAAATTTAGTGAAAACCCAGTACTTAAGCCCCAAGAAGAGCTCTGAGAAATATCGGGGAGATTGTAGCCCGCACGTAACGTGAAGCGCTCATGGGCATTCCAGGCGCCTCCAATGCGAAACTGTTGAGTGTTAGTGCTTATTTCTGCAACGGATTCGAAAGATTGAGGGATTCCACTATTTAGGAAGGTTTCCTCAGTGTTAATTTCTGAATTGAAAACTTGAATTTCATAATCACCAGAAAGTGTAAATACATCGGTTTGATAAGCTAAGCCCCATTTAATTCGAGTTGGGAATTTATTGACCACATTTCGAGCCTGATCTAAGCCATACAGTTCTGAAGAATTAAATGAATACTCTGAAAGCATATCCTGAATAGTGAAACCAAAGTTTACAAATTCAGAAATGTGATATAACAAGCCAATATCTATACCAAGGCTTGTGGATGATTTTAATTCCTCGTGAAGTTTTGCGTAATTGAGTTTAAAACCAATTCCTGCTTTTAGTTTATCACTCATTCGCATGCCGAAAGCAGCCAATAATTGATATTCGGAAGTTTCGAACTCACCAGTAGAGTAGCCACTTGCGGTGCGGCCATCAATGTTATTTACACCACTACGAATTAAATCAAAAGCTAAACCAGCTGAAGGAGGGAGCTGAAAACTTGTACCGAGTGTCTGGTGTACACGATCGAATTGTAGAGATGAAACACCAAGCTGTACTTGTGTGAAATCTTGTTTTAAAGCTGCTAGTGCAGGATTATAGTGCGCAAAAGAACCTTGAGAGGTTGTTGCTGTCATAGCATTTCCTATGCCCATTGCTTTTGGGCCAAAGCCAATTCTATTTGCTGAACCCGCAAAACCACCATTCTGAGCTTGAACTGTTTGCAAGCTTAAGATGGCAATTACAATAGTGCTTAATACTCTTAGCATGTTTCTCATTCTACTAGTAGGATTTTGCCGTTAACACTTCGGTCTGGCATTTCTATAATATAGAAATAGGCGCCATTAGCTACCTTTCGTCCTTGGCCATCAATTCCGTCCCAAACAGCTTCATAAGTTCCGTTATTGAAAGAATTGTTTTCAATATCGCGTACTAAATTCATAGCAAAGTCAAAAATACGAATATGAACATTTCCTTGTTTCTTTAACTCATACTTAATGCGAATAACATCGTGTATAGCTGGCGAAAATGGATTAGGGTAAGCATAAGCATCTACTGATTTAGCTTTTGGTTGATAAACATTACCACCTGAAAGAGGAAAGTCTACACGGGTAATTTCCCAAGTAACGCCTCTATCATTGGTAGAAATGAGACCATCGCCACTACCAATCCAAACTCTATCGGAAGTAGAAGTTACAGTGTAAAACTCAGTATCAGATTTTATAAATGCATTTGGGCTTTTTATTTGAGGGATTTTAATCCAGCTTTGCCCGTTATTTTTAGAAATAAACACTCCATTTGTACCGGCAGCGTAGATTACTCCATCCTTAATTTCAAGGTCATTTATTTTTTGCCCAATAAGATGTTGTTCAAAAATAATGCCGTCATCGGTTGCAACTATCCCAAAGCGCTCACCATCTTGGGCATTGTTAACCCAATTGGTCATCCAAATTTTACCAGTTGCTATATCTTCTTTAATGGCAACAATCCAATTTCCCAATAAGCTATTACTAGTATTTTTAAAGTAATTGTGACGCCAAGAAATACTATCGGTAGGTGCTGAAAGTGCATTTTCTGAAATATTTATTCCGCCTGCGGTACCAAACCAAGTTCGGCCTTGACTGTCAATAAGCACCCCGAATCCTATTAAATTAAAATCTGTTCTAGGGTCATATCTTACAACCGTATTTCCCTGATATTGTGAGTTCCAAGTATAATACTGAGTGGGAGACAAGCTGTCTTCAGTCATGGGAGGTAATATGATCTTTTCCCATGTTTGGCCAAAGTCGGTGCTTCTAAGCAGTCCAGAGGCCCAACTTGCTGAAAGTATTACATTATCTTTAAAGTCTACATCGTAAGGCGGTGATTGTTGCGCTACTGTATTTCTAACACGGAAATAAGTTTCACCACCATAAGTGAACTCTAAATCACAGCTACCATTGTATGGTATTATTTTTGAATCACAGTTCTCATCAGGATTCTCATCTTTTGGAAAGGGAGAGTAATCCCAACTTTCGCCAGAATCCTCAGAAAGGTAATACCCAAAACCTGAAACTACCGACTCGCCGCTAGAATTAATATTTATACCAAGCCCTGCTACTAACTTGTTTTTTTTAGCTGATAATGAAAAAGTACGTCCACCAGCAATACTAATACTATCAATATTGGTTGGTTGGTACCATTCTGCACCATTATCGATGTTATAATCTAATGAGGGACCAATCCAAACAGTATCACCAGCTGCCGCCATTACGGAAACGGTATTTTGTCTAAATCCGGCGAACTTAGAGCTAGTAGGATATACGGATTGTGCAGTTACAGTGCCCGACAATACTAATGTGAATATAAAAAGGAGTGCTTGTCTAAACCGCATATTATTTAACAATATTAAAAGGGACTTCGAGTGTGTCTGAACTTAAGCCAGTTTTATCAATGGCCCAATAGAGTGCAGTTCTGTTATTTGGAGTATTATTTTTATCTACAGAAAACACTTTGGTAAACACTGAGTCTTTTGCAATTTGATCGCCACTAACTTCAAATTTACCATCATCGAGCATTATGAATGGTTGAGGGCTTAACATTGAGCCATTTGCATTTCTAAAGTTTAGAAATACGTTCTCGATATTACTTTGTCCATCTGTATCAATTACTTTAGCGGTAAAATAAAGTAGTTTTACTTCATCATCATTTGGAATAGTTACCGTGATTGGTGCATTTGTTTCAATAATCTCAGGGGCATTAGAGGTTAGACCAACCTGGGTAATTACACTCTGAATATAATTTCCATTACTTGTTTCTATATCACCTGGTGTAATCAATACCTTATATTTAATAAAATTATAGGTAGTAGTGAGTACATTTGCAGTGGCTGTATAAGTACTAGCCGAATTTTCTAACAATGTAAACTCACCTGAAAAACTAGGCTCCTCTTCATTATCTATGAATATATAGTACATAGGACGGCTGTCACTCTTTAAGTCAAAAGCATCAACTTGAAGCAAAAAGGTAATAGTAGTGTCCTTTTGAACATCAACAGCTGGATCAAATTCAATTTTAGTGGGAGCTATTTCAAAATTAGATACAGAGGGTCTGCCATCCATATAATTATTTGCACCAGGTGGAGTATCACAACCACTTGCTAAAAAGAATAGTGAACCCAATAATAGGGAGTAAGAAAAAAAACGTTTAAACAAAAAATTATCTCTGATTGGTGTATAGTTTCGGTCTGTAACGGTGAGATATAGGCAATGTTTTTGTTTAGTTTTAGGATAGCTTCATTTATGATGAACCAAGATAAAAAGTGCTAGGCAATTAACAAATAGCAATTTTGTCATTGCTATTAAATCCTCACACTACTATATTCGTGCCGTTATGAAAAACGCAATATTACTAAATACAACTTGGTGGTGGCCTCATGCTTACATAAGCAGTGGGTACGTTGCGTAAATAAATTAAATAAGACTGTATTACATACCCACTATTCCTCTGGAAGAGTGGGTTTTTTTTTGCCATATGGATATTAAAATATTTTTAGAATTATCGACCAAATACACCGCTATACCTGTGTATAAGCGACTATTAGCGGATGTGCTAACTCCCGTTTCATTATTTATGAATCTTAGAACTGGAGCTGAACGGCCATTTTTGTTAGAGTCGGTAGAGGGAGGGGAGCAAATTGCGCGTTATTCCTTTTTGGGGCGAAATCCATATCAAAAGCTAGAATTTGATGGTACAAACACCACTCTAACCAGAAACGGTGAAGTTAAACAGATTGATATTCCTTATTTCGAGGAACTTGAAAATCTTACCACAGCATATTCTGAGCCTATCATCCCCGATTTACCGAGATTGACAGGTGGCGCAGTTGGCTTTTCTGCCTACGATACATTTAGGTTGGTAGAACATTTACCAAATGTGCCAAACGACGATTTGAATCTACCAGAAGCTATATGGTCGTTTTATGACGAGATTTATGCATTTGATCATGTTAAACATCAAGTGATACTTATTAAAACTGTTTTTACAGAAGAGGTAGACGATTTAGAACAAGCTTATAAAGATGCCCAAAAAGCACTAGAAGCAATGGAAGAGGCAGCGTTAACTTCTAAGTATGATTCCAGAAAATTTAGTATTGCCCCAGAGTCTCTTACTAGTAATATAAAGGAATCTCGTTTTGAGGAGATGGTAGAAAAAGGAAAGGAGTATATTTATGAAGGAGATATATTTCAGGTAGTTCTTTCTCAACGTTTTGAAGCAAACATGAGTGGCGATCCCTTTATGCTTTACCGTGCTTTGCGAATGGTAAATCCTTCTCCATATCTATTTTACCTAGAATATGATGCGTTTAGTATTGTGGGTTCATCACCAGAAGTTCTTGTGCGCGTGCAGGATAGAGAAGTTAGAGTGCTGCCAATTGCAGGTACTCGTCCACGTGGAGAAACGCATGAGGAGGATTTAATGCTAGAAGAAGATTTGAAAAATGATCCTAAAGAAATAGCAGAACATATTATGTTGGTAGACTTGGGTAGAAACGATTTATCTAAAGTTTGCGATGCGGGCACGGTTAAAATGGAACGGAATCAAGTTATAGAACGCTACTCGCATGTAATGCATATTGTTAGTGATGTGGTTGGTAGGCTTGATGAAAATAAAACAGCGGTAGATGCACTCATGCAGTGTTTCCCAGCGGGGACGGTAAGTGGCGCCCCAAAAATTAGAGCCATGCAGATAATTGACGAGCTAGAGCCTTCCAAAAGAGGAATTTATGCAGGTGCCGTTGGCTATTTCGATTTTTCAGGCAATATGGATACTTGTATTGCAATTAGAACTATGGTTGTAACAGGCGAGAAAGTGTACATTCAAGCAGGAGCAGGAATTGTAGCTGATAGCAATCCACATAACGAATTTGTAGAAACTCAAAACAAAGCTGGCGCACTTGTTCAAGCGTTAAGCGTAGCCTTAGATATACAATGAGCAAAACTAAAACAATTCTTTCGGGCATTCAGCCTTCAGGTAAACTTCACATCGGTAATTATTTTGGTGCAATTCGCCAGCATATTAGTATGCAAAACCAAGGTGATGCATTCTATTTTATAGCCAATTACCATTCCTTAACATCGTTGAATGATGGCAAGGAGCTCATGCAAAACACCATTGATGTTACTTTAGATTATTTAGCACTAGGATTAGATCCTGAAAAATCTACATTTTTTGCCCAGTCAGACGTGCCACAAGTTCCTGAATTAGCTTGGATGTTGGGCACTGTTTGTCCTGTTAGTTTAATGGAAAAAGCAGTGGCTTATAAAGAGAAGACAGCTGCAGGTTTAAATGCAAATATTGGTCTATTTACATATCCCATCTTACAAGCAGCCGACATTCTAATTTATCACTCAGATATTGTGCCAGTTGGTAAAGATCAAAAGCAAAATATTGAAATTGCCCGCGACTTGGCAGGTAAATTCAATCATGTATATGAAGGAGAGTTTCTAAAAATTCCAGAAGACTTAATAATGGAATCGGTAGCTATTGTGCCTGGTACAGATGGGCGAAAAATGAGTAAAAGCTACGACAACACTATTCGTTTCTTCGACGAAGGGAAAGAGCTCAAAAATAAAGTAATGTCAATTCAAACTGATTCCTTGGCGCTAGAAGATCCTAAAGATCCAGCTGGCGACAATGTTTTTGCACTCATAAAACTTTTTGCTACTCCCGAAAAACAAAAAGAAATAGCTGCTAAATACAAAGCTGGCGGCTATGGCTACGGTCATGCAAAATTAGAATTACTAGATTTGCTAAATGAATATTTTGGTGAAGCTAGAGAACGCCGAAAAGAGTTGGCAAAAGATTTAGACTATGTTAAAGATGTACTTACTGAAGGTGGCAAAAAAGCAAGAGCAAGAGCAGAATCAGTTATGGAGCCAATTAGAGAAGTAACCGGTATAATCCGCAACTTCTAAAATTAGCATGATTATGAATAGAAATAGCACTATTACACAAATTTTGATTACGTGATTCTTATAATTGATAACTACGACTCGTTTACGTACAACTTAGTACATCTTATAGCGCAGAAAACAGACGTTTACAAAATAATCCGAAATGATGATTTAACAGTAGAACAAGTTAAAGCGCTAAATCCAACTAAAATATTAATCTCACCTGGTCCTGGGCGCCCTAAAGAGGCAGGGATAACCGAAGATGTAATTCGAGAAATGGGTAAGACCATTCCAATTCTCGGTGTTTGCCTAGGCCATCAAGCTATTGGTGAAGTTTTTGGAGCGACTATTATATATGCGCCGAAGCTGATGCATGGCAAAGTCTCACAAATATATCACGATGGTCTATCCATTTTTAATGATGTTGAGCAAGACTTCACTGCTACGCGGTATCATTCTCTAGTTCTAGATCCCAAAACAATTCCAAATGAACTCATAGTTACTGCAGAAGTAGATGGCGTAATAATGGGAATTCGTCACAAAGAGTACCCAATTGAAGGAATACAATTTCATCCAGAAAGCATTCTAACTACCCAAGGTCCTAAAATTATTAATAACTGGTTAGCTCAAGCATGAATTTTAAAGAAATATTAAATAAACTATCTTTTTCAGAAGATTTAACCCAGACTGAAGCTGAAAGCGCTCTCCACTTGATTATGCAAGGTGATGTGGAATCCGATCAGATTGCAGCCTTTTTAACAGGTATGCGCATAAAGGGTGAAACTGTTCCAGAGCTTACCGGTTTCGTAAAAGTATTGCGCGAAAAATCGGTTAAAGTGAATGTAGATACTAGAAATGCTATAGATCTAGTCGGTACAGGAGGCGATAAATCAGGAACCTTTAATATCTCAACGGTATCAGCTTTTGTAACGGCTGCAGCAGGCGTTCCTGTTATTAAACATGGAAATAGAAGCGCCTCTAGTAAATGTGGAAGTGCGGATGTTTTAGAACATCTAGGTGTAGCCATTGAACTAGGAAGCGAGGGTGTTGAACAAGTTTTTAAAGAAGTTGGGATGGCTTTTATGTTCGCTCCAATGTTCCATCCTGCAATGAAGTATGTAATGCCTACTCGACGTTCTTTAGGCTTTAGAACATTCTTTAATATTCTAGGGCCTATGGCGAATCCTGCTGGGGTTAAACGCTATGTGATTGGTGCCTATAATAAAGATGTTGCAGAAAAGATGGCGCATATTTTAGCAAATTTAGGAACCGATTTTGCATACACTTTTAATGCTCATGATGGGCTGGATGAAGTAAGTATAAGCGCACAAAGTGAAGTATTTGAATTGAGAGATAAATTAGTTTCAACATCATTTATGTTTTCACCGGAATCCCTTGGCTTCCAAAAGTATAGCATAAATGAATTAATGGGTGGCGGCGCTGATATTAACGCTACAATATTGAAAAATATCTTAGCAAATAAAGCGACTGATGCCCAACGAGATATGATTCTTTTGAATGCTACTTTTGCCATTCAAGCCTCAGGAATTGTAAAAGAACTTGCAGAAGCAAAAGAACTAGCCATCGATAGTTTAAGTTCAGGCAAAGCCCGAAAATTATTTAATGATTTTGTTGATTCAACAAACGACGCAATGGGAGTTTTTAAATATTAATGAGTACCATTCTAGATAAAATAGTAGCCCAAACTGCTGAAGATCTTTCAAAGCGTAAAAAGAAAATCGCTAGTAATGATTTCAATTCGTTTGAAGGATTCGAAAAAGAACGCATCAACTTTAAAACTGCTCTTACAAAATCAGATGCTGTTTCAATAATTGCCGAGGTGAAAAAAGGCTCGCCTTCGAAAGGAGTGATTCGTCAAGAATTTGATCCAGTTAAAATAGCCCAACAATATGAGGAGGGAGGAGCATCTGCTATTTCTGTATTGACCGATGAGCCTTTCTTTATGGGTAGTTTAAGTTATTTAGAAGCAATTTCTAAAAGAGTAGAATTGCCTTTATTACGTAAAGACTTCATTGTAGATCCCTACCAAATTAAAGAAGCTCGTGCTTTTGGTGCCGATGCGGTACTCATTATTGTTGCAATTACCGATGGTAACCAACTAGATGAATTACTTGCCGCAGCCAAAGAATATGAATTGTCTGCTTTAGTTGAATGTTACGACCAAGATGATTTTGATCGAGTGGATTTCAACAAGGTGGAAATACTAGGGGTTAATAATCGGGATTTAAAGAACTTTGATGTAGATGTTCATCGAGGAATATCCATTTTAAAACAAGCGCCAGAAAAGACGGTTTTAGTTTCTGAAAGTGGTTTATCGAATGGTTCAGATATTGCTCTACTTCAAAGTAAAGGCATTCATTCAGCACTAATTGGTGAGTCTTTTATGCGTCAGGATAATCCTGGGAAAGCAGTTTCTGAATTGTTAGAACAAGCAGAAATAGAATATGAAAAGAGGTTTAGGAATGAATGAGCATAAACCAAAAATTAAAATTTGTGGTATAACCAATCTCGAGGACGCTCGATATGCTTCTGGGAAGTTTGTTGACTACTTGGGCTTTATCTTTTACGATAAAAGCCCGCGATATATTGAGCCTGCTATGGCTGGAGCTATTATAAATTGGCTTGAAGGTCCTAAAAAAGTAGGCGTTTTCGTTAATCAATCTATTGATGAGGTTAACCAAATTGCAAAGGAAAGTGGTTTAGACCTCGTTCAATTACATGGGGATGAAAGTGTTGAATATTGTGAATTGATTGATAAACCGGTTATAAAGGTGCTTCACATCACTCCAGAAACTTCTATAGATGAGTTAAAATATAAAGTGGAGTCGTATTCTGATGTTGCTCAATACTTTCTATTTGATACCAAAATAGATGCACTTTGGGGCGGTACAGGCAAAACATTCGATTGGGAGATGCTGGCTGAATTATCTAACAAAATACCTTTTTTCGTGGCGGGCGGCTTAAATACAGATAATATGCAAAATGCCATTGAAACTACATCACCGTATGCAGTTGATGTTTCAAGTAGCCTAGAAGAAGAGCCCGGAATAAAAGATTATGATAAAATAGATGCTTTAATGGACGTGATGAACAACGTTTGGGATAAGCAGAATTAAATTGATTTATTAAGAGTGTAATTTTAAAGAATTATGACAGATACAAAAACAACGTACAAACAACCTGATGCCCATGGATATTTTGGGGAATATGGTGGCAAATTTGTGCCAGAGATACTTATCCCTGCAGTTAAAGAACTTGAAGCCGAGTATTTAAAAGCTAAAAATGACCCTGAGTTTAATGCAGAGTTCGATCTACTATTGGATGAATATGTAGGTAGACCAACAAAACTTACTTTCGCCAATAAACTAACCGAACATTACGGGAAAGCGAAGATTTATCTCAAAAGAGAAGATTTATGCCATACAGGAGCGCATAAAATTAACAATGCGATAGGCCAGGTACTGCTAGCTCGCCGAATGGGTAAAACTAGAATTATTGCTGAAACTGGAGCAGGTCAACATGGCGTTGCAACAGCAACAGCGTGCGCTAAATTTGGTTTAGAATGCATTGTGTACATGGGCGCCGAAGATATGGTTCGCCAAAAACTTAACGTAGATAGAATGACGCTTCTGGGCGCTGAAATTCGACGTGTAGAAAGCGGTTCAAAAACGTTAAAGGATGCTACAAACGAAGCCATTCGTGATTGGGTTACCAATGTAGAAGACACTTTTTATATTATTGGATCGGTAGTAGGTCCACATCCTTACCCAATGATGGTTCGTGATTTTCAACAAGTTATTGGGAAGGAAGCGAAAGCTCAAATTCTTAAAGCCGAAGGTAAATTACCTGATTATTTATTGGCTTGCGTTGGTGGTGGATCTAATTCAATCGGTTTTTTCTATCCATTCATTGAATATGATGGCATAAAAATTATTGGGGTGGAGGCTTCTGGGCTTGGCGTTGATTCTGGTAAAACTGCTGCTACATTAACCATTGGCACAAAAGGCGTGTTACATGGTTCATTAAGTTACTTATTGCATAATGAAAATGGACAGATACAGCTTGCACATTCAATAAGTGCAGGGTTAGATTATCCTGGAATTGGTCCAGAACATGCTCATTTGCACGATACAGGCCGTGTAAAATATTATCCTATTACAGATGATGAGGCGATGAATGCCGTTAAATTATTATCTAAAACAGAAGGAATTATCCCCGCATTAGAGTCGGCACATGCATTTGCACAGCTTGAGAAATTAATGCCTACAACCACTAAGGATGAGGTTGTAATCGTGAACCTTTCTGGTAGAGGTGATAAGGATATGGGAACTATTTCAGAGAATTTATAATCATACATTTAGGCTTATTAAAGCCTTTAATTATCAAATTGAGCCATCAAATGGCTAAGAATTATGAATAGAATTACAAAGAAATTTCAAGGAAGAAGCGCTGACGATAAGTTAATGAGCTTATTTATAACGGCTGGCTATCCGGAACTAGATTCTACAGTAGAATTAATTTTAGGTTTTGAAAAAAACGGCGTTGAAATGATTGAGCTGGGAATGCCCTTTAGCGATCCACTTGCCGACGGACCAACTATCCAATATTCCAGTGATATTGCTATTACAAATGGTATTAGTATTGATAAAATATTTGGAATGGTTTCAGAACTTAGAAAACATTCAGAAATACCTATCGTTTTGATGGGGTACATTAATCCCGTATTACGGTATGGCGTGAAGGAGTTTTGTGAAAATGCTAAGAAATGTGGTGTAGACGGTTTAATTATTCCCGATGTGCCTATTGAAGAAAATTCTATCATTGAACCGCACGCACAAGCGAATGATTTACCAATCATCTATCTTGTTGCTCCTAATACCAGCGACGAGCGTATGCGACTCACAGACTCTAAGTCTAAAGGTTTTGTGTACTGTGTATCGGTAACTGGTGTAACGGGCGCTAGAGATGATAAGGAAGTCTCTAACTCGGTAGATAAGTTTATTATGCGTGTGCGTTCTAATATCACTAAAAATCCAGTTATGGTTGGCTTTGGAATTAAATCTTACGAGAATGCAAAACATATCGCATTAAATGCCGATGGATTTATAGTTGGAAGTGCTTTAATTGATGTAATAAAGAAATCGTACCCGAAAGAAGGCTGGAAAACAGAACTCTTTTCTTTCGTACATTCATTGAAATTTGGAAAATAACTACTAAAACATGAGTAAAAGAAAGACACTTGTACTATTCGCAGCATTATTAGGATTTGGTCTTACTGCCTGCGAAACAGATTTTAGAGAAAGAGCTAAAGGAAATATCAGTGAATTTATTGTGGTGATGGACTCAACTAAATGGGAGGGTAAAACCGCTGAAGCTGTTAGAAATACTTTTGGTAAACTTGTATTCACTCTTCCTAATCCAGAGAGTTTTTATAATTTATCTTTCACAGATATTCGAAGCAAAGGTCAGGTTGACCGCCTTAAATCAATGAAAAATGTCATGTTTGTGGCGCCACTAGACGATTCGTCAAATGTTGCAGCACAAATCCGTTCATTTTTAGATGACGCCGTTGAAGAGAGAGTTAGAAATGGAGAGAGTTTTGCTTTTCCAATTAAAGACCAATGGTACCGCGATCAATACGCCCTAATACTAACGTCAACTTCCGACTCTGCACTTGCCGAGAAAATCATAAATTCAGAAAGAGCTCTGCTGAGTGATATTTTAGAGCGTGAATTAGAGCGATGGGAATATGAAGTGTATCGCAAAAAAGAACAAACTCAATTATCTGATTCTCTATGGAATAGATTTGGCTTTAAAGTGCGCTTTCAGCACGACTATCACGCAAGTGTGGATACCACTAACTTTTTAACCTATCGTCGTTATCTGCCAGAAAATGATCGTTGGATGTGGATTTGGTGGAAAGACAACGTTAATGGTATTAACTTTTTAGATGATGATTGGATTAACGCTACTCGAGATTCTCTGTCACAAATATATGTTAAAGGTAGTGGAAGTGAAACTTACGTAACCACAGAGTATCGCCGCCCTGTAACTACCCAAACCTTTCAGAAAGATCATTTAATTGCATACGAAACACTTGGCACTTGGCGTATGGAAAATGCTGCCATGGGAGGACCGTTCGTAAACTTTACTTATTACGATCCTAATACAGATAGATTATTTATGATTGAGTACTCTCAATTTTCTCCTAAGGTTAGAGAGAAACTTCCATTTGTACGTCAATTTAGAGCAATGGGGCGCACCTTTGTGAATGATTCAACTCGTACTGAATAGCATAATGATTAATTATTTCCCTCGCGATAAGACTCATGTGAGCGCTGCATTAAATGGAGTTATGCTCACATGCACAGGCAAGTAGAAATTCATGCATATCACGGGTGGGGAATGGATGATTCATTTTGGAATCCATTTAAATCCATACTTCCGAAACAGATTATTTTCAAGGCGGCGAAACGCGGATACTTTGGAAAACCATTTTATCCTAGATTCGAAAATGACACCAAGATAAGAGTTGTATTTACGCACTCATTTGGACTCCATTGGTGCAAAACTGCTGTGCTAAGTAAAGCCGATTATTTAGTTATTTTTAACGGATTTGATAGCCTCTATTCACCTAATTCTGATCAGGACGAAACCTCTAAAGAGCAGCTAGAATCATTAATTAAGCTATTTAAAAATGATGCTGTAGAGGCCTTAAATAAGTTTAGAAAGGATAGCTTTAGTCCATCGATAATGGATTGTAAATTTCCTGATAACATTAATGTAGAGAATGGATTAGATGATTTACATTCAATGAAAACTCTGCAATTTCCAATCATAGATTTAGACTTTGGTTCTACCATTATAGCAATGGATTCTGGACGAGATAAAATCTTGCAGGAGCCAAGGGGAGAAGCAATGATAGATTGGTATGTGGGCCGGAAACATAGTATGATTTTTGAACAAGAAGGACATGCGTTACCTTTTACAAATCCTAGCGATTGTTGGTCGTATCTGAGTTCTACGATTCCTATTTTTAGGCATTATGAAAACAACATCTGATTACTCTATAATTACCACACAAATTGCAGATTCATTCTCCAAGGCTGCGGAACAATATCACACCAAAGCAACTATCCAAAAAAAAGTTGCAAACGGTTTAATCTCCTCATTAAGACCGTGGAAAGAAATCTTGCCACCTGGACCTTTTTTAGAAGTAGGCTGTGGAACTGGTTTTCTTTCAGAGCTATTAATTCAGGAGTTTCCAACCCGTGAAATTATTCTAACAGACGTTTCGCAAGAATTGCTCGATTCATGCAAAAAGAATCTAGAAGAAGCGGGGCTTTTAAACGATAATATTAGTTTTAAACTACTTGATGTAAATGAGATTGAAGTTGTACCCGATAGCCACGCAATGGTTATAAGTAACTTTGCGGCTCATTGGTTTAAAGACACAGCAATTGGATTAGAGCGCCTTGCAGAAACTATTGTGTATGGCGGGTTACTTTTATGCTCATTCCCTGGCAATCATTCGTTTGAAGAGTGGTATGAGCATTGCCTAGAATTAGGATTACCCTACACTGCCAACACCTTACCAGATGTTGAAGAAGTTGTAATAAAGCTATCCATGTCTAAGGTTCAGGTAGACTATTATGAAAATGATCTTTTCCAAGAGTTTGACTCCTCATTAGACTTCTTTAAGCATTTAAAAGAAGTTGGTAGCAATGTTTCTAAAACAGGAAGATCACTGTCTGCCAAGCAATTACGATTGTTAACCGACTTTTGGGACCGTAAGATTGAAGGTCCTAAAAAAGTGAAATGGCATATAGTTTATATTGCAGCGAAAAAAGAATAAAACAAAAAAGTACACAAATTAAATCTGAAATATAGCCTAGGCATAATCAGACTCAATTTCAGAAACATCTGTTTCAAATCAACTGCAAAAGCGAATCCTGTTCATGCATAAAAATATATGGCACCCATTTTCAAATCTAGCTGAAAACCAACCACCATTGAATGTTAAAAGTGCGCAGGGGTTACATCTAACACTTGAAAATGGCCAAGTCTTAATGGATTGTTGCTCAAGTGATGGTTTTAATCTTCATGGGCATGCACAGCCAGACATAGCCAAAGCTATATATGAACAAGCACTACAGTTAGATCGTCCATTATCAGCTGAATTTGTGAATCAACTAGCCGAGCAACTTGCTGATCTAATAACTGCTGAGTTACCAAAAATATTAAATCGCTTGGTATTTGCATCTAATGAAGTGTCTGCTGTTGAAAATGGAATGAAACTAGCTCTTCAATATTGGCGAAACAATGGGCAAAAGCGTAATACATTCATTTGCTTTGAGGGCGCAAACAAAAATGCTGCTTCTAGCTTAAATACTATTAATAATAATGCTCTAGACAATAGTGTTTTTGATATAGAAGTGATTCCCTTTCCAGATAGTTGGATAGATGATGCCAATCGAGCTAAAAAAGAAGATGCTATCATTGATCAACTTGAATTAATGCTAGATGAGCACCCCGAAAAATATGCTGGAATAATTATTGAGCCCTTGGTGCAAGTTGATGGTGGGGTTCGGATATGTTCAGAAGAGTTTATGCAAAAAGTGCATTGGTCGAACAGGCAATTTGATACACTCCTTATATTTGATGAGACATCGACAGGTTTTGGGCGTACAGGCGATTATTTTGCTTGTAAGCGAGCCCAAGTTGAACCAGACATCACCTGCCTAGGTCAGGGACTAACGGCTGGTTTTACGCCATTGTCTGCTACGGTTTGTAGTGATGAATTATATGAAACTATCAATAAAACGGACATGTATTCTAAACTATGGAAGGAAGCGGGGTTTGCTGCAAATCCATTAGCCTGTGCTGCAGGCATTGCTTCTTGGATGGTGTTGAAGCAGTATGAAACCACTATTAAAAATTTGGAAGGATGGCATTTGAAATTTATTGAGCATATTAAAGAAAATCCTCAGCTTGAAAAGTTCAGGGTGAAAGGCTCAATTGCTGCTTTTGATGTGAATACTGAGAATAGTCTTGAGAATAGCCATCAAAAAGAAGAACACATAAAAAAGCAGGGTTTACGCAATGATTTGTTACTTCAGCCAATCGGGAATGTGCTTTATTTAATGCCCCCTTACTGTACAACCGAATCGGAGTTAGAGCAGATTTATAGCTCACTTAATAAAATTAAGTTCTAACCATAAACAGCTATTGAACACTATAATCTGATCATATAATCTGCTATAAATGCCTATTACCTAGTTTATATAGAGGGAAATGAATAAAAAGTTAGAATCAATTCCAGGATTTTGTCGGCCAGTATTGGCATTTGATATATGATGAAATTTATAGCCAGCAGCTAAAGAAATGGGTTTCATAAGCTCAACAACTAATGTTGTGGAAATGTCAAAAGTGAAATTTAGTTTTCTTCCTTTATCAGTTGGGAAATTGTGCTGAACAAGTGCAAAACCACCGGTACTTTCTGCTAAAGCTGAGACTCTATTATTTAGAACTTTTTGAAGTTGTAGGCCAAAAGGTGCAATTCCAAAGCCCTGTACTTCTGCCATAGAACCATCATAATCACGTCTTGGATAATGGTATTTTAGATAAGGCTGAATGGAAGATGTATAATATAAAAAAGTAGTGGCATTATATGATTTCAATAACTTTGAACCACTAATGTAGAATAGGTTGGATGTAGTGTTAGGAGTTTTACCCAAAAGAACTACTGAATTCCCAGAATGAGCATAACCCATTTGAAATTTATACTCATTATAAATTTCTGAATTTATTTGGGCATGTGCATTCCTAGCGCAAATACTCACAAGTAGGCAAGTCAGTATTGTTGAAACGAAATAAGTGCAAACATTCTTGCTACTGAAAAAGAAAGTCATGGTTCACATTATTTTTTTGAAAGTTTTGGAGCAGTTGCCACTGAAAGAACCCAAACTAGAATCCATAGCCCCATTAGATAGTATTCTTGTATGTAGCCAAAAATACTAATAGATAACAAATAAACAAGATGATGAAACCAGGGTGGGGTTTCAGTTTTATCTGCTTTGCGCTTAAGCATAGGCATAAATAATGCCAATATTTTTCCAAGTAGTAGAAGTGCGGTATATACGTACAAAACAATAACAACAATATTGTTTTCTACAAAAATTAATGAGAAGATGACCAGTAAAATAATAAGGTCAAGTATAGAATCTTTAATCCAATTCATGATTTTAATTAGGTTAATTTCGAATCGGAATGTAAAAGATAATTACATGAACTTGAATAATTATTTCAACGAGAGTGAAGTAACCCACACTATTTGATTTTTAGTAGCTTGTTTGCCCTCTAAATTCGATGAAGTTTCCCACTTTAAGCCTTCCTTGTCAACAACGTTTACAAGAGTCCCTTCAATTTTTATAATATGACCTTTGCGTATGTTTAATATTTCCTTCTTTATATCAGGGCTAGAAGGAATTAGATGAAATAGCGCAGTTTGCTCTCTAATTGTATTAACAGGGAGTGGTAAATTAGTAAGCTTATGGCTCCATTGCCTCTTGTCTATGCTGAATCTAATGAATTCTAAATTACGTTGATCAGACAGCTCATTCCAGCCAGTTAATACATCTAGTGAAGAGAATGAAGACATTGGATCAAAGAAATAGCGTTCTTTTTCAATAACTCGTACTTCACCGCTTAGCTTTGCTACAGGGGTAATATCAAAACCTTCATAACCATTGATTTCTAAAACATCAGTTTTTTTAAAAGTAGAAATTATAGGTTCGTGTTCTGTGAGTACACCTGGTGGCCTAGTTACAGGAATTTCAGTCCATAAAATGTAACTCATTATACCTATGACAAAAATTAAAATATGCTTTATCATTTGTCTTCTCCTTGGTTTGTTACTATAAAGAGATAGATAATAGGCAGTTTGTTACATTTTACCTGTTAGAAATTAGTAATAAGCGCTATGTGAGCAATATCTAACAATTATAGAGCGAGTAAGATGTCATTTACATGCTAGATTTTTATTATGAAGAAATTCTAATATATCTAACCATTTAAATACATGGCAGTAGTAAATATTCTATCTTAAGATTCTATTTTATAAGATAATTTCATGGGTTAACGCTTGGAATAATTTTGCACATGAAAAATTATTAATGATTACGGTACTATAAATTGAGAACTCAACAATTTCAACCAAAGCATTATCGCATTTTTATTATAGATGATGCGAAAGCAAATATATTATTAATTTCCCACGTACTTAAAAGTGTGGGTTATGAGGTGTTTTCTGCCACAAGTGGAATGGAGGCACTGCAACGTATTGATGAGATAAAGCCTGACCTTGTGCTGTTAGATATTGTTATGCCGGGGATGTCGGGGTATAAAGTGATTGAAGAGTTAAAAAAATCAAAGCACAAAAATATTCCCATCATATTTTTAAGCGCTTTAACTGATTCAGAAAATAAGATAGATGCTTTTAAAGCAGGGGCTGTAGACTATATAAACAAGCCGTTTAATAAGGGTGAGGTTTTAGAGCGAATTAAAACGCATCTAAAAATTAGGCGATTTGAAATTGAGAGAAAAGAGCATATTAACATATTAAAAAATCGAGAAATTGAGCTAAGGCAGTTAAATAAAAATAAAGATGCCTTGATAAGAATTGTTAGCCATGATATTAAAAATCCGCTTACAGGTATAATGGGGCTAATTTCTATACTATTAAATGACGATAGCATTACTTACGAAGAGAGAAAGGAAATTTTAAACGTAATGCAGAATAGCAGTGAGAAGCTACTTGATCTGGTTAAAAAGATTTTGGATGATGAAGCTAACCATACCAATTCAAGTAAACTTGTTTTAAGCGAAACTAATCTCGGAGAATTAGTACAAAAGGTTATTGAACTAAATAAAGCAAAAGCACGCCTCAAGAATATTGAACTTAAGTGTGAAATATCTTCACCAAATATAGTATGTAACCTAGATTATAGAAAAATTGAAACTACACTTATTAATTTAGTTTCTAATGCATTAAAGTTTACACTTTCTAATGGAAGTGTTACAATAAGAGTAGATAAAACAGAGGATAGCATATTGATTCAAATACAAGATACAGGTATTGGTATTCCTGCACCAATGGTTGATAGTTTCTTTGAACTTGATAAACTTAATTCTACAATTGGAACAGACAATGAGGTAGGCACAGGCCTTGGGATAAATATTGTAAAGAGCAATGTGGATTTACATAAAGGGAAAATTTGGTTAGAAACTGAGGAAGAAGTCGGTACAACTTTCTTCATTGAACTGCCAACGGATCTTAAATAGAGCAAAATGATTTATACTATACTAGTTATTGATGATGACGAGCCAATACATTATATGGCTAAGAGTTTATTGGGAAAAGAATTTAACTTGCTACATGCTAGAGATGGGCAACAGGCAATAAATATTCTGTCAGAAAATGTTGTGAATTTAATACTTTCCGATATTCATATGCCTGGTATTTCTGGGTTAGAACTGCTCGAATCTATTCGAGATGATAAAGAAAAGCGTCAAATTCCAATTCTGATAATGACGAACCTTCCTACTATAGAGAAGGAAAGGAAAGCATTCGATTTAGGGGCTGCAGATTTTATTAAGAAGGAGCAGTTTAATAACGATAGCGAAGGTGTGCTCGAAATTATTCGTATGAAAATGGTTACGGATATTGATATAAAAGGCCTTAACGAAGATTTAACAAAAAAGAAAGACAAGTTAGTGATGAAGCTGATGGGACAGGCAATATCTGGCTCATTTGAAAGTACTTGTGATATATTTTTCGAAGAAGTGGAATCTATAGTTAATCTCGATTTTACTGGCTTTTGGGTTGTTGAAAATGGAACTCCAAGGAATGTGCTTCTAAAAGGTAAGGCTGTACCATCTAGCGAGGAGCTTTCAGATTTTGAATCGTCTCTAACATTCCAACATCTATTTAATAAACGATCTTCTTTTTTGAGTAACCATATTTATAATGAAGATCTAGGATGCTTTCTTTCCTATTCTAAACAAAATAAATTACCCTCCGAAATAGGAGTGCCATTATACTCGGTAAATGAAAGAGCTCTTTTAATGAATAATATGGCAGTGCCAAAAGACGCAGATCTTTTTGGGGTATTAGTGCTTAAAAGGTCAGTATTATTCTCATCAACAGAGTTTGATCTCATTTCAAGATTAACAACTCAGGCAGGTTCCATTCTATGGCGGCTATACAAAAGGAACCAAACTTAATATGCCAAATAATATTCTACTCATTATAGAAGGTACATACCCTTGGTATAGAGGAGGGGTTAGCGAATGGACATACCAATATTTACTATCCTGTAAAGACATTAATTTTAATGTGCTTCAAATAGCAACCGACGAGTTTCAAGCATTAAATCCTAAAGAAGCACTTTATCCATTAACAGATAATATTCTAAATTTTATCAGAATAAGTCCACCTGAAATGAGTGATAACTGGCAGAAAGATTCAACTTCGTGGTATGATTCGGTTTCTGCAGAGGTGCAAGAATTGGTAAATGACGCTGGTTGTATTCATGTTACCAATACTGGTTTCGCAGGGTGGATTGGCGCCAAAATAGCCAGCAAAATGGACAAACCACTCGTGTTAACAGAGCATGCCATTTATTGGGAAGAAATTGAAAAAGGTGCTGTTGCTCTAGAATGTGGGTATAAAATACCAGATACATTGGCAGCAAAAGAACATGTGGTGCAAGTGTTTAGAGATATTGCTAAAGAAGTATATACGGCTGCCGATAATGTAATATCAGTTTCTAGATATAATTTAGATAGACAAAAACAGCTAGGTGCTACTAATCCAAAATATATTCCAAATGGTATTCCCGCTAATGTTATAATTGATGCTAAAACTCGTGCCAATAATCCTGTAATTAGCTGGGTTGGAAGGTGTGCTGAGATGAAAAACCCAAAGTTGTTTTTTGATTTTATTGCTGAATTTGAAACCCTCGATATTAGTCCTCAGTTTGTGATGATGCTAAGTGACGCAAATGAGAAAGAATTAGAAAAGGAGGTTCGTGAACTTGCCGATAATTTTACAGATGTTGAGATGATATGGAATCAATCAGCAATAGAGCACATGCATAAATTGGATATGCTTTGTATTACTAGCCATAATGAATCACAACCATTAGTATTGTTCGAAGCTCTTGCAAATAAAGCGTTGCCCATTGGCTGGAAAGTTGGAGATGTGGATACTGAATTCGCTTTTGTTGTAAATAAAGGTGTAACTATAAAGAAATTTGCACAAGAAGTTAAAAACTTATGGAACAACCGCACATTATTTAATGAGATGATTGAAGGGCGTCATCAAAAAGTTAAAGAAGAGCATAACTGGACTTTTATTTTTAACAAGTATCAAGAGATTTTCAAAAAGCATAATTACATCAAGGTATTATCTAATTAATGAGTAACAAAAAACCCATAGTACTCTTTTTAACAGAAGGCTCATACCCCTTCAATGGGGGCGGTGTAAGTACTTGGTCGCATATATTATGCACTGAACTAGAAGAGGAGATAGATTTTTATATCTATGCTATCACTGGCAGTCCTTTTGTAGAAACTAGATATAAGCTACCTACAAATGTTAAAGAAATTATACACATACCTTTGTGGGGAGTGGAAGAACCTGTTGAGTATTATGATCGTAAAACTCCTTTCTCTAAACATATAGAAAAGAGGGCTCGAACTACTAATAACGTTATAAAAGAATACTTTTTACCAGTATTCAAAGACTTTATCGAATGCCTTCACAATCCTTTTTACGACGTTAAGTTTATAAGTGATGTTATTTATGGAATGTGGAAATACTTTCAGCATTATGATTATAAAACAACAATGCGAGAGCCTTTACTCTGGCAAGAATTTAAAAGCTCTTTAATTACAAAATACTCTCAATTAGATCTTGATAAGGTTGGAGACGAGCCTAAAGTATTTGATACCATATTTGGAATGCGTTGGCTGTACCATTTCTTAATGCCATTGGCGGTACCCATTCCTAAAGAAGTGGATATCACTCATGCAACATTAGCTGGTTTCCCAGCAATTGCATCAATTGTAGCTAAATATGAATATGGAACACCCGGTATTGTAACCGATCATGGTGTATATATGCGAGAAAGACTGATTAATGTTGGCAGGGAAGAGGATATGCCGTTTTTTTCAAAAAAATTACTCGTCGATTTATCTACTCTAATAACTCGAGCGGTCTATTTTACAGCTGATCAAATATCGCCAGTTACAACAGCTAATGTTAAATGGGAAGTTAAATTTGAGGCTAATAAAGATAAAATAGTTCCTATTTATAATGGTATTGATACTGATTTGTTTAAGCCAACGTCTAAACCTGCTCATACCACTAATCAACCTACAGTTATTGCTGTAGCTCAAGTATTCCCATTAAAGGATATTGAGACTATGATTAGAAGCTGCGCCTTGGTTAAAAAAGCTATTCCCAATGTTCAATACATTGTATATGGTAGTTTAGATGTTGACAAAGAATATGTTGAGACCTGTAGAAAATTAGTAACTAAACTAGATTTAGATAAGAACTTTCGATTTGGCGGGTTCCATAATCAACCAAATATGATATTTAATGAGGGTGACATTTCTATACTTACTTCAATTTCTGAAGGATTTCCATATACAGTAATAGAGTCTATGAGTTGCCAAAGGCCAGTAGTAGCAACCGATGTTGGTGGTATTAAAGATGCCTTAGAAGGTTGCGGTATTTTATGTAAACCGCGTGAACCTCAAGAAATAGCAAACGGCGTAATAAAACTGCTTCAAAATGGTGATCTTCGAATTGAACTAGGAATTAAGGCTAGAGAAAAAGCACTCCTAAATTTTACTACCGATAAATCGGTTAAAGCATATTTAGATACTTACCAAAATCTGTTAAGCAAAAAGAAAGATATTCTAAAACATAAAGTGACTGTTGAGTCGGTTATAAACGCGTTAGAATATATTGAAAGGGGGGATTATGAATACGCAGACTAACATCCTTCCTGAAGTTGAATTAACTCCTGAAGAACGGTTCAATGATGTGGTTAATAAGGTAGAAGAGCTTGTAGGAAATCCATTAAGTAGTTGGGCTGTTGCAGCTACAATAGAATCTATTGGTATTAGAGATATAGATGCACTAAAGGATTTTAATTATCCTACCGTTTTTGATTTAGCCGAGGATGTATACACATCTTTAAAAAAGCGTTACTCTAAGATAGACCAAGTTGAAGAAAAGGAAGATATAAAACTCGGTGATTTTAGAGAAAGCTTAACAATGTTTCTGAAATATTATAGTGCGGGGCTACTGTTTTCATTACCGATGATTTCACAAATAGTAGCAATTATTTTATTTCAATATGCACTTTGGGCATGGTTGTACTTTAATGAAGCCCAAGCATCGGTAATAGCTTTTGGAACTATTGCAGCTTTCGTTTTAACAGGTGGCTTTATACAAGTTATTGGGCGGTTAGTTTCTAAATATGAAGGGGAAGAAAATTATTTTCTCGCATATAAAGCCATAAAAAGAGTCTTGAAACTAGCAATTCCTTTTGTTTTAGTTTCGGTTGCTTTTTTAATTGGGTTGAATATTGTTTTGCCATTTTACCCATTAAAAATGGTGTTTTTAGCAATGGTATATCTGATTCTAATATCTTTTATGCTATTATCTTCTGCTGTATTATATGCAAGTGGCCAGCGTGTAATAATATTAGTTAGCGTTTTAGCTGGTACAGCAGTGGTAATATTTGGAATGGAGGTTTTAAATCTTGGAATTTACATATCTCAATGGATAGGGATTATTTCCTCAATTATAATTTCTACAATTTATTTTATTTTTTACTACCAAATCAAAATTCGCACGTTAAGGCAACAACTATTTAAACAATCTTTGCCAAGTGGCGAAGTAAGCTATTATAATAATTACCGATATTTTATTTATGGCTTCTGCTATTTCACCTTCCTTTTTACCGACCGCCTTCTAGCGTGGTCTACGGGAGAAATTATCCCTCCTTATATAATATGGTTTAACACTCCTTATGAATTGGGAATGGATTGGGCATTAATATCGCTAATCTTAACGGTTGCTGTATTAGAGTTTAGTATTCAATTATTCTCTAAAAGAATTATACCCGCACAAAAGAAGGCAAAACTCAGTGCAATAAAATTCTTTAACCGCTCCTTTAAAAGGCTCTACGTTTTCCAAATAATTCTTCTACTTGTAGTAAGTGTAATCTCTATTTTGGTTACTTATTATGGGGTTCTTTCACTTAGAGTTTTTGAAGACCAAGTACCAGAGATAAAAGATTTTTTCGCCAACCCAATTACCTTTAAAGTGTTTTGGATGGCAAGTATTGGATATGTATTTCTAGTTTATGGGTTATTAAACTCATTGTTCTTTTTTACAATGAAGCGCCCTGAATTTGTATTCTATTCCATTATACCTGCACTAGCTATTAATCTGCTAGTAGGATTTGTATGTAGCCGCGTTATCTCATTTGAATATGCGACTGTTGGCTTAATTGTGGGATCAATTACCTATGCTATGATTTCTGGCTATTTGGCTAGGAGATTTTTTAGACATTTAGATTATTATTACTACTCAGCTTATTGAGGCTATGTTATGATTAAAGACATAAAAGATTACTTAAACATCGTTAGTAGCCGATTAGGCAAAGCTTTTGTAATGGAAGCGTTTGGGGTTGAAGATGAGTTAGAGTTCTGGGCACTCTCGGCTGAGCATATGTCTAGAAAAGAAACCCCATCTTTCTCTGATATTGCAAAATGGATTGATATACTTTACAGAGCACCACTTCATTTCGTTTATAAAAAAGAAGAGGAGACTCTGATTTTAAACGGTAGGCAACTCTTTATTGAAAACTTATTAAAAAAAGAAAGTAATAAATCAGATTCAGCTACTTACACGCTTAAAGAACAAGAGTATATCAATATTTTTGAAGGTCAAATTCAAAATTTAGAGAAAAAAAGACAATGGGATGATGAGTTTAGGGCGCATGGAATATCATCGCATACTATAGGAAACTGTGAGCACATTCCCATTTATAATAAAGAGGGGGAAATATGGGGTGTTTATATAGTTGGCCCTTATGTAAAAAGTCCAGATAGTGTAGTTCCTAAATTATCTATTGTAGGCAGAATACTCTCTCAGTGGTTTATTGAATTAGATAAACAAGAAAAAAAATCGCAAAAGGAATATTCAAAGCGAATTTCAAGTCTGGTTGGAAATTTAGGCTCTGGCGCACTAAATACTGAAGGTATAGCCAATTTAATGCTATTATATATTTTCAATTCATTAAAAATTGAACAGGCTGCAATTGTTCAATACGAAAACGCTAAACCAGTATTATTAGCTCAACAAAACCTTTCAGAAGCATTTAATAAAGGGCTTTTATCAACAGATGATTCAGCGTTATATAGCTACGATAAAGGTGAGTATAAGCCCTCTAATAACGGAGCTACTATTTTCAAAGAAATGCCTAGTAAGCCCGTTATTTTTCCAATTGAAAGTAATCAAATAAACGGTTTATTGTGGTTAGTGCCCAAAGAAAATGATGGCAAGCTAGAAAATGCTGAAGCTGTAATAATAACTATTACTAAAATGCTTGGTAGCCTGTTAACCTACCGCGACGACAATTATAGATTTTCGTTCGAATTAATTGACACTTATTATGCAATATTAAGAGAAATTGAAGCACAGAGGGCTAAAACTAGATTTCATACACCTAGATTAATTGCTTTTGTAGAAAGGTTTGCTCTCTTATTTGGTTTAGAAGATGATGAAGTAGAAATTATTAAACTAACAGCAAAACTTCATGATATAGGTTATGTTGGTGTTGTAGGTTTAGATAGTAAAACAAGCATTGAATCTGAGCTTTCTCACCCTATTTCTGGCGCCAAAATGGTTGATCAGTTGCCTATTGCAAAAGAAGTAATAGAAGGCATTAAAACTCATCATGAATGGGTAAATGGGCAAGGTAGCCCTCAAGGTCTTGAAGCAGATAAAATACCTTGGACAGGAAAAATTATTAGCGTATTTGAATTTGTTGTAGAGTTTATTGAGTCTAATATTGAGACGGAAGATAAAACCGATGACGAGTTAATTGAACTTCTGAGTAATAGTCTTATTGAAAGAGCAGATCGGCAATTTGATATGGTTTTAATACCAACTGTAATTCAACTTGTACAAATGTTAGGTTGGCAGAATTGTTTAACCTTAGGTGTAGATGATGGAGAATAATAATGTTTAAAAATATCGTATTAATACTATTTCTTGGTTTTATTGTGCAGTGTAAAACATCTGAATTTCCTACTATAAATAATAAAAGTATTGTTCCATTTGGTATCAGTTATGCGCGGGTAGATCCAGCAGATGTATCTAATTACAAAATGATTATTATAGAACCAGATTTCTATACACCTTCAGATATTCACACATTTAAGCTAAAAGGACCATCGGTTATTGCCTATGTAACTTTAGGGGAAGTAGACAAATATAGATGGTACTATAAAGATTTAGAAAAAATCGGATTTTTAGGGATTAATGAAAATTGGGATAGTCCATTTTTGGATTTAGAAGATCCCGAAACTCGAAAACTGATATTAGAAAAAGTTATTCCTAGAATATTAGAAAAGGGGGTAGACGGGCTTTTCTTAGATACGGTTGACGCAGTTTCGCCTTATACCAGCAGAAAGCATTTAGCGCCATATATGCTTCAACTAATTAAAGATATTAGGAAAGCATATCCCGATATAATCATCATCCAAAATGCAGGCTTGTTTCTACTTGAAGAAACTAAAGACGTTGTAGATGCAGTGGCTATAGAGGACGTGGCAACTATGTATAACTTTGATACCAAAGAATACATAGTAGTAACAGAATCGGAATTTGAAAAAAGAATGGAACTAGTTAATACACACTCAAAAAAAAGTGGGTTACCATTTTTAATTATAGATTTTGCCGTAACTCCAGAAACCATTTTAACTGCTTCAGATCGTCTACGTAAAGAGGGATATCCCTATTTCATAAGTAATATTTCTTTAGATACTCTTCCTGCTAATCCTGCAGTAATTACTAATTTCAAAAAGCAATAACGTATGTCCTATTCGTTATTAGTATTGTTTTCGGTTTTTCGAGTAATACTGTGCTTTATAGTATTATTTGGATGGATTGGGCCAAAGTTTTTACCTCATGCAAGAAAGCTTCAAGGAATTGATAAGCTCATTTATACTTATGTGGCAATAGGTGGATTAATACTAATAAATGTGTTGGTTTTAGCTAATCTACACCTATACGACTTTATAAGCCTATTGGCGTGCTTACTACTATTCCCTTTTATTTACTTTATATATGAGGAAGTAAAAAGTGGCGTAAAGCTTAGCTCGTTAGGCACTGTTCTAGAGAATAGAATATTAAAGCAGCATGTTGAAGTAATTGAGCTCTTCTCAATCAAAAAAAAGAAATCAATAAGATCTAGGGTTCAGGAACTACCTAAACTATTAATGATAAATAATAAATACACAGCAACCGCTGTGCTTATTGGCATTGTTGCAGCAATTATTCGGTTAGTTCCTGTATTTAAAAACTCTGCACCATCAAGTAGGGGGTGGTATTTCGAATTAAATGCGATTAAAAACATTCCGCTACAAAACTATTTTGGAGATATTCCTCACCCAAAGGGAATGCACTCACTAGTACAAGTCTTTAGTACATTAACACAGGTAAGCCCAGAAATGATATTAAAGATATTAGGAAGCCTAATTTCTTTTTTACTTGCCATGCTAATTTTTTGGATGATTAGGGATTTAACTAGAGGTAAAACCCCCGTTGCGGCTTTATTTGGAATGAGTGTTTACGCAATAATACCAACCTTGGTACTACCTGTATCTTTAGATATAGCGGGCTCAAATAGTTCTTTATCATTAGCAATTTGCTTTGCTTTACCAACAGCGGTTCTATTTTTAAGAAATCTACGTTCTATTGATAAAGCCCCTTGGTTTTACGTTACAATTGGGATTATAGCTACAGGCTTAATAAACTTATTTGTATTGTTAATGATACTCTATCCCTTACTTGTTATAGGGTTGTTATTCTTACCAAAACGGAGATATTTAAAATCTTTATATAATGTTAGTCTTTATCTTTTTGTAGTACTGCTCGTTACGCTATCGCCTTTTATATTCTTCCTATTACTTAACGGCCTAGAAATTATACCATTTTTCGAACTTCAGTTATATAGCACCTCATCTTTTAGCTATTTCCCTAACTTAGTATTGGATTTAGATATTCTAAGCTTGGTTTATTTAGGTATTGCTGTGGTTCTCTTGATAGGTTTCATAATTCAATATTTTATTAACAAACGAAAGGTAATTGGTGATGACATCATATTTACCTCATTTTTTATCGGAATCTCATTTCTATTTACTCCTTATTTCCTAACAGATTCATTAATTATAGATCCTGACCAACTAACGATCTTTTATAGCTTATTAATATCAATTATGGCGGGATTGATGTTTCATGCAGTGGTCCAATTTGCAACTTTTATTTTTAGACTTAAAAAGGGTCTATCAGAAGTTATTCAGATGATTTTGGTAGTGTCAGTATTTAGTGGTGTTCTTGTTCTAACAGGAGGTGTTAACACCGATAGATCTCTTCCTAAAACACTACCAAATGGTTTTTTTGATGCATATTACAAGATTATTAACGAGAGATTAGCCTATTCTTATGCTACCGTTGGTCCCGAGATAGACAGAACTCTTTCAAAGAATAGACATTATTTTATGAACTATGATTTCTTTCTTGGAAACTATGGAGAGATTGATTCTTTATATCAGAAATACTTAACTGTACCTTTAGAATTACGAGGAATAGAGTCTGTTCCTCCCGCAAGTATTTTCCTGTTTCTTGAAAAGGCACCCTACAATTCTATACAACAAGGTATTTTGTATGATGCACCATCAGTAATGCGCGATTTAGAGCAATGGCTTGCTGCTTTTTCTGACTTAGAGAATAGAAACCTAAGTGTCTATTTTGAGGACGAGGAAGCGGTTATTTATGAAATTACTAATCGTGAAAACGAGTCTAAATTGAGCGATGTTCTATTAAATATTTATCCCAAAAAGGAGAGCCGTGCTTCAACGATATTTAAGTAGTTTATTAGTATCGATTTTAGTTGTAGGGACTTTAATCTCCTGTGAAGATGGAAACTTGTTTGACGTCTCTGATTATTCTATTAAATCAGAGCCGGTAATATTAGTATTAAAAAATAGAAAAGATGACACAGCTGAAGAGATATCTTTACAGATAGTTAGAGCTTTAGAGTACACCAAAATTCCCTATAAAACATTAGATTTAGGATTAATTTCAGATGGTGTTGATATTCCCAAAAACACCCGGGTTATTATAAATACATCCTACCTTATAAATGAGATATCCAATTCAGATAATGAAAAACTTGTTCGTTTTGCTGCTAAAGGGGGCACTATTGTTTTTACCTCAACAGTAACTTACGATAATTTTGCTTTCTTACAAGGAATTAAGCCATTATCTGATTATCTGATGCAGAAAGATGTGAAAGGTCTCCACTTTCATGAAAACATTCTACCTAATTTTAAAGGTCGTAATTATGGGACTGATTTTAGTATTTCTCACGATGGTATTGCGCGATCTCAATTCAACGATAATATCACTATTTATGCTTCCGCTAAAAACGATACTACCTATCCTGTAATACTAGGAAATAAGGTTGGTTTAGGGGAAGTGTTAACTATAAATAGTAATATTCCGATACAAAAAGATTATCGTGGGATTCTATTTTCGACCATTTTAAAAGGCTTAGAGGGAATTCCTTATAGTATTGCAAACGTTGGTACTATTTTTCTGGATGATTTTCCTGCTCCTTTAACTAATGTAGATACTGAGCCTATATTTACGGAGTATGGGATAGACCAAGCTAACTTCGTAACAAATGTATGGTGGCCTGATACAAAAGAATTTGCTGACGAATATAATATAGATTATTCGGCAATGATGGCATTCAATTATAACGCTATCATTTCTCCACCTTTCGATTTTGAAGAGTGGCAAGCTGCAAAAGCTACAGTTAATAATAAAGATGTTAAAGCTAGTATTTATTTAGCCAGAGACGTAGCCCAAACTCGACATGAATTGGCTTTCCATGGTTATAATCATTTCTCTTTGTGGCTAGAAGATTGGGATAATATGCATTTTATGGAAGAGTCTTTGCAATCTTCGCGTAAAAGGTGGAGAATTGATCGTTTAGGAGACTTACCCACCACCTATGTGCCACCAACTAATTATATCGATTCGGTAGGCGTGCAAGCTGTTATACGCGGTATGCCCTCAATAAAAGTACTAAGCTCTCTGTATCTCGGAATAAAAGAGGATGGAGGTGCTCGTGAATTCGGATCAGAGCCCTATAATTTTAGATTATTTGATTATCCACGAATAACAAGTGGGTATACAGTGTCGAATAACTCATTATTCGATCAACAAAACCTGCAACTTTTAACAGGAATATGGACTCACTTTTTCCATCCCGATGATGTATTTCAAATTACACAAAGAAAAGAGGATGCATTTGAAAGTCGGAATCCATTGGGTTTAGGTTGGCGAACTAGTGTGAACCATGATTTTGGATTATATGACGTATTTAAACAAAGATTTGAATACACAAAAAAATCATATCCATTTATTCGAATGATTACAGCAGAAAGAGGAGCTAGGGTTGCACAAGATTGGTTGCAGAAAGAAGCTGCTTACATTGAAGAAGGAAATACCTATAAACTAATTACTAAGTATCCATCAGATTACGCGACTAAATCGACTTTGAGTAAAGAACATCACTGGTTCATGTTTGTACCAAGCAATAGGCAAACAGAAATAGAAGAATTCATACATAATGAAGTAGATGGCTTTGCTTTTACAAAATTATGGAATGGATATTTATACCAATTTTATTCAGCAAAAGATACGTTAAATGTTCCTAACCTTAATTTTAGGCTGTTTTCCGATCCTCAAGCAACTAGGGTATTAGAGAATAAAATAGTAGCTGATTTTAACAGCTATAATTATGATGCAAGCGACGAGTTTAATTTTGATAATTTTAATTATACAGATACTAGATTAAAAGATGCAATTGCAGCATATGAGAGAAATCGGAATAGTTTAACTGCACAGGAGCAGGTTATAACCCTAAGTGTGGAATTCAGCCAAGTACAGCGTGCCATTCGAATTCTTGAAGCAAGGTTGTACGGTAATCCAACCTGGACCAGAAACGATGTTGATAGGCTTATTATGTACTATGGCTGGGAGTCGGAATTAGAAAGAGCTGAGGAATATTTAGAGAAATTATGGGCCAAATATCCCACTATTCAAGTTATAGATCTTAAAAATAAATTTGTTGCTGCATTAGGCTTTTATAGTGAAGCTTTTGTAGCAAGATGGTTAAAAAGAGAACTAGAGTTGGATCCTGATAATAAAGGTCTTGCCATAAATTACTTAAGTAGCATTGAGAATCAAGAAAATTGGCCAATACAGAAAAAAGGATTGCTAGAACTAATTAATATCAATCCAAATTCTGATAGTCTATATGCATACACTTTACAAAGATCGTTTTATTATGAGAATGCAGATAGTACATTATCTCTAGTTGACAGTTTTCCGTCAAGTAGCCACCCTCAGTTAGTTCCTTTTGCTACAGATCTTGCAAACTTGTACGGGTATACACAACTCAATTATAGCAAAGCTTTATATTGGGCTAATTTGGCAACGGGATTTAGCCCTATAACAAAATTAGAGTGGATTGCTCAAACCCAAAATTATGATAGATATTATAGTCAGGCAAAATCGAGTTTAAGTAAGAATCCAAATTATGATAGCCTTAGAGTAATTGCAGGTAATACATTGTTTTATGCAGAAAGGCACGAGCAAGCCTATGAAATATTATATCCTCTTTTTCAAAATAGTAGAGCTTATAATACCTCTTCAGATACATTGATTACTGAAGATCTTAGATATAAAACCTTAGCCGATAGAAAACGTTTTTATTCAGAATACCCCGCCTTCTTTTCAACTAAAGAAATTAATAGACTTTACTCAGATTATCGCTGGATTGAAGGGCCTAAAGTGTCTGTATTTGGAGATTATAAAACCGACAATTTTGATAATAGTTCTGGTCGTGGAGGTATTTCTATAGAACTAGGCAATAGGCGTGATATAACCCATGCTATAATAGCCGAAGATTTATTTACCGCCTCCACAATTGGTGGAATTACAAGTAGTTCAAATTATCAAGGTTTAGGCTATTTATTTCATAATAGATCAGATGACTATAAATGGAATTTTCAAACAGGAGCAAATGCATTTTTTGGCTATTCTAAGTTTTTAGGCGAAGTATTCACCTCGCTATCGTATAATATTGATTCGACCTTCACTACTGGGAAATTATCACTCACACCTGTGTTAACTCAAAGTGCAATCGCTCAAAATATATATAATGCACAAGCTGAAATATATCGAGAAGATTTCTGGTTCGGCGATTTGATTGTAACTACTGCCTCTGGTACGGCAAAGTATTACACCAATAATGTGTTTGAATATAACACTGTTGGAAGAGCTTATTTACAGCCGTGGAATAGCACTTATCGTGGAAGATTAATAACAGAATTATCATATTCTGATGCATCAAAATCATTCGCCTCGAGTATTCCTTATTATACCCCGCAGAATAAGTTTGTTAAAGGCGTGGGATTAGACTTTAGATTTAGAAATCCTAACGATTTTGATTATAGAACTCTAGTTGATGTAGAAGTATTAGGGAAACATGAGCAACAGGGTGGATACTTTGTAACAGGTAGAGCAACCTTAGAGCATAAATTCACGCACTATTGGGAATTTAAGGTGGGTACCGATTTCTCTACTAGCAAGTTATATAGATCTAATAGTGTATTTATAACCATATCACATTATTTTAGAAAGAAATTATTTAATTAAAACTTTCTTGTTTTAATTACGTAGGCAACAAAGTGAAATTATTAAAACCTCATATCGAATGGATGGCTTTTTTCATAGGCTTAGTGCTAATGGCAAGCATGAACCCCTACGAAACTGGTGAAACATTCTGTTTATTTGAGAGAATTGGTATTTCATTTTGTCCTGGTAAGGGCTTAGGCCATTCAATAGCCTTTCTATTTAGGGGTGAGTTAACGCAAGCTATACAAGCAAATATGTTTGGTCCGCTTGCAGTTATTATTTTAAGCTTTCGAATAATGAATATTTGGAAGGAGCTATTTAAAAACAGAATTCTACATAAATATAATGGAGAAAGTGATGTCGAGATTAATTGATTTAATACCAGAAGCAGAGGGTGATGAAGCCCTTTATTTAGATAAATTGTTGGCTAGTTTTTCTAAAGAACAAGCAGCCAAATTCGCTCATGTTTACAGAGCAAGGCGCAAAGAGCCTCAAACAATAATGCTTCTTTGTTTATTAGGATTTTTAGGAATTGCAGGGGTGCATAGATTAGTATTAAATCAAATTGGAATGGGTATTTTGTACCTTTTAACTGCAGGTCTGTGTTTTATCGGAATAATTGTAGATTTAATAAACTACAAAGACCTTACTTTTCAATACAACAGAAAAGTAGCTCAAGAAATAACAACACTCATTTAAGTCATTAGCTGCCCAAGGTTAGAAAAGTCATCTCTTTTAAGCCTTGGGCATAGCTTATCCACTTTCTACATTAGCTACTGCGTTCCAAATTCTTTGGCACACTAGTTAGACCTCTACTATTATTAAACCCGACCATTTTAGCGAGTAGATTATGTTTTCAAAACATAATCAGCCACGAGATTTACCTCGGGGAACATAAAATTAGCACAGGTATCGATGGGTAGGGGTATTTTATAAAAGATGAGTACGAATCCAACTAAATTTCGGCAAGATTCATTTTAGAAGCACATATTCAGAGGAAGTTCCAAAAATAACATTTATCTCGACTCAAAATGAGTACCCGAGCTTATCAAACTCGGGCACTTGTTTAGGGCATTTGATGCAAATAATTGCACCAAAAGTGATGTGTCAATTTTAAGTAGATACGCAAGGGATTTTTTAGAGTTGCAAAATTAAGATAGAAATGAAACCAAAAGATGGGTTGTTTTAGTCAATTCATTAATTGAGGCAAATAAATTCATGCTATTTCATACAGACTCTATCTACGGAAAAGTGTGAGAGTATTCGAATTTCACTATCCTAAAGTATTAGATAGCTATTATAAACTGTAGAGATAAAAAAATCCATCAACGTTTGGGTTGATGGATTTGAATTCAAAATGAAGGTTTTACTAATCTTTTCCGTTTATTAAATCATCTAAAGCTTCATGAATGGCTTTTAATGCGTCCATGTTTAAATAAGCCATGTGCCCACCAATTACTTCGGTAAATTTAATGTTTTTCATCAAATGATCGGGTAAATCCATTTGGCTTACACTGTAACGGCTACCAAAGAAAGGTGTTGCAAGGTCATGATAACCACTAAAAATATGAACCTTTAAGAAGGGGTTAGCTTTCATTGCTTTTTCAAGGATTGGAGCAGAATTTGGGCTTGATTGTCTACCAAAGCCACCACCTGAATTGTAATCCCATTTAAAACCGGGGAGGTCTCTTGCAGAGAACATATATTGCTTGTCTTTACCGAATTTTAAAGTTTGATGTAGATATTGCAAATACATGCTTTGGTAAGCAGGACTTATAAAATCAGATGATGGATCGAAGAATGAAAATCTAGAAGATCCCATGTCATCACCATTAAAACGAGAGTCATATCTCCCAACTACCTTCTTTTCATCTTCAAGAATCTTTGTTCGATAAACATTTGGGTTAATTCTTAAATTTGACTCCTCTATATAATCACGCTCTAAACCCGTGTACTGTACAAGTTTATTAACAATTACTGTGCGCTCAGCTTTAGAAAGGGTATTCCCTTTAAGTAATGCTGGTGCGTATTCCTCAATGGCAAAATTTTGTACTTCAACCATAAAATCTTCAAGTGTACCTGATTTGTTGATTTTATTGTAATGCCAAGCTGTTGCCGCGAATGAAGGGAGGTAGATCATGTACGAAAAGTTGTCGTGTGCGCCACCACCAAGTGCACGAAAATCCCAAACAGTGCCGATATCTAAAACTCCGTTTAGGGCAATACCTTTGTCAAATAGATTTTCAACAATTCCAGGGGAGCGATATGCACCGTAACTTTCACCAAATATATATTTAGGTGAGTTCCATCGGTTATTTTGTTTCACATATTCCATAATAAAACGACTGAATGCGTCAATATCGGTAGTTTCAGTCCAAAAGTAATTGTTTTCGGTATCGCCAACAGCACGGCTAAAGCCAGCTCCAGGCATGTCAATTATAACAACGTCAGACAAATCTAGTGCCGAGTATTCGTTATTAACTACTTCGTAAGGGGCGGTGGGTGTGGGGCCCGCATCAACGACCTTTACAAGTTTAGGGCCAAGAGTTCCCATGTGAACCCAAATAGAAGCTGAGCCGGGACCTCCGTTAAATCCAAAGAGAAGTGGTCGTTTTGAGACATTACTAACTCCTTTTTTTATATAAGCAACGTAGCCGATCTTTGCGATGGCTTTACCCTCGTTGTTATAAATAGGTAAAGTACCTGCAGTTGCTTCATATTGTATAGTTTTTCCGCCAATGACAACTGAACCGTTAGTTACAGATTGCTCAGCTTTAACCAAGGTATCAGTTTTAGCTAAGGCCGTTTTAGCATCCTTTGTCGTCGGCTGCCCAATAGTCGAAGATACTGGGAAAATGAGTAGCGCTGTAGCAAGAGTTAGTAGGAAGGAAAGTTTTTTGAGATTAATCATATTAGTAACCTAAGTTCTGATTATAGTTTAAGCCTTAAATTAAATTATATATGTACAAATTTATTGTAAAATATTAATAACTCTAGTATCTAATTATTAGAGGTTTAGGGCGCCTAAATAAAGTATTTATATCATCAATACAGGCTTATCACTTTTTATTTATTTAGTAGTGATTTGTGAGTGTGACTATGAATTTTTTTAAAGTTGCAAAATTAAGATAGAAATGAAAGCAAAAGATGGGTTTATTGTATTCAGTTTGTATCTTCAATCACAATGATAAAACGATTTATATTTATATCTACAAAAGAGTTAGTGGTTGGAATAGCCATATTCCTGGTCGCTTTTTTGAGCGTCTTTACATCTAGGTATTCAAGGCTTGAATCTTCATCGGCCATACTGTTTAATGAAGGTACACATGTGTATTTAGGCGATAATACTAATTTAGAAGGGCTAGTGAGTTGTTTTAAAAAGCAAGGGCTAGATTTTAATGAAGGTAATTTCCGCTGGGCTAGTAAACTGCTAGGGTGGCGCACTTTTAAAAAAGGTCACTACTTTCTTGAAGATGGTTATTCATACCAAGAAATATTCTCAAAATTTGCATTAGGTATACAAGATCCAGTTGACGTTGTAATTTTACCAGGTATCACAGTAGATAGGTTTGCAAATTCAATGGCCAGTCAGTTAAGCATAGACAGTTTGGCAATAATTGAACAGCTATCAGATTCTGTATTTCTAAGTGAGCTCAAGCTCAGCAGAGAACAGCTATTCGGAAGAATGCTTCCCGAAACTTACAGCATGTACTGGACCACAAACCCGAAGGCAGCTATTGAGAGAATCCTAACTCATTTTAATACGAGTGTAATAAAACCATACAACGATAGAGCTGAAGAGCTTGGATATTCAATAGATGATATTGTAACAATGGCGTCTATTGTAGAATGGGAGGCAACGTTAAGCGATGAAAAGCCAATTATAAGTGGCCTGTATTGGAATAGGCTAAAGAGAAGGATGCATTTACAAGCAGATCCGACTGTAAATTATGCATTAGGCGAACGGCGTAGATTGTTATTTAAAGATTATACTTTTAATCATCCTTTTAATACGTATGTGAATTATGGACTTCCACCTGGTGCTATTACAAATCCAAGTTTAAGCACAATTCAGGCTACATTATACCCTGAGCAGCACAATTACTTATATATGGTTGCTAATCCTGAGGGTGGCCATGTGTTTACTCGTACATTCAAAGAGCATCAAGTTGAAAGTGAGAAATGGAGAATTTGGCTGCAACGTCAGTATAGAATAAAGAGACAAAGAGAAGCTGCTGAAAGCGCCAATATCTAAATCCAACTTCTAGACTCTTTTCTATGAAGATAATAGACTTAGCAAGAGAAACAGCTCGTGAAAACGAATAGTTAACTTACCATTAATATTAATTATCAAGGCCCTGTTAATTAGTAATCGAGTTAATGTCTATAACTTGGTTTACATGATACCCTGAAAAGCTGACTTTAGTGCTTAATCCATTAAACTGGTTAAGATTTCTTAGACCTTCTTTTAGATAGTCAGGATTTTGGACATCAGAAAGAACCTTCAAAATTAAATTCGCAGTATCATAACCTATATAGGCAAATTGATTGGGTTCAGTTTGAAATCGAATTTTAAATGAGGTTAAAAACTCATCCTTTTTAGGTGCAGTTGCATTAGCTGTATTAAAACTTTGAGAATAATAAATACTTGTAGCTGGCAATCTTCGTTCCGACAGGTCTGTATCTTTCCATTCTTCAGAACCTAGTATCACATAGTCGCTTCTAGAGGCCTCTAAATCAGTAAGTAATGATTGTATAAGGGAAGTAGAAACAGCTCCCGTAAAAGGCGCATAAATAGCTTTCAAACCTTCAGCAACATTGGCTGTGTCAGTTTTAGAAAACATAGATGTATATTCTAAAATTGAATATCCTTGAGACTCAAGATCTTCCACAAAAAAGTGTTGTATAACAGCACCAAGTTTTTGAGCCTCATTTTGAAAAGCGTAAGCCGCAGTTTCACCGGGTGTATTCTTTTCTGCTAACACCGCTAAGGTATCTAAACCAAGAGTGGTAACTGCATACTGGGCCATCTTTTTACCATGAACGGCAAAAGTTGGGTTTAGCTGAAAAAGATAGTTGCTATCACCGCTTAAAGAGATTGAGTTAGCAAGCGGTGTAACAGTAGGTATTGCATACTCTTGTGATAACTTAGAAAAGATCATTGCTTCCTCAGAAAATAATGGTCCTATAATCGCATCAACTTCGTCTTCCCAAACCAATTGGTTATAAACCTCATTGGGTGTACTTAATTTGGTATTAGTATCTCTATATTTTAAGAATACTTTTTTATTTGAATGCGAACTATTGAAATCCTCAATAGCCAACTGTATACCAAAATATAGGTGCTGAGATATTTCATATTCATTCGATTCATAATCGAAATGGGGGAGAGCCACGCCTAATTTATATAATATCCCAGTAGGTGCTTTTGATGGCTGTATTACCCCATATCTTTGGCGGTAAGTTAAAGAATCGCTCAAAAATTCTTTTATTTGATTAAGATCGCTTTGGTTATAATTAACAACGGTATTTTCAAATTTATTTAAGATTGTTTTCACTTCTGTAAATTCGAATCGACCTAAAGATGAGTTTAATAAATCGAGTTTAATTGAATCCGATGTTGTTCTATTGAACACATCGTTAAGTTGAGACAAGCTCAAATAGGCTAGAATTTGTTTATACAGTATATCGGCTTTGTTTTTATAGAGAGAATTTCCCCTTGCCTCTTTTAGTATATATAAATCATTTAATGATGCAGAAAAATCTTTAAGCTGAAAGTTAACTATTCCCAAAGTGTATTGGGCTTCCATATATGTTTCTTCTGCATTTCTTTGTTGAGCAGCCAAGTTTAAATAATGCTTGGCTTTTAATAGCATGCCTAAAGAATAGTAGCTTTTACCTGAGTATAATTGAGCTTCTGGCGTACTAATTTGATCAAAATATCGCGCAGAACGTTCATAATCACCATTTTGGAAGAGTGTTTTCCCGACCTCTAAATTCTGGCTATAGGCTGTAGAGCTTATGAACAGATATAAAAATAGTAACGCGAATATTTTTTTCATGGCTTTGAAGAATTAGTGTTCGAGATATTTAACCTCAAAGAAAAGAAATTGTTCTCTATATTATTCCCACTCTATGGTTGCGGGTGGTTTTGAGCTAATATCGTAAACCACACGATTAATTCCTTTTACTTCATTAATTATACGTGACGATACATGTGCTAAAAAATCATAAGGTAATTGTGCCCAATCAGCAGTCATTCCATCAACACTTGTAACTGCACGTAATGCCACAGTAAACTCATACGTTCTTTCATCGCCCATCACACCAACACTTTGTACGGGTAAGAGAACAGCTAAAGCTTGCCACACATCATTGTATAGATTTTTAGCTTTAAGTTCATCTATAAATATTTTATCAGCTTCCCTAAGTAGATCAAAACGCTCTTTGCTTAACTCACCTACTACTCTAATTCCTAATCCAGGACCAGGGAAGGGGTGGCGTGATATAAAATGCTCAGGGATTCCTAAAGCTCTACCAACTTCTCTAACTTCGTCTTTAAAGAGCTCTCTAACAGGCTCAATAAGAGAGAGCTTCATTTTTTCGGGCAAACCACCTACGTTATGATGTGATTTTATAGTTACCGATGGACCACCTTTAAATGAAACACTTTCAATTACATCAGGGTAGAGGGTGCCTTGTGCTAAGTATTTGAAATCTTTATCTGAACCAATTTCCTCCTCAAATACATCAATAAAAGTGGCACCAATAATCTTTCTTTTTTCTTCAGGATCAGATTTACCTGTGAGTCTTTTCAAAAATAACTCAGAGGCATCTACACCTTTAACAGGTAACTGTAAATCTCGCGTATAAAGTTCTAATACATCTTTAAACTCATTTTTACGAAGCAACCCATTGTCAACAAAAACACATTTTAATTGATCGCCAATGGCTTTGTGAATGAGTGTTGCAACAACAGTAGAGTCTACACCGCCAGATAATGCACAAAGTACACGGTCGGTACCCACTTTTGCGCGGATAGCTTCAATTTGTTCATCTACAAAAGAACTTGCTGTCCAATCGCCAGATAAACCACAAATATCGAAGACAAAGTTTTTTAAAACCTGTTTACCACAATCGGTATGTGCTACTTCTGGGTGAAACTGAACACCGTAGATAGCTTTGGTTTTATGTCTTACAGCTGCAACTAGGGCATTATCGGTATGGGCAATAATTTGGTAGGAGGCAGGTAAGTTTTCAATTTGGTCGCCATGGCTCATCCACACAGTTGTACCGCTTTCTATGCCTTTTAATAAGCCGTCAGCCTCATCAATAATAAGATGGGCTCTGCCATACTCGCGCTTATAAGCTTTTTCTACACTTGTGGGATCCTCTATAAATGCCAATAGTTGTAGACCGTAGCAAATACCAAGAATAGGAACATCCCAATCAAAAATAGCTGACTGAAATTGTGGAGCGTCGCTATCATTTACACTCTTTGGGCTACCAGAGAGTATAACCCCCATAGGCTTTGGGGTTGAAACCTTATCCAAATCAACATTATATGAATGGATTTCGCAATAAATATTTAATTCACGTAATCGGCGGGCAATTAATTGGGTGAATTGTGAACCGTAATCTAGAATTAAAATCCATTCGTTATGTCGACTCATTAATTTCTATAAATTTAAGCAGTTATTTCTGAATATTGTTTTGCACTTAGTAGCGACTCGAGCTGTGTAGGGTCAGCAATCTTTACTTTAACCATCCAACCTTCGCCAAATGGATCTTCGTTTACTAATTCGGGGTTGTCTTCTAAGGCTTCATTAACCTCTAGAACTTCCCCATCTATAGGTGCGAAAAGTTCAGATACAGTTTTTACTGCTTCCACGGTTCCAAAGATGTCGTCGGTAACAAATGAGAAGCCTGCTTCTTCAAGTTCTACAAAAACAATATCACCTAATTCACTTTGTGCAAAATCTGTAATACCAATGGTTGCAGTACCATCGCCATTATCTTTAACCCACTCGTGTTCTTTGCTATATTTTAGTTCTTCTGGTGTATTCATTTATTTATCCTCAGAAATAAATTTAAAACTATTTTCAAGATATTTAGTGGTACATAGACCATTAATAAAATTCGGATCGTTCATGAGTTGTACATGATAAGGAATAGTTGTTTTAACTCCTTCTATAATAAACTCTTCGAGGGCACGCTTCATTTTAGCAATTGCTGTATTCCTAGTTGGCGCCTTTACAATTAACTTTGCAATCATAGAGTCGTAATTAGACGGTATTTTATACCCAGAATATGCGTGTGTATCTACACGAACGCCATGGCCACCTGGCACATGAAATGCGGTTATGAGACCAGCAGAAGGTCTGAAATTATGAGCAGGATCTTCTGCATTAATTCTACATTCTATAGAATGTCCACTAACCTCAGCATTTATATCTAAGATTCGTTCGCCATTAGCTACTCTAATTTGCTGCTCTATCAAGTCAAAGCCGGTAACCTCTTCGGTAACAGGATGTTCAACTTGAATACGAGTGTTCATTTCCATGAAATAGAAGTTTCTATCGCTATCTACCAGAAACTCTACAGTACCAGCGCCTTCATAGTTAACCGATTTGGCTGCATTAATTGCCGCATTTCCCATTTCCTCACGAAGATCGGGAGTCATAAATGGGGAAGGAGCTTCTTCTAATATTTTTTGATGGCGACGTTGAAGCGAGCAATCTCGTTCGCCCAAGTGTACTACGTTACCATATTGGTCGCCGAGTATCTGAATCTCAATGTGGCGAGGGTCTTTTACAAAACGCTCTATATAGACATCAGGATTACCAAAGGCTGTTAACGCCTCGTTACGGCACATTTCAAAATTCTTTTTTAACTCGCTTTCTTCTAGCACAACTCGCATACCACGGCCACCACCGCCAGCAGATGCTTTTATGATAACAGGGAAGCCGATAACTTCACAAATTGATTTTGCTTGTTCGTAGGTTTCAACTACACCATCACTACCAGGCACAACAGGTACGTTGTTGTGTATCATAGTTTTCTTTGCTATTGCTTTGTCGCCCATTGAGTTAATAGCCTCTGGTGAAGGGCCTATAAACTTAATGTTGTGCTCTGAACAAATTCTAGAGAATTCAGCATTCTCCGCCAAGAAACCATAACCAGGGTGAATCGCTTCAGCATCAGTTATTTCTGCTGCTGCTAATATACTAGGTATTTTTAGATAGCTATCTTTACTTGCGGGTGGACCAATACAAACGGCTTCATCTGCAAATTTTACATGTAGGCTATCGGCATCAGCTGTAGAATATACAGCTACAGTACTAATGCCCATTTCTCTACAAGTACGTATAATACGCAATGCAATTTCGCCACGATTTGCGATAAGAATTTTTTTAAACATTATCAGAATTAATCTTTTTTGATGATAAATAATGGTTGGTCAAACTCAACTGCTTGGCCATCAGTTACCAATATTTCAACTACTGTACCAGAGAACTCTGCTTCAATTTCATTCATAATCTTCATTGCTTCAACAATACAAAGAGTTTGGCCTTTGTTAACTTTGTCGCCAATGTTTAAGAATGGGTCTGAGCCAGGTGATGGTGATTTATAGTATGTACCCACAATAGGTGAATTAATTACTTCGCCTTCAGCTGCAGGCTTAGGAGCGGCTTCAGTGCTAGCTGGCGCAGAGGCTGCAGGTGACGCAGCAGGAGCTTGAGCGTATGACTGTTGAGCCATAGGTTGTGAATATGTTACCTGCTCAATGTCTGCTGATTTCTTTACTTTAATTTTAAAGTCACCTTCTTCAATAGCAACCTCATTTACATCACTTTCAGAAATGAGAGTGAGAATACTTTTTATGAGTTTTAAATCCATGATAAATTATTTAGCTCGTTCTAGATAAGTACCAGTTCTGGTATCTATTTTAATTTTATCGCCTTGGTTAATAAACAAAGGCACGTTAACAACTGCTCCCGATTCAAGTGTAGCGGGTTTACTGCCACCTTGGGCTGTATCGCCACGTAAACCTGGGTCAGTTTGGCTTACAGTTAATATTAAATGATCTGGTGGCTGTGCGTATAATACCTTTTCATCATCTGCATTAAAAACGACGGTACAGTTCTGACCTTCAATAAGAAAATCATCACGTTCTACCTGTTCAGCAGAAACTGGAATTTGTTCATACGTTTCATTATTCATGAAATAGTACATAGTACCTTCTTTGTATAGATACTGGTACTCTCTCGTTTCAACACGAACAGATTCTGCATTTTCGCCAGAGCGCCATGTTTTATCGATGTTTTTGCCGTTAACTATACCCTTTAGCTTGGTTCTAACAAATGCAGGTCCTTTGCCCGGCTTAACATGTTGAAATTCAGATATAGAGTACAATTCACCATCCATATTCAGAACTAATCCGTTTCTGAAATCTGATGTAGAAATTTTTGACATATAATTTAATCTCTGGTTTTTAGTTAAACAAAAATACAGCTAGAGTATTTCGATAACAAGTTAATTAAAGAAAATTGGAAACGATGTTATACAAAATAGCGATTGGGCAAATTACATAAATAAAAATTGGCCAAACTTTAGAAAATAATGTTTGACGGATTCCAGCAAAACCAAATTCCATTTCAGTTAAAGCAGAATCTGTTTTCCAAACAAATGCTACAAATACACAAGTAAGTAAGCCACCTATTGGTAAGCCTAAATTATTAAATATAGAATCGAATGTTCCAATTAAAGATGTGTTAAACGACACAATTATCGAAATAACTAGAACACCAAGACCTACGCCCCAAGCAGCTTTCTTTCTTTGAATTTTATATTCATCGATAACAAATGAAACAGGAACTTCAAGTAGAGAAATAGTTGAAGTTAGAGCAGCAATACTTAGTAATAGGAAAAATACAACGCCCAAAAGAAGACCTGTTGCGCCACCAATTGAATGGAATAGAGCAGGGAGGATTTGAAATACAAGATTTGTACTAGATGCTAATTCTTCTCCAACAAAAATATCTATACCAGCTTCTTTTGCAACGTACATTGATGGAATTATTAAAAGGCCAGCTAAAATGGCAATACCCACATCAGCTAAAGTTACAAAAGCAGCGGCTTGAGGTATATTTTCTTTTTTATTTAAATAAGAACCGTAAGTAATGAGGGCACCCATGCCAAGCGATAGCGAGAAGAAAGCTTGCCCCATTGCAGAAAATATTAACTTAGCATTTATCCTTGAGAAGTCAGGTAATAGATATTCTCTCACACCTTCCGACGCTCCTGGCTGTGTTAGTACATAAGCAATCATTATTACAATTATACCTATTAATAGGGGCATCATGAACTTGGTTGCTTTTTCAATACCGCCACTGATGCCTGCAGTAATAATTTTAATAGTACCTAGCATAAAAACAGAAGCAATTATTGCATTTCTAAAGCCATCTTCTGTGTCGGTAAGCCAATTCGCAGCAGTTTCCCAATTTAAAAAGAAGAATATCTCTTCGAATGCGTAACCAAATGCCCAGCCAGCAATAACGGTGTAAAATGAAAGAATCATTATCCCACAAATAATGCCCCATAAACCTACTAACGGGAAAAACTTATTAGAGGATAGTGCTTTGAAGGCTCCAACTGGATTTTTCCCAGACTTTCTACCAATAGCTAATTCAGCTACCATTACAGGGAAACCGATCAAAAAAGTACAAATAAGATATACTATTATATAAGCGGCACCACCTTCGGTAGCAACTTTAGTTGGAAATGCCCAAATATTACCCAAGCCAACGGCTGAGCCAGCTGCAGCTAAAACAAAGCCTAATTTCGAGTTCCATGAACCACGTTCGGTTGTTGATGTACTTGCCAAAAGATGTTCCTCCAGGGGAATTTATTATATGTTTTTAAGCGCGGTTAAAATATTTTAAGACTGCATGACTCGCAACCTTCTTAGAACAATACCTGATAAAGGTTGTAAAGTAGCTTCGTCTTTAATACTTAATTTAGTTTTGTTTGATGCTGTTTCTTCATCTACTACAACTTCCCAATATCCTTCGGGGAGAATAATAGTGTTTTCTTTTACGGAATTCCCATTTAATGAAATAAAATACTCGTATGGCTCATCATTTCCATCATAAATAATAGAAAAAGTTATATGCAGCGGGTCTTTATATACTTTAAACTCAATTTGTTGAGGTTCTGCTTTTCTTAAACCAGGCGAGCTTAATCTTAATGCAATTAAACCTTTATAGTAATCAAAAAGAGATCTATTCTTCTCAATATTATTAAAGTTGAGCCAATTTGTTTCGTTATCTTTGTTATAACTGTCGTGGTCTAACATGCCAACATTTGGATCTAAACCGCTCGGTTCAAGTATAACTTTTGAGCGCGCCCACTCTTGCCCAGAATGAATCATTGTAATTCCCTGGCTAACAAATAGCGTTAATGCAGCAAGTTTAGCAATAGCCAATTCTTTTTTTGTAAGATGAATTGTTCTGTCATCCAATACTGGGTTGTCAATTAAAGATGGCTTTATAACAATGCGTATAAAATCACCTAGGGTATACCCATCATGGCTTTCTAAATAGTTTACGGCATGTTTAGATGTAAGAAAAAGACCATGATCACTATCTATAAGTGTACCACGAATAAAATTTTCTAAGCCAAATCGAGTGCTGCCGCTACTCCAACTACCAAAAATAAAACCTTGATCTTCAATAGGGTGGTAGCCTTTAAAACCATTGCGGAAGCGATCATTCCATGATGCCCAACCTTTATTTGAAAAAACGGTAGGTTTGTATTCACCACCCCAAGGCTCTGCTATTAATATTACGTTTGGGTTAATTTTTTCGGCTTCTTGTTTTATAAGATCAATAGTCTCAGAATCTATAATTCCAGCTAAATCAAATCTAAATCCATCGATATGATATTCCTTAATCCAATGAACTACTGAGTCGATTATTAACCTACGAGCATATTCCGACCTAGTTCTGATATCATTTCCGGTCCAACTATCATTCCTAAATTCGCCATTTTCATCTAATTTGAAATAATGATCTTTTGCAAAAAACTTAAGTGGATTTAAATCGTAACTAGAGGCGTGATTATACACCACGTCCATTATTACAGATATACCTTCTTTATGCAGGGCTTTTACAAGGCTTTTTAGTTCCGTTTCAGCCGCTAAAGTTTTACCAATAACAGCATTATCTTCTAGGCTAGCATCCGAGGCATAAAGCGTTTCTGGGGCTAGAAAGAAGGAGGTCATGTAGCCCCAATAATTGGTGGAGTATGGATTCCAGGTGTTGTGAATTCCTTCGGGAGTTTTCTGATTGAAATGTGGCTCGTAGTATCCAAATTTCTGTAGGGGTAAAAACTCTACCGCGTTAACGCCCAAAAGCTTAAGGTGATTAATGCCACCTACTCGTGCCTCTCTAAAGTCATTGTAAATTCCTTGTACGTTGGTTTGAGCAGAGGGGTGAGCAACCATATCTTTAATATGGGTCTCGTAAATAATAAGATCGCGTGGATCACTTGGAGCTCTAAATTCATCATCTTCCCAATCAAAGGTGGACGCGGGTACTATTTTTGTTTTTGGGAATTGGAGATAATGATTCTTTGAAGTTACATGTTTACTCCACGGATCAGCAATTAAATAGGGAGTTTCAATAAAGAAGTTAGTATGCTCGGCAGGTGGTACAATTTTATATGCATAGAGTTTGTTGGTTAAATCTTGCTGTATAACACCTATCCAATTTCCATCCTTTTGCTTTTCTAAGACGGTAGATATGTTAGCTTCGTTATCATAATCATCGTAAATAATAACCTGTATTTCGGCTGCTCGTGGCGAAAATACTTTAAAATATGTAACCCCATCTGATACAGAATGCCCCATAGGCAGTTCTGTTGCATTAATAATAGAATAACTTGTAATACTTGAAGAGTTCAACATATTAAGTAATTGGGCTACCAGGTTCGGCTGAGGTTTCAGTAAATTTTAGGTTGCCTTCACTGTCTTCTGCCATTAATATCATGCCTTGGCTTTCTATACCCATTAATTTTTTGGGCGCTAAATTTGCAACTACACAAACCTTTTGGCCTATAAGATTCTCAATATCAACATGTTTAGCAATACCAGAAACGATGGTTCTTTTATCTATACCTAGATTTACTTTCAACTTAAGAAGCTTGTTAGATTTTGGCACTTTCTCTACCGCAATTATCTCACCAGCTCGTATGTCGAGCTTACTAAAGTCGTCAAACTCTATATCTTTTTTTATTGACGGAAGTTCTGCCTTTGGCACATTTAGCGCAGCGCGATCTTCTAATCTCTTTACTTGAGCCGCAATTGAATCATTTTCGACCTTGGTAAATAGTACTTCGCCTATAGCTATTTCTGTGCCTACAGAAAGCATATTATCTATAATAGAATCCCAGGTTATTGTACCTTTATAGTTAAGCTGATTACGCAGGGTTTGCATGGTGGCGGGTAAAATTGGATCCATTAGTATGGATAGAGCTGCACATATCTGCAAGCTTACATTTAATGTGTTTGAACACGCTTGTGGATTTGCTTCGCGTGTTTTCCATGGTTCGGTTTCAGTAAAATATTTATTGCCAAAACGAGCTAGGTTAATGCTTTCTTGAAGAGCTTCCTTGAATCTAAATGATTCGTAGGCTTCGGTTACTTTCTTTTTTTGAAGGTTTATCTGTGCAAGAGCATCCAAATCTATTTGTGTTGGATTAACTAACTCAGGAACTTTAGATTCGGCAAAATTTGATGTGAATGTTAGTGTCCTATTTATAAAATTCCCAAGAATAGCTACAAGTTCGTTGTTTACTCTAGCCTGGAAATCTTTCCAAGAGAAGTCAGAATCTTTACTTTCTGGAAGTGTAGCACCAAGTGCATAGCGTAGCAAATCTGTTTTAAAATCTTCTAGGTACTCATGTAGCCAAACAGCCCAACCTCTGGAGGTAGAAAGTTTTTGGCCTTCTAAATTGAGAAACTCATTTGCGGGCACATTTTTTGGTAGAACAAAACCACCGTGTTCCATTAGCATAATGGGGAACATGATACAGTGGAAAACAATATTGTCTTTGCCTATAAAATGATAGAGCTCAGTACTTTCATCCTCCCAGAAAGTCTTCCACTTATCAGGCTCACCTTCAAGCTCTGCCCATTCTTTAGTGGCTGATATATAGCCAATAGGGGCGTCGAACCATACATACAGTACTTTACCTTCGGCACCTTCTAATGGCACTGGAACACCCCAGCTTAAATCACGCGTTGCGGCTCTATCCGCTAACCCATCATTTAGCCAGCTCTTAATTTGGCCCATTACATTAGGTTTCCAGTCTTGATGTGTATCAAGCCATTTCTCCAGCTTAGGTTGGGCTTTACCAAGGGGCATATACCAATGTTCAGTTTCTTTGTACTCTGGTTTCTCACCAGTAATTGCACTTATTGGATTTATAAGTTCTGTAGCTGATAATGAATTGCCGCATTTCTCGCATTGATCGCCATAAGCGCTGTCATATCCACAGTTTGGGCATGTTCCTTTTACATATCTATCAGGTAAAAACATTTCAGCTTTACCATCATAAAGCTGTTTTTCTGTTCTCTTAGTGAAAAACCCTTTATCATTTAAAGTAGTAAAAAAGTCTTGTGCTGTTTGGCGATGAACCTTAGAGCTAGTTCTGCCATAATAATCGAATGATATTCCGAATTCTTCGAATACCTTTTTGTTCATTTCATGGTAACGATCTACAATGTCTTGTGGACTTACACCTTCTTTCTCAGCAGCAATTGTTATTGGAACACCATGTTCATCAGAACCGCAAATATAAGCGACTTCGGCCCCTGTTAAGCGCTTGTAACGCACATAAAAATCGGCAGAGAGATAAGCCCCCGCAAGATGACCTAAATGTAATGGTCCATTTGCATAAGGTAGGGCAGAGGTAACTAAAATTCGTTTTTGTTCAGACATAAAGTAAATCGATACAGGTTATAAGCTCCGAAGATAAAGAATGAATAAATGAATTGTTGTGTATCTCAATAAAAACGTACTTAAAAATCTTGCAAACTTCTTTTTAACAAAAATGAGGGATTGGAAACTGAGAATTGTAATAAAAGTACAAATCGCTTTTCTAGAATTGATAGAAACTTAAAACTCTTGTAGGTCATTGTATATTCTTATTTTCAATGTGTTTTAAATTCGTACTTAAAAATCGCATTTTCATCTTTTGAATACACAAAGAGATATTTGTTATTGCTTGTTATTCTAGTTGCCTTAATACCCAAATTGTGTACGGCTACAAATTCTTTTTTCACCAAATCATATTCATGTAATTGGTTGAGTTTGTATTCTCGTTTTTTACTTTTGCCTTCGGCCAGTATAAAAACCCTATTGGAGGTTCCTGGAACTAAAGCGATGTCTCGACTTGTGATATCTACCTTGGCAGGAGGAGCATGCATAGCGGCGCCATCTGGTGTTATAAAAGGCTTGTCGTCTGAAATATCGGAGTCATCAAACTTAATTCGTTCAACAAGAGTTTTACTTGTTAAATCATACACATATAAATAAGGGTAGTATTGAGTTAGATGAATTAATTTGTTTTGGTTAATAGTTAAATGTCCCATTTTCTTAAAAGGAGAATAAAATTCTTCACTGACAGAATAACCAGTCAGTTCAATAGGCTTGTATTCGTCTTCTTCAATCAGGTAAAAAACGGCTTCCGGTTTTAAACCGTCTAAGATTACCAGATAACCATTTCCATAAGCCATTCCCAGAGGTCGAAACCCTGCGGGTGGCCTCGTTTCTTTTAAAAACTCTCCATTTAACCCAACATGAATGAATTTGATATTTGTTGGATCTAGAATATTTAAAATCTGCTCATCATCAACTACAATTCCCATAATATCTAAGAATTCATTTGGGCCTCTCCCTTTGATAAGCTCAATTTTAGTTTCCTTTTCTTTCTCTATATCGTATATGACCACATTATTAGCATAATATTCAAACCATGTTAGATACTCTGAACTTGCTTCAAAACCATCGTAGGTCAAACTCTCATCAAGCTCTATATTCTTCAACTTACCAAGTGGGGATAGAGTGATTTGTGTAGGCTGCGAGATTGCAGGACCTGTAATTAGAAAGAAGAATAGTAGATAGGCTATATTTTTAAATATCATTATTACAAGAAATTAGAATGTATGTGTACTAGTCAAATTAAAAAAAAATAGTAGATTTCCATTAATTACTTTTAAGCTATAGTTTAATAAGTATTTGTATTCTTAAATACCAATAAAGACATTCTGAATTATTTGAGCATAGGAAATATTGGTGACTCGATTCGAATCTCTATTGGCTTAATTTTTCTAAAATAGCATAAAGGGTAACAGCTGTAGCTACAGAAACATTTAATGAATGCTTTTGGCCAAACTGAGGGATGTTTACAAAGCAGTCTATATGAGGTAAGAAATCTTCGTCAATTCCAGTTATTTCATTTCCCATAATGAGACAGATTTTCTGAAGTTCAGAAATATCAAGTTCGGTAAGTGGAATACTATTATCGGTTTGTTCAAGTCCTACGAGAGTATATCCTTGCTCTTTTAGCTCGCCAATTAGTTTTGTAGTGTCATTCCAGTACGTCCATGGTACAAACTCTTCGGCACCTAGCGCCGTTTTGGTTATTTCTGAGCGCGGTGGTATAGGAGTATAGCCAGAGAGCATTATTTCAGAAATTCCAAAAGCATCAGACGAGCGAAAAACAGACCCTACATTATGCAAGCTTCTAATATTGTGGAGTACAATTTTGACTGATTTAAGCTTTTCTGGAGCTTCCTGTGAAAGGTTAGCGTCTAGAATTTGTTGTGTTGTAAGTTTCTTTACCAAACCATGTTTTTTTTAATTTTTCTAATAATAGTAAATCATTTCCCTAATTATGAATAATAGCTTCATTCCTTCTAATAATTATCCTACTTTTGCTGAATTATATTTTACAGATGCCTAGAAAACCGCGTAAAGCAGCACTTACTTTTATATTTATAACCGTTCTTATTGATGTTATTGGGCTAGGTATAATTATTCCTGTGATTCCTGATTTAATTATGGAATTGACTGGAAAGGGCTTAAGTGCTGCTGCATTATACGGTGGCTGGTTATTGTTTTCTTATTCATTTACGCAATTTATTTTCTCTCCGGTAGTTGGTGGCCTAAGTGATAAATATGGCAGACGCCCTGTATTGTTAGCTTCATTATTTGCATTCGGGATTGATTATATAATTCTTGGTTTTGCCCCAACTATAATTTGGTTATTTGCCGCACGCATTGTGTCTGGCATAACAGGGGCTAGCTTTACAACAGCAAGCGCTTATATAGCCGATATTAGTGAACCTGAAAAAAGATCTCAAAACTTTGGAATAATTGGCGCAGCTTTTGGTTTAGGATTTATAATTGGGCCAGTAATTGGCGGGTTACTTGGCCACTATGGTTCTAGAGTTCCATTTTTTGCTGCGGCTGGGCTTACCTTAATAAACTTTCTATACGGTTACTTCGTTTTACCAGAGTCTCTACCTAAAGCAAATAGGCGTCCTTTTGAATTGAAGAGGGCTAATCCGTTAGGCTCCCTAAAGCAGATTAAAAAATTCCCAAGTATAATGAGCTTGGTTGGCGTATTCTTTCTGTTATATATGGCAAATCATGCAACCCAAACCACCTGGACCTACTATACCATGGAAAAATTTAACTGGGACACTCGAATGGTTGGTATATCACTGGGAGTTGTCGGCTTTTTTATAGCCATAGTGCAAGGTGGCTTAACTAGAATTGTAATTCCTAAATATGGAGAGGTTAAATCAATCTATTTTGGGTTGTTTGCTTATGCCATAGGTTTATTGGGTTTTGCATTTTCACCAACAGGCTTAATAATGCTCATTGTCATTATTCCATATTCGCTAGGAGGCTTTGCTGGACCCGCTTTGCAAGGCCTAATATCTAACAAAGTGCCTGCAAATCAACAAGGCGAGTTACAAGGGGCACTAACTAGTTTAATTAGTTTCACAGCCATATTTGGGCCTCCAATAATGGCTAATCTCTTTGGATATTTTACTGCTCATAATGCGCCCATTCACTTTCCTGGGGTATCATTTTTTACTGGTGCCATTTTAATTATCGTGGCTCTATTCTTAGCAATGAAGGCATTGAAACACGAAGCATCACCAAGTTTACGATCTCGTAATAAGTAGTTAATTACTTATGTGTTTATTAGATGTATGAAATGAGAATCTTTAAAATAAATAGAAAAACATCTTTTTAAGTAGGTATTGTTTTCTTAATTTAGAATTAATCTAAATAGTAATTCTAAAAATTAAACATGTCTAAATATAAGCCATCAAATTGGCATTTATTAATAATAGTTGCAGTAATCCTATCTAATTTAAGTTGCGCAAAATCTACAAAACAAAATAATAATGAGTATGGTGTACTAGTTCTAGCTCACGGAAGTAATAATGATTCATGGGATAATTCCATTCACGAAGTTATAAAATCTGTTGAGGATACATATCCTACCCAAGTTGCTTTTGGTATGGCAGATCCTTCCACCATGCAACCAGCAATTGATAGTTTAGAGCAAAGCGGGGTTAAAAAGATAGTAGTAGTGCAGTTATTTATTTCGTCTCATAGCCCAATAATCCGTCAAAATGAATATTTACTAGGTCTCAGAGATAGTTTAGCGGATGCCCCGATGCTAATGATGCATCACACAATGGTGAGTAAAGATGAACTAACAAACGTTGAAACTAATAGTGCTCATGCAGAACATGGAATGGATCATAATTCTGATGGTGATACTGAGCTTAAACAGCTAAATATAAATGCTAAAATCCTACTCACCGATCCGCTTGATGACCACGCATTAGTCGCCGGTATTTTATTAGATAGGATTAATGCCCTTAGCCATAATCCAGCCAAGGAAACCATTCTAATTGTAGCCCACGGTCCTAATGGCGAACAGGATAATCAAAACTGGGTAAAATCGATGGAAAACCTAGCAAATCAAATAGAAATACAGGCGAAAGAGAAGAACGAATATTTTAAAAACATTGAATATTTTACAGTTCGCGATGATGCTGATGCTGATGTTTATGAAAAAGCTAAACAACATTTTAGGAATGCAGTAATCGATGCGAATAAAGATGGTGAAGCTATAGTTATACCATTATTGCTTGCACAAGGTGGGGTGGAAGCGCGTTATGTTAAACGATTAGAAGGTTTAACGTATAAATGGAGTGGAGAAACACTTTTACCTCATGCTAACATATCAAAATTTGTAGAGTTAGCAGTTCATAATGCAATCAACAATTAATAAAGCTGAAAAGTTAAATTCTGTAATGTTTTATTAGACAAACACCAATCTTAGCCTTATGTTAGGGGCATTATTAAACACATAAAAAAAGGGCTGTCTAGCGATAGGCTCTTTTTTTTATATTTAGGAAACTGACAAATATTATTAATATGAGTGATATAAATTATTTCACCCAAGAAGGTTACGATAAGCTCGACAGAGAACTGAAAGACATGAAAATTCGTGGTCGTAAAGAAGTAGCTGATGCAATTGAAGAGGCTAGATCGAAAGGCGACTTGAGTGAAAATGCAGAATATGATGCTGCAAAAGAGGCTCAAGGTTTTTTAGAAGATAGGATTACAAAACTCGATAATGTATTAGCTAATTCTAGAATTATAGACACTAAAAATCTTGATTTATCCCAAGTTAGGATTTTAACCAAGGTGACTATTCTTAACAAAAAAGTTAACAAGGAAATGCAATACACATTGGTTTCGCCAAACGAAGCTGATTTTGCAAAAGGTAAGATTTCCATTCATTCACCTATCGGCCAAGCTTTAATAGGTAAAGAAGTTGGTGATACTGTTGAAGTAAAAGTACCTGCTGGAACTCTAGAACTGGTAGTTTTAAAAATAGAAATATAATTAATTGAATACGGCTTTTATGAAAAAACTCATCGATGTTTATGTGTACAGGTTAAAAGATGAGATCCCAGAGTTTCTTTTTCTTAAACGATCATCCCACAAAATATATGCCCATCAGTGGCGTATGGTAAGTGGTAAGGTTGAAGAAAAAGAAGCTTACTGGGAGGCCGCAAAAAGAGAATTTGACGAAGAAACACAATTAACTCCTCTTCAATTTTGGGTAATCCCTTCCGTCAATAGTTTTTACGAAGCTAAAACAGATCAGATACATCAGATTCCTGCATTTGCTGTAGAAGTGGGTGTAGAGCAAGTGCCTATTTTAAATGATGAGCATACCGAATATAAGTGGGCAACCGTTAATAATATTGACGAATTTATGACATGGCCAGAACAGAAGCGTTTACTTCGAACAGCGCATGAAATAATAATCAACAAAATTATACAACCTGAGTGGCTTTTAGATTTAAAATAATATTCGCTTTATTTATAGTACTTGGTTTTGCACTCTCAGCAAAGCTAGCTGCTCAAGAACAAAGTAAATATAATTTCTCGCCAGCTCCCGACCTTTGGTATAATGATGTAGATGGAATCCGTTTAGGTATTAGAGTATTAGGTGAAATGGACGATTCGTTTAAAGACGGTCCACATAGGCTGGATGCTGGCTTGTGGCTAGGTACTTGGTTTCCAAAAATGCCTGTTTCCTATTACCTGTCTTTTACAGAACCCATTCCTGCTATTACAAATTATGGCAATGAAGGAAGCTTGGAAGCTGTATCTTTGTATAGAGCTGGCTATACCCAACAGATGTTGAGATTTAAGAAGCGTTGGCAACCTGGTTTTGATGAACTTAGATATTTAGAATTTCGAGTCTCCTTATCCCAAGAAAAATTAACAGATATTGAATACCGTCCTTTTCCACAAATGTGGCAAAGTAATTGGAAAACATTACTAAATGCTGATGTTACTAAAGCTGGCTTCAATGGATTAGGTAGATATTTTATAGAGTCAGAAGTACTTTACAATTTAAATACTACTTCCAATTCATTTATTGTTTTAAAGGCTAATGTAACCCAGAAAATAGATTTGGGAAAACATTTCGCGTTACGTTTGCACGGTTTTGCTGGTCACGCGACCGATAATACTGCACCTGAATACTTATTTAACCTCAGCTATGGCCAAGCTCAAGATTGGCTAAACAAAGGGTTATCGAGAGCTAAGGGAACCATCCCTACTAGTTTTATAGAATCAGGTCTTTTTCAGCTTCAAGGTGGCGCAGGACTTAGAGGCTATGTAGAACAAGAAGCTAAATTTTTAAAAGCAGGCAATAGATCAGCCTATACCTCAATGTGGGTAATAAATTCAGAACTAGAATTCCCAAACCCAATTAATTCTGCAATTAACTCAATTTCAGTAATAGGTCAGCTTATAGAATTTCGCTCTTATGTATTATTTGATTTTGGCAATGGCTTTAGCGAATCACCATTAACACCTATAGATCCTTATGGGGATATTTTTGCTTTAGCCAATGCTGGTATTGGCACACAATTTTCAATTAATATTCCAGATTATTTAGGAAAAGATCGGGGTTTATTTATCCGATACGACGTACCTTTCTGGATATCAAAACCAACACCTGGTTCCAATAACTTTTCATATCGACAAATTATTGGGATTGGCGCAATTTTCTCTTTTTAGTATATATTTAAATGAAGATATTAGTTCTTAATTGTGGTAGCTCATCCATAAAATATCAACTTATAAACACCGATAACAAAGATTGCCTGTGCAAGGGTTTAATAGAGCGAATTGGTGCTGTAACTTCAATTGTTCGCCAAGAATGGATGGGAGAGAAGGTTGAAAAGAAATCAATGGTTATAGAGAACCATGCGTCTGCTCTTAAAACTATTATGACACTTTTGATAGAAGCAGACAATGATTACTTAAAAGATTTATCTGAAATTCAGGCTGTTGGCCATCGTGTAGTACATGGGGGAGAAACTTTTAAAGATTCGGTTCTTATAGATGATGATGTAGAGCAGGCTATTCAGCAAGCTTTTGATATTGCACCGCTACATAATCCACCAAACTTACAAGGTATTAGAGCTGCTAAAGAATATTTACCAAATGTACCTCATGTAGCTGTATTTGACACGGCATTTCATCATTCAATTCCACAGCACGCTTACTTGTACGCTATTCCCAATCGCCTATACCGTAGATATAAGATAAGGCGTTATGGTTTCCACGGCACCTCTCATTATTTTGTAAGTAGACAGTATTATAAAATAGCAGGAGTGGCTAAAGAAGGTTCTAAGGTCATAACCTGCCATTTAGGGAATGGATGTTCTATTGCCGCAATTAAAGATGGTAATTCTTATGATACCAGTATGGGCTTTACTCCATTAGAGGGCTTGGTAATGGGAACAAGATCAGGCGATATAGATCCATCCATCATGTTTTACTTAATTGAGAAAGAAGAACTATCACTTGCAAATGTTCATGCATTGTTAAATAAACACAGTGGTTTACTTGGTTTAAGTGGATATGCTGCTGATATGCGCGATTTGTTGGAAGAAGCAGAAAATGGTGATCGCAGATGTAACGAGGCTATCGACGTATTTTGTTATCGTGCAAAAAAGTACATAGGTTCTTATATGGCCTCTTTAAACGGAGTAGACGCCATTATATTTACAGGTGGAATTGGTGAAAATGCACATCAAATTCGTTCTAAAATATTAGAAAATATGGAAGGAATGGGGATTGAAATAGATGAAAGTGCAAATAGATCAATTCCAGAGAATATGAAAATAAGTAGCTCCACATCTAAAGTAGATGTAATGGTAATACCAACCAACGAAGAGCTTGTAATTGCAATAGATGCTGCAAAAATAGCAATTGCTTCTAAGCAAACTCCATGGGCCTAATTTCACGCAAATTACTTTTGTTACTATTATGGGCATGTACTTTTATAAGCGCATGCTCTAGTACAAGGTGGGTTGTAGAAAGCGAAGGAACCATCGATAAAAATGATTATAAAATACTAGATTCAGAGTTGTTTTTAGCTCGAATAGATCAGATAAAACCTGATGAACCTCTTGTTAAATTTAGATTAAAGACTGCGAATACCGTAGAATATGCTGAACGCATACGCACTAGTCGCTATATCCAAACATATAAACCTAAAGTGGGATATGTGATATTTGGCCTCACAAGCGCTGCAATAGCAGGGTATGCAGCATTTTCTAACGACTTAGTAAATCAGCCAAACAATGGTCAAAAAATTGCCCTTGTAGGAGCAGGAATTGGTTTGACAGGTATTTCATTCTTAAACATGAAGCCTGTGGGAGAGCCTACACCAACGGGAGAAAGTAGATTGCTTCGCAGAACAGGTAAAGCAGTACAAACTGATACCCTGAATGCAAGCTCAGATAATACCACTTCCCCTGAGTATGAAATATTACTACAAGACAAAGTAGTTGTTAAAAGAACTGAGCGTCCTTTTGTAGATAACTTGTTATCCATCAACTTAGGGGATGAAATAGATCCATCTATTTTACCAGATAATAGAGATTTAGAAATAGGGGTAAATGTATTTTTTAATGATAGCACTTACACTTACTCAATCCCAGTTACATCCGTATTCGAGCCATTTGTTATAGTCACATCAGAACTTACAGCCCTTAGGAACAGGCCCGTATTAAACGTAAATAATGTATTAACAGATTTAGCAAAAGGAAGCCAGCTTCGTTTAGTAAAGAAAGAAGGCGATTGGGTTAAGGTTTTATATGGTATCACAGAAACATGGATAGCTAGTTCAGATGTGAATACACTGTGGCGCTCCTCAGAATTTGCACGTCAGCTTTCTGTAATTGCAATCCCAAATGTTCCCTTTGGTAATATTGATGTAGAAAAGAACATCCCAAATCTAGTTTCTAATTCTGAAGACCGTTACGGATTCATTCTTTCAAATGGAGGGTATACTGACGATTATTCTGAAAGATTGTATGCAAAAAGAGACGCAAGGCTAATGAATGAGTATTTTAATCGCACTTTGGGTGTTCCTGAAAAAAACACCTTAGTTTTCGTAGATCAATCCACGGCCCAAGATGTAAGAGGCGTATTCAATGACTTATCAAAAGCTATTAATCAACTACCTGCAGAGCTCATAGTTTATTTGTCGGGGTATGCACGCATCGATAATACTACGGGTGAAATCTATTTCATTGGAACCTCTGATGATTCAACTCAAACTCGTGAAGCAAGTTTGACCGCACTATTTGAAAATATAGCACAGCTACCTCTTACAAAAGTATCGGTTATAGCAGACATTGATTTTGTAAACAAATACAATGATCAAGATGCTTTAGAAAAATTAGCTTCAAGAATTACTAGCCAAATTGAAAATTCAGGTGTTGTTTTTGCATCAGAATTAGGGCAGTCATCTTTAATATATTCTGCAGTTGGTGGCGAAAATAAAAGGCACAGTATATTTACCTATTATGTGGCAGAAGCCTTTAAAAATAGATACACTAACTGGGGTGCTATAGTGAAGCATTTAGAGCGGAATGTATCGTACACATCACGAAGTTTATTCAATAAAGCTCAAGACATTCGGTATTTTGGGAAGTTATCGCTCGATTTAAGCTACTAACATGGGTATTGTATATTCATTCTTAGCAGTATCATTTTCCCTAACAGTAGCACAAATATTAAAAATCACTGAGAACAAATCGCTTCGAGTTTTACCCGTTCTAGTGATTAATTATGCAGTGGCTACGTTAATCGGAATCTCCACCTCGCCTGCAAAAAGTGTTTTTCAAAGTTCATATCCACCTGTATTGATTATAATAGCGGTAATAATTGGGGTGTTATTTATCGCCAATTTATTTGTTTATAGTAAAAGTATAGATGCGAATGGAATGGGAGTGAGTATAGCTTCTATGCGCCTATCTCTTGCTATTCCTGTTGGGGTGAGTCTATTTGTATATTCAGAAGAGTTATCTGTAATTAAAATTAGTGGTGTTCTCTTAAGCTTCGTAGCTTTATTGTTACTAGTACCTCGGCTGAGTTTTAAAAAAGTATCTACTAGTACTAAAGCTTCATTATTGATTCTTATTTTTTTCTTTACTGGGATATCCGACTCTGGACTTAAGATTTTTGAACAAGAATTTGGGACTAGTTTCCCCGAATCACTATTCCTTTCTATAGTATTTTTTAGTGCTTTTATCTTAGGATTATTCATCCTAATCAAAAATAAAGAACTACATTTTAATACAAAGGAATTACTCTTAGGAACACTTCTAGGATTAGCAAACCATTACTCTGTTTATTTCGTAATTTCAGCACTACAAGAATTACCAGGAGCACAAGTTTTCCCAATCGTAAATCTCGCCATAGTAATAGGTGGTGCACTTATTGGCGTTTTGTATTGGAAAGATTCACACTCAAAAAAACAATGGATAGGCTTAGCTATAGCCTGCATATCAATCACTTTATTAGTTTAAAAATATGGACATAATTAATCATATCAGGAACTCAGCAAAAAAGAATCCTAAACGCATTGTATTACCACGTTCTTCAGATCCAAGGGTAATTGAAGCCACAAATTATTTGCATAATAATGACATTTGCGAAGTAATACTTTTGGCGAATGAAGGGAAGAATGATTATCCAAAGGGTGTTGAGATAATTAATACTGCTACCGATAGTAGATTAGAGCAGTATGCAGAAGCTTATTATTCTAAAAGAAAGCATAAGGGGATAAGCCAAGATGAGGCATACCAAATTGTGCAAGACCCACTTTACTTTGCGACCTCAATGGTTGCAGAAGGCGACGCAGATGGATGTGTTGCAGGTTCAGTATCTACAACGGGAGATGTATTACGCTCTGCACTGCAAGTAATTGGCTTAAAGAAGGGCTCTAATGTGGTATCAAGTACATTTTTAATGAGCTTCCCAGATGGGAAAGTTTATACTTTTGGCGATTGTGCCGTGGTGCCATATCCTAATGCAGCTCAATTAGCAACTATTGCACAAGACTCAGCTCGTACGCATCAACAACTTGTAAATGAAGAACCACATGTAGCTTTACTCTCATTTTCTACAAAAGGAAGTTCAAAATATGAAGGAATTGAGCTTATTAAAGAAGCTCTTAAATTGGTTAAAGAAAACAATAGTAAACTATCTATAGATGGTGAGCTTCAATTTGATGCGGCTTTGATAGAATCTATCGGAAAATCTAAGGCGCCAAATTCAACCGTAGCAGGTAGAGCTAATGTATTTATTTTCCCAAATCTAGATGCAGGTAATATCGCCTATAAAATCACCGAGAGATTAGCCGGAGCAACTGCTACTGGTCCAATTATTCAAGGCCTTGCAAAGCCAGTTATGGACCTCTCTAGAGGATGTAGCTGGGAAGATATAGTTAATACCGTAAGTGTATGCTCCCTAATGGGTAACTTAGATTAAAAATTTATATTATTATGAAATCAATAGACCTTTATCCGCTTAAATTTAATCCCATAATTAAAGACAAAATTTGGGGCGGTACTAAGCTTGAAAAGCTTTTAAATAAACCTACGAATAAGAGTAAAATTGCAGGAGAATCCTGGGAGATTTCTGGTGTACCAAATAATGTTTCTACAGTAAGTGAAGGCTCATTAGTAGGGCGTTCACTCGTTGATTTAATCGACGAATATAAAGGAGCTTTAGTAGGAAATCAGGTTTATGCAAAGTTTGGAAACAAATTCCCATTGCTCATAAAATTTATTGATGCAAATGACGATTTATCCATACAGGTCCATCCAGATGATGTCCTAGCTCACGAAAGGCACAATTCGTTTGGAAAAACAGAAATGTGGTACGTAGTAGATGCTAACGAGGGTTCTACACTAATCACAGGCTTTAACAGAAAAACGAATAAGGATGAATACGTTCGCATTTTTGAAGAGGGTAGAATTGCTGAGATTCTAAATAAAGAAGTTGCAGAAGTTGATGACGTATTTTTTCTCCCGGCGGGTCGAGTACATACCATAGGAAAAGGTTTACTTATCGCTGAAATTCAGCAAACATCAGATGTAACCTATAGAATATATGATTTTGATAGGGTGGATGCGGACGGAAATAGTAGAGAGTTACATGTTGAAGAGGCATTAGACGCAATCGATTTTACTTTCTACGAGCAATATAAAACAGATTATAATAAAGATGCTTCTGAGAGTGAGTTAGTAAGTTGTCAATATTTTGCTACTAATAGATTATTAGTGACAGGCAACACTAAAAGAGATTACACTAGCTTCGATTCCTGTGTAATACTAATGTGCTTAGAGGGCTCTGGTGAGATTGTTTATAACAACAAAACAATTAGCTACAAATTAGGAGATAGTATTTTAATTCCGAATGCAATTTCTAGTATCGAAATTAATAGCACAAGTAATAGTAAAATATTAGAAGTAACCATCTCTAATTAAATACCTATTTCACATTAACAAAATACTGTTCCATTATAACTGATATAGATTTTCTCAATAAGTTCTTATTTATTTTTGAGAAGTAATTTTAGTATATTTGGACAGAATCTAAATAAGACCATAAATCGTTGAATAGAACTTAAGAATGGTTAGTTCAGTTTTAAAAACAACGAATAATTTTAAGATATAATTAATCTGATGAGCGAGACAAAAGCGTTAGAGGAAATGATTGGTGAAGAGTATAAGCATGGCTTTACCACCAATGTTGAATATGAAGATTTCCCCAAAGGTATTAACGAAGATATAATTAGAAAACTTTCTGCGAGAAAGAATGAACCTGAGTGGATGACTGAATTCAGGTTAAAGTCGTACCGTACTTGGACCAAGATGACCGAACCAAAATGGTTTAATGCTACCTACGATAAGTTGGATTTCGAAAATCTGCTTTATTATTCAGCACCTAAAGAAAGGCCACAGCTAGATAGCTTAGATGATTTAGATCCTGAAATTCGTAGAACCTACGAAAAGCTTGGTATCCCTTTAGAAGAACAAAAGTCTTTAGCAAATGTTGCAGTAGATGCTGTGTTCGATAGTGTTTCTGTATTCACTTCATTTAAAGAAAAACTAGCCGAAGCAGGAGTTATTTTCTGTTCAATGTCTGAAGCTATTCAAAATCACCCAGAGTTAGTTAAAAAATATTTAGCCTCTGTAGTGCCAGCGGCAGATAATTTCTATTCTGCGTTAAACTCAGCTGTTTTTTCGGATGGTTCTTTTTGCTATATCCCAAAAAATACAAAATGTCCAATGGAGCTATCCACCTATTTCCGTATTAATAACATGGAATCTGGTCAGTTTGAAAGAACTTTAATTGTTGCAGAAGAAGGCTCGAGTGTAAGTTATTTAGAAGGTTGTACAGCGCCTAAATATGATAACAATCAGCTACATGCTGCTGTTGTTGAAATTGTTGCTTTAGATAATGCTGATGTTAAATACTCAACTATTCAAAACTGGTACCCTGGCGATAAAGAAGGTAAAGGTGGTATTTACAACTTTGTTACTAAGCGTGGCCTTTGTAAAGGTGTAAATTCAAAAATTTCATGGACTCAGTTAGAAACAGGAGCTTCCGTTACCCTAAAATACCCAAGTGTTATTTTACAGGGCGACAACTCGGTTGGCGAGTTTTACTCAGTAGCTGTTACTACAAACAAGCAGCAGTATGATACGGGTACAAAAATGATTCACCTTGGTAAAAACACCAGAAGTACTATTATATCAAAAGGTATTTCAGCTGGCGAATCAGATAATAGCTACCGTGGCGAAGTTAGAATAGGAAAAGGCGCAACAGGTGCAAAAAACTACTCTGTGTGTGATTCAATGTTAATCGGCCAGAAATGTAGTGCACATACTTTCCCATACATATCATCGCAAAACTCGAACAGTAGTGTAGAGCACGAAGCTTCCACCTCAAGAGTTGGTGAAGAGCAGATCTTTTACCTCCAACAACGTGGTATTAGTGAAGAAGATGCCGTTTCTATGATTATTAACGGTTTTGTTAAAGACGTACTGAAAGAATTACCCCTTGAGTTTGCAGCAGAAGCAAACGCTTTACTCAGTATTAAACTTGAAGGAAGTGTCGGCTAATTTACCCACTCCCGAATCCAAAGAAATTAAAATCAAAAGTAAATAAGTAGAAAAGTGTTAGAAATTATAAATTTACATGCCAAAGTTGAAGGCGAAGACATAGCAATATTAAAAGGTGTGAACCTAACTGTTAATGCAGGTGAAATTCATGCCATTATGGGGCCTAACGGAAGTGGTAAGAGTACTCTTGCCAAAGTAGTTTCTGGTCATCCAGAATATGAGGTTACCGAAGGCCAGATTTTATTCGAAGGCGAAGACATTACGGAGCTTGATGCAGACGAAAGAGCACATTTGGGCCTATTCTTAGCATTCCAATATCCTGTTGAAGTTCCTGGTATTACCAATAAAACACTTCTACGCGAAGCTTATAACACTATAGCTCGTGCAAATGATAGAGAAGAGTTAGACCCTCTCGAGTTTGAAGATTACATAGTGAGCAAGCTAGAAGTAATTGAGATGAAGAATGAGTTCCTAGAAAGAAGTGTTAATACAGGCTTCTCTGGTGGAGAGAAAAAGAAAAATGAAATCTTCCAGATGGCAGTGTTGAACCCAGTGCTTTCATTCTTAGACGAAACAGATTCGGGACTCGATATTGATGCTCTTAAAGTTGTTTCTGAAGGTGTAAATAAAATTGCTAATGAAAAGAACGCAATTGTTATGATTACCCACTACCAAAGGCTACTAAACTATATCAAACCAGACTTTGTACATATTATGCTAGATGGTAAGATTATTAAATCTGGCGATATAGCCCTTGCTGAAGAATTAGAAGTAAGCGGATACGAGCAGTACGAAAGAAAATTATCAGTAAATGGTGAGGCTCAGTAATGAGTGAAGTTTTACAAAAAGATACTATGTTATCGTACCTAGCTAGTGCTGTAGAAAGCAATAGCCCGGAGATAGCAATCAAAGAGATTAATGAGCGTGGAATTGAAAATCTTAACACAGCAAGTTTTCCAACGCGTAAAGATGAAGACTGGAGATTTATTGATCTAAGATCAATTTCAAGAAATACGTTTTATTCAGTTGACCAAGTTGTAACTAAAGATGTGGGTGATATTTCGGAGCATTACTTGCCCGAAGCATTAAACTCACGTCTTGTATTTGTAAATGGTGAATATGTAGATGAATTATCATCTATGAAAGATTTACCAAAAGGTGTAATTGTAGGAAACTTAACTGATAACGCTGGTAGCGAAGTTGTTAAGACACATTTAGGTACCATTACAAATTATGAAGACGATGTTTTTGCATCTTTAAATGATGCAGCATTCTCTGATGGTGCATTTATATATCTACCAAAAGAGACTGTTGTTGAGAGTCCTATTCATATTCTTAACATTTTTACGGATGCAGATAAAGCATTTTATGCAACACCACGATTATTATTTGTTGGTGAAATGTACTCTAAGGCAACCATTATTGAAGAGCATTATGGCTTAGCAGATAACGTGTACTTAAATGTGCCTACTACTGAGTTTAAGTTATTTGCAGGCGCACATGTGCATCATGCGAGAATACAACGTGATAGTAAACAAGCATCGCATGTATCCCGACCAATTGCAACCCTAGAGAAAAATGCAGAGTATCATTCTTATACTATTTGCTTAGGTGCAAAATTATTTAGAAATGATCCTCGCGTAATTCAAAATGCTGAAGAAGTTGACTTTACCGTTGACGGTCTTGTGCTAATAGATGGCGATCAAATTGCGGATACGCATTCTATATTAGATCATCGTTTCCCTTATGGAAATAGCCATCAACTTCATAAAGTGGTTGTAAATGATAGTGCACATTCTATTTTTAACGGAAGAATCTTGGTAGCAAAAGACGCTCAAAAGATTGACTCTTTCCAAGAAAATAGAAACCTGCTACTATCAGATAGTGGTACGGTACATACAAAACCTCAGCTAGAAATATTTGCTGATGATGTACTTTGTTCACATGGTGCTACAATTTCACAGCTTCAGGAAGATGAAGTTTTCTACCTGCATAGCCGTGGCTTAACTGAGCAGAAAGCACGAGAATTATTAGTATATGCTTTCGCTTTAGAAAGTATTGAAAGTATGGCTGTTAAATCGGTTGAAGAGCTACTTCATAAAGTAGTAATCGAATATACCAACAGAGATAATAAATAAATCATTTAAATTGGGATAATCTGGCTTTAAAGCCAGGTTTATCCTGATTAATACTATGAATAACGCAACAATAGACATTGCTAAAACTGTAAATTGGAACAAAATACGTTCCGATTTCCCCATTCTTTCAAGAACCAGTAATAATAAAAAGCTGGTTTATCTTGATAATGGTGCTTCAAGCCAAATGCCGAAAATTGTTAGCGATAGAATACATGACTACCACTTAAATGAACATGCAAATATTCATCGTGGCGTACATACATTAAGCCAAAATGCAACAGATGCCTACGAGGCTACACGTGATAAAGTGAAAGCCTTTATTAATGCAGAAAGCTTAGAAGAAGTTATATTCACTACAGGAACTACCGATTCTATCAATCTTGTAGCCCAAAGTTATGGAAGAACAAATTTCAAAAAAGGCGATGAGATATTAGTTTCAGAAATGGAACACCATGCAAATATTGTTCCTTGGCAAATGGTTGCAGAACAAACTGGTGCGGTGATTAAGGTAATCCCAATTTCTGATTCTGGTGAACTAGTTATGGATGCTTTTTACGAGCAACTAACTGTGAAAACCAAAATGGTAGCAGTTTCTCATGTTTCTAATGCCTTGGGAACTGTAAATCCCATAAAAGAAATTATTGATGCAGCGCACGCTAAAAGCATTCCAGTTTTAGTAGATGGAGCTCAATCAATACCACATATGGTTGTAGATGTACAAGCTTTAGATGCTGATTTCTATGTGTTTTCGGCACATAAAATGTGTGGACCTACAGGCTTTGGCATCCTGTATGGAAAAAAAGAATTGTTAGATGCTATGCCGCCATATAGAGGTGGAGGTGATATGATTGATAGAGTCACCTTTGAAAAAACTACTTATAATGTACTGCCGTTTAAATTTGAAGCAGGTACACCACCAATTTCGGCTGGTATTGGTTTTGCGGCAAGCATAGATTACCTGAATAGTATTGGTATGGCTAATATTGCGGCTCGAGAGCATGAGTTACTCGAGTATGCAACTAATAAGCTGAGTGCAATTAAAGGATTAAAGATATATGGAACGGCAACTCACAAAGCTTCTGTTATATCATTTCTACTAGATGGTATTCATCCCAGTGATGTGGGCACAATATTAGATCAAGAAGGGATTGCAGTTCGAACGGGCCATCATTGTGCACAACCAATTATGGATCATTATAATATTCCAGGAACTGTTCGTGCATCACTTTCTTTTTATAACAACGAGAATGATATTGATGCATTAGCAAATGGAATTGAATTAGTAAAAGAATTTTTTGGATAATTAAAGGAGTAATCATGGCTAAAATTAAAGAAATAGAAAGAACACCAAATCCTGATGCAATGCGCTTTGTACTTCACGAGCCATTGACTAACGGAGTAACACGCTCATTTGAAAATAGTGCCGATGCAGCATCAGACCCGCTTGCGTCCGCTTTATTTGCAATTGACAGTGTTATCAACGTGTATTATGTAGGAAAATATATCACTGTAACTCAAGATGGTAAGGCTGTTTGGTCTGAGCTTTTAAGAAAACTGGCGCCGCCAATTCGCGAAGCAGAAACTCAGCACGATGCCGTTGAAGAAGATGACGTTCATGCATCAGATGAAGTTCGTAATTCTGATGACCCAAGACTTGCTGAAATCAACAAAATGCTTGACGAACAAGTACGCCCGTATCTATTAGCAGATGGTGGTGGATTAAAAGTGCTTAGCTTAGAAGGCAATCGCCTAAAAGTACACTACCAAGGTTCGTGTGGAACTTGCCCAACAGCAACAACCGGCACCTTATATGCTATAGAAAGCATGGTTCGTCGAGTTGACCCAGATATTCAAGTTTTATCAGTTTAATTGAAATGGAATTAAGCATTAGTGAGCGCGCTGTAAAACGTCTTGAAACAATTCGAGCCGAGCAAGCTGCGTCTAAAGATGCCTATTTAAAAATCGGTGTGGTAAGTGGAGGCTGCTCAGGCCTCACTTACAACCTCGACTTTAAAACTGATGTACAACCAACAGAAAGCGATAAAGTTTTTGAATTAGCTGGAATAAATGTTCTTATTGATATGAGAAGTTTTCTGTATTTGGCAGGAACAGAATTGGATTATACCGATGGCTTGGATGGACAGGGCTTTCATTTTCATAATCCTAATGCCTCACGAACATGCTCCTGTGGAGAGAGCTTCTCTGTTTAAGCAGAATATTCTCTCTAATAAAAGCACACATTATTTAATTCGAATAATTTAATTTCGTATTTCAATGCAAGAGACTATTGTAAACAAAGTAAAAGCTAATACTAAATTAGTAACTATAGATTTAGCTAAGCTTTTTTCTGACAACACGCCCATAGCATCTTTAGATATAAAAGATTTCCTACACATGGAGCTTTTATTAAAAGAAAAAGACTTCAGAAATCATCTAAAAGAATTTGATTGGTCTCAGTTTTCTGATAAATATCTTGCTGTGTATTGTAGTACTGATGCCATTATTGCACCGTGGGCTTGGATGTTAATAACCACTCATGCTCGCCCTTATGCCAAAGAGGTTTTTCATCTCTCACCAAAAGAAGTTACTCACGAACTCTATCGCCGTAAACTAGAAGTTTTCGATTGGGAGCAGTACACAGATAAGTTTGTACTAGTGAAAGGATGTGGTGATATTCATGTTCCTGATTCTATTTTCCTCTTGGCCACCAACAAATTAATGCTGACAGCAAAAAAAATTATGTACGGTGAAGCTTGTAGTTTTGTGCCGGTTTTTAGTAGTTAAATATTCTAATATTTACAACTTCACCCTAGAGAAATCACTCAGTTTTCTTAAGTTGTATGTTCACCATATAAGCTAAAGACTCCCTGTCATTTAGCACAGTTTGCAGAACACTTTAAAAACTATATTTAATGTTAGCTTTAATAACTGGTTCTTCGCGAGGCATTGGCAACGCAATTGCTAAAATGCTATTAGCTAATAACTACTCTGTTATTGGTACATCTACAAAATCTGATAATCCATTCCCTGATTCTAAAAACTATTCTCACATAAAGTGTGATTTAGCTAACGAAAATGAAATTATTAGTCATTTAAAGCCAGTATTTGAAAGGGGAGTGGCTCCTGAAATACTAATAAATAATGCTGGTATTTTTATTGAAGCTCAAATGGATGATTCTGACTCTGATTGGTTAGCGAAATGGGACAGAACTCAGCAAGTAAACCTACGTTCATCCGCTATATTGGCCAAATGGGCAATTAATGCATGGATGAAAAATGGAGTTGAAGGTAGAATCATTAATGTTACGAGTAGAGCAGGGCAACGTGGGGATACAGGGGAATATGCAGCCTATTCAGCCAGTAAAGCTGGCATGACAGGCCTCACTAAAAGTATTGCTCGTAGCTTTGGAGCTCATGGTATCACTGCGTACTCCATTGCCCCTGGGTTTGTTGAAACCGATATGGCTAGAGAGTCGATAGAAGTTTATGGCGCAGATTATCTAGTTAAAGATCTTGCTCTAGATAGTATTGCTCCCCCAGAGCAAATAGCTGAAATGGCCTTACTTCTTGCCTCAGGGAAGTTAAAACACGCAACAGGTCAAACATTTCATATAAACTCAGGTAGTTATTTAGTTTAAATAAACATCTAAATTCAACTATAGACTTTTAGTTATCAAGATTTAGCAGCACATTTATATATGTCAAAAATTCAAATTCAACAACGTAAAAAAGATCACGTAGAGCTAACCAGTAACGAGAGCACTCAATACGCTAAAACATCTGGTTTTGAGAAATACGAATTTGTACACAACGCTCTACCAGAAATAGATTATAATCAAGTATCTACTGAAACTGACTTTTTAGGAAATACTTTTGCCTTTCCATTATTTATATCTTCTATGACAGGGGGATATGAAGGAGCTAGCTCAATAAATGCTATAATTGCAGAGTTTTGTGAGAAATATAATCTTCCATTTGGGGTAGGCAGTCAACGTGCAATGCTCGAGGATGCCAATCAAACTAAAACATTCTCAATTGTTCGAAAGAAAGCTCCGTCTGCGTTTATATGTGCAAATATAGGTGGCGCACAATTGATTAATGGGCTCCATAAAGACAAAGTTCAGGCACTTATAGATAGTATTGAGGCGAATGCTATAATTGTACATTTAAATCCACTTCAAGAATTAATGCAACCAGAAGGGGACCGTAATTTCACGGGTATTCTAGATGGAATTCAAAATTTAGTTCTAGAATCTCACGTTCCCATTATAGTAAAAGAAACAGGTGCGGGAATTTCTAAATACGTTGCAAAGAAATTATTGAATGTAGGTGTTTCTGTGATTGATATTGCAGGCTCGGGCGGTACTAGTTGGGCAAAAGTTGAGAATGCCCGAAAAGATGAACAAGATTCGTCCTCATTATTTGATGAGTGGGGGATTTCTACTGTTGACTGTTTGCTAGATATTGGCGCACTTCAGTGGGAGCGTAATTTTGAACTTATTGCATCGGGCGGAATTCGTTCTTCATTTGATATTGCTAAATCTATATGCCTTGGAGCATCATTTGCTGCCACAGCCCAGCCACTAATCAAAGTGATTCGAAAAGACGGAATGGAAGGTTTAGAAGCATTATTTACTGCTTGGCAAAAGGATTTAAAAATAATATTAACACTCTTAGGTTGTTCTAATCTAAAAGAATTGAATAATAGTCATATTCGATTGAAAACGGGGCTTTAATACATTAGTATTATATGTATATTTGGCACTTGTCAACCATTTGAGAAATATTGAGTTCTACAGCATTACAAAAAGACTTATACCTACTTATAGAGCAAGGTTTGGAAAAATTACCAGTTTCCAAGTCTCCTAAATCTTTATATGAGCCATACAAATACGCACTAAATGTTGGCGGTAAAAGAATACGTCCATTTTTGAGCTTACTTGCCTCTGGCTTGTGTGGAGGCGAACCAAAAGACGCTCTGCCAGCAGCTTTAGCTGTAGAAATACTCCATAATTTCACTCTCGTTCACGATGATATTATGGATTCTGCTGAAACACGACGTGGTAAAACTAGTGTGTTCAAAAAGTGGAGTGATAGTGTGGCTATTCTCACAGGTGATGTTATGTTTGCAGATGCTTTTCAGCAGCTTTCTTTTTACGCTACAAACGACCAATACAGTAAAGAGGAGTACGCTGCAATGAACCAAACATTTATTACAGCAACTGTTACTGTATGTGAAGGGCAGGCATTGGATATGGAGTTTGTTGATTTAGACGCAGTAGCCATTACCGATTACATCCAAATGATTGAAGGCAAAACTTCAGCACTTATAAGTGGATCTCTTAAAATGGGGGCAATTGCTGCACACGCCACCAAAGAGCAGCAAGATTTGTTAACTCAAATTGGATCAGAAATGGGCATTGCATTTCAAATTCAAGACGATTTATTGGATGCCATTGCAGATCCTGAAAAATTTGGAAAAAAAGCTGGTGGAGACATTTACGAAGGTAAGAAAACATATCTATCCCTACTTGCGTTAGAACGTGCAAACACCGAACAAAAAATATTTATACAGCATACTTTAGCAAAACAAGAAACTTCTGAAGATGATGTACAAAGAATGCTAGTATTATATGATGAGTTAAATGTAATTAACGACGTCAAAAAAGAAATTAAAAACCATTATAACAACGCTTTTACCTTGTTAGATAAGTTTAAAGACTCTAGTTATAAACAAGAACTAGAAAAACTACTTATCTTCCTTCAAAATCGTGATCATTAATTGAACAATCACTTAAAAAATCTATGAAGAATTACCTACTTCTATTACTCTCTTTACTCATTCTAAGTTCTGCATGCAAAAACGATGCTTTAATACGTCCAGGTGACCCATTAAACGTTTCTTATGATAAAGCATGGAGCCTTTATGAAGCAAAAAAATATGGCGATGCAGCAGAAGCATTCGAAATAATAACTCGTATTGGTCGAGGAACAAATTACGCACAAGACGCACAGTTTTATTTAGCTGAAAGCTATTTTAAAGACGAGAGGTATTTATTGGCCGCATCTGAATACGAACGTTTTATTAGTTTCTTCCCAAGAGATGAGCGAAGAGAAGAAGTGGATTTTAAAAGAGCGCTTAGTTTTTATGAGCAAAGTCCGCGTTACCGATTAGATCAAGGTGCTACTGCTCAAGCTATCGAGTTGTTTCAACTATTCAATAATAACTATCCGAACTCTGACCGCGTGCCAGAAGCAGCCGAAAAGATAGATGCTCTAAGGAATAAACTGGCTAGAAAGATTTTTAATGCAGCAGAGTTTTATTCACGTATAAATAGTTATAAAGCCGCTGTTATATATTTTGACCGTACGATCGATCAGTACCCTGAATCTGTTTGGGCAGAACGTGCATTAGTTCAATTAATTGACACCTACAACCGCTATGCAGAGCGTAGTGTTGACGAAAAACAAGGTGAACGATATAATTTAGCTCTTGAGACTTACGAGAAGTTTCTCCAATTATTCCCAACTAGTGAACTTCGTGGAGCGGCAGAAAAATATCGTGATGAAGCTGAAATCGGATTCAAAAATGCACCAAAAGTTAGTTCAGAAGAACTTACTGCTGTAGATGCCACCAATTAAATTATTTTGAAGATAATTGGTCTTTTTGGGGGAACTTTCGATCCTGTTCATAATGGACATGTTTCAATAACGGAATCATTTATAAACTCAGGTTTTATCGATGAATTATGGGTGTTACTAACCCCAAATCCTCCCCACAAGGCCGGCAATAAACACGCTGACTACAATGTCAGGTTGACTATGCTGAAGGCTGCATTTGAAGGCACAGGCGTGCAAATACTAACCATAGAGAATGAGCTTCCCCGCCCATCATACTCATACCAAACAATCCAGTATTTTAAAAAGCAGTTTCCAGATCACACCTTTTATTATTGTATAGGGGAAGATAGTTTGGTCAATTTTAAGACTTGGAAACACTATGAAAAGATATTAGACGAGGCGGATCTTTTAGTAGCTCGCAGACCTTCGGTAGAGCATGAGGCGGTGGACAAGGAAATATTAAAACACGCAACTTTTGTAAATCACGAACCTATTCTTATATCTTCATCTGAAATAAGAGAGCTTGTAGCAGATGGAAAGGAAATAGATAAACTAGTACCGGCACAGGTTCGGGAGTTAATCATCAAAAATCATTTATATAACAATCACGGAGAATGAAATGGGATTTTCTAGAAGAAATTTTTTAAGACTATCAGGTTTAAGTGCTTTTGCATTGCTTGGTGGAGCTTCAACGGCAATTAATAAAATAAACAATCCTTCTTTAAGCCTTATAAAACCAAAGCGTATTTCACATACTTCGACCTTGGGATTAATTGCACCAGCTAGTCCTGTTTATGATAAAAGTGATTTTGAGGATATGCTGATAACGCTTAAAAATAAAGGTTATACTCTAAAACTTGGCTCACATGTGCGTGATAGAAGGGGTTTTTTAGCAGGAACAGATGTAGACAGAGCTAATGATCTTATACAAATGTTTAAAGACCCAACAGTAGATGCAATCCTTTGTGTAAGAGGGGGTTGGGGATGTAACCGGATTTTAGATCACATTGACTTTGACGTGATTAAAAACAATCCCAAAGCTCTTATTGGCTTTAGTGATATCACTTCCTTGCACATGTCTATTCAAGCCAAAACAGGACTAACAACATTTCATGGCCCTGTAGGAACATCTGATTGGAATGATTTTACGCAGCATAGTTTTGATGAGACTCTAGTTGAAGGGAAGTCTCAAGAATATAAAATCCCAGGAGAAGATATTAGCGACGCATTCACTATAACTTCGGGGAAGGCAACAGGACGCATTTTAGGTGGTAATCTAACCGTATTAACAGCTATGATTGGATCTGATTATTTACCTGACTTTAAAGGTTCTATTCTATTTTTAGAAGAAGTGGGTGAGCATGTTTACAGAGTTGATCGCATGATGACACAATTAAAACTTGCTGGAATATTAGATCAAATAAGTGGTTTTATTTTTGGCAAATGTACCAATTGTAAGCAACAACGAGAAGACTTCCCATTGAGTCAAGTATTTGAAGATCACATTAAACCTCTTGGCATTCCAGCTTATTATGGTGCAATGATAAGCCATGAAGAGAAAAATGTTACAATACCAGTAGGGATGCAGGCTGAAATGGATGCGGATAGACTGAGCTTTAAAATTGATAAAGCTGCTGTTCTTTAAGAGGCATTATTTATTTTATTATGTTTTATTAAAGGCTCCAAACGGAGCCTTTTTTATTTAAGCTGCGAAGACAAATGGTCTATCCTGTTACCTTCTAAACTAAGATAAGAACCCATCAAATCTGCAGTAAGGCAAGAATGAATAGGAAGTATAGGTAATAAATCTCCGACCTCAACTGATTCAAAGAAATCATCGGTACAACTTATAATTCCATGTTCTTGCGATATTGATTTAACATAATTCCCAGGTAAAGAAACTCCCCAGCCATTATCCTTTTTATCTGCTACTACACCAAAATAATAATCTCCATTTTCTCTTACTAAATACTCCTTAGATAAGTGAACGGCACCTCCGTGAATAAGTAATTCATTTCGATCTCCATATTTTGCAACAACTGGGCAAAATAATGCAACTGCAATATCACTTTCTTCACAAGCGCCAATTTTATGCTGCATCCAATCATAAAAAACAAAGTTTCCAGGACTAATTTGGGAAACACTCCCAAAGCTATCTAAAACCGAACAGGAGGGAGTGTCACCAAAACAGATTGGACTTTTATATAGTTTATATAATTCGCTTAATTGTTGAATTATGTTTTTTGCCAAAGTACGCACTTGGCCTGCATCTCTACATTTATAAGTGTGACCAGCATGTGTATAAAATCCGGCAAATTCGATATTTGTTGCCAAATCTATATTCATTTTAAGGCTTTGAATACGCTCTATATTAGTTATGGGAATACCACTTCTGCCATAATCTGCATCAAGTTCTATGTAGGCGTACACCTTATTATCTAATTTATTATCCAGTAATTTTACTACATCACCATCAACAACAAGGATGTTAATTTTTGCCTTTACTGATAAACTATTCAATAAATCTATCTCCAAAATATTGAATGGAAAGGCAATGGTAACATCCAACCAGCCATGCTCAATAAAATATTTTGCCATCTGTATTGAAGATACGGTAATACTTGTAACCCCTTGCTGCTTAAATAATTCAGAGATAAATTTTGATTGATGTGTTTTGAAATGCGGTCTGAATTCGACTCCAGCTTGGTTGGCTTTATTAACCATTCGCTTTATATTTTTGCGAGCTATAGCTTCATTAATTACTAAAGTAGGAGAGGTAATGCCGAGCATGATTAGATATTTTACTTTTGAAAGAAGGCTAATATAGTAATATAAAAGCCAATCATATTTCATCAAACATAAATATAAATTAATAGTATGTAATGGTGAACATGACCATAATTAGAGTTATTTTTAGACATGAGTGAAACTTCAAAAAATATAATTGGTAGGTTAGAAATTATAGACTTGCCAGATTGGAATATTCAAGGAATTGAAGCAAAAATTGATACTGGTGCATATTCATCAAGTTTGCATTGCCACAAAGTAGAGATATTTAAAAAGGATGGAAAACATAGAGTAAGGTTTAATTTATTAGACCCTGATCACCATGCCTATAATGATAAACTTTTCGAGCTCCCGGTGCATGATATTCGAGAAGTTAAAAGCTCTAATGGAATTTCAGAAGAACGGGTATTTGTTAAAACGAATATTTTAATGTTTAAAAAAAAGTATAGTATTGAGCTTTCACTATCCGATAGGTCAGAAATGAAGTATCCATTACTTATTGGTAGAAACTTTATTTCACGCAAGTTTCTAGTTGATGTCTCAAAAGTTAACCTATCAAATAAAAAATAATGAACAAAGAACCGATTAATATTGGTATTCTATCAAGAAACTCTGCGCTTTACTCGACCCGACGTTTAGTTGAAGCAATTGAAAGCAGAGGACATAAAGCGATTGTTATAGATCACCTTAAATGCGATTTAGTTATTGAGCAAGATCGTCCCGACATCTACTATAAAGGGGAAAGTTTATCGTATTTAAACGCAATTATACCACGTATTGGTGCTTCTGTAACATTCTATGGTACTGCAGTTGTTCGCCAATTTGAAATGATGGGTATTTTCACAGCAGTTGAATCTCAATCGCTTGTACGCTCAAGAGACAAGCTTAGAAGCCTTCAAATTCTAGCTAAAGCGGGTGTAGGTTTACCTAAAACAGCTTTTACTAACTATTCTAAAGAGGTTGATAAACTAATAGAATCTGTTGGCGGCGCGCCTCTAATTATTAAATTGCTTGAGGGCACCCAAGGGTATGGCGTTGTTTTAGCACCTACCGAAAAAGCAGCTCAATCTATAATTGAAGCTTTCCACAGTATGAAAGCTAGAGTAATAGTGCAGGAATTTATTCAGGAAAGTAAAGGTGCCGATATCAGAGCATTTATTGTTAATAATAAAGTAGTTGGAGCAATGAAACGCCAAGGTAAAGAAGGTGAATTCCGTTCTAATTTACACCAAGGTGGATCTGGTACTTTAACTAAACTCACTAAAACCGAACGTGAAGCAGCCCTTAAAGCAGCAAAAGCAATGCGCTTGCCAGTTGCTGGCGTCGATTTATTACAATCGGCACGTGGACCACTAATATTGGAAGTAAACTCTTCGCCAGGATTAGAAGGCATAGAAAAAGCAACCGAAAAAGACGTTGCTGGTAGTGTAGTAAGGTACGTAATTGACTCAGTAGAAGAATACAAAAACAGACCAAATATGAGACGTAAAATTAAGAGCAATGCCTGATATTATTACAATTAATAAACAAAATGTGGGCCTTGGTGAACATACTACGGTCAATTTTAATATCGCGCGGCTACCGACTTATACCAATATCGATTTACCTGTACATATTTACAGAGGCAAGAAAGCTGGCCCAGTACTTTTATTAACTGGTGGTTTACATGGTAATGAAGTGAATGGTGTTGAAATTGTTAGAAGAATGATTTCAAAAAAAAGTATTATCCCAACTGTAGGTACTGTTATAGCCATTCCTATTGTGAATATATATGGTTTTGTACAAAGTGAACGTGGGCTGCCAGATGGAAAAGATATTAACAGAAGTTTCCCTGGATCAAAAGATGGCTCTTTAGCTACACTTATCGCTTATACCTTGATGAAAGAAATAATTCCACATATAGATTGTGGAGTAGATTTCCATACGGGAGGTGCAAGTCGGTCTAATTATCCGCAAATACGAGTAGCTTTTGAAAGTGAAGAAGCCAAAAAGCTTGCCGAGGCATTCTCGCCACCGGTAATCTTAAACTCTAGTTTAATATCAAAATCATTTAGAAGCGCAGCCAACAAAAAAGGAAAACAAATTTTAGTTTATGAGGCTGGTGAGAGTTTAAGGTTCGACGAATTTGGTATAACAGAAGGCATTAACGGCACAATACGACTGATGAAGCATTTAGGAATGATTGAAAGTTCTATTTTGCCTACTGCTACTAAAACCTATACTAAATCGACCTGGGTACGCTCTAAAAACGCTGGATTATTTCAACCTAAAGCAAAACTTGGCGACATTCTTACAAAAAGAAGTTTACTTGGTTACATTAACGACCCTTATGGGGAAGTACACACTAAAGTGTTAGCACCAAAAGATGGTCAAATTATTGGGCTTAATTATAGCCCAGTAATTCATAAGGGCGATGCTATCATACATTTTGCATATAATTAATTATTACAACTTTGGATTACGATTTACTATTTACCATAATACCTAAAACAAGCTGGCGAACTGCATCAAACGAAGGTGAGTTTGCACCAGAATCTTTAGAAAGTCAGGGGTACATTCGTTGTATTCCCGATAAAGAACTTGAAAATTATGCGAACTCTCAATTTAATGGTGAAGATGAGTTATTACTCATTGTTATTGATCCATTGAGAATACAAGTACCAATAAAGCACGAAACTGTTAAAGATATACAGTATCCATTAATCTGTGGAAGTTTAAAGCTTGATGCTATTATTGAAAAGATTGATTTGACTAGAGATAAAAAGAATAAATTCCGTATTTCAATTAAGCACTTCGATTAAAAGAGTAATTTGGAAACCAAAGTCTGCTTTTTTGTTAATGAAAAATCGAACTCATCGAGAGCGGGATTTATTATTAGAGAATCAGAGGCGCAAATATTAGGGGCTTTCCCTGAAGCAGAGTTTTGGTACATCTCCGATTTAGATGAATTTGATACTAAAGCTGAGCAAGCATCAAAGAAATTTGATGTAATTGTTGCATGTGGCGGTGATGGAACTATTTTAAGTGTAGCAAATTATGTCTACAAAGAAGAGAAGCTCTTGGCTATTATCCCGCTAGGCTCCGGAAATGATTTCGCTAAAAGCATTCATCTCCCGTCTAAAAAACCGATCTCTTTTTATATTAATTTCATAAAAAGAGGAATCACTTTAGATGTAGACTTCCCAACTGCAAATGGAGAGCACTTTCTTAATATTGTTGGCATTGGCTTTGATGGCCAAACAAATGAATATGCACAACAATTTAAATGGAAAATGGGTGGCCTAAAATATACTCTAGCCGGTATAAAATCTATTTGCCTTGCCAAGCCCTTCCATGCCACTATCAGCTTTGATCATACTAAAGTAAGTGAACAATTTTGGATGATCGCCCTTGCAAATGGCAGGGTAGAGGGAGGCGCTTTTGAAATTTCACCAAGTTCTGATAATTCTGATGGGAGAGTGGAACTTGTATTAATTCGAAATTATAATAGAATAAAATTAATTATTGTATTTCTGAAGCTAAGTTTAGGGATAAAAATAGTTCCAAAATACCGTGAAATCATCCCTGTAAAAGAGGCTGAAATAACGTTTAAATCACCTCAATATGTCCATATAGATGGTGAAATTAAGAAGCGCTTCCAGCATTGTTTTTTAAAGGTTGGAAGCCAGAAAATAACGGTTATAATTCCCGACAAGAATAATTCATAAAATCTTCATTTACTTAGCCTACATTAGAGTATCAAATAAATGATGGAGGTTAAAATGAAAAAGCCAGTTAAAATTATCAATAGAAAAATTGATAATCATAAAAATTACATTGTTAGGTTAGAATTAGGTTTAATTGCATCTCTTCTGATATTCTTATTTGCATTTAAAATGCAATTCAGCTTTGAAGAGAAAGTAGCTGATTATTCTGTTGGGGAGCAGGAAGTCTTCGAGATTGAAGAAATCGTGCAAACTAAACAAGAAGTAAAAGCGCCACCACCACCTAGGCCAATGGTTCCTGTTGAAGTACCAAACGACGAGGTAATAGAGGATGAAATCATTAATATTGATGCTGAGTTGAATTTTGATGAAGTAATATCATTACCACCACCACCGCCTCAATTTGATGAAGCTATAGAGGAAGAGGAGGAAATATTTGTAGTGGTAGAGCAACCACCTGTTTTAATTGGTGGCATACAAAGTGTACAAAAGCGAATTATATATCCAGAATTAGCACTTAAAGCTGGCATTGAAGGTCGAGTAGTAGTACAGTTTGTAATTGATAAGAATGGAGATATTTCTGACCCAGTAGTTGTAAGAGGAATTGGTGGGGGTTGTGATGAAGAAGCTGTCCGCGCGCTCCTACAGGCTAAATTTAAGCCTGGCTATCAAAGAGGAGTACCAGTTTCAGTACGTTACACTATACCAATATCTTTCAAGATTAATAAAGATAATATCTAAAGTATATAATTAGATTATTATAGAATGAGCTGCAATTAGTGGCTCATTTTTTTTGATCTACTTTTGCGATTGAGTGTTTTAACTCTTCGAAATTAACAGGCTTGATAAGATAATCTATATAATTTGTAGCTGAAGCTCTCGACTTATTGTAAGTATCTGAATTACCGGTTATAAAAATAACTGGTGTATGTATATCAATTTTACGGAGTTCTAACACGGCATCAATTCCGTCCATAGCATCCTCAAGCATAATATCCATTAATATTAAATCAGGATTTTGCTCTTTTACAACTGATATTGCTGTATCTGCTCTTGTAACACTTCCCAAAACATTTAAGGAAAGCTTCTCGATCATTTTTGTAAGTAATAAAGACAAAACCTTATCGTCTTCTACAATCAGTATATTCATACATGGTAAAATTATTTATCTACCAAAGTAAGAATATTATGCTTGAGAAACATACTATTACCTGCATTAAGCTAAATCACGATATTATAATGGCTTATCCTAGCTTAAGAAACCTAATATTTAGTAGAATACTCTAATATAACTTGTTGTAAAACAATCGCCTGATTAAAATTTTCATTTTTAGCACCATATAAAAGCACTAATTTCTTTTGTTTCGAAATATCAGATAGTCTCTCTAGTTCATCGGTATGCGCTGTTAGTTCTTTCTTATATTTCTTTGAAAACTCTTTAAATTTATCCTCCTCGTGATCGAACCATTTCCTTAGTTCTGTAGATGGCGCAATTTCTTTGTTCCATTCATCAAGCTTGGCTTTATCTTTAGAAATACCTCTTGGCCAGAGTCGATCAACTAATACCCTGTAAGTACTTTCCGAGGTATCAGATTCAGCTGACAGGTCGTCGTAAATTCTCTTAATCTGTATTTTATCCATAATTGAGCCTTCTATTTATGGGACTAATAATTGGTGAAATAAGTCAACATCTTATCATATAACATTGAAGTATCAATATTTGAAATATTAGGAGGAGGGATGCTAAATTAATTAAATTGATACACCTCCTATAATTATAATAAACTCTTATGTAACAAATAGGGAAACCTTAAGTACTACGGATTGTATGTTCCTGGCACCGTACGGAAACCGATTGCTAAACGATTCCATCCGTTTATAGCAATAACAGCCATAGTTAATGAAATCATTTCTTTTTCTGAAAAATATTCTCTTGTTGCTTCATATAATGAATCTGGCACATCATTTTGTGCTAAAAGAGTAAGTGCTTCTGTCCATTCCAATGCAGCACGTTCACGCTTTGTAAAAAAGGGAGTTTCCCTCCATGCACTTAATGCGTACAGTCGTTGCTCAGTTTCACCGGCATTTCTAGCATCTTTTGTATGCATGTCTAAACAATAGGCACAGCCATTAATTTGGGATGCTCTTGTTTTAATCAATTCATATAAAGAAAATTCTAATCCAGACTTCTGCATATATTTTTCAATTTCAACCATTGCTTTAATGGCAGCAGGGTCAACTTCAGCATATTTAATTCTTTCTTTCATTGTAGTATATAATATATAATTAACGATATATAGAGTTTAGTAATCCACAAATAGGGTGTCATTACAGTGTTACTTTAAAGAGTATCTATTGCTTCTAAAGTACGTTCGAAATATACTACATAATATAATCAGACTAAATGGTCTGATATAGAAGGGTTCTTGATGAATGGATATTTTTGCTAACAATTATTAATAAAAGAAGATGCAATCGAAGTATGTGGCTAGTTTATTAAACTGAAACTATGGTGAAGCATAGATATAAGTAAGAAATACAGAATTAATGCCACAACGAGTATGGAAAAAATAATTATGAGGCCTTAGAAGCGAAATATTCAATAGTGACTGTAGGTAGCTAAAATATCAGTTTTTTAAAACTGAGTATATAAAGATGTCGTATAATTTATATTATGTATAGTTATATCAATTCAACCCTACTAAAACCTGCTGTATATTATCAAAACTTGGCATCATTGAGGCATCTTCTAGAACTTCTTCATATCTAACTATGCCCTGCTTATCTATCACAAATGCAGAGCGCTTAGACACTCCTTTCATTCCAAAGAAATCATTATTCAAAACAAAGTACTTATCTGATACTTCTTTATTGAAATCGCTTAGTAATTGAAAGTTTATATTTTGGCTCTGCTTAAACTCTTTTAGTGTAAAATGCGAGTCTACACTTATAGCAAGAATTTCTGCGTCTAAGGAGTCATAAAGTTTAAGGTTGTCTCTTACTGTGCATAATTCTTTTGTACACACTCCAGTAAATGCTTGTGGGAAAAATAGCAGAACGATATTCCTCTTACCAACGTAATCGTTTAGATCTACATTTTCACCCACTGTATTTTTGAGATTAAATATTGGGGCTTTTTTATCTTTTAGCGTTTGCATGTTTAGTATTAAATGAGATTTCTATTGCCTGCGCATATCCTTTTGAAATAAGTATTAGGCCTACTCCAAACAATAATATTGTTATTGTAGAATAATCGCTCGTAAACCAATGTAATATGTAGCTAATAAGAATCAATACAACCCCCAGTAGTTGGTTGTAAGCCTTATGGTTACGAAAATGTTGTAGTATTATAATTAAAGTTGCTACAAGTGCTGCACCACCCTGATAAGTTGCAATTACTAAATTACTAATTACCAATGAATCTAATACAATGGGATAAAATAGTAAGCTAATTAAGGGCAGGAAGCTAAAATATACGGGATACCTAAAATAAACAGGCTTTGATAGTCGGATGGATTCTAATAAGCCACTTAAAACACAGAGTATAGCTACTAAATTGGCCCACTCCCCTCCTTTTAAATGTGCAATTGTTAATACGCTATGAATAGATAAAGACAGAATACTAATTGTGAAAAATATTTGTACTAATGCTTTATAACGTATTACTAGAGGAACTAGTTTATATAGACCGTAAAGAGTAATAATAAAAATATAGAGGCTAAGCCACTGCTCCATTTGCATAATGAAGAGATTGTCTGGATTTAAGTTTGTGGTGTATTCTTATAATCTAGTATGAGTTCAGCAATCTCTTTAAGAATAGCCTTTTCAGTTCTCACCATTGCTTGAACAAAGCTAAATAATGTGAGTGTTGTACGGCCATGGGCTATTGATTTTTCCCAATCAATTATAGGTCTATTTTCTATCATCATAATGATAGCCGCACGGTGTTTTGCAATTTTTGAGAGAACCTTCTGAACATCTTTAGCCTTCTCTTCATCCAGTTCAAAAGTTGTTTTAGGATCACTAAATGTATTTAAATTAGTAGGTCTATTCTCAAAAAGTGTTTGTTCTATAATTTTACGGTAGTAATCTTGTTGAGCATGGTCTAGATACAGCAGAGTTTCAATAATTGAAGTTCCCGTAGATGCATTTTTTTTTGAATATGGAACGGTATCAATCACGTATTTCAGGGCTTCTGCTTCGTGTTCGAGATACGCGACCTCAGTTACTAAATTTGAAATTTGTTCGTTTGTAATCACTTATTCTCGTTCGATTAATATTTTTTATGAATGTATTAATTCTATTTTTAACTGTTAGTTAAGCTAGTTAAAAAAAGATTTGAGCTTTACTTTTGCCTAAATATCATTGTTATAGGAACGCCTTTAAAACCGTATTTTTCTCTGATTTTACTTTCAATAAAACGTCTATAATTTACTGGTAAATCTTCTGGAGCGTTCATAAAGAACTTAAATACTGGAGGGTTACTTTTTACTTGGGTAGCATATTGAATTTTTAGCTGCTTACCACGCTTCATCGGCATTGGACGGCTTCCAATAACCTCTTCCAAAAACTTATTAAAACCTGCTGTAGGAATTTCTTTTTTACGCTCTTGTATTACTTGCTCTGCAATATCCATTACTTTATGGATACGTTGCTTATGTAATGCAGATATTGTTAGAATAGGGATATAATCCATTTGAGGTACAGATTCGTATATATAATCTTCGAATTCTTTTACTGTATTCGTTTCTTTATCGGTAACTAAATCCCACTTATTTAAAAGAATAACCAATCCTTTATTAAATTTTTCGGCCTCGCGTAATACTCTTTTATCTTGATCTTCAAAGCCCCTCATTGCATCTAGAATAAGAATAGCTACATCACATTCCTGAATGGCTTTAGCAGTTCTTACAGTACTATAGAACTCAATATTTTCTTTTACTTTAGCGCGTTTTCTCAGCCCCGCAGTATCAACTAAAGTATAATCTTTTCCATTGTAGTTAAACTTACTATGGATTGAATCTCTTGTAGTTCCTGCAATCTCAGTTACTATTGATCGCTCATCATTTAATAAAGCATTAACAAGGCTGCTTTTGCCAACATTTGGCCTTCCCACAAAGGCTAGTTTAGGCAGTTTATCGTCTTCTTTTTCAGGCATTGGTGCTGGGAGAAGTTCTACCAATCGATCTAGCAGCTCCCCTGTTCCTGTGCCACTAATTCCCGAAATAGGAAATAAATCTTCGAAACCGAGTTCATAGAATTCTGTTGCGTCTAGTCTTCTCATTTCATTATCTGCTTTGTTAGCAACAAGAATAACAGGTTTATCTTGCTCTCTAAGTAATTTAGCTACAGATCTATCAAGCGAATTAACGCCCATTTCAGAATCAACTACAAAAAGTACAACGTCAGATTCTTCTAGAGCAATATGAACTTGCTCTCTAATAGCAGCAACAATCACATCCATATCGTCTGGTAGATAGCCGCCAGTATCAATTATATTAAAGTCTTGGCCATTCCAATACGACTGGCCGTAGTGACGATCGCGCGTTACACCGTACTCATCATGTACAATTGCTTTTCTTTTGCCAATTAGGCGATTAAATATCGTGGATTTACCTACATTAGGTCTACCAACTATGGAAACTATTGGAAGCATGTTTTAAATTCTATTCTTAGATTTCTACAAGCAAGGAAAATACACAATTATTACCACTAATTATTGCTATGCTACAAAGCTTTTATACTAATATGGGATTCTTCGGAGCCCTTTTATTCTCACTTACACTCTTTTTATTTTTTGTATGCTGGTTTGCAGGCATAGCTGGCATTACATTACCTGTTGATGGCGGTAAACCGAGAGGCTCAACGTGGCAAATACTATTGGCTGTGCTTTTCCCTCCCTATCCTATTATATGGATGATTATGATAATGAATGAGCAGCGCAAGTTTCTTAAAAACACCAATAATAACTTAAATATTTAAGCTATTACTGCAAAGCATTTGATGAATTATTTTCTAATAATGCGGGATCTTTTTCTTCTTCTAGCCTCCATTCTTCCAAAATATTTGTTGGGATATTTGATATAAATCTGCTCTGTTGCGTAAAATAATCGCCATAAGCAGACTGCCCTAATACGGGATAACAGTAGTAAAGCATTTCTTTTGCGCGTGTAGTAGCTACATAAAACAAACGAAGTTCTTCATCAAGTTGCTCTTCATTGTCAACGGAATAGGCCGATGGAATAATTCCATCTAAACATTGTATGATAAAAACATGCGCCCACTCTAAGCCTTTTGCAGAGTGAATAGTACTGAGTATTAATGGTGGCTCATCTTTATGCTTTGCTTCAGTATCAATAGCTGTTGCATTTATAGGATCTAACGCGAGTTCCTCTAGCATTTTCGATAAAGATCCAAAACTATTTGAGATATTAGTAAAAGCTTCTAAGTCTTTAAGGCGCTTAGGGTAATCATCGTATCTCTTTTGGCAGAAACTCCTATAATAATCTACTATTTTAGATATAATATCTGAAACATTCCCGGGGTTATTATAAATGCTAAGTAGCAAAGTACTAAGTTCCTTTAGTTGATTGAGGTAGGCTTTATTTACTGTGCTAGATATATCTAATTTATATGGATTTTTAGCTAATCGTATCCAATCGAACATGTCTTGAGCTGTTTTAGGACCAATGCCATCAATGAGCATTAAAACTCTATTCCATGCTACAGTATCCATTGGGTTAACTATCACTCTCACATGGGCTAATACGTCTTTTATATGAGCTGCTTCAGTAAATTTTTGTCCACCATATTTTACGTAGGGGATATTTTTCCGTTTTAGCTCAATCTCTAAATCGAATGAATCTCTCCCATTTCTAAATAAAACAGCCATATTATTGAATTCTACCCCTTGTTCTCTCATAAATAGAGCTGCTTGGGTAATAAATCTACTCTGATCGTGATTACTTTGTGCTGGAACCAACCCTACTAATTCGCCATCATCATTTTCAGTAAAAAGCTGTTTATCAAATTTATACTTTGTTTGGTTTAGTATAGCGTTGGCAGCGTTTAGTATTTGTGGAGTAGATCTATAGTTCTCTTCCAGCTTAATAATTTTAGTGCCTGGGAATAGATTAGTGAACTCCATAATATTTTTATGATCAGCTCCCCGAAATGAATAAATACTTTGGGCATCATCTCCAACTGCCATAATATTTCCATGTACACTTGCAAAAAGAGCTGATAATTCTGCCTGTATTTTATTGGTGTCCTGATACTCATCAATCATAACAAAACGATTATTGGTAACAACCTGTATTCTTATATCGTTATGCTGTTCAAGCAATTGCTTTGTTTTAATTAGTAGGTCGTCGAAGTCCATAACAAAATTTCGCTCTTTGTATTCTTGATATTTCAAAGCCACTTTTTCTATAGACTCAATACTATCATAAAATTGAGAATATTCACTCATTACAACTGCTTTTACATCCATATTTTTATTTATAGCAGTTGAAATAATAGACAACAATGTACCTTTGTTAGGAAATCTTTTGATTTTCGCTTCTTTAACTATATTTGAACGCACAAATTGGAGTATTTCAAGCGCGTCTGCAGTATCAATTATTGTGAAGTTATTTGGGTAGCCAATACGCTCGGCATAACGATGTAGTAGATGACTACAATAAAAATGGAAGGTCCCTCCTGTTACACTTTTGCATCTTTGATCTAATATGTTAGTAGCTCTCTCTAGCATTTCATTTGCTGCCCTGCGAGTAAATGTGAGTAGCAATATTTGAGAAGGACTAACTCCACTTTCGATTAGCCGAGCTACACGATGCACTAAGGTTCTTGTTTTGCCGGTACCAGCTCCTGCCACAACTAATGCAGCTCCATCAGTGTAGAATACAGCATCTAGCTGCTGAGCATTCAGTAGCTCCTTATAAGCTATGGTGTAGTCCTCTGGCTTATTAGAGTATGTGTCTTTTTTAAGTATAAATTTTCTCATAGCTTAAAATAACAAAGCTACGGTATATGTAAAAATAATGTGTGACTTATTTATTATTACTTTATTTGAGCTTCTCAGGGCTTAAGAGTCACTAAAGACATCGATTAAAAATTGAATATGCTCATTCAGCTCTTTACCAATTAGTTCTGCACCCTTACGAATATCTTCGCGTGGTACATTTTCAGCAAATTTGAGCGTTTTTAATTTTTTATTAACCGATTTAACACTCATTCCATCATATCCTTGTGGGCGCATTAGTGAAACTGCATGAATAAACCCTGAAAGTTCGTCGCAAGCGAATAGATATCGATCTAACTCAGCTTCTGGTTGTACGCCTGTTCGCTCGGGGGCATGAGCTTTAATAGCTTGTAATATAGACCCTGGGTAATTTAACGCTGGTAAAATCTCATTAACAGCCTTGTTTGGATGTTCATTTGGGTATTTCTCCCAATCCAAGTCATGCAAAAGTCCTGCTGTCCACCAGAGATCGATGGTTGCTGCATCCTTCCCCAAAGAAATAGCATAAGCCTCTATCGCTTGAGCTACCATGTTACAATGAAGCTTTAGGCTCTCACCTTCTATGTAGTTATTTAATAGTGTTAGAGATTCTGTTCTTGAATTCATGCTCTATATATTCGGTTAATATTTAAATTAAATGATAAGCTCTTACAATAGTGGTACTATAGTAGAACTCAATTTTACTAATGACCTTATTAAGTACAAATCATTGAATTAAAATTAAATCACTTAAATCAATCTTCGTCTTTCCTTTTGTCATATTCCCCTAATATATTCCAAGTTACAATAAATGCTAAATTTCAGAATAATTTTTAAATGATAAATGAACCCTCTTTTGCTCCGAGAGAATTTGGATGGATTGAAGTTGTTTGCGGAGGAATGTTTAGTGGTAAAACTGAAGAGCTTATTAGAAGGGCTAAACGTGCACATATAGCAGGCCAGAATGTAGTGGTGGTAAAACCCGCTATTGATAAACGCTATAGTGACAATGAGGTTGTATCACATAATGAAAATGCACTGCCAAGTCTTTTGCTAGACACTGCTGATCAAATTATTTTACTAACTGGTAATGCTAAAGTTGTTTGTATTGACGAGGCTCAATTTTTTGATGAGCGTATTGTAGATGTAGCCAATACATTGGCAAATAATGGTAAAAGAGTTATCATTGCTGGCTTAGATATGGATTTTGAAGGAAGACCATTTGGACCGATGCCTTATTTATTAGCTATAGCCGAATATGTTACAAAATTACATGCTGTTTGCTCAGAAAGTGGGTTTATGGCAAATTTCTCGCAACGTGTGGTTGAAGACACCAACACGGTGCTTGTTGGTGAGTATGATGCTTATGAACCTAGAGCCCGACATTGTTTCCGCCCTTCTGTAGATAAGCGGCGTGGTAAACCCATCAAACCTTTTAAAAATCCAGAGCATACTAATCCGCTTGTGGAAAATCCAAACATAGAACAAAGTTAATGGAAAATATTATTCGTGGTATAATTGGAATGGTCGCCATTATAGGCCTTGCATTATTATTTAGTAATAATCGCAGAAAAGTTAATTGGAAGCTAGTGGGTACAGGACTTACTATTCAGTTTATTCTAGCAATATTTATTCTGAAAGCTGAGGAGTTATCGAGCCTATTTAGTCCTTTAGGCTGGCCAAAAAAGCTTTTTGAATTTATGGCAGGCTTTTTCGTAATTGTACTTAAGTATACGAGTGAAGGTGCAAACTTCTTGTTCGGATTTTTAGGTCATGGCCCAGAATACGAAGATAGTGTTGGTGTTATATTCGCTTTTCAGGTGCTACCAACTATTATCTTTTTCGCATCATTAACAGCTCTACTCTATCATTATGGTATTTTACAAGCGGTTGTTAAGTTTTTATCTAAAGGAATGCAAAAAGTTTTAGGAACCTCTGGTGCAGAAACACTATCTGTTATCTCTAATATATTTGTTGGACAAACCGAGGCTCCTCTTGTTATTAAGCCATTTATTGATAAAATGACAAAATCGGAACTACTAACAGTTATGACGGGTGGGATGGCAACTATTGCAGGTGGCGTTATGGCCGCTTATGTAGCAATGCTGGGAACTTCATTTGCGTTAGCTAATGGTTTAGAGATTCAAGTAGCCCAACAATTATTTGCAGAACAGCTTTTGGGAGCTAGTTTAATGGCAGCCCCAGCTGCCTTGGTAATATCAAAAATATTATATCCTGAAACTGAAGTGCCTGTTACAGCTGGTTCAGTAAATATGGAGGTAGAAAAAACTAATGCAAATGGCATTGATGCAGCCGCATCTGGCGCAGGAGTTGGTTTAACACTAGCCTTGAATGTAGGCGCTATGTTATTGGCGTTCATAGCATTACTGGCAATGTTTAACGGTTTTTTTGGATGGATAAGTGATTTATCAGGGTTGTCTAGTTTGCTAGGCGCACCGTTAAGTATTGAAATGGTATTAGGCTGGGTTTTAGCACCCATCGCTTGGATTGTTGGTGTTGAATGGAGTGATGCTACAACAATGGGTTCTTTGCTAGGCACTAAAATCGTTCTTAATGAGTTTGTAGCATATCTAAAACTTGCTGAGGAAGTTGCTGCTGCAAGCATTTCACCCAAAACAATAACTATGGCAACATTTGCATTATGTGGTTTCGCTAATTTATCTTCCATTGCAATTCAAATTGGTGGCATTGGTAGCTTAGCTCCCGACCGTAAAGCTGATTTAGCAAAATTCGGGATTAAAGCTGTATTTGCTGGCACAATGGCTACGCTAATGACTGCTACTATTGCTGGAATGTTATTCTAACACTCTTAATACATTAAAAACTTAAACTTTAATATACTCTTCAACAATGAGATCATTTTCTTTTGTGCTAAGCTTTTGCACTCTATTTCTATTTACGCAAACAAATACACTAATTGCACAGTCAAAAAATGACAAAACTGTAATCGGGACCGTTGGAAAACAAAAAATAACCTATGGTGAATTAAAAGAGAACTATAACCGGGGTTTAAATGATGTACCCTCGCTAGCTGACTTGGAAGGTTTCTTGCCAATTTATATGGATTATAAGGCAAAAATTGAAAGTGCAAAAGAGCTCGGTTATTTTAATGATCCTGAACTTTTAGCTGAATATGACCAGTATGCCAAACAAGCGGCCTATAGCTATTGGTTAGAGTATAAAATTAAACCAACAGAATTTGAGGCTTACTACAATAAGGCTGATACTGAGGTTAAAAGTGAACATGTTCTTATAGCTCTTAACGAAGATGCGCCTGCTCAAGACACTTTGGATGCATTTAATAGAATTATGGCAGCACGCGATGAGTTCTTGTCTGGTAAAGCAACAATGGCTGAGCTTAACGAAAAATACTCTTCTACGAATCAAGGGCGATTAATGGGCGGTGATTTACCTTGGCTTGGGGTTGGCACAACAGTTGCACCATTCGAAAATGCCGTATACGCTCTCGATGTTGGTGGCATCTCAATGCCTGTTCGTTCGCAGTTCGGTTATCACCTTATTCATCTAACCGATAAAAGAACAAGTAAGGCTGCACGAAATGTTTCTCATATATATGTTAGAAACCCTGGTGAAGAAGGACTAAGTAAGATTAATGACGCTTATGCTGATTTAGAAAAAGACTTACCGTGGGTAGTTGTAACAGTTGATTATTCAGAAGATCAGTTGTCGGCAAGTAAATCAGGTAATATAGGTTGGGTTAAGTATGGACGGAATTTTAACACAGACTTCGTTGATACTATTATGAGTATTGACCCATCCCTTCCCTACTCAAAGCCTATTAAGACAGCATACGGATATCATATATTCAAAATAGATTCAGTGGAAACCTTTAAGAATGAGGAAGAAAAAAGAGAATCATTTATGGAAGAATTCCTAGCTTCACCAAACTACAAGAAAAGTAACACGTTTATTGTAGATTGGTTGAAGCGAAAGTATAATTTCACTCAAAACTCAGAAGCATTAGCTAAGTACACCCGCTATATTGTTAACTTCGATACTACTTCTATAAGTGCAGTACCAACACCAAAAATGGCAAATGAGCAAGCATTTCTATTTCAAGGTCATTCAAAAACAATAAGCGATCTACATTCTTACATATCAAAAAATCATGGTGGAGCGACTGCTCAAGAATTTAGAGACGAGTGGGTTCAGCTTTTTTCTAACCATCTTGTTGATGAAAATATTATTGAATTAGCAATCAAGGAGTTCCCTGGCTTCCAAAGCCAGTTAGATAATTATAAAGTTGGCTTGGCTGTTTATAAAATCAACGATGATAATGTATGGTCGGGCGCAACAGTAGATAGCTCTGCATTATTGGATATATATAATAAAAGTGGTGATGAATATTCATTTAAAGAGCGTGATTTTTATTATTTACTCAGCTCTACAGACTCTACACTTTACGATGCGGTAAACTTTATAAAAGAAGGTAATAATCCTGATAGTGTTAGAGTTTACTACCCTAAAGTTGCAGTTCTTAGAGACTCTTCAGGTATTAAAAATGAAGAATACACCAGCAAACTTAACGGTTTAGCGAAAGGCACTTTCTCAGAAGAGTTTAAATACAAATCTAGAAATGCATACTTATATCTTCAAGACGTTCTTCCTGCACGCAAAATGAGCTTCGATGAATCTTTTAATAGGTTGCTATCGGAGTATCAACCAATACGTGAAGATCAATGGCTTACAAAGCTTAGAAATAAATATAAAATGAAGACTAATATTAAGAAACTTCGCCAAGCCTACAATAAAGAACACTAAACTTAGTAATGACTAGAACCACTCTCATCATTTGTTGTGTATCCCTATTTTGGGCATGCACAAAACCTGCAAGCACTAATCAAATTGTGCTTGCTAGAGTGGGTAGTACAGAATTGACATTAGATGAAGCAAGGAAGAGAATTCCTGAGTTTAGTTTTCAAAAAGATAGTACTGAAGCATATAACCAGTACAGAGAACAATGGATTGAGAAGCAGTTGATTTTGCAAGAAGCTGAAAGGCTTAAACTATTAGGAATTCCAGAAGTTCAACATAAGATTAAGCAAATGCGGCAGCAGGTAATTATCAATAGTTTTCAAGAATTGGTAATGAACGATAGTCAAAATAGTAACATTGTTAGCGCAGAAGAAGCGCGCGTCTATTATCAAGAGAATAAAAATAAATTCTTATTGAATGAACGTCATATAAAATTTAGGCACCTTATTGCACATTCTTTAGAAGATGCTGAAGCGGCAAAAAGTGATTTGATGCGTGCTAAAACCTGGGAATATGTTGTAAACAAATATGGCCTATTTCCTGAATTAAAATTAAGAGAATCGGATCGATTCTACTCTGAAGTCAATGCTTTAAAAGAGTATAGAGTGCTTAATAGGTACTTAAGACAGATGGGAATTACAGAAATTTCACTCATTGAGAAATACGGAAACCAATATCATTTTGTTCAGCTTATTGAAGAAAAAGCAGAGGGCGAGCATCCTGAATTAGACTGGCTTATTCCACAAATACAAGAATGGCTAACGCTAGAAAAAAAGAGAAGAGCATACAACTCCTACCTTAAGAATCTTTATCTTGCAGGTCAGGCAAATAATGAAATCGTTGTTTACGACGTTCTACCTAAAGGAACTCCAAATGCGATTGAAATTGATACATTGAACTTAAATTAACACATGAAGAATTTTACTCTTACAGCACTGTTCGTAATATTAACTACAGGGTTTGGCTTTGCACAAGGAAATTATACAACAGCAGATCAGATTGTTGCTCTTGTTAATGACCATGCTATCTTAAAATCTGATATCGATCAAGGTGTTGCGGATTATATGCGACAAGCTCAATTCAACCAACAGGACATTTCCTTTTCAGAAGAATTGTGGTATAGTTTTCTTGAAGCTGAAATTGATAATTATGTGCTGCTAGAAAAAGCAAAAATTGATTCCATTACAGTACCCGATGATAAAGTGAATAGGCAAATGGATGCTCGTATTCAGCAACTTATACAACGTGCTGGAAGTGAAAAAGCATTGGAAACAGCTTTTGGGAAATCTATTATTCAGTTAAAAGCAGATTTTAGAGAAGAATTTAGAAATCAGTTAATTGCAGAACTAGTTCCACAAACTAAGCTAGCAAATGTAAATGTTACTCGCCCTGAAGTACTAGAATTCTTTAACTCCATCCCAACAGATTCTCTGCCTACTATTCCAGAGCAAGTAGCCCTCTCACATATTGTAGTTCTACCACCTCCAAAGAAAGACGCTGAAAGAGGTGCATACGAATTAGCTGAAGCTTTACGTGACTCTATTATTAATCACGGGGTAAGTATTGAAGATATTGCAAAGCGCCATAGTACAGATGGAACAGCACCAAATGGTGGTTTATTGCCTATGATGTCACTCAACGATCTTGTGTCTGAGTTTTCGGCAGCTGCCTCGGCCCTAAAACCAGGAGATATTTCTAAGGTAGTAAAAACCGATTTTGGGTATCATATTATCCGACTTAACAAAAGAGTTGGCGATCAAATTGAGACTAATCATGTGCTTATAAAAGTTGATGAAAATCAACTTGATGACCAATTTGCTATCGATAAATTGAATGCAATTAGAGATAGTTTACAGAGCAACCCAAACTATAAGTTCTCTGAATTTGCAAAAAGAAATAGCGAAGATCCTTCAACTGCACAATCTGGTGGTAAAATAGTTGACCCTCAGACCGGTGAGCGTTTAATTGCGTTAACACGCCTAGATCCTTCTCTATATCGCACCGTATTGTTAATGGATGAAGTAGGTCAGATTTCTGAGCCAAAAGCATTCAACCCTAATAATGCCAATTCTGGTAAGGGATATAGAATTATTCGCCTAGATAGGATTATACCTGAGCATATTGCAAATTTTGATATCGATTATGAACGATTAAAAACTATTACCTTGCAACAAAAACAGTCTAAAGTATATGAAAGTTGGCTGCAAGAACTTAGAAATGATTTTTATATTGAATACAGAGTTCCAAAACTTGAACAATAAGATTAGAGATTAATGTCGAATTCGGTAGATGAAGTTGAATTAGCAAAGGAGTTTAAAACCTCCTTTGATGCTATTAAAAATGAGATTCATAAAGTTGTTGTTGGCCAAGAAGATGTTATAGATTTATTATTAATAAGTCTTTTTTCTAGAGGACATTGCGTTCTTGTGGGAGTTCCCGGCTTAGCTAAAACGTTATTGATAAAAACATTAGCTGACACCCTTGGCCTTACTTTTAATCGAATTCAATTTACACCTGATCTTATGCCCAGTGATATAACTGGAACTGAGATTATTGAAGAAAATAAAGAAACAGGGCAAAAGGATTTCAAATTTGTGAAAGGTCCTGTCTTTGCAAATATTGTACTTGCCGACGAAATTAACAGAACACCGCCTAAAACACAGGCTGCGCTTCTCGAAGGGATGCAAGAATATCATGTAACCATCGCTGGTGAAACCTACAACCTCGACACCCCATTTTTTGTATTAGCCACGCAAAACCCTATTGAGCAAGAAGGTACCTATCCCCTCCCAGAGGCTCAATTAGACCGATTTATGTTTAATATTTGGGTAGATTATCCATCTTTTAGCGAAGAAAAAGAAATTGTAAGCAGAACCACCTCTTTACACTCTTCAAATATTGAGTCAAAGCTTGATAAAGAAAAAATTGAACAACTTCAGCAACTAGTTAGGCAAGTACCGGTACCAGAAACAGTTCTCGATTATGCCATAAAATTAGTTTCTTCTACACGCCCCGATTCTGAATTTACTCCAGAGTTTTCAAAAAAATATCTAAGTTGGGGAGCTGGACCAAGAGCATCGCAATACTTGGTACTCGGTGGTAAGGCAAGAGCGCTTTCCCAAGGCCGTTTTAATGTTTCTATAGATGATATCAATGCTCTTGCTGTTCCAGTTTTACGCCATAGAATAGTAAATAACTACGCCGCAGAGGCTGAAGGCTATACCACTGTTAAGCTTATTGACATGCTTATCGATAATTTTAATTAATGTGGAATTTCAAGGATTACAAAACAATTTACCTACAGTAATTACTCTACTTTGCGTAATTGTAATTCTTATTATTTCTTGGCTTAGCTATAGCAAATACGAAAGTATTTCTAAACCTTTTAGATACCTATTGTCTGGGTTGAGAGCCTCTGCCCTCTTAATTTTACTATTCCTATTTCTCAATCCATATTTTAAAAGCACTATTACCAAAGAGGAATTACCAAAAATAGCCGTTTTTTATGATGACTCAGAAAGCACGTCTATCATAAAAGGGGCTTATTTAGGTGAGGAAAGTTATTTAAGAGCCATCAATCAGTTTGAGGCAAGCAAGCCAAAGGATGTATTTCTTTCTCCCTACAGCTTTTCTAACACAGTAAATCAAACTCAAGTTGATTCTCTACAGTTTGATAAAGGAGCTACAAATCTTGACGAGATTATTCAATACATACTTAATTTAGAAGGCTATCAAGCTGCAGTAGTATTTTCTGATGGGATTATAACCTATGGTAAAAACCCAATCATTGCTGCGGGATCATCCCCAATGCCTATTTATACCATTGCTATAGGCGATACAAGCAAAGTTCGCGATATTGCAATTCAAAATGTAACAACAAATAGTACTGGTTTTACCAATACACTACATCCTGTTAATGTAGCAATATCACAGTATGGCTATGGCAATAACAATGTTACTGTACGCTTAAAACAGGGCAATACTGAGCTACAACAAAAGAACTTAAGGTTTGATACTGATCAACAAGTTGCTACTGTTAATTTTGAAATAGAACTGAATGAACCAGGGCTACAACTTTATGATGTAATTGTGGATTCTATTGAGGGAGAGTGGATTACGGAGAACAACAAGACTAATTTTACTATTGATGTACTTGAAAGTAAAACTAGAGTTGTACAACTTACAAGCTCAGTTCATCCTGATGTAAAAGCATTGAAATCGATTCTTTCTGAAGATGGCAATATTGAGTTGCGGTCGTTCAATTATTTTGGGAAATGGATTCCTGAAATAGACGAAAAGAGCCTATTCGAAAAAACAGATTTAATAATTCTGCAAGGTTTCCCTCCTTCCGATTTAGTAGGGCTACTCAATAACAATATTCAAGAAATACCAACACTTTATATTAATCAACCTCCGTTTGCAAATAGTTTTAGCTCCTTTCCTCCATTCGTATTAACCGAATCAAAATCTCAAAAAGCTATTGCTGCACACTTCGTACTCAATCAAAACTTTAAAAACCATGCCATTTTAGAGTTGCCTGAAATTGATTTCATGCGAACAGCTCCAGTCTTCACCCCTTTACAAAGTGAAATAGTTTCGGTTGGTTCAGAAATATTAATTTCCGCAAATATTCAAGGTATAGAAACCCAAAGCCCTTTACTTTTAGTATCTGAACGTGGCAATATCAGAAGAAGTGAGCTTAATACGTATGGCTGGTACAAAATGTATTTAAGTAATAATGAAGCAGAACGAAAGGTTATTACGCGATTAATAGGAAATATTGTTAACTGGACAGCAGCAAATCCTGATAATAGATTGTTAAAAGTTAGAACTTCTAAAAATAGTTATACAGTTGCAGAGTCGCCGATTGTTAATGCAAGCTTAATTAATGAAAGTGGGAATAATGAAACTAATGCATTGGTAGAATTAGAACTAAAAGACCCCCAAGGCAATTCAAAATCTTATGTATTTAGAAATTTAGGAAATGGTTTATATCAGCTTGAGTTACCAGAACTACCTAGTGGAAAGTACAGTTATGAGGCAAGTGCCCAAAAGAATTCACGTCTTATCGAAAGTCAGAGTGGCACCTTTATAGTTTCTGAGTCGAGTGCCGAACTTGCAAATACAATTAGAAATGATGAACTCTTGAAAGGTATAGCTGAACGAAGTGGCGGTGAGTTTTATGTTTATAATGAAGTTTCAAGCATTTGGGATGATCTTTCATCCAATAACTTATTAAGGAGTGATACTGTTTCTGAAGAGGTTTACTCCTTTCCAGTTCGAAGTGCAATTTGGTTCATTCTAGTGATGGCTTTACTTGGTTCTGAATGGTTGCTTAGGAAAAAATTCTCATTACCTTAACACTAGAAACTACTCGTTCTCGGCACCATAAGATCGTTGCACCACTTTTACTTTACCATCCTCAGCGATTCTAACAATAAACATTTGGTTAAACACATCTTCTGAGAGATATGGATACTTATCTTCTCCAAAAAAGTGATTTACGAGTATAGGTGTTGAATTTGAATGCCCTGCAATTAGAACCGTTTTACCCTTATAATCAGACAATATTAATTCCTTTAAAACAGTAGGCTTTTTGTGATCATACTCTTGAATATCTAATGAATAGAATGCAGCTGTAGGTGTTGCTGTTTGCTGGGTTCTTTTGAGTGGAGTGCTAAAAATTGCGGAAATCTCAAATTCTTGAGTCAAAACCTTTTGTAACTCTATGGCACGATTTAATCCTTTGGGCGTAAGATCTGGGTTGTTTGTCCCATCATCCATTTTTTCGGCATGCCGTACTAAAATTATGGTTGTTGTTGATGTAGGTTCTACTGTTTGAGCTTGTATAGATGTAAAACTAATTATGCTAAACAGGAAGTAAACAACGAATTTTTTCATATTCTCACTATTATTTTTGAATAGTATATACAAAAAAAAGACTGGTCGAAACAACCAGTCTTTAATATTTTATTCTTTTACACCAGTTCTACGCCATATTATGGTGATTATAAGTAGCGTTAGCACAATTAATGAGAAGCCTAAGAGAATCAGAAACCCAGTAGAAATCGGTCTAGACTCATCTCCCCAATCGTTCAGTTTCGAATCGATGGAAGCCATTTGAGGAATCGTCAGTACATCCCCTTCTATTAAGTACTTGTTCCAATCATTTTTAATTTTTGCAGACCACATTTCTTTAAATGATTTGAATTCTTTATAACTATCATTTTTAAGAATTGTATCACCACTTTCTTTCGTCGCACTCACTACGAAGCTATCTAATGCTGCAAAAAAACTGTTATTATTATCAAAAGCCGCAAGACTTACATTCTGATGCTCCATATAGTCGCCTAGTGATGTCCACATAGCGTAAGATGAGCTTGCCCTCCACTTGTCAAGGTCTGCAGTTATATCTTGTTTCCAAGCTTCTTTTTTAGAACCACCATAAATGTTCACCAAATTATCACCCACTTGATTCCATACATTACTCACCTTCTTTTGTAGTGCATACATGCGTAGATAATCATCGGTTGTAAGCGACTCATCATTAACCTGTAAAGTTTCAATATTTTGATTGATGATAGAGCTTATCACTGCTAATGGAGATTCATTATCAGAAATACTACCCTTATTGCCTTGTCGCGCTAATTCACGTACAGCATTGGGGTTCAGTGCTTTATAGGTTACAAATAGTGTATCTACTATATCAAAAATAAACTCATCTCTTTGTTCAACACTCTTTCGATAATCTGCCACTAAATTAGAAAGCTTACGCTCACTATCTTGAGAGTTTGCAATTGCAAGACGTAAAGAATCACTCCTTTTAACTAGACTTCCAATTTCAGATTTATATTGACTTACTTCATTAGACAGGATGGAAAGTCGTTCTGCCTGATTTTCAATAATAAGCAGTTTATGCTCGGCATTACGCGAATTCTCCTTCAATTCTGCAATAGCTGTAGAATATGATTTTGGGTATAATGCATCATCTAATAAAGATGCATTATTCATGAAATCCAATGCAAGTTTATCTATTTCGAGAAGTACGCTATCAATCTTTCGAATATTGTCGGCATTTGTAATACTCGAATCTATGCTAGCATAACGATTTTCAAATTCTTGTTTTATTTCAAAATCTGATTGTTGCGCTGTGGTTGATGTAACCACGAATAATGCAATAAAGGTGATAAATATATACTGTAGTGATACTCTCATGACTTAACCTCTGGTTTTTTATGAATTCCATTTTCATTTAAAGTGAATGTTTGCGCTGTTTCTTTATCTACCAATTCTATATATGGGTTGCGCATATTAAATGCTGGTGCAATAAGACCTTGATCAGAAACTTGAATTTTCTTTTTCAACTTCAAGCCATTATTGATGGGTTCCATCACATATACATTAGAAAAACCATCTGCGGTTATAAAGTATAATCCAGCGTTATTGCGGATGAGACGCACCTCTCGAACTGATACAGCTGAGGAGTCTTGTGTTTCTTGGTATTGGAATGGTAAAATATTGAAGCTTAGCGAATATCTACTATCATGCACTTCACCCTTAGCGTTGGGCGAAAGTACACTTTCAATTTGCTGGCCATAGTTAACGTTTTTTACCTCAAACGTTTTACATGCAGAGCTTACAAATAAAGTAAGTGCAAGTATTATAAAGTACGGGCGTATATGAACTCTCATTTTTTCTCCTGATATAATTGTTACTCTCTTTCAATTATATCGGGAGTTAGAAACTTTGTTCCTTTTAAACTACCATAATACTTTCAATTTGAATATTTGGTAGAATGTCGCGTCCTTTCAAAAAGCCAAGCTCAATGATAAAGGAATAACCAATAACTTCGCCCCCAAGGCGCTCAACAAGTCGGCTTGCTGCAGCTGCGGTTCCTCCTGTAGCAATCAAATCATCATGTATAAGTACTCTGGCACCTTTTGGGATGGCATCAGCGTGCATCTCAAGACTATCCATACCATATTCTAGAGCGTAGCTTTCTGAAATTACTTCAGCTGGTAGTTTCCCCGGTTTTCTAACAGGCACAAAAGAAGCGTCTAAAAGTGCTGCTAAATGTGCGCCAAATAAAAAGCCACGAGATTCTAAGCCCACCACAATGTCTATATTTTTATTTAGAAAGGGTTTGGCTAACTCTTGCGAAGTTAATTTTAATGCCTCTTTGTCGGCAAGTAATGTAGTAATATCTTTAAACTGAATGCCTGGCTTTGGGAAATCAGGTATGGTTCTAATTTTACTCAGTAAAAATTCTGATATATTGTTTTTTTGGCTAGGCATTTAATATAGTTTTAACTTTAAATAGTGAAGATAAACAAACCCTGAATATGGAAAAAACCAAACCTTTATTATGGCAACCTCACCAACAATTTATGGCCAAAGCATTACAACTTGCAGAAGATGCCGGTAGGAATGGCGAAGTACCTGTTGGGGCAGTTGTAGTAAAAGACAATCAGATTATTGGAAAAGGCTTTAATCAAGTAGAAACTTTAAAAGACCCAACTGCTCATGCTGAAATGATTGCTATTTCAGCTGCCTGCGAAACGTTAGGAAATAAATACTTAACGGGGTGCACGCTTTATGTGACTTTAGAACCCTGTACTATGTGTGCTGGTGCCCTCGTTTGGAGCAAATTAGACACTGTTGTATTTGGAGCTTCTGATCCCCGCTCGGGTGGTTGTGGTTCGTTATTCAATATATGCTCCAATACACAACTAAATCATCAGGTAAATGTGATTCAAGGAATTTTAGAACTCGATTGCGAATATGTATTGAAAGAGTTTTTCCAGAAAAAACGTTAATGTAATTTGATTTGTTCTATCGATGAAGGATTAACAAAGTCTGCCTAATAATTATGGAGACTAATTTGAAATCAGGTAATCCTTTAGATTTTAACAGATCCTGACAACATTTAAGCATCAAATTAAAATGAGCGTACAAATTCCTGAAACGATTAGCTTAAGAACTGAATATAAAAGAAGGTTTAGTTTTTGGAAGATGTACCGTTCTTTTGTTTTTATTCCTGTGGCGGTGTCAAAGCTTAAAAGTAATAGCAAAACAGGGCTACTTGACCCCCATTTTACACGACGATTACAATTAGCAGTTACTGAAGTAAATGGTTGCCCAGCATGCTCTTACCAACATACGAAAATGGCTTTACGTGAAGGTATGAGTAATGAGGAAATCAGTAGTTTTTTGAGTGGCCAAGAGGAATATGTTAAGCCTGAGGAGGCAAAAGCTATTATTTTTGCCCAGCATTTTGCTGATTCAAGAGGATACCCCAAACAATATGCTTACGATTCTATAGTACAAGAATATGATGAAGAGAAATCTCAGGTAATCATATCTGCAGCTCAGGTAATGATTGCGGGTAATATGTATGGAAATCCCTACAGCGCATTCCAATCTAGACTTAAAGGAATGCCATTCAAAGACAGTTCAATACTTTATGAACTTGGGATGCTAATAGGTGGAATAATTATTTTACCTGTTGCGCTAATTCATGGTTTATTGAGAAGGTTGTTTAGTTTATCAGGAATGAAACTTGATGCAACAATCGATGAGTAGAGAATGGGTGTTTCGATGGTAGTTTTTATTTGCATGGATTACCACTAATTATAACATGTATAATATGTTAATTGTCATCCTTCAGCGCTTCGAATCCTGCAATAACATCAAATAATTCTGAATCTATGGTAGCTTGGCGCAAGCGGTTATAATCCATCTGTAATTCTTCCAGCATTTCATCGATATTTTTTTCAGCACGTTGCATAGCCTCTAGCCTACTTGCATTTTCGGATGCTAATGATTCTGCACACGCTTTATAGATGGAAACGAATAGATATTCCCGAATAAGAACACGTAAAGTAACGTCCGGCTCCCCTATTATCTGAGGTAAATTTTGTGATGGCCATTTCCCTCTCTTAACTTCAGTGTTCCAATTTTCATCTGGTGGATAAAGCCGTTGTTGAGCAGGAGCATGTCCCTCGTTAATTAATGGAGAGTTATGAAAAATATAAAATCGATATAGTAAATTCTTTTGTCGGTATTCTTCAATCCTTAATAATATTTGATTTACCAAAGGTGTAATCGCAGTTACTGAATTAGGAACATTAAAGATACGTTTTGGTGTTTTTCCCATATCTAGCAAGATAGAGTAAACCCTTTCGCCAACTGCCCACACTTCTACTTCACCAGGAATATCCATAACGGCATCTCGCGCGAAATCAGTTATTGAATCATTGAATAATCCTACCAAACCTTGATCAGAACCAAATATAAGAGCGATGCTTATTTGTTCTGTTCTAAACGCTTCATTCGCAACAACAGAGATATTACCCCGTTTCAAGCATGCAAATATTCCGAGTGAGATAGTTCTATTATAGTCTTGCAAAGACTCTACGGCCATCTCATACTGTGTAATATTTGATGTTGCCATAGCTTTCATAGTTCGTACTACCGAGCCTAAATCCCCAGCACTCTGCTTCCTTCTTTGTAAGTTTATTAGCGTATCACTCATTAGTGGAGATGTTTAAGTAGCTAGTGTGAGCATTAGTGGTTCTAAAGCTTCTTTAGCCGCAGATAGTATGATTTCCTCATCCATTTTACTCAATGGTTCAGAACTAAGAATTCTACGAACTATGCCATCATCCAAGTCTGAAGTTTTCTCTTTAACTCTTTTTTCTGCTTCGGGTATCTTATCTAGTGGAATGGGGTTAAATAGCCCATTAGTTAACGATAGCAGTACAATTAGTTGCTCAGGTACTGTAACAGGCTCCATTTCTGGCTGTTTAAAAAGCATTCTAATTCTTTTTCCATACTCAATAACATTTTTTGTCTGTTCATCTAAACGGGTACCAAAGCGTGCAAAATTCTCCAATTCTTCTGACTGAGCATAAGCTAGTTTTAAATTCCCAGATAGCTTTCGGTAAGCTTGTAGTTGCGCTTTCCCCCCCACTCGAGAAACGGACATTCCAATATCTACAGCTGGTAGATAACCTAACTCAAAGAGTTTTGGTGACAGATATATTTGTCCATCTGTTATGGAAATGATATTAGTTGGAATATATGCTGAGATATCTTGAGCTTCGGTTTCTATAATGGGTAAAGCGGTAAGTGAGCCACCACCGTGATCTGCATTTAGATGTGTAGCGCGTTCTAGCAAACGAGAATGGATATAAAAAATATCTCCTGGAAATGCCTCTCTCCCTGGTGGCCTGCGCAATAACAGCGAAAGTTCTCTGTAGGCTCTTGCATGGTTCGTTAGATCGTCATAAATAATAAGTACATCTCTGCCTTGCTCCATAAAATACTCAGCAATACTTGTAGCAGCATACGGTGTAACATATTTTAATCCTGGTGGACTATTACCTTCAGTAACTACAACAACTGTATACTCCATGGCTCCTTTAGCTGTTAGATCTGAAACAATTTTTGCTACAGATGCAGTACGTTGCCCAATTGCACAATAAACACATATTACATTTTTATCCTTTTGATTGAGGATAGTATCAATGGCAATGGATGTTTTACCAGTTTGGCGGTCGCCTAATATCAACTCGCGTTGACCCCGTCCTATAGGTATAATTGCATCAATTACTTTAATACCGGTTTGCAGCGGTTCATTCACAGCCTCACGATTCATAATTGGTGGCGCAGGTCGTTCTATAGGGAAATACTTCTCAAAAGATAATGGACCTTTACCATCCATAGGTTTGCCAGTGGGGTCAAGAACTCGTCCAATTAAACCATCGTCTACAGGGATATCCGCAACTCGGTGCGTTCTTGAAACAACATCACCAGCTTCAATCTTATCATCACCGCCTAATAAAACTACACCAATTTCATCTTCATCTAAATTAAAGGCTATGCCATATACTTTATTTGGGAATTCTAGTAGCTCTTCAAAACCAGTGCCAGGCAGACCAGAAACGGTAGCTATACCCGCAGAAACACTTTTAACCACACCCTTTTCTTGGATGTTTAAATCAGCCTCATACTCAATCTTTGAGCGATTTAAGTCATCAAAGATTTCGTCAATTACATTATGTAGGTCATCGCGTTGCATTTGCTTCGTTCTTTGTGATCGTATTATCTTTTAATGCATTTAAGTATGAGTCAATATTCCACGACACTTGATACGTTTTTGTACCGACTTCGATACCACTTATTAGGTTTGGCTCTATTTCATATTTATAGACATTTTCTTGCTCAGTAATTTCTTTTATACGCTTTTCAAGTTCTTGTTTTAAGCTTGAAGGAATTTCAAAAACTGACTTAATGGTTGTTTTGTTGTCAGCATTGGCGAGAGCATTTTTGAGCTTCGCTTTACTATCTGCGTCTAAATTTTGAATCTTTGCAATAAATACATTTACTGCCTGCTCTTCTAGCTTTGCATTGGCTAAATCATTAAGTGTTTTGCCAGCAATGGAGAAGACTGCATCCTGTGTTTTACGTTTTATTGAATCTTGTAGATCTTTTTGCTGCTGCTTTAAGGATTCTTCGTATTTAATACGTAGTGCATTAGATTCTTTCCTTGCTTCCTCAAGTAGGTGTTGTTTTTCGGAACTTACCTCTTCGCGCACTTCTTCTAGCTTGGATGTACGTTCATTGTCAAAGGTTATATTCTTTTGCACATAGATTGAACGCTCCTCTTCCGCTTGAGCCTTTTTATGTTCGGCATCACTAAGTTGTGTGGCAATCTTTTCATCCCTTTGATCAATAGCGTCCAAAACGGGTTTATATAAAAATCGTTTCAGTAACCAAACCAAAATGAGGAAATTGACAATTTGTGCTACTACTGTAAACCAGTTGACTTCCATTATTCTAAATTAAGGTGCTATGAAGTGATTCCAGAATGGATTAGCAAATATTAGAATCATTGAAAGCACAAAACAATAAATGGCTGTTGATTCGATCATTGCTAAACCCACAAACAAGGTTCTAGTGATAGTTGGTGCGGCATCTGGCTGTTGTGCAATAGAATCTAAAGCAGTAGAAACGGCTCTACCTTCTCCTATTGCTGGCATCATACTTCCGATTCCTGTTGTAATTCCCGCAGTAATTATTGATGCTACTGCAATAATAGTTGTGCTATCCATGTTGAGTTGATTTAAGGTTCTTGTTCTTTTTTTGTTGAGCGTCTTGTGTAGCTGCTGTGATATAAACAGTTGCTAATATGGCAAAAATATACGCCTGAATAACTCCAGTTAGCATCCCCAATGCGCTCATTATGATAGGGAAGAAAAATGGGGCGATAGAAAGTAATACGGTTACAATTAAGCCCCCACTCATCATATTACCAAATAAACGAACTGCCAGAGCTAGTGTGCGAGATACTTCACTTATAATATTAAAGGGTAACATTATAAAATTGGGTTGTAAATACGATCGTAAATAACCTCTTAGTCCATCTTCTGCAATTCCAAAGAAAGGGACCGAAATAAAAACACATAGAGCTAGTGCTGTTGTGGTAGAAAGTGATGCTGTAGGTGGTTCATACCAAGGTATTATGCTTAAAAGGTTTGCTACAACAATAAATATGAATAGTGTAGCAATAAAAGGCATGTATTTACGAGGTTGTTTTAAGCCCACTTCTTTAATTTGATCTCTCATAAGCAAAACCAACATTTCTAAAATACTCTGCCAACGAGTTGTTTTAATTTCGGAATCTAATTTGCGAGTAATGATCCACGAACCGCCAGCTAGTAAGGCCATTAGTAGCCAAGTAATAACAATAGTTAGATTTATGTTGATAAATCCGTACTCCCAAAAAATCAGTTGGTCTGGACTTAGTCTCATTGCTCACTCATATTTTTAGATGTAACATCTTTCTGTGTAATTCGGGTGATTATAATTCTGGCAATAAGGAATCCAACGAGAACTGCCAACATCTTTTGCCAGTTATCAGCTCCAATATAGTAGAAGCCAACTAGCACAATGGCCATTCTTAATATTAGGCTAGCTGTGAAAATAAGAGCAGATTGTTTTGAACGCAAACCTAGGCGTACTGTGTACCAAAGACCTCCAAAAAAGATTACTCCCAGTGCCCCGCCAGCAACTAATGCTAGAATTAGATTCATAATTTCATTCCATTCCATCATCATTCTTTTTATGTATTTCTATATTCTCTTTTTGAACCCAGTTCCATGCTATTATACAACCTAACATCAAACCGGCTAGTAATAAGCTTAAAGTCCAAGAAAAGCTTTGCTTATAATTATTATCTAACCAAACGCCCAATGCTGCACCTAATAAAGTGGGCACTGCAATAGACCAACCCACCATTCCAAACAATCCCAAACCAGCCCACACACTTTTATTCTGGCGTTGAGCCTCTAGTTTTCTTTCTTCTTTATCGCCTACTAGCTTACTGAATGATGATTCGATATTTGGCTTATCTTCTGCCACTAGTGCTTTCTTAGTTTTTGAAAATTACGTAGAAAACCAGTTTCTAATTTTGCCATAACTGTACGGGCATTAATTTCAATTTCGTCTAACTCTGTCATTTCTTGTTCAACAAGAGCTTGAAGCTTACCAAGTGGCGCATTACCAATGGCATTACGCACAGATATCATCACGTTTCTGCCTGTTTTAATTAAAATACCATCGTTAATAGCAATGTATTTAACGCCGTCATCTTCTGTCTCGTACTGTAAAATCCCTGGAATTAAAGCCGCTGTGCAGTCCAGTCTTTGAGGTAAAATACCGTAGGATCCATTCGTTGTTTCTACTATAATTTTGGACACTTCATTTAAATCTGCAAATACTTTATGAGGCAGCAATATCTTGAGATACATAGAACTTATTTTCATGACACCCCCTCCGTTTTTGCTTTTTCTTTTACTTCATCGATGGTACCAATCATATAAAAAGCACTTTCTGGATAATCTTTAAATTCATCATTTAGAATTCTTTCACATCCATCGAGCGCATCTTTTAAGCTAACAGTTTTCCCTTTGTGCTGAGTGAATTGCTCGGTTGTATAGAATGGCTGGGTAAGGAAGCGTTCAAGCCGTCGAGCACGATTCACAGTGTTCTGATCGTTGATCGATAGCTGCTCTAAACCTAGCATGGCTATGATATCTTTTAGCTCTTCATATTCTGCCAATGTTTGACGGATGCTTTGTGCAATATTATAATGCTTATCGCCAATAATATTTGGGGAAGCCATTTTAGAACCAGATTGAATCAAATCAATAGCAGGATACATTCCTTCACTCGCTCTTTTGCGGGAAAGGGTTATTGATGCGGATAAATGCGAAAATGTGTGTACTGCAGCAGGATCTGTCAAATCATCAGCAGGAACGTACACTGCTTGGATGGAAGTAATTGCACCCGCTTTTGTATTGGCTATGCGTTCCTGCAATTGCGATAGCTCTGTTCCCATTGTTGGTTGGTATCCTAATCGAGAAGGCATTTGTCCCAGTAAACCTGAAACTTCCATTCCCGCTTGTATAAATCGGAATACATTATCTATAAGTAATAAAACATCTTTATGTTGGTCATCACGGAAATATTCTGCCATAGTGAGTGCAGCATGACCAACTCTAAAACGAGCACCTGGTAACTCGTTCATTTGTCCAAAAATCATAACCATCTCATCTAATACGCCTGCATCTTTCATGTCGTGGTAAAGCTCTAGTCCTTCGCGGCTCCGTTCACCAATTCCACAAAACATACTCACCCCACTATGATTTTTAACCATGTTATGAATGAGCTCTGTCAATAAAACTGTTTTCCCAACACCAGCACCCCCAAACAAACCAGCCTTGCCCCCACGCTCTAAGGGTAATAACACATCAATTGCTTTTATGCCTGTTTCAAATACTTCTGAAGTAGTAGAACGTTCTGTTAAAGTTGGCGGCGGGTTATGAATGCTTCGTCTTTCAATATTATCAGGCAAATCATAATTATCTAAGGTATTTCCAAAAACATCAAAAATATGGCCAAGCGTTTCTTCACCTACAGGAACTTTTAGTGGCTCGTTTGTGGAGATCGCCTTCATTCCTCTAGCTAAACCTTGCGTTGGATTTAGTGCAATGCATCTCACATTTTTATTATCAAGCTGCATCTGCACTTCTAGAATAATATCTAGACTTTTTCCCGTCTGAATTACGGTATGAATAGCAGGTAGATTTTCTTCAAAGCGTATGTCAACCACGCTACCACGGGTGGCAATAATTACTCCAGTTATTTTTGAAGGCTTTACGTTATTCATTCAAGAAAAATGGTTTAATATTTATATTAAAATAGCCTTTAGGCTTTAATAATCCTCATTTATTAGTAACCAATTTTAATAACCTTCGTTATATTTGATAATGGTTTTAGTATCAATTAATATTATAGTAGCCAATGTTAATGAAGACCATATGAACTAACGGTATTTATTAGATTTACTACCAATATCCGAAATATATCCTGTTACAAAATGAATACAAATCCATTTGATATTTATACAGAAGAATATGAAGAGTGGTTTAAAGAAAACGAATCTGTTTTCCATTCTGAATTAGAAGCCTTAAAAAAGGTTATTCCCATGGGTAAAAAAGGCTTAGAAATTGGGATTGGCAGTGGGATATTTGCTGAACAATTAGGAATAGAATATGGTATTGATCCATCTGAAAACATGCTTCAATACGCTAGGGAGCGAAAATTAATAGTTCAAGAAGGTGTTGCCGAGAACCTTCCCTATCCTGATAAGAGTTTCGACTTTGCTGTATTCATAACCTCCATCTGCTTTATCGATAATCCCTCGAAAGCATTTAAAGAAGCGTATAGGGTAGTAAAAGACAAAGGCAGTGTAATTGTGGCTATTATTGATAAAGACAGTTCACTTGGTCAAACTCTTGCTGCTAATAAAGAGGACAGTAGATTTTACCGTACAGCAAGTTTCTATTCAGTTCCTAAAGTAATGTTGCTGTTGGAAACTAATAACTTTGAAGTGACTCATATATTTCAAACCTTGGTAAAACCAGGTAATAAAGAAGTAGAAAAGCCAATTGAAGGATATGGTAAAGGCGGTTTTGTTGTGATTAAAGGAAAAAAGAATTAGATAGTCCGTTGCCATTTGTCACAGAAATTAAGTGAATATCAATTGTATATATCGCCATGTCGCTCCAGAAATACCGACTTTTCTACTACTGGTTTAAAGGTATTTGAGATTGAATGATGAAGTTGATCGGCTAGAATTTTTCTATTCTCATTTACTATTGGTTCTTCGTTAATGATTAGTGTACCAGTAAAATTTTTAACCGTTAGTAAGTTCATAAAATGATTAATAAATGGAACATCACCCCACCAAGATATAGCCTTGTAGGCTTCTTGCTCAGTTTCGGGTGTTGTGTAAGTAATAGAAGCATTATAAACTGGAATATGATGCTTTGCAGGATAATCTAATAAAGACGACTTAAATGGTAATATTTCATATCCTGGACTTGTAGTAGATTCAGGAAACAAAGTTACTCCATTATATTGAGATATCTTTTTAGATATTTCCCCATTTACCCTTTTAACATCCGATCGCTTTTCACGATTTACAAAAATCATCCCCACTGTAGAAACTATTGTACCAAATATAGGCCACCTCTTCATTTCATCTTTTGCAACAAATAAACATTTAATAGTTGCTGAAAGTATAAATACATCCACATAACTAAGGTGGTTGCTAACAAAAAAGAATGGGGGTTTCGGAATTTTTCCTTCTACAATTATTTTCATTCCTAAAATACGACTTATGCTTTTACCCCATAAACCCAGGAAATATCGTCTTATCGACTGTCCATTAAACCCAACGTCTGATATAAATACCCCTACCATTATAAATAGGTAACAAAAGAGTGTGGCAAATATAAAAAGTGGTAATCGAATGCAAATTCTCAGAAATCCCATGCGCAGAATCTAATAAAGTAATTTAATAAAGGGAACTAATTATGATAGTAAAAATAAAGATTTATTTGGCTCAATATTTTTAAATCATTGTGATACACACCTTATATATGCGGTTATTAGTTGATGGATAATATTCTTATTTTGGGGATTGCTATGAAATAATTTTGATAGGCAATTATAGCCTATAAGCAAAATGAAAAGGGTTTCTTTTCGTTTAACCACAAGAATAATATGCTTTATTATAAGGAATATATAAAATCACCTTCAGCCGATTGGGTTGTTTTTGTACATGGTGCAGGTGGCAGTTCTTCTATATGGTTTAATCAAATAAAGCCCTTCAAAGAGAAGTTTAATGTGCTGTTAGTTGATCTTAGAGGTCATGGCAAATCAAAAGACCTGCTTCAGAAATATTATGAAGAAAGTTATTCCTTCGAAAATATTAGCCGCGATATAATAGATGTACTCGATCATTTAAATATTCAAAAAGCACATTTTGTTGGAGTTTCGTTAGGTACTATAATTATCCGAACTATAGGTGAAATTGCTCCAGATAGAATTAAATCAGCTATATTATGTGGCGCAATTACTCGTTTAAATACTCGATCTAAAATATTAGTGTTTATAGGTAATATTTTTAAAAGAGTGATTCCCTACATGCTACTATATAAGTTCTTTGCTTGGATCATAATGCCACGTAAAAGACATGAGGAATCACGTAGCTTATTTATTAGAGAGGCCAAAAAACTTTATCAGAAGGAGTTTTTACGTTGGTTTAAGCTTACTAGCGAAATTAATCCTTTACTGCGATATTTTAAAGAAAAAGAAATATCTACCCCAATGTTATACATAATGGGTGAAGAAGATTATATGTTCCTCGCTCCTGTTAAACAAATTGTAGAGAAGCATAAATCATCGTTTTTGGCAATAGTAGAAAACTGTGGACATGTATGTAATGTAGAGCGCCCCAATGAGTTCAATGATTTATCCATTGATTTTATTAATAAATATTCTGTCAATCAGTGCACACTGATTAGTAACGAATAATTATTACGCTTACCAAGTAAACAGTAGCTATAATAGTATAGCTACTTAGAATATTACTCTAGTCTTTAGCTTTATACTCGGTTTTACCCTCTTTCTTGAATAGCCAAGCTTCAGCATTAATCTCGCTTCTTATCTTACGAGTTTGAGCAACAGCTTCTTGGTAATTATCGAAGCCAAAGTATGCTACATAATTAAATTTAGTACCTGAGTTATATAATATACGCGACTCATAACCTTCAGAATCAAGTTTTTTCTCAAATCTGTATGCGTTATTAGGTACAAGAAATGAACCACCAATTACAAAATATTTTAAGCCATTATCTTCTTTAACTTCCTCAAGTTCACCATTCTTTTGCCTTATTAGGTACTCATCTAAATCGAAGGCTTTAGGAACTACAACCATTAATTGCGGGTCTTTTAATGGCATAGATAATTCTTTTAATTCCTTTTCCTCTTCAATAACAGGCTCTACAATAGGTTCTTCTTTAACAACCTCTATTACAGGCTCGGATTTTGGCTCTACTGCCTCAACTGTATCTACAGCGACGACTGGTGGTACTATTTCAGGTGAAACCACCACAGGTACTGGAGGAGTTTCAAAACGCTCTGCTTCACTTAAAACAAAATCCATGCTATTTCTAAAACGCTCTCGTTCATTTTTCAATAATTCACCTTGCGAAATTAGTGCTTCATTCATTCTCTGTGCTAAAGTTTTTTCGAGTTCTGCTTGCACTAAAATTACAAGCTCATTTTCCAAATCATCTTCCGAATTATATCCAAACAAATATCTAAGCCCAAAGAACCAAGGTGGTAAGTTTTTAAGTATTGGAATACCTCGGCGAACAGTGGTGTGATCCGTTCTATATAAACCAGCGATGGAAGTAGCTTCACCATTTAAGAGCAACGTTTGGGTTGAAGCGGTTTGCTTGTTTATAACGGTACTTACCGCATCAGGAATTGCTGTTGAACGTTCTACGTCTAATTCTAAGTGAATAAATGTAGTGTCTTGGTAGTTAATAACAGTTGGTGTAACTGTTAAAATAGTACCTGTTTGAAAAAAGGCATCACTTACGTTACCAGCAAAATCTTTTTGTTTAATAGAAAAATCTTGTCCAACTTGAATTTTACCTTCTTCCCCATCCATTACTTTAATAGAAGGTGTTGCTAAAACAGAGCCAAGGTTATCTGACTCAAAAGCACTAAACAAAGCTTGAACACTAACAGGGCCAATTTCGCCAAAGTTAACAAGTGCATTAAATACGTTTTGAGAAACTTGATTTGCATTTTTTGAGTTTATTGAAACAAACTGATCATTAAAAGCTGTCTCCGGAATTACTTCGTTACCTTTTTCAGTAATAAAATCTTTTACATTGGTGGGAACATTTTTGGTTAGTGTAGACCAATCGATACCAATTTCTTGTAAAGCCCTTCTATTTCCTTCAAAAAATGTGGCGTTAATTCTAACCTCACGTGTAGCAGTTGTTGCTTTTAATATTTCAGGTGTGCCAGCAACTTGAGTGTCTTTTTGTGCTTGCCCTGCTTTAATAGTTTGTGGAACAATTTCGTAATACTCTGGGGTAGTTTTAAGTTCTAAATTACGAAATTGAAGAATATAGTTTAAGGCATCCCTCCAATGCATGGCAGGTAAGCTAACACCAATTATACCGGTATAGCCTGATTTATCTACCATAAAGCGACTCTCGTATTCTTGAGCAAACTGGTTGATAATCTCAACCGCTTCCACAAAGGATGTTGAACGATCGAAGGCTACAATTTCATCTGGATTAGTATACTCCCTAAAAGGCATATTTTGCGCCGTGGCTACAGAAGAGAGTCCTATAAATAAAACCAATAGTATAATTGGCAGTTTTAATTTTCTAGACGCGTACGTGCTCGTTAATTTCATCTTTCTATAGTTAGAGTATATAATTCATTAATTCCACCTTTATTAAGGGCAAAAACAGCTTCTCTTTTCGAAGTACTAATTGATTCTAAATGCCCCATAAATACTTTGTCACCCTGTTTAAGCATTCTGGATTTACCAAATTGGTCAATAATATATATTCGAGAGCCCGCCATGCCTAACAACCTAGATCTTTCTATTTCTACAAGCTCATCAACATTTGCAGGTAGTGTAGATAGGATAAGCGGTGAAAATGGATTGAATGTAGAATGGGTAAATATCTCTTCGTAATCAGCGGTTGAAATTGTTTCTTCGAAAGGCATTTTTTGGTAGTAACTTTTAAGCTTAAAATTAAAGGTTACGTAATTCATATCTTCTTCGTTGTTTACCGGGCTAATAGATATGTTCTCTACTTTATTAAGTAGTTGACCATATTCTAATTTATTGATAAAAGTAATAACGGCGGAATAATTACCAGTACCTTGAATGTCTGAGTTTACAATTCCATACTTTTCATGACTTACCGAGTCAACAAATACATAATCATAAAATACTTCTAAACCATCTCCAGTTAAATCTGCTAAATATTTAAATACACCATAAGAGCTGTTACTTTTATAAAGAGACTTATCGTAGCCTAACACGATTTCTTTAGCTTGTAAATAAGTATCTAATAGTTGTGGGTAATCGTTTGTAATCTGAAGTTTAGTTTGATAATCAGAATTATAAGTTTTTAGCTGCGCAGTTAATTCATCTATTTTATTCTGTTGAAAATATATAACATAAAAAGTGGTTCCACCAACAAATAGAAAGAGTGTGATTAATAGAATAATGGTATTACGAACGGCGTACGACATACTAATTATTTCCCCCTAAAACCTGTTGCAACCCTTTAGCACTTTCTGGTGTGTACATGTTTTCATCAGCTACTATTTTTTTAACAAGATATCTGAATGAATAAAGGTCTTTTTCGCGGATAATCGATCTATTAACATCTTGTAAAACAGCCTCATTAAAAATATCGGCTAGCATAGACACTCTATTTTTATAAAGTGAATAACCATCTATTTGAATGCTTTGGTTCTGAGCATTTGTAGAAAGTGAGGTTAGCCATATTGATCCTATATCATTAAACCCTCTATTCAAAATGTCTAGATTTACCGACCATCTTAAAGTCCCTTTACTTAACTCATCTAAAAGCTCTAATCTAGATTGGATGCCAGCCAAATCCTGCGTTGTTTGATTATACTTAGCTACTGTAGGCTCCAAATTTGCTACTTCTTTTTTAACTAACCTAACACTTTCTTCTAAGGAATTAATTTCCGTAATATTTTTCAAATAATAATGATTGAATATAAATGGAGTGATAAATATTAAGAATAGTAGTAGAAAACCATGCCATTGTAGTTTAAATATCTTTTGGCGGTCTTTTACGGATTCAGGTAAAAAACTAATCTTTGGGAATTTTTCGCGGTGGAAACCAGCAGAGGTCCAAGCTGCCCCTATTGCAGTAGTAAAAGGTGCAATTGATGTTGGCGTAAATTTGTCTAAATCAAAAACATCCTCATTGTAATTAAATTCCGAAACATCTATATCGGGAAAGCGCTCTTGTAAGAAATCTACTGCTTCATCACCTAAGGTATTATTGCATAATAAAATGCGATCTAAATTAGGAACCTCACCTGTATCTAATTGGAATAATATTTTACTAAATACAGTATTAAGGAATCTTTTCGATTTTGAACCATCAGTAATGATAGGAGAAACAATGGAAAGTTCTTTTCCTTTCATGAACAGAATTCTACAGTATGTCTCACCATATTGTATTACTGAAGTTATTTCATCGGCCTCTAATGTATAGTTGGCTCTAATAAGCCCAATTAATAATGCTTCATCTGGCAGAATTTCATCAATAAATACATTACCTCTGTATAACCCAGAGGCTCTATTAATTAGGCTTAAAACTTGAGGGGTGTCATCAATAGAAGCTAATAGTAAGGCACCGTCATCTCTAACATTATAGGAATAGTAATCTTTGCCTTTAGGCATGCTATAAACAGATTCTAGCCTATCATCTACAATTATATTAATGTCTTTCTTTTTAACATTAGCAAAATCTACATCTTTCAATATTTGAAAAATAGAGCCGCCTGCAGGTATATTGAGTGCAAAATTGACTTTCTTGACACTAAAGCCGCTTAATAAATTATATATTAACAGCTCATTAGTAGCAGGTAGTGCATCCCCGCTATCTTCGGCCATATCAATTTCGCCAAATTGACTCTCCTCGTCTAGGTCATCTAAATCTATTTCGAGATCAAAATCATCTTTTTCTAAATCTAAAGCGTCTTTTTCAGAATCTTCAGTTGAGTCTGCCTCAATACCAAAAATATTATCTTCTTGTAAGCTATCGTCGATTGAGTCGAAAATAATTGGTGCATCTGGCTGACTTGAAGACGATTTATCGATATTCTCAACTAGCTTTACTTTATTTAGATATACGAGCGTAGCTTTTTTCTTGGTAACACTAATGCGTGCAATTTTTAGGTAATCATCTTCGAGTACAATACCCGTGTATAATTTATTGGATGCCATTAGTAATTAACCTCGCTAAATAGTTGGGCCATTTTCGTCTTATTATTTGCGAAATTAATGGCATTCTCTTTAGAAATTTTCCCCTCAATAAAAAGTCGTTTTAAATCTTGTTCTAAAGTAATCATACCTTTATCGCCACCTTCCATCATCATCTGGTAAATTTCACCAATATTATTATTTCTGATGGCTGCTTTAACCGAGTGATTAGCAAGCAGTACTTCTTTAGCAAGTATTCTTTTACCATCTAAACTGGGAACTAATTTTTGACTAATTACACAAGTTAACACATCTGCTAAGCGTATTCTTACTCTATTTTGCTCTGCCGTTGGAACCTCTCCTAAAATACGGTCAATACTATCCATTGCGGATGAAGTATGAAGTGTAGAAAAGGTTTTATGCCCAGAATCTGTAATTTCTAAGGCAGTCATTATGGTATCAGAATCTCTAAGCTCACCAATTACTATAATGTCTGGATCTTGGCGTAATGCTTGAATGGCCCCTTCTTTAAATGATTCTACATCTCTGCCTACTTCCCTATGCCGAACAATGGAGCGAATTGGAGTATGTATTAATTCAACAGGCGATGATATTACAACAATATGTGCATCTACAGTACGATTATTAGCGTCAATAATAGTATCTAAAGTAGAGGATTTTCCTGAACCAGTAATTCCTGTAATTAAAGTTAAGCCATATTTATAATATTTTAGACTTAATGCTTTTGCAATTTCAGGGTGAACTCCTAATGACTTAAAAGGACGAATTGTATGATCAATTATTCGCATATTCATTGCAATATGCTCTAAATCGAAGTACATATCTACTCTAAAACGCTGCACTTTGTTATCGCTTAATTCTATTGAATGAGAAAAATCTAAATTTTTATCCTTCAGTAAGCGATCCCTTTGTGTATGCACAAGAATATTAAGCAGTAAAAAATCAGTTTCTAATAAAGATAACTCCTCAGCTTGTTTAAGTGGTTTCTTATCACCAAATATTCTATACCATATTTTGCCATCGCATCCATAGCCACCAATATCAATATCTGAGGCTTGGTTTTTCTTCATTTTTAATAAATAGCTATCTAAAATATCTCTAAGCTGTAATCGAGTTTCATCAGGCAGTTCATCAATGATTTTACCCATAAGCATAAGCATATCCGTTCCATGAGCTGTGGTAGGCAGCTGTTTAATTAGCGAAGCGGTTATACTTTTTAATGTAGTAGTGGCGGTAGCACTTTGCATTTTATGGTATCGTATTTATAAGAATGAGCTTAAAAGATGATTCTGAAGCTCAATTGTTACGTTATATTTATTTAAAAAGAGAATTATACTAGAACTTACAGGTTTACTACCAACTAGGGTCATTTAACAAACGTTTTTTCAAATTCAAAAGCTGAATGTTCATGTTGCTAATTTTCTTCTGTTGAATGTCTAAAATATTCTTTGTGAAAATATTGAATAATTTTTCAGGTTTTTTCCGAAAGAAATTTAAAGCATCATACCTCTCATATCTCAATAAAATACAGTCACCATCTGCTGTGACTTTAGCCATTCTATTATTTCTGCTAAAAAGGAAAGCTTCTCCTAAAAAATCTCCTTCCGATAGTGTAGCCAATTGAATACCATCTTTCCAAATTGCGACTTTACCTACAGCAACTAGAAAGGCAGAATTAACATATTCTTCTTCGTTTAAAATAGTATCGTCAGCAATATATTTTTCAGTAATGCCAAGCTGTAAAAATTCCAATACATCCTCATAATGGAAGTTGTTTAACAGCATCGGTGGTTGTTTCAGAAAGTTTTTAATATAATCTGGTAGTACTCCACTCGACGTATCATTTAGTTCTTTATTCATAGTCGCCCCCAGTTAGATTATCTTAAACCAATATGTAGTTCAATATTTAACATGTTCATGATTTATTCAAATTAATCTTCTATTGTTCCTGCAATTACTTCTTCTAAAGTTGTTATCCCCTCTTTAATACGCTCGCGGCCAGATCCCCTAAGTGTTAGCATGCCTTGAGACATTGCTAATTCTTTGATTGCATTTTCGTCTATATCACCGCCAGAATCAAGAATTTCTTGTTTTATTTCTTTTGAGAAATATAAGGCTTCGTGAATAGCTGCACGGCCTTTAAAGCCTGTTGTACCACATTTTTCGCATCCAACAGCTTTGTAGAATGTAGTCTCTTTAATTTCATCATCAGTAAAGCCAATTCCTTTCGCTATTTCTGCGAGTGGTGTATACTCTTCTTTACAATTTTCACAAAGTCGACGTACAAGGCGCTGAGCCATTACCAGGTTTACAGCATTAGCAATTAAGAATGGCTCAACCCCCATCTTAAATAGCCTAGAAACTGCACTGGGAGCATCGTTGGTATGTAATGTTGAAAATGTTAAGTGACCAGTATTTGCTAATTTAATGGCAATTTCAGCGGTTTTTAGATCCCTCATCTCTCCTACTAATACAATATCAGGGTCATGCCGTAAAATACCGCGAATTGACTGATCGAAGGTCATGTGGTTACTAATTTTTAATTGCCGTGCGCCATCAATAATATACTCTACCGGTTCTTCAACAGTTAATACGTTTTTAGTTGGATCTATTACAGAATAAAGAGCCGCAACTAGTGTAGTTGATTTACCACTACCCGTAGGTCCTGTTATAATAACAATGCCAGAAGGTTTTGAAATAGCTTTTTCGAAATTGCTCTTAGCAATGGGTTGCAAGCCTAGTTTCTCTAAATCCCTAATTACCTTTCTATCATCAAGTACACGAATTACAATAGATTCAAATTTTCGGTCATATTGGTTACCAACAATGGGCATAATTGAAACACGATACCTTATTCCAAAACCGTCTATTTGCCGCTGTATAAAACCATCTTGAGAAGCATCTCTTTCAAAACGATCAACGTTCCTAGTTTTATCTTTTATTACAGCTGATATTGCCTCTGGTTTTACATTCTTCTGTTGATACCATAGGTTTAATTTCCCATCTACACGGAAACGTATATCGGTAGTTGTGGGCCCACTAGGCACAATATGCATATCACTAACACCTTGGCGCACAGACTCTACCAGCATTCCTTCAACCAAAGAATTAAGCATGCTTTGATTGATTTCTGCATCAATCTCATCTTCATTTATAGACTCATCTTCGGTCTCAAATGAGGTTTCTTCGTAATCAATTTCTTCAAGTAAATCTAAAAACTCATTCTTCTGTTCATATACATTTGACAGAATAGATTCAATTAGCTCAAATTTACAGTAAACTAAATCTACCTTTTTATAATTGAGCTTTTGAATAATTACCTGAATATCAGGATCAGATGGGTCTGCTGCAGCAATGGTTATTGAGTTGGCTGTTCGCTGAAAAGGTACCGCTTTTAAAACTACTAACTCATTTATTACATCCTGATTAAGCTTCTCAACATTCTCTTTTATGTGGGCTAAAATTTCTGGTGCCACAACATCTGTATTTTCTAATACCTCGCCAAACGCATATACATTGGCTATTTCACGCATAATAATATGCCTGTTTAAGCCAAGGTCTTGTGTTAGAATTTGGCCTAATCTACGTTCGCTACTTTCAGGTTCTTGCTCTAGAATATCTAAAGCCCCCTGAAGTTGCTCGTTAGTTATAACCTTCTTCTTAACAAGAATGTCACCTATATGTCTGCGTATATTTATTTTACCCATTAGGCTTTATAACGGCTGATTCAGATGAAACGATTGTAATGCCTATCAATGCAATCATAATAAACAAATTAACAAAAAGGCTGATAGTATCAATGACTGATTGCATTTTATAAGTTGTTTGAACTTCGTAGTATTCTGCAAGTTGCTTGGCATTTTCTCTAAGTGAGCCAGACTCGGCACCTAATCTAAATCTACTAATTGCAGTTTGTGTGAATACTCCTGTTTCCTCCATCGATTCAATTAAACCTGCCCCATCTTTTAACATTCTTTTTATAGCAATTTCTTTGATCTGTTTTTCCATATAGGTGTTCCTACAGGCTTCACTGGCTATTTTTATAACCTCAATATTTTGGCCAGAGCCACTGTAGAGCGTATAAAATACACGAGCAAATATCTCGATACTAGTTCTATGGAGTAAATCTCCTATAACTGGTATCTTAATCATGTACTTGTCTACAATTAGCTTACCCTTTGGTGTTTTGGCAAAATATATAAACCCAGCTATAGGTATTAAGATACTTAGTAAGAGCATAATCCAATTATCTGAGAGCCAATAACTAAGTTCGAGTGTTGCTGCGGTCATGGGTGGCAAGGTAATGCCCATGTCTACAAAGAGTTCTGCAGTAGCAGGGAAAATATAACCCACATAAAATAATACCACCCCAATTACGGCTATTACTGTTACTGCTGGCATCATTAAAGAACGACGCATATTTTTCTTGAATTCTGCATCTCTCTCTAAAAACTTAGCGGTACTTTCAAATACCAGGGCCATATTACCCGAAGTTGATGCTACACTGAGCATATAAGCGGCAAATTTGCCAAAAATAGCTTCATGTTTACCATATACCTCAGTTCCTTCTTTACCATCCTTCAAATCTTTTTGAATTATACGGATGACATCTTTCATTCTTTTGTTGGCAGTATCCTCAATAAGAAGGTCTAGAATCTCGTCGAAGCCAAGGCCTTGATTTAATAAATCTGCAGAGAGACTAATGAAAGTTACCACTTCCCCGTGGGGCACTCCCCCCTTCATTTCAAACATTTTTTTGTTAATACTAACGACTTGATAGCCTAGTTTAACAAGTGCATTTTCTACTTCTTCTTTGGTATACGCTTCTTGTTCGCCCGTTAGTGTTGGCTTACCTGGGCGCTTAACCTTGTACATAAATGTGGCTTTCTTGTCTATAGACTGTACAGTAAGGTTATTGGTAAGCGCTAAACGATCAACTTTAACTTTTGCTTCTTTTTTATTGTCGGCTTCAAATTCCTTTAAAATTGCACGTCCACCGGTCGAGATCGCTTTTAGTCTAAATTGTGCCATAATTAAATTCTTAAAAATTGCCTTCTATAAAGCTCTTCTATAAATGTCTTGTAATAAGTTGCTACTTATTTTACTTCGAGTATGCGTAAAATTCTAAAGTTTAGTTATGGTAATCATTTCTAAAATTTATTCCTCATAATATAATAGTTGTACTCATTATAGATATAAAAAAAGCCACTCATAATTAATGGCCCTTTACTAAGAGTCTTACATACTCATTAACTAAATCAATAATAACAAATACACAACTGTTGCACTACTCGCTTAATTTAAAAGCTTGATAAATATGAAAGCATGAAGTATCAACTTACTGGTATTACAATTGACCAATATTACCAAAGAGAGTTATTTAAGCTCGTTGTTACATTTATATTTTGTTAAGATTTGATAATTGCTACTCACAATAGTGGTAGAATGATACAAATAACAATTAACACGAATTATTATATGATTAAGTTTGTACTATTGCATTGGCTATTCCTCAATTCTTAGTTTAATATGCAGAAAAATAAATCTGAATCATTTTTTGTTATTTTCTCACTCTGGTTGCTTGTATTTGCATCAAGCTCCCAAATAATGATCATTGCACCAATTTTACCACAAATTGGTAAAGAGCTTGGCACCCCAACAGAAATGTTAGGTATGCTAATTACGGTTTACGCTGTTATGGTGGGCCTATTTGCAATCATAATGGGTCCTTTTTCTGATAAAATTGGAAGACGAAAAGTACTTATTTTAGGTAGTGGTGCAATGACTGTATTCCTATTCTTACATGGATTTGTATTCGATTACTACAGCTTTTTAATTGTACGTGCACTAGCTGGTGTTGCAGGTGGCATACTAAGTGGAGCTGCAGTAGCTTATGTAGGAGATTATTTCCCCTACGAAAAAAGAGGTTGGGCAAACGGTTGGATAATGAGTGGTATTGCCGTGGGGCAAATATTAGGTATTCCAATAGGTACTTTTTTAACGGAAGCATATCACTTTAAAACTCCTTTTCTCGTTTTTGCAGTGCTCATGGCCTTCACTTTTATTGTAATTTTAATAAAGGTACCACAGCCAAACGTTGAGCTACACAACAATAAACTTACTATTCTCAATTCGTTAGAGAAATACCTTCTTCTTCTTAAAAGAAAGGATGTCGCTTTCGTAGCTTTTTCCTATTTCTTAATGTTCTTAAGCCTATCTGTATTTATAATATATCTACCAACTTGGCTTGAGGATTCCTTTACAACTTCACTAACAACAATTGGCTATATATTTGCAGCTGGCGGAGTTGCCAATGTTATAGCTGGCCCTAGTGCGGGGTGGTTATCTGATAAAATTGGTCGGAAAAATATTATTATCACTTCTTGTATTGGGTTATCACTGTTAATGTATTCTACTACATTCTTTGTTACTAAAATAGAGTATGCTTTTTTACTGTTCCCTGTTGCAATGATTCTCGTCGCTATGCGCATAAGCCCTTTTCAGGCATTGTCATCAGAGCTGGTACAAGCAAAAAATAGAGGCACACTCATGAGTCTTCTTATTGCAATCGGGCAGATTGGATATGGTTTAGGTGGTAGTGTTGCAGGTCCTCTTTACGCCACATCAGGTTACCGCAGTAACACTTATTTTGGAGCAGTTGCTATTCTGCTGATGGCATATATTGTTTGGAAATATGTACCAGAACCAAAATTTAAAACCGAAACGGCATTAGAAGCATAAATATCAAGCCTCCTATATAATATCGGGAATCTTTAGTCTTTTAGTAAAGCATAGTGTTAAACTAGATAGTTTATATTTCTAAACTTCTTTGATAACATTTGAATAACTATTAGCATAAATCCTAATAAAAGAACTTCTAATAGGCAGTTCTAAAAACTATGAATTGTATTTAACAATTAGGTTAGCATATTTTATCTGAGTGTATTTCATTATATAATAGTTTGTTATACAAATAGTTAATATTTTTTTAAACACTATTGTAATTAAAACTGTAACATTCACCCAGTTTAAATGTCTCTTTAAGTAAAAATGCTATGAACAAATATATCCGCCTAAGCTTTCTTCTCGTATTTGGCTTTATGCTAGTACTCTCGTGTAAACCGTCTAGTAGTGATGACGCTATTATACAAGGCCAAGTTACCGATGCTACTACTGGCAACCTTATAAATGGAGCTAATGTTGTAATTGACTCGCCCCAGGAGCTTCGGAAATTTACTAAAACAGATTCCACTGGAACATTCTCTCTAACTGGAATTGACATAAGTGAAGTTACTGACGTTACAATCACCGCATCTGCTGCAACATATAGAAGCACTACAGAAACACTTCCCCTAGCGCCAAAAGACATTATAAAGAATTTGAATTTTAAATTACTCCCCGTTCAAGATGATTCAGGCGGTGACGATGATGAAAATCCTGGTCAAGTAACTGGGCCATCGGCTGGAGCAGCTGTTCTTATATTAGAAAGTGTTCAGAGAGAGACCATAAATATTAAAGAAACTGGCGGAATAGTAAATAGTGCGTTTACCTTTCAAGTACAAGACTCCTCTGGCAGAAAGCTAGATTTAAATAATGCGGTAAATGTAGAGTTTGAAATTATTGCTGGCCCAGGCGGCGGTGAGGGAATTCAACCAATATCTGCAAAAACAAATGCTGAAGGTAAAGTAACCTCCAATTTATTTAGTGGAAACAAAGCAGGTGTGGTACAAGTACAGGCAAAAATTACTCGCGCTGATATTGGCTTAACGCTGATTTCTAGACCTGTAGCTATAACAATTCATGGAGGATTCCCTGATTTAGATCATTTAAGTATAGGCCCAAATAGGTTTAATTATGGAGGGTATGATATAAATGGTATTGAAAATGTGATTGAAGTAATAGTGGGTGATAAGTTTAGTAACCCAGTAAAACCTGGTACTGCAGTGTATTTTAGCAGTACAGGAGGTATTATTCAAGGTTCAGGACCTAAACATACAGATAAAGATGGACGCGTAAGCGTAAAATTAATTTCTGGAGATCCAAGACCCAATGATTTAGTAACAGTGGATGGTGCAAGCATGAATGGTCGCCATGGTTTAGCCACTATTACTGCTCATACAATAAATGAAAATGATGAGATTATTGAAAAAACGACTAATGTATTATTTTCTACAAACTCAGCTAAGATAAGCGCTACCCCTACCACCTTCGACTTAGCCCCTAATGGTGGAGCGAGTTTCACCTATACTGTTACCGATTTAAATGGAAACCCAATGCCAGCAGGCACTAAATTTGTAATTAAGACTGGTGAAGGAATTGAAGTAACTGGCTCTGGTGATTTTACTTTAGGTGATTATTTACTGCCTGGACCTGGAGCTACAGAGTTCAACTTTTCCATACGTGATATTGATGATGAAAATGATGACCCAGCTGACTTAACCATACTTATAGAGGTAACAGCACCCAATGGCAACACAACTACCTATGATGGAATTGGCGGTACTAGAAGAAAGGCTTGGAAATAATTTATGTATTAGGATTTAGGAATCAGTTCCTAAATCCTAAATCTTAAGACTACAATTAACTTTGGTAGGAATTGGCGTTATATTAGCGTGAATAAGAAATTGAAAAATAATACCAGTTTAGATGAAATTATCCATTCTAGTAGATAAGTCAGGCCGTAGAGGCAAACAAGTAACTATCATTAAAAATATTCAGCATAATCCCCAGGTTATTGAGGATATGGCAAAGAAATTGAAACAACAGCTGGGTACTGGTGGAACGGTGAAAGGTAAGAGTATAGAAATTCAGGGAGATCACCTGATTAAGATAAAAGCCCTTCTTGAGAAAGAAGGATTTACCTTTTAATTATCATCCAGAATGGTTTATACACGAGGCACTTTAGTACTTATAATATAGAAAGCGCCCTAATTATTTTCTTTTAGCCTTTTATGTAGGCGATTAAGCAACCCTTCAGTTGCTTTTTCTTTTTGTAACATCTGTAAGTACTTCCTGCCTTCTTTAGCAGAAAATGCTAGTTCACGGAGATCATCGTCCTGAACTAGCACCTCTTCGAAAGCATCTCTCTCGACTTTATCAAGGTTATCTTCTACATATTCTGCTACATAGTCTTCAATAATTGGGTGGTATTCTTTTTCTAAATAATTCATAGTGCCAAGGTTTGCTAGTTTTGATACACCCCTTTGTATGCTATGATTAGAAAGAAGTTCCCAATTCTACATAATTTTTTATCATGTGTTGAATTTGAGCACGCCCACGGTTAATTCTCGACTTTACAGTACCCATTGGAGTTTCTGTAATGTCAGAAATTTCTTCGTAGGTCATTTGCTGTAGATCTCTTAGAATTACCATTTCACGAAAGTCTTCTGGCAAAGCCATTAAAGCTTTTTCTAATTTCTCTATGCTCAGTTTTTGATGTAGAATTTCATCTGGTAAGATGTTAGAGTCTTCAATTAACATCTCAAAATCCTCAGAATCATTCGGATCTTTATGAATAGATATTTTATACATACGTTGCTTTTTCTTGTATAAACTTTTTGCAAGATTTAAAGCAATGGTATACATCCAAGTTGAGAATTTTGCAATACGTGTGTAAGAATTCTTGCTTTTATGAACTCTTAAAAATGTTTCTTGAATTAAATCTTCACAATCGTGGTGATCGCGAGTGTATCGGTATAAAAAATTATGGAGGCGGTCTTGGTAGCGACGAACTAGCTCATTAAAGGCAGCTACATGTTCATTTTGGAAGTACTCCATTAAATCTTCATCACTATATGTTCTTACTTTTGACACTTCAAATGTATTCATAATCAACACCACTAAAATTAATTTCAATTCTCTGTTTAGTCGCGAATCGGATTAACCGATAATTCGCTTAACAAGGAAGAATAGAATTGCAGTGGAGTCGAGTGTGCTAAAGCCTTTGATAGAGCGGTCAGCGTCTAATAAGGCTTCAAAAACAGCAGGCATATCGGAGTAGCGAAAATTTGTTGCATCATCCCAAAGCTTATTAAAGTACCAAGCACTAGCAATGCCAAGTTCGCTTTGTATTTGATTCTTCGATTGACCTTTTTCAGCCAATCTCAGAATTTGCCAAATATTTGTAAACACACTGTTAAAGAACCCCACGAGTCGAATTAATTCTCCCGTGTCTGACTTAGCATGTTGCAACATTTGTTCCGAGATATATAGGGCACGATTCAAATCACGCTTAACAATGGCTTCTTTGAGCTCTATGGCTGTATATTCTCGATATGAGCCGATTATTTTTTTTACATCGGCCTCTGTAACTGTTTCTGAAGTGTCTACAAAAGTACACACTTTGTCTATTTCTGTAGACAGTAACTGTAAATTGTTACCTACAAATTGAGCCAATAACTGAGCTGCTGGTGGTGCAATTTGTTTTTTGTGATGAGTGCTTACCCAACCAATTACCCAATCTGGAATTAGATAATCCGCTAATGGTTCGAATCCGTAATAGCCTACCAATTTATTTTTAGATAGCGCTTTACCAAGGTTTGTATTACCAGCGGGTTTCCCAGTATCGAATAAAACGAGTACGCAGGTGGGATTTGGATGCTCTAAGTAATGAATGAAATTAAGCGCGTCGTCGGCATTTTTCGCTATTTGCAGAAAATTTCGAACTATAATCATACGGCGTTCAGCCATCATAGGATAACTTTTAGCAATAGATATTAGCTTACCTAGTGTTAGTTCTTGGCCGTATAATAAATCGTAATTAAAATCTTTTTCGTGGGCGGGAATGAGCGCAGAGAATTTATCAAGTAGTTGGTCGAGATAGAATTCTTCATCACCGAATAAATAATATGTCGGTTTCAGATTATTCTCAGAGATATCTCGAGATAACTGATGGAATGTATCTTTGCTATTTGATTTCTTTGCCGCCATTGGGTGATGAAGATAAGGAAAGTGTGTTTGAATGAAATGCCAATCTTCAGCGAATTATAAAATAATTTATTTCACTTTTTAAAATAGGCAGTGCTTATAAATCTTCTTTAACAACTCTACCCTTTCAATGTTAACATTGGTTTAGTTTGAGTGTGTTATTAAGCTTAATAATTGCATTAAACTCTT
>JBBAEC010000005.1:0-160354 GCA_041656135.1 Balneolaceae bacterium | reverse complement strand
CGAATTCTCGGGACAAAAAACAAAGATTCTCTTAGCACACCCATCCACAGGAAGCTGGAGCTTCCAAACAGCATCACGAAGGAGGACCTTCGTGACGAGGGCAAAGATTAGTCATGAGTTATGAGCGAACACCTTCTGACTTCTGCATTCCCCAATTTCTCAATTCCCTAATCCCCCAATTCCTATTTTCCTAATCACTGTTCATTGCTAATTGTTAATTGTTCACTGAAAACTGATTTCCTCAATTCCTAATTCCTTAGTCCCCTACCCGCCGACAATTACAAATTCATGTACTAGGGTATTTCCGTTTTCGTCAACTAAAGTTAGGGTGTGGGCGCCGGGTTTGGGGGAGAGCGCCATTTGGTGGAAGGTGCTGGTGGTACCTATGAATTCTTCATCGAGGTGCCAATATATTTCGGTGGTGTTATCGCGATGTGCTACTTCGAAAATGGTTTTGCCCAAACTTCCATCCAGCTCTAAAGGCACGTAGATGGTGGATGCTTTGAATGGATAGATGAGTCGCATACTGGCAATCTGCTCTTCGGCACAATTGGGCGAAAGTGGTGGCAAGACTTTGTAATCGCCGTGCTTCTTTTTGTAATACCATTCCTCCACAGGTGGCAACACAAACCAATTTTTAGCTTTCATTTGTGAGACACTGGCACAGCTACTATTCACACGAGCAGTTTCTTCTTGATTCACATAAATCCTTTGGTGATACGGGCAGACCGTAGTTTTCAATCCCGATTTTGGGACAGAAACGGATTCCACTTTATCACAATATTCCCCCGCTCGATGTCCACTTAGCACGCAGACTTCGATGGTTTCCATTTCGAATAGAGGTTCGTTGAACCAAGTAGTTGGTGGGAGCCCATCAAACACATCGAAAAGAATTGGTCCTGCTGTTTTTATGCCCGTTAAATTTGGGCGACCTTCCCCATCGGCATTGCCCACCCACACCCCAATCACATATTCGGGAGTTACGCCAATAGCCCATCCATCTCTAAAACCGAAACTTGTGCCTGTTTTCCAAGCTACTTTTCGACTGCTTTCAAATCGTTTCCAAAAAACCTCATCCTCAGGACGAGTTACTTCCACCATTGCCTCCAAGGTTGACCAAACCGCGCCTTCACTCAATGCAAATTCCTTAGTCGATATTTTTGGTTTATCCGCCGATTGGCGAAAATTAATTTTCTGATATGTTCCTTTATCCCCCGCTCTAGGATCATAATTATTCACCATTTCGGCAAGAGAGCCATACGCCGTGGTGATATCCCAAAGGGTTCCCTCTGCCCCACCTAAAATGAGCGACAGCCCATAATGCTCAGGTGGATTTGTGAGCGTGGTCATTCCCAATTTTGTTAAATAATGATGGAATTTTGGCACTCCATATTCTTGCAACATATACACCGCAGGCACATTTAAAGAACGCGAAAGTGCTTCGGATGCCGACACCGCGCCATCATAAGTTCGAGTGTAATTCTTGGGAGAATAATCAGAGAAACGTGAGGGTACATCAGGCACCAACATCTTGGGTAAAATATCGCCCTCGTTCAATTTCATCATATAAAGAAAAGGTTTTAGAATACTCCCCGGACTTCGTGGCGCTTGTATAATATCCACTTGATGTCCGTTGCGCCGCCCTTCGCCCGCGGTATTTGCCACATAGGCTGCCACCTCGTTGGCTTTCACATCCAACACTAAAACAGCAGCATTTTTAATTCCATTCGCATTTAAATCGGTGTAATGGCGCTGAACAATTTCATTCACTCTGTGCTGTAAATTCCCATCTATGGTAGAACGGACTTTTTTGCCTTTATTGGCGCCCAAATAATTATTAGCAACTAGATGTGGCGCTTCGGAGGGAAGGGCGTGTGGCTGATTGGGCAACACCTCTAAGAGCGATAGTTGGTAAGTTAGCGAATCGATAAGCGACTCTTCGAGCAAACGAGCGAGCAGACGATCCCGTTTAGCTTTGAGCGCATCTCTATTTCTGCCGGGATGAATAAGCGCCGGACTGTTCGGCAATACTGCAAGCGTAGCCGATTCTGCCCACGAAAGTTGATCGGGTTCTCTTCCAAAATAACGCCAAGAGGCAGCTTCTAAGCCTACCACATTTCCGCCAAAAGGAGCATGAGCGGCGTACATTGCCATTATTTCTTCTTTGGAATAGCTGATTTCTAGCCGAGTAGCTTGTACCATTTCCTTAACTTTTTCCCAAACGGTGCGCGGGGGATTATTTTTTGAAAGTCGAATAACCTGCATAGATAGAGTGCTGGCGCCACTTTTTACCTCTCCTGCTTTATAATTTTGAAGGAGAGCTCGAGCTATGGCAATGGGATCGACTCCAAAGTGGGAATGAAAATTTCTATCCTCAAATTCTATGATAGATTGTTCAAATTTATAAGGCGTTTCTTCGGAAATGGGAAATCGCCACTGCCCATCATCGGCAATTTTAGCACCAAGCAAATCTCCGCTTTTACTTTCTAGAACAGTAGAATAAGGCGTTTCAAAAAGAGGCGTTGGCAGCACTTTCCAATATCCAACAAGGAGCAAAATAAGCCCCACCAAAAGAATTACTCGACGAGTATTCCTTTTTATACGTGGAGCTTTTTTAGACTCATTATCCGTTTCCATATTCGCAAAAAGCTATCAGTTTACGGGCACCACTTGCACCCACATGCCCGGAGAACGAGCGCTAATAGTTTCGTCGTACATTGCCGTTGAGCTTACTGCGGGCAGATAATACGTTCCCACAAAACTTGCATTCAACTGCACTCGGTAGGTTTTAGATTGCCCAGCCCTCAAATCAAAATAAGTGTACACTCTATCGTCTCGTATATCTTGATAGTTGAAAGTTGCGGTAGGCTCGCTGAAGGAATCATCATCCATACGCGTATTTCTAATTTCCCAACCAGAAGGGAATATCTGCGTTAGAGCCACATTTTCGTAATCGCCACGCAAACCTGGATTCGATACAGTAACTTCTGCAATGAAATCATCACCTTGATTAATTTTATCTGGATTGATGACATCCCCCGCTAAATTCACAAACCGCACATTCTGTTTTAAACTGTTAGAGGTGGATATAGTATCGCCCAAAAGCGGAGTGCCTTGCAGAATTAATCGTGCAAATAATGTTCCTTCGCTCGTATTCTTCAGCTCAATCATATTCGTAGCTTTTTCATCCATGCTGAGCGCAGATTGTATGACATAAGCTTTTGTATCGAGCTCCACCGCTTTTTTCGCATTTAGTGTGTAGGATGCCTGAATGGTGCCAGCACTATTGAATTGCTCTAGAAATTTAGAAATAGCAATTAAACTGTACGCCGTAGTTTGAGTGCTGAACCATTGCTGCGAACTGAGTTCTTCGGAAAGATCTCGGGCAATGAGCGCGGCGTCATCCCCACGGTCAAGCAGAGTAAGTGTTTCCAAAATCATGGCGCGATCGCGGGTTGCAGAACCATAACTTCTGGATAGCTCGGTGTAGTCGGTGATTTTGTTTGAAAGTCCATCAATTAGCGCATTTGCAGCTTCTTTCTGGCCCACCAAAGCATAGGCTGCGGCAAGTCGCCATTGTGCTTGCAGTGAAATCTTATCACTTTCTCTGAGCCTATTCATGGCACCAAGATCGGGCGTATTGGCTAGAGCAAGAGTGTATAAACGATAGGCTTGAATTAAATCGGATCTAAAATAATCGGATACCATTTTCCAATCTCGAGCTCGTTCTCTTTGGAAACGATTTACGCTGTTGAGCAGACTTGTGGACACATAATATCCTTTCTTCTGTGCTTCTAGCAAAAAGTGATAGGTGTAATTTGTGCCCCACGAATTGGGATCTTCCTGCCCAGGCCAGTACGATAAGCCCCCACTTGAGGTGAGGAAAGATTCCGCTCTTTTAATTCCTGCTTCAATATTTTTCTGAATTTTAGCTTTCTCTGTTTCCCTTAAATCCATCACATCAGTCACAAAAAGCTGAGTAAATATGGCCGAAGTCGTTTGCTCCAATCCCCCATACGGATATTGAGTTAAGTATTTCAAACGTCGCTCAAAATCTACGGGTGGTATTCTAGATATTTCTAAGGTGGCGGAATTGGTGCCTATCATTCCCTGCGGTTCAAAAGCAACATTCCAGTCTTTGCCTGCATCAACAACCGCATTTTTAACTTCCACAAAAGCGGTATTGGGATTTCGAACGGCTATTTCAATTTCGTGATATGCTGTTTCGCTTCCACTTGATACTTCTACTCTAACTTTACCAACTCCAATGGCAGGTTTTGTTTTAAGTTGGAATGAAATCAACTTATCTCCTGGTTCAGAAAAGTTTACAGTAGCTGTTTTTGAGCCTGTAATTTCAAATATATCGTTGGCTTCTACACGTACCTTAACTTCCTTCACCGATTCTTTCATCGCAAATACATTCACGGGCAGCGCCACACTTTCTCCAGGACCTAGCACTCGCGGCAGCGTTGCTAAAACCATAACAGGTTTACGAACGGGCGTGGTGGTTTCGGCTTTTCCATAAGCGCCATCTTGGCCAGCAATTACCATAGTTCGAACTGAGCCCACATAATTGGGAATAGTGATGGAATGCTGATTGGTTTCGTCTTCTTTTAATTCAAAAGGTCCAATAAATCGAACCATGGGTTCAAAGCGATTGGCTTCGGTTAAAGGATCAACGGCTGCAATTTCGCCATCGCCACCCACTGCTAAAATACGGGAGAGATTTCCTGCGTAGGCATCGCTCACATATTGGAATAAATCCCATGTTTTTACGCCCAACGCTTCTCGAGCATAAAACAAATCGTGTGGCGCTGGGGTTTTGAAATTCGTGAGGTCGAGCAGCCCATCATCTACCATGGCGATAGTGTAGGTCATTGCTTTTCCATTTTGCTCACTTACTAGTATGTTTGCAACCGTTTCGGGTTTTAGCTCTGCAGGCATATTTATTTGTGGCGACAAAATAGTAGCTGGATTTTCAATCTCGACTGGAATGACGCCGTACATTCTGAGTGGCAAATCATTTTTATCTTGGCCGTGTGGCTGAATGTGCATGACATGAGCGTACACATTTGGGCTCATTTCTTTGGTTGATTGAAATACATATTCGGTGGTACCCGCTTTACCGTCTAGCCATTCTGTACTTAGAATTTTGGAGCCCGTTTCTAAACTGACGAGAATTTTACTGCCCAAGCTACTGGGAATAGAAAGGGTGACTTTTTCACCTTTGGTATATTTTTCTTTATCTGAATTGAAAGAAAGTCGCGCCGGACTAACTCCTGAACCTCTTCCGCCATACCAACTAAAATAGACAACCGTGCTGGCGCTGTGTCCACCTTTTGGATCTTTTACCCGAACGAGATAACGTCCGCCATCTTCATCTTCTGGCAATTTAAAATCAAACGTGGCTTTTCCGTCATTTGCTGTTCTAACAGTTCCTTTTGCAACACGGCGAGCATTACTTCGCTCAAAATAACTACTTAAGTCTTCATTGTTTCTTTCCCACCACCAGCGGTAACGGATGTTATACACTTCATATTCCAAATCTTTGCCGGCAACACTTTTCCCTTCGTTATTTATAGTAGCTACTTCAAAACGTTGGTTTTCGCTTCGGTCTAACCAATTATCATAACTCCATCCATCTTGGTTTGGACCTTTTATACCAACCAAATCTTCGAATGGGAAATAATAGGTGGTGGCACTTCCCACGCTAAAACTTCCAGAGGCTTCGAACACGCGCATTTTCATATTTGCACGAATTCTGCCCGGACCTTCTTTCAATTTATTGAAGGTATAGTCGATGGATGCTTCTCCATTTTCATCTAGTTTTCCATCAAAAATCTGTGTGGGAGTGGATGAAAAGGAAACGGCTTCATCCGAAAAAGTGAAGGCCGGATATTTCTCAAAAGTGGGCGACGATGGAGTGGTACTTAGTTCTATATCTGCTTTCAATCCACGAGCTGTTGCCCCGTGTAGCCAGCGTGAGGATAAAGTCGCTTCTAGTTTTCGATCTTTGCCCGATACAAAATCATCCGCAAAATCCATTTCTACTTTTAAGCGATTAGGCTTCACCGTTTCAATCTTAAGCATTTTGGTGAAATTTAAACCGCCCACGCGAGCTCTAATCTGCCAATTTCCTGTGGTTGCCTGCTTGTCGGTTACTCCTTTATATACATACAACCCGTTTAAAGAACCATGGAAAGTCTGGCGGTCTACAATCTGCCCAGAGGGATTTGCAAGTTCAAAACTGACGGGATGTTCTTTGGGTAGAACTTTGTTTTTATCCTCTAAAATTAGGCTCACAAATAAACTATCACCCGGACGCCAAACTCCACGTTCGCCATATAAAAATCCTTTCACCCCTTTCTGAACATCGGCACCTGACACATCAAAATCACTTACCGAAAGTGCTGTCCCATCACTCAGTTTCAAATATCCTTTCTGCTTGCCCGCAGTTGCAATCATATAAAATGGCTCACGCACAACATCCATACTCACTTGCCCATCGGTATTGGAAACCGCCTTGCCAATTGATTGTTGCTGATAGTCGAACAGCTCAACCTCCACCCCATTTTTTAGTTTGGCTGTGTTGAGGTCGGTTACAAAAACCACCACTTTTTCATTGCCTGCACGTTTGGCAATCAACCCTAAATCGGAAGCTAAAATCTTGCGTTGTACACTGCGTGAATCGGTGTAGTACGAAATGGAACACGGATTCTCTCTTTCATTCCAATTATATTCGTAAGGATATCTACTCGAGTCGTAGTTTTTCCAGTACTCGGTTTCATCTTCTGGGTTTAGCGTCCACGTTCTACTGGTTACTGAATTACTGGTGACTAGATCAGATTCCCCACATTCGTAAACCGCTTGGTGTTTTCTAAATCCTAGTTCTACAAAGTATATAGCGCCGGGATCGGGCTCTATAATTTTGGATAAATCTAGTGCGTAGGTGTTCCAACTTCCTGCTTCAACCGCTCCTAATGTCGATAGCGGAATAACGCCACCAAATACAGGTCGCCCAACCTGATTCATATTCCAAGTATAGAACTCATCCATATTCTGGGATTGGAAATGTTGACCAATATTACTTTCGAAAATTCGCGTAACTCGAACATCTACAGCGCCAAGACTAACCGATTTGAATGGCAATAATAGATTTTTGGATTTAGGGATAATCACACCTTCCCCTAATAATTCTATCTGTGGTTTAGGCTGATTAAATTGAATTTGGCGAGTTATTTCCTGTCCTAGTTTCTTGCCTTTTGTATTCTGAATGGAGGGATAAACTGTAACTGTTTTAATACCCGTTTTCTTTTCTCTGGGAGTTATGACCAGCTTATTTTTATTAACCAAAAAGTTCAGCCTAGGCATATCTTGGATGGTTATAAGTCCATCCAAATTTTGGTTGATATCCAGTAAATCCGAAAATATTAGCTCAATACGTGGATTGCTATCTGTGAATACACGTGTGTTTATTAATTCAAAATCGGTGGAAGGGATAATATCAATCTGTCGCTTGCCTTTTGTTGTGGTTCCGATGGGGTCACCATCCCACATAATCTCTACTTTCGACGGTTTTTCTTCGCGCTTAATACCTGTAATCTGAAATGGATATTCGAGTCTAGCTTGCTTGGGAAGCCAGTTCATTTCAAGGTCAGAATTTCCTTTTTGCGCTACGGATAGCACTCGTTTTATATCCGCCAACTGGGCTTCATCAGCAGTGAAAACTGATCCCGAAAGCTGTAGTTGGTTTGGAGATTCTGCCGACAACTCTAGCTCATCAAGCTGTAATTCTAAATCTTGCTGAATGGTTTTAAAACCAAATCTAAAAACCTGCTTCTCTTCTGGTACCTCTACCACTTTTCCCAAATCAAATGAAACTACATATTCCTTGCCATGGTCGAGTAGCTCATCCGCTTTAAACAAAATAGTTTGGTCGTTTACCCATTTTGTAGTTCCCCCAACACTTGGCTGTAGATGTATCAGTTTCTGATTTTTATCCACTTTTTCTACGGGATGTACTAGCGTTATAGCAACTTCCCCACGTGCGCTAATCTCGCCTGATGTGTAAGCTTGAATATAATCCCCAAATTCCGCTTTGTTCGAAATATTTTGAACGGTATCAGTTTGCGAACATGCCAAAAAGCTGGCAATAAAAGCGGTAAATAATAATAGAAATGAGTTTCTGTATAACATTGTGCTAATACTTTGTGATTGAGAGTGGGTGATACATCCTTAACTATATATCTACAAAATTGTTCTGTAAAGTAAGTATTAAATTTAATGGAAATTAGTTGGGAGTCTTTAGTACTTAGTATTGAGTATTTAGAAAAATCTTCTGTTCATTGATAATTGTTAACTGATCACTGAAATCCCGACCTCCTCTAACGTTTTGGGCTCGTTACGACGCTCCGCCGGGAGATACTGCCGAGGAGCTCTGCTCCGAAGAATATGGCAACGAGTGAAATCTAAGCTTCCACCGTCCTCTCCCCGATTTTCTGCAGACAGAAAATCTGTCCCTTCCCCTAGGCTAATCTTTATACACATTTTTTCTGTATCAAATATTGGAATTACTACATTATAATAGACAATGCCCGACCGTAGGGAGGCATAGGAATTATATAAAACGCCCCTGTCATCCTGAACAAGACGACCGATAGGGAGTTGCCGTGGAGGATCTCGTTCAATACGCTCATGAACATAAACCAATAATACCAAGACAAGCGCATCGCCCAGAACGAAGCGTAAGAGGAATCCCGAATTCTCGGGAAAATAATTATTTGGGATCCTAAACGAAGAAGCGTTGTTGGGGTTAGTAAGTTGCTATCAGGAGGCCCTTCGTACATTCGATCTGCTCATTCCTCAGGGTGACAAGACTAGCTAGTTACATTCTAATGCCGCCGTTGGCGTCAATGAGGAGTACGTCATACTGTTCGAACAATTTTAAGAAACACAAAAAGATGTGTATAAGGATTAGCCCTAGGAGGGACAGATTTCTAGAAGGTTTTTGAAATCCTCGACTGAAAATCATCTTTTAAACTTTTAGTAAAATCTATGGCCAAAACGTGAGGACTCTTGAGTACACTATGTGTCCACAATCATCGTTTTTGAATCACGGTTTTGGGGGATTGCACAGATGGTTCGGATTTTTGGTATCGGATATTCCTAGCCGCAGCGCGGCGATATATTAATAGCAAAATATTACGCCCCACCCAGCCAAGCTCCAGCGGAGCGACATAAATCCCATTTCTATAAATTTGGAAGATTGGGCTAAAGCCCATCATTTTGGGACATCGTTAACCACCGGCTAAAGCCAGTGGCAATTCATGATGATTTAAATAGCTTTGTGCTCTGAGAAAGGTCTTCTGATAACTGCTAATTGTTCATTGCGCATTGACTTTCCCACTCACTGCACGAAAGTAATCTTTTGCTTAAGAAATTCTTTTTGCTCAAATTGTATCGTAGAATCTAACCCGATTATTATGGAAGACACGTTAATCAAAGAAATATCACGCCTCAACAAGAAAGAAAAAATTGCTTTGGTTGGAGATTTGTGGGATTCAATTGCTACCGATCCTGAACAAATAGAAATGCCTGAACATCATCAAACTATTGTAGAAGAACGGCTTCAAACACTCGATGAAGATGCAAAAAGCGGAAAACCCTGGAGTGAAATCCGAAATAAATATAAATAGTCATAATGACTAAAACATTAATTCTTACCCCACAGGCCGAAAAAGATATTGACGACGCCTACCATTGGTACGAAGAGCAATAGTCAATCGTTTTCCATTTTCCATTAATTTTGTTGATGAGAATGATTTAATTTCAATCATTGCCATTTTGCATCAGCATCGAAACCCTGCTTCTTGGAAAGCTCGTTTTTGAATCACGGATTTGGAGGATTACGCCGATGGCTCGGATTTTTGTTTCTGGATAGCAAATTCTTCCGTCAATGGCGGAGAGCCAATCATCCAAACAGTTCTTTGGATGATTCGAGGAATCGAAACATATTTTGAACAAAGTCCATGCTCAATTGGAAGCTAGTTCGTTGAACGCCCTCCGCTAGCCAGCGTAAAGATTTTCCTTGGCACAGTTCGCATCTAGGCGCTGTATTTCCGTTATGAATTAAGCCCGTAGGGCTGGCATTATTATAGAATTCCCAATTTGTTTATGCACGAACCCTGAAAGGGTGATATTTTCGTGCTGTGCATTCATTCTAGGTTTAGATATTCCATTTCACATTTATGTCACCCCTTCGGGGTTTGTGCGTGGGTGAATGGCTCCATTTTTTCTATAATAATGACACCCCGCTGGGGTTGTGTGGCAAGGATAGTTTTGAGGTGTGAGCATTGAGAATTGAGAAGCTTTAAGACCACAATCATCGTTTTTGAATCACGGATTTGGGGGATTGCACAGATGGTTCGGATTTTTGGTATCGGATATTCCTAGCCGCAGCGCGGCGATATATTAATAGCAAAATATTACGCCCCACCCAGCCAAGCCCCAGCGGAGCGACATAAATCCCATTTCTATAAATTTGGAAGATTGGGCTAAAGCCCATCATTTTGGGACATCGTTAACCACCGGCTAAAGCCAGTGGCAATTCATGATGACTGAAATAGCTTTGTGCTCTGAGAAAGGTCTTCTGATAACTGCTAATTGTTCATTGATTTCTGTCTTCCCCAATTCCCAAATCACTATACCAAATGTTTCTTAATAACCTCTTTAAGTACATTTCTACTTAGTGGCTTGTGTAGAAAATCTATGAAGCCAGACTCTGCATAATCGTCCATATCTTTATTTATGACATCGGCTGAGATCGCTATAATCTTTGGTTTATCTTGCCCTTCGTTGGCTTTAGATATTATTTGAGAAGCCTCGATGCCATCCATTACTGGCATTTGGATATCCATAAATATAAAATCGTACGCCGTGGTTTGCGCTTTTTCTACGGCATCTTTTCCGTTACCCACTACATCAATATTGTGGATATCCAAATGGTTTAGCATTTTTTGTAGTAGTAAACTATTAATTCGTACATCATCGGCTATTAATATATTTAAAGATCGGTATGAATCTAATAACTCTTCCATAACGCTTCCTTCAGTCTCAAATTCTTTATATTTAGTTAATGGTATTTCGAAGTTAAATGTTGAGCCTTTGGTAAGTACAGAATCCACCTCTATTTTACCACCCATTAATTCAACTAATTTATTACTTATTGCGAGTCCTAAGCCAGTTCCTTCTACATTCATTACTTTGCCTCTAAAAAATAATTCGAATATTTTGGACTGATCTTCCTCCGAAATTCCTACCCCAGTATCTGAGACAGAAAATCTTACTTTAATTTCATCATCCATCTCGGTAAGCATAGTTGCAATAATAGTAACTGATCCTTTATTAGTAAACTTTATTGCATTATTTACCAAATTCATAAGTACCTGACGAACTCTTTTTAAATCTCCTATTACCTTATCGGGCAATTTCTCGTCAATAGTTAATAAAATTTCAATTTCTTTATTTTTGCTTGCTAATTTGGCTTTAAAAAGCTCATACATCTCAGTAAGCTCTTGCTTTAGGTTGATTTCATTCTTGTTTAATGACAACCTCTCATTCTCAATCATAGTGAGATCTAATACGTCACTAATTAAACTGTGCAAAATTCTACTGCTATACGAAAGGTTTTTAACCAACTCGGCCTGACCTTTATCTAGGCTAGTACTTTCAAGTAGTTCCGATATGCCCACTACTCCATTTAACGGAGTACGAATTTCATGACTTATGGTGGCAAGAAACTGAGTTTTGGCTTGGTCTGACATTTCTGCCTTTGCTTTTTCAATTTCTAAGTCGGCTATAGCAATATTTAGTTTCTCACGATCTCGTAAGTATGCTATTTTAAATATGTAGAGACTTAATCCAAGTACAATAATCATAATTATACTTGTAATACCTAAGTCTCTAATTTTATCTAGATTTGAGGAATAAGCAGAGGCGGCGTCAGGGTTATAAAACTCATACGAGCTAAAACCAATAACTAATAATGCCATAAAAGAAATTAAAAGTAAATACCATCTGGGCGGTAGAACTAATAATCCAGATATGAATACTAGAATTAAGAAATGCATAATAGCACCACTAATACCGCCTGAAGGTAACCAGCCCAAAGCAAGTATAATAAAAGCTGAGCTATAATATATTGCAGTTATTGCAGGAAACGACAGACCTGTTCTATAGGCAATGTAAATACCCGTATATATTATAAAAGAGCTGGTGTAAATAACCTTAATTAGGAAACTATAGTCTAATATTTGGGCAACGATAGTCCAGAATAGAAATACAAGCATTGTAATAGCTAGAGTAAACTCAAATAGTTTGAGTTCAATTTCAAGATTCTGGTTGTAAAAATTACTCGTTTTTATGTCTGACAAAGGTAAACCCATAACTTTATATAAGTTTAATTTACTAAAAAGAATTGTCAAGCCTGCATTACTTACACTAAAATGATAGTATTCTAATTAATCAATAATATTGACAGTTATTTTTTAGGAATGAGCTTTAAGTATTGGAACTAGCTTTGAGTTTTGAGCCGTGAGGGATGAGGGTGGAATTTAGTATTGAATAGTTAGTATTCAGTATTGATAGATTTATTTCTGCTCACTGGTAGCTGTTAACTGATCACTGACTTTCCGACCTCCTCTAGCTTCCTTCTTCTCAAGAAGTAGGACGTTTCTATCGTTTTGATACAGGTTTTACAGAACTTTCTTAATGTGCAGGATTGGATGTGGATGGAGAACAAAGCTCAACGCTCATTCCTAGCAATAAAAACATGAATAGGAACGGGCTTTAGCCAAATTGATTCCACACACATCCCAATTCAGAAGGTTTTTAAGATTGGGCTAAAGCCCATTTCCTGTGTGTTGATTCTTTACCACTGACTAAAGCCAGTGGCAATTCATGGTTTGTATAGCTTTGAGGCGTGAGCTTTGAGAAATGAGGAATTATTTTAATTCCATAATTATCTTTTTTGAATCACGGATTTGGATGATTAGAGGGGTGTTTGTGATAGCGACGATTATCGTTTTGAAACAGGATTTGCAGAGCTTTCTTGATGTACAGGATTGGATATAGTTGGAGAAAAGCGCATTACTTACAGAAAATTACATGAATTGGCACTGGCTTTAGCCAAATTGATTCAACACACATCCCAATTCAATGGCCAATTGTCGTTTGAAGTAGGTTTGATTGCGTTGATGGCTCGGATTTTATTAACTAGTTAGAGAATTCCCCTTTGAATTTTGAATAAAGAAGAATCCTCCAAGGTTTGGAGTGATAAAATGAGTAACAATTTAGACCTAGTAAAACCTTGGAGGTTTACGAACTAGATGATTCGAGGAGTGTTTGTGATAGCGACGATTATCGTTTTGAAACAGGATTTGCAGGATTTTCTTGATGCGCAGGATTGGATATAGTTGGAGAAAAGCGCATTACTTACAGAAAATTACAACGATTGGGCTAAAGCTCTCTTTTCTGTAGGTGGACTCTTAGGCAATTCATGGTTTGGAGAGTTATGAGCTGTGAGTTTTGAGGGAGAACTCCTGAATTCTGAATTCTGTCTTCTGACTCCCCATTCCCTTAATCCCTCAGTCTCCAATTCCTAGTTTCTATTCCCCAATTCCCAATAAATCGCTGTATATATTGAAAAATACCTTAGCCGCTGGCTCTATAATCTCGTCAGGGAAATCATAATTTGGGTTGTGCAAAGGTGGAAGATCTTCTCCCCCACCAAATCCAAATTGAGCTCCTTTATTCGTAGCCGTGTAGTAAGAGAAGTCCTCTGACCAATTATTAGGATGTTCCATTTGTTGAACCGGTATCTCAGCTTTATTTGCAGCATCCAGAATCATATCCACACATTCTATATTATTTATAGTGGCAGGATAAACTTCGCTATAACTAAATGATGCCTCAACTCCGTCTTGCTCGGCATATTTTAGAACTGCCTCCTCCGCTTTTTCGCAGAGTAATTGAAGATCTTCATTTTCATAGGCACGTAGTGTGATGCCCATTTCTAAATTTGCGGGGGATACGCCAAAAGCAATCTCACCCAATCGAATATAAATAAGCGTTGTAATGATATGAGACTCAAAGCCGTCTTTATTTACTGCTATTTCTAAAATCTCATCAATAATTTTGGTAGCGGTGTTATATGGATTAATCCCATTTTGTGGTTCGGCAGCGTGAGAGGTTCGTCCTTCTAAATTTATAGTGAACCCACATGAAGCAGCTGAGAAGCTTCCCGTTTTTACCAACAGTGAGTTTAGTGGTTCACCGGGAATATTGTGCAAGGCAAAAACATAATCAGGAGCAAGGGCATGAAATTCGGCAGACTCAACCACATCTTTTGCCCCAAGTTCATTTTCTTCGGCAGGTTGAAAAAGTAAAACCACTTTCCCTTTCTTTGGTCGATTTTGTGAAATCCATTGTCCCAAACGCACAATAATAGCCATGTGTCCATCATGCCCACAAAGATGAGCCACCCCTTGGTTTAATGAGCGATGTGCTAAATTTTGGGACTTCTCGTGAATAGGAAGTGCATCTAGCTCACACCTAAATACAACCGTTTCACCTGGTTCTTTTCCATTAAAAACAAAAGCTTTACCTGTTTTAGAGATAGATATTTCCTCATCTGGCTCCATCTTTTCCATGAATGCAGAAATACGCCGAGAAGTCTCATACTCTTGGTTCGATAATTCTGGATAACGATGAAGAGTGCGCCTTAGGTTGATGATATCTTGTATGTCGTACATGATAAAGCTAATAGTTGGAATTCAGTTTGCCGATGAAGATAGCCGAAAGATATTTAAGAGCAATAAAAAATCTACAATCCATCTTATTTAAATAGCTCAAATTACCATTCCGACCTCCTCCAGCTCCACCTTCTCAAGGAGGAGGACTTTCCTTGCCAAATTCGAAATCATCGTTTTGAATCACGGATTAGAAGGATTTCACCGATGGCACGGATTTTAATACCAGAATCTCAAATTTGGGAGGTAGTTAACTCTGTCCCTGTCAGAGTTGAGTTTCTTGATGGATTCCATTCCTAGAGTTTCCCTAATAATGCTCAAATCCACATTCACGAGATGCCGCAACCGGGTGCGGTATGACTGACTTTGTTTTGAGATGGTGGATTCTGACTTCTGAATTCTGAGTTCTGTCTTCTGACTTCCCCAATCATCGTTTTGAATCACGGATTAGAAGGATTGCACCGATGGCACAGATTTTAATCTTTGCCTTAATACAATCCTGCATATCCATAAAATCCTAATCCCGAATTCTCGGGACAAAAAACAGAAATTCCCTTGCAATGGAACCAGAGGTTCTGGCAGGCATTACGAACGGGACGTTCGTAAAGAGGAAAATTCTTCCGCCAGCCGGCGTAGAGCTAATCATCCAAACAGTTCTTTAGATGATTCGAAGGGTGTTCGTGATTGCGGGTAATTATCGTTTTGAAACAGGATTTGCAGAATTTTCTTGATGTGCAGGATTGGATGTGGATGGAGAACAAAGTTCAAAGCTCAAAACTCATTGATGATTGTTCAATGCCTTCCTCCAATTCCTTAATTCCCTAGTCACTAATAACTATATTCGGTGCGGAATAACTGGCTTTGTTTTGAGATGACGGATTCTGACTTCTGAATTCTGACTTCCCCAATTCCTCAATTCCCCAGTCCCCTAATTCCCAATAACTATTAACTAATTGATAACTGATTTCCCCAATTCCTCAATCCCTAATCACTTAATTCCTATCCCCACTCACCAATCAATCGGGCGATAGTCTTTCAAGAATTTGCCACACCAGTGCTTGCCGGTGTTAATGCCATCAAATAATGGATCTAAAACTCTAGCTGCACCATCTACAATATCTAGGGGTGGCTGGAAATCGTGAACTTCTTCTTTTCTACGAGCTAACTCAGCAGGATCTTCATCCGTTACCCAACCCGTATCTACCGCATTCATATAAATGCCATATTTAGCAAAGTCAGAAGCAGCTGTATGCGTCATCATATTAAGTGCGGCTTTCGCCATATTCGTATGTGGATGGCGATCTTCTTTATGCCAACGATGGAATTTACCCTCCATCGCAGAAACGTTAACAATGTGTTTTATGCCTGTATTTTCTCTCTTCATCAAATCTGCCAAACGATTACACAACACAAAAGGAGCAATTGAATTCACCAATTGAACTTCTATCATTTCATTGGTGTGAATTTCGCCAAGTTTTAATCGCCAACTATTGGTTTTACGCAAATCAACTTGCTGTAAATCCGCATCTAATTTACCTTCGGGAAATACTTCTGCAGCAGTAAGTGAATTATCAATACTGTACGGAATTTGGGAAAGTCTAGCTGATGCACTCAATCCAATGCCCAATTGTTTACCATGCCACGATACGGGTAGATTTTTATTCTGACCACCTTCAACAATACCAGCACTCAAAGTATGCAGCTCTTGCAGGCAAGCATGGTGGTTGGTTAAAAGAGAACGAGCTAAAGATGGAATCTCAGAAACTTCCCGAACTTCATTCGCTATTAGATGCTTATAAAAGCCAGCTGGACGACGAACCGTTTGTGCCGCATTATTGATAAGAATATCTAAACGGTCGTATTTTTGTTCAATATAACTGCAGAATATCTCCACACTTGGAATATGGCGCAAGTCTAAACCATGAATGTGCAGGCGATGCCCCCATTTGTCAAAATCGTCTTCTTTAGCATAACGTAAAGCTGAGTCTACCGGGAAGCGAGTGGTTGCAATTACTGTCGCGCCAGCACGCAGCAGCATCAACGTGATGTGGTAGCCGATTTTGAGTCGCGAGCCCGTTACAAGAGCAACTTGGTCTGTTAAATCAGCTGACTGGAACCGTTTAGCGTAATTGAAATCCCCACAATCCATACACATGGTATCGTAAAAATGATGGAGTGTATCAAATTCTGCTTTGCACACATAACAATTTCGTGGTGATTCTAGCTTTTGCGCTTTTTGATTTTCTTTGCCCGTTAAATCAATCATGGGCGGCGCAATAAAAATAGTGGCATCTCGTGCGCTTCTTATACCCGTGGCATTTCTAGCATGCTTGTCTTTTTCTCTAAGCTTTCGTTTTCTGGCTTTTTTGACATCCTTTTTGCGACGTTTAAGTTCCTCGCGGCTCGGGCGCGACAATAAACCAGCAGCCATTATTAGGGCTAGTCTTTCCTCTTTTGGGATGTCAAAAATTTGGGCAGAATCGGCATTTAAAGTCTCTAAAACAGATATGCATTGCGCAATTTGTTCTTCTGTTAACTTTGTTACTGATTCGTCTTCGTTTTCTTTTGGAGCCATTAATAGATGCTTATAAAATATGGATGGGTATACACACAAAGATACCTGTTTTACTCACAAAATGATGGAGTTAGCGTATGCCCTTCAAAATATTTATTTCTGCCATCGAGTATTTACCCATTCTTCTTTTTGTTCGGAAGTGAGGAAAGTCCAGGCAACAATACGGCTCACTTTATTCCCCTGTCCCATAGGTATGGTTTTAATTTCCACCGCTTTTGCATCTTCTAAAAGCTGATACACTCTTGGCAGATTGGTTTGTTTAGAGATTAAGGTTGTAAACCATAAGCAGGATTTAGAAAATTCTTTACTTTCTAAAATGAGCTTTCGAACAAAACCGACTTCCCCACCTTTATACCAAAGCTCTTTGCTTTGGCCACCAAAATTTAAAGTGGCCTCCGTAACCTCCTCTCCTTTCAGGTTCCGCAATTTCTTGAGTGTGGCTTCTTCAGCCTCTCTTGGGGATGAATGAAAGGGCGGATTACAAAGAGTAACATCAAAATGCTCGCCCTCTTGTATGATTCCTCTAAATATGAGTGAAGTATTAATTTGTTGCCTTAATTCAATACGCTCTTCCAAAACGGGATTAGCGCTCAAAATCTGGGCAACATTCTCGATAGCCTTGGCATCGACATCGGAACCAACAAAATTCCAGCCATATTCTGAAGCGCCAATAATGGGATACACGCCATTCGCCCCAACTCCAACATCTAAGCACTTTATAGCCTCTCCTTTTGGAATATTCATTTGGGAATCTTTAGATGCAGTTTTACCTAATAAGTCGGCAACGTAATGTATATAATCTGCCCGACCCGGAATTGGTGGGCACAAATAACCCGCAGGAATATCCCAATCATTCACTTCATAATAATGCTGAATAAGAGCTTTGTTAAGCATTTTAACTGCTTCAGGTTCAAAGAAATCAATAGATTCATCTTCATATTTATTCACATGAACAAAAGCAGTCAACTCGGGTGTTTTCTCGGCTAGAATTTTAAAATCATAACGTGCTCTGTGTTTACTTCTGGGATGTAACTTCGTTTTTGATTTAGATTTCTTTCGATTTTTGTGCGCCATGATATTCTCGTCTCGTAAAATTTTAAAATAATGATATCCCAAACCCGACTTTATCCCGCGCATTTGAGTATCTAGAAGTTAGATAATTCGATGACATATACACTTTATAATTCTCGCTAATAAAACAGCCCCAAACCTGAGTTGGAGTTTAATTCCTAAATGCCATCGTTGATGTCAATGATGGTTCTCAAACTGTTTTATACTATTGCCTGAAAGGCAATGCCCGACCGCAGGGAGGCGAAGGAAGTAAAAAAAATACGCCCCTGTCATCCTGAACAAGGCGACCGATACGGAGTCGCCGTGAAGGATCTCCATCAATACGCTCATGAATGCAAAACAATAATATTAGGACAGGCACATTGCCCAGAACGAAGCGAATGCGGAGTCCCGAGACTTCGGGATTCATTCGCTTCCTCCGACTTTCATCGAAGTCCGCTCATTCTCCGCTCGCCAACGGAACAAGGCTAGGTGGTTACTTCCCAATGCCACCGCTGGTGTCAATGACGAGTAAGCCATGGTGTTGGAACAGATTCTAGATACTAAATACTGAATACTAGTATCTCACGTCTTACATCTTAAATCTATCCTAAGCTTTCCCAATTAATTTCTCTGCAATTATTGAGGATGAGAGTACGCCTGGTAGCCCTGCGCCAGGATGGGTTCCAGCTCCCACAAAATAAAGATTGTCTACATCCTCCGATTTATTATGGGGTCGAAACCACGCCGATTGTGTTAGCAGAGGTTCTACAGAAAATGCGGAACCTTTATAGCTGTTCAACTCATTTTGAAAATGTAAAGGATCTATATAATGCTCGGCTACAATATGCTTTTGAAGATCTGGCAAATAATTCTCCTCCAAAAAACTCATAATCTTATCTCGATAGATTGGAGCAAACTCCTCCCAATCAGTACCACTATCTAAATGTGGAACAGGAGAAAGAACATAAAAACCTTCGTGCCCAGCTGGGGCTATACTTGAATCGGTAATAGTAGGCATGTGCAGATATAAAGAGAAATCATCTGCCACCTGCTTCTTGTGGAAAATATCATCGAGCAACCCTTTGTAGCGCTTCCCTAAAATGATGTTGTGATGAGATAAGCCTGAATCTAAATATCGTTTATTGGTTCCAAAGTAAATCACAAAAAGAGACATACTGTATTTAGTACGTGCAATTTTTTTGTCGGTGTATTTTTTACGATGCTCTGGTCGAATCATATTCTTGTAGGTAAAAGCGACATCGGCATTTGAAACCACAATATCGGCATCCACCTTTTCGCCATTTTCTAATAAAATACCATGAGCTTTTCCATCTTTAACTAGAATCTCTTTTACACCAGCATTCAAATGAAAAACACCGCCTTGCTCTGTAATCAACTCCTCAAAAGCTTTAACAATATTTCCCGTTCCGCCCATTGCATAATGCACACCCCATTCTCGTTCCAGATAGTGAATCATTGCATAGATAGAAGTGGTATCAAATGGATTTCCCCCTACCAATAGCGGATGAAATGAAAAGCATTGGCGTAGAAAGTCGTCTTTTATATATTTTGAGACATATTTATATACACTTTTATACGATTGTAGCTTTATAAGATCGGGCGCCACTTTTAGCATATCCATAAACTTTAAGAATGGATAGTCGGCAAGTTCTACAAATCCTTTATCAAAAATAGCTTTGGTGGTACTTAAAAAACGCTCATACCCCTCTTTATCATTTGGACTCCATTTTTCAATTTCCTTTAAAGTGAAGTCGTGATCGTTATTATAATCGAACTTCTTGCCTGTATGATCAAAAATTCTATAGAAAGGATCGCATGGGACCAATTCAAAATAATCGGTTCTTTTTTTACCAGCAGCTTCCCAAATATCATCAAACATAAAAGGGGCGGTTATTACAGTGGGTCCACCGTCAAATTTAAACCCATTTTTCTCGTACACATAGGCACGACCACCAAGTTTATCCCTTTTCTCGTAAACCGTTACATTGTGCCCCGCCGAAAGCAGACGCGATGCAGCACCAAGTGCACCAAAGCCACTGCCAATAATGATGATGTTTTTTTTCATAGTACGTTGGGTGATGTATTCGTTAAGTTAGCCGAATAACCCAAATAAAATAAAATTCAATCCCGAAGGATTAATGATTTTCGACTTGCTTTACGAAGCCTTGCTTCCCCTTTCTCTCCAAATCTCTAAGCGCTTTCCGCGCCTCTAAGGGCTCTTGATACATGCCAAAATAAACACGATACGTGGCTTTATTATTTACGGTAGCCTTTTCAACTCTACTACCTTTTATTTGTGAAGATAATCTATTGGCACTAAATTCATCTGCAAAAGAACCAAGTTGAACCGTATAATTAGCAACTTTTAAGTCAGTAACCTTCGAGTTCTTGAGATCGCCTTTAATTAGGTACACCCGAACATTAGCAGTACCTGGGCCTATCATTTCTATTTGACTAGCGGCCGACCTCGATAAATCTATAATTCGATCTTTGGCAAATGGTCCACGATCGTTAATGCGCACCTGCACCGTTTTTCCATTATCTAGATTTTCTACTACTACTATAGTGTTAAAAGGAAGAGTACGATGTGCGGCAGTCATACCATCCATATCATATTTTTCACCATTTGCTGTAAGCCTTCCATGGAACTTTGGCCCGTACCAACTTGCAACGCCAGACTCTAAAGCACTCATATCCTTTTTAGACACACTAATGGCCGCAGGAATGGTAGAGGTAGTTGTTCTTACAGAAGAAACAGGTTTACGCCCTCTAGAAGTAGTACCACATGAGGATATAAAAAATGCCAAAAATATGGCAACAATAAGAATACGAGATGTGGGCATATAATAAATAAAGCTAATTTTTTAGAATATATACTCTTAGGTTTTAAAAAGCCACGTTTGCTTTGCATAAACACTTTGGGTAGTGCTCATCATTTTAACAATTACCCAAATGCATCCAGAGGTTTCTTTACAGATATCGTAGTATTTCGAGCACTTAAATCTGACTCCCTTGTGGCATAAAACAGACTCAATATTCAGCTAAAAAAAAATTCTAGGATTTTTTTTGAAAATAAATTAAAATAAAATAAATCATAGGGGGGTCTATGAAAACAATTAAAATCATCCTAATTCTGGTTGGCTACTTAATAGTTTCTATACCAGTAAACGCTCAATCAGTAGTAAGTTCAGCCGCTGGTTTTATGGAGAACACCTCTATCTCACTAAATTTTATGACTGGTGAGGCAATTGTGGGAAACTTCAGTAATGAAACCATAAATATCTCCGGAGGCTTAGTAGGGTATGATCCGCATGTAATCCTATCAAATGCACCTTTAACCGATCTTCCAAAAAAATTTGGGTTAAGCCAAAACTATCCAAATCCGTTTAATCCTACTACTGTAATTAGCTACGATGTACCAAAACAAGCCCACATAACACTTGATGTATTTAATTCTATCGGTGTAAAGGTTTCTACTTTGGTGTCAGCTACTAAAGCAGCTGGAATGCACTCTATTCATTTTAGTGCTCAAAACCTGTCTAGCGGAATGTACTTCTACCGCCTACAAGCAGATGGTAATGTAATTACTACAAAGAAAATGCTCCTCATAAAATAATCTAGTAACTCATGAAAACAATTATAAAAAAACTAGTCCTACTACTAGTTGTAGCTTTTTTTGTAGCTACAGCATACGCTCAAATTCCTGAAGGCTTTAATTTCCAAGCAGTTGCACGCGATGCAAATGGCAATATACTTACACACCAATCTCTTGGCGTAAAAGTAAATATTCTCAAAGGTTCTGATACTGGCGATGTTGTTTATTCTGAAACACACTCAACTTCAACCAATGTGACTGGTTTAATTCAATTAGTAATTGGCGAAGGGCATGCCTCAGAAGGCCAATCGTTTAGTGCAATCAATTTTGGTAATGATAATTATTTTATAAACCTAGCCATCGATCCTGCGGGCGGAACTGATTATGCCGATTTGGGAACCACTCGATTATTATCTGTTCCCTATGCTTTGGTTGCTAAGAATGTGGTTAATGGTGGCGGAGGACCTGGTGAGGCAATTACAAACTATAATTTAAATACATCCGCTGGTGATACTTCATTTAATATTAGCGCAACAGGAACCAAGTCCATTTTAGGAGCTTTACAAATCCGTTCAGAAACAGACGGGGAGAACAGAGGTATTGACTCAAGGGTAACAACTTCATCAGGTAATGAGAACAGCCAATTAAGTATATACGGTAGAGCTGAAGGATTGGGTTCTGGTACACATTTTGGAGTATATGGGCGTGCAAATGGTTCAGGTGGTGGAAATAATATCGGAACTTTAGGTTACGCACTTGGTACGGGTAAATATAATTATGGTGTTCAGGGTTTATCAAGTGGTGAAGGAAATGGAGATGAAGGCGAGAATTATGGAGAAGGCTCTATAAACTTTGGACTATACGGCAGTTCATCTGGTAACTTATGGAATAATACAGGTGTAGAAGCACATGCTATTGGTACCACAGGGAAAGTAAATTTTGGTGTGCACGGCTTGTCAAATGCTGGTGCTACTGATTCAACTAAAAATTATGGCGTTGCTGGGCGAGCTTATGGTCCAGGAAAAAACTATGGCGTGTATGGTACAGCTTGGGATGGCGTAGAAAATTACGCGGGTTTATTTGATGGAGAAGTTGTAATAAATGGAGACTTAACCGTAAATGGAAATATAAATGGTTCTACCCAAAGTAGTGGCCAAAATGTAGATTCACTAATTATTTCTACTAAGCCTGATGCTGATAATCAGCGCAGTATTTCAATGTACCCTAGTCATTTAAGAATGCAGAGAGAAAATGGAGACTTTTCAAACATATGGAATAATGGCGTACAATTTGGTAATGTAAATGATGAAGGTATTTTCAATTGGTTTAGTAAAAGTACGATGCAAGTTGCACACCAAGATTATGCTAACGGAGAACGTGCTTCTGGTTTAAACCCAGGTTACTTCTATATGGACATTTACAAAGATGGGAGTTTCTATGTTCCAGTAGAACTAGGAGTTCAAAATGCAACAGACGGAGGAAGACCTTATTTCTCCATGAGTTCGCTTGCAATGAAAGAAGCTGGAAAAGGGGATTTATTTTCAATTCATATTATAAATGATCCTAATGGAAGCGACCCAAATGGTGAAACTGCTGAAATGTTTTTATGGGGAGATGAAAGCCTAAACTTTCAAATAGGAGGACAGTCTTGGAATAATGGGGATTTAGGATTTTTAGCTATGTATGGAAGCACGCCAGATGGAAATGGATGGTACTATGATAATGCAAATTTATCGGTTGGTTCTGACGGCACAGATGAGTGGGGATCGATGACATTCTTAAAAACAAATATTGCTGGACAAACAAGTCAACAAACTATATTGCTTGATGGCTATAATGGCAACATCGACATTGCAGGTGCATTAAACCAATCTTCTGATGTACGTCTAAAAAAAGATATCCACACCATAGAAAACGCTCTTGAAAATACACTGAAAATGCGTGGCGTTTCTTACAATTGGAAAACAGACGAAAGTAATGAAAATCCTCAGATTGGAGTAATTGCCCAGGAAGTTGAAAAAATCTATCCAGAGTTTGTACACACCGATGAAGCTGGTATGAAATCGGTGAATTACGCCCAAATGACGGCTGTGCTTATTGAGGCTGTGAAATCACTTAATAGTGAAATTCAAGTTTTAAAAGCTAGTAACGCTACCCTTCAAGCAAAAGTTGAGACTCAAAATGAATTAGAAGTACGACTTACTAAAATTGAAAAGTTACTCCAAATTGAATCAACTCTACATTCTTTAGCAAAAGTAAGTATCGATAAATAATTCTATGTCCCTTTACTTTAAAAAATAAGTAACGTTTCGATTCAATATATTATACCATTAAGCAAGCGTCTCCAGTTTGGAGGCGCTTTTTTTGTGCACTACATTAGTGCTCGCATGCGTAATATCAAACATTAGATCATAAAAAAGAATGGAATTAACACTCATCATTATTGGAATTAACGTGCTTGTTTCACTTGCAGGTTTATACAGTTACCCCCAGCTCATTAATACTTTAATGATGATTCCATATCGTACCATTCGTGAAAAAACATGGTACGAAATTATTACCTCGGGCTTTGTGCACGCTGGCATCGGTCACCTACTATTCAACATGTTCACGCTTTTCTTTTTCGGTCCTGTTTTGGTTGGGATTTTGGGAAATGCACAGTTTCTGTTACTCTATTTCTCTGGATTAGTGGCCTCATCACTCCCATCCCTTATTAAACACAAAAACGATCCTCAATACGCCACCTTAGGGGCTTCGGGTGCAATTGAAAGTGTGCTTTTTGCCTTCATTATTGTATATCCATTCGAGAAAATTTATTTAATGCTTATTCCTATTGGCATCCCAGCTTTTGTTTTTGGGATAGCTTTTATAGCCTATAGCATTTATGCGAGTAAGCAGGAAGGCAGGGTTAATCACGAAGCCCATATTGCTGGTGGCTTATGGGGTATAATCTTTATGCTCATTTTTGTACCAGGCATCTTAGACCACTTTTTAACTACCATCGGCATCAAATAAAAACAGCCATACTCTATTCGAATATGGCTGCCTTCAATCTGTTCTATAGTTAATTGAACCTTAAGATTTCTCAGCTCTAAACTCTTGCATAAATTGAACTAAAGCTTCTACGCTTTCTTGTGGACATGCATTATAAATGCTTGCTCTTATTCCGCCTACACTTCTATGCCCTTTTAAACCAGTTAGGTTTTTGGTGGCGGCTTTAGAAATAAATTCAGCTTCTAATTCTTCTGATTTCAAGCGAAAAACCACATTCATTTTTGAACGTGATTCAACTTCTGCTGTTCCAACATAAAAGTCGTCTTTGTCAATTTCGTTATAAAGAAGATTAGCTTTATCAGTATTGAATTTTTCGAAATAATTAAGCCCACCTTTTTCCTCAATCCATTCGAGCACTAAATTAACCATGTACACCGCATAAACTGGAGGGGTGTTAAACATAGTACCCGCATGGGTTTTATAATTTAAAATAGTTGGGATGTTTTCCTTATCAATTTTTGCCAAAAAGTCTTTTCGAATAATAACAACTGTTACTCCAGCAGGACCAAGATTCTTTTGGGCACCCGCATAAATCATTCCGTATTTATCAATATCTATGGGTCTAGAAAGAAAATCAGAAGAAGCATCACATATTAACGGTGCATTTTTTGCCTCTGGCTCGCTTGCAAACTGAGTTCCATAAATAGTATTGTTAGAGGTGTAATGAACGTAGCTGGCAGCGTCAGAGTAGCTCCCCTCGCCTTTCTTTGGCACTCTGTTAAAGTTACTTTCTTTGCTAGTAAATACTTCGTTTGCTTTTCCAAAAAGCTTGGCTTCTTTAATCGCTTTCGAACTCCAAACACCCGTATTTATGTAATCGGCTGTCTCGTCTGATTTTAAGAAGTTGAAAGGTATTTGCATAAACTGAGTGCTTGCGCCCCCTTGCAAAAATAATATCTCAAAATCATCGCCAAGGCCTAAAATTCGTGTTAAACGCTCTTTTGCTTGGGCATCTATCTCAACATATTCTTTACCGCGATGGCTCATTTCCATAATGGAAGCGCCAGCATTTTTATAATTAATTAATTCCGCTTGTGCTTTTTCTAAAACTTGGAGTGGCAATGCTGCCGGCCCTGCACTAAAATTATGAACTCTTTTCATTGTGAATGTTGAATGTTTTGTGTGAGTGATTTTTATTAAAAAGTATGTATGAGAAACCCAGATCTTAATTTGGGCTCGAACCAGGTGGATTTTGGTGGCATTAATAATCCCGCATCCGAAACCGATATAAGCTCTTTGATGTCGGTTGGGTACATGCTAAAAGCAAGTTTTGCCTCGCCCGAATCAACTAGCCTTTCTAGTTCCTTAGTTCCTCTTATGCCACCAATAAAGTCAATATTCTTGTCTGTGCGTTGATTGGATATCCCTAAAAATGGTTCCAAAATATATTCTTGAAGTCTAGAAACATCCAGCGTTGATGCTACATCATTTTTCTTGCTTTTTGGCAACTCTATCAAGTGCCATTTCTTATTTATATAAACGCAGATAGTTCCCTTTTTCTCTGGCACTGAATTTGAAGTAGGAGTAATCTCAAACTTGGAAGATAACTTCTCCATAAAATCCGTTGGTAAATCAAAAATGACCCTATTATATGCAAGTATTTCCATCTGCTGCATGGGGAATAATACCGCTGGGAAAAAATTATAATCTTCTTCGCCAGTATGCGCAGGGTTTTGGCTCGCCTGTTCGGCTGCAACTCTAGCGGCACTTGCGCAACGGTGATGACCGTCTGCAATGTAGAAAGATGGAATGGTGTTAAAAGCCTTTTGAACTTGGTTTGTATTCTGCACTTTCCAGATGGTGTGCTGTACTCCATCTTCGGTAGTAAAATCGTAAAGCGGGGTCTGACTTTGTTCAGCCTCCATTAATTCTGTAATACCTTCCGTGTCGTCAAAAGTCATCATTACAGGCTCAGCGTGTGCCTGCTGAGTTAGGATATGCTTAGTGCGGTCGTCTTCTTTGTCAGGGCGGGTTAACTCATGTTTAAGTATCACGTTATTGTTGTACTCTTCGGTACTAACGCAGCCAAAAATCCCGGTTTGACTTCTATCCTTCCATATTAATCTATATATGTAAAGGTTCTCAGTATCATCTTGTGAGAAATTGCCCGACTCGAGCAAGGCTTTCAAATTTTCTCGTCCTTTTAGATACACATCTGCGTGATGTATATCAGTATCTTCAGGCAAGTCTATTTCAGGTCTAATAACATGTAAAAAGCTAAAAGGTTTCCCTTTTGATAGTTCTATAGCATCTTTAGTGCTTATTACATCGTAAGGAACACAAACAATTTCTGGGGCTTTAGCCGCAAGAGGACGCCAGGCTTTAAAAGGTTTAACAAGTGCCATTAATGATAGAGTCTTGATGATTAATAATTATATCTGTAAGGTAATTAAAATTGAACTTTTTTTACCTGAAAAGGGCTTAAATTTAGAAGAGAATTAAAAATTAAATAACTACTGTATTTATGAATGGTGAAAATTTAAACAAAGACCAGCAAAATCAATTATTAATGATGATGCTTATACAACAACATCAGCAAATTGCAATGATTGGCATGGGGAAATTGAAAAACCCTTCAACCGATAGTATGGATAGAGATTTGTCATCTGCAAAATACGCAATAGATACATTATCAGCTTTAAATACCTATACCAAAGGGAATTTACCTACTGAGCTTAAAGGGTATTTAGATCAAACCCTCACCACCCTTCGTCTTAATTATGCAGATGAAGTAAAAAAAGGTGATAGCAAAGCAGAAGAAAAAGACGCTAGTGAAGATTAAAAGTATTAAGGCGGGTGGGGGTGTTGTATTTAAAGAACAACCTAAAGAGCCCACCCAGCCTTTAGTTCTTCTGATTTATCGAAATGGTTTCTGGGATTTGCCCAAGGGTAAACTCGAGAAGGGTGAGAGTATAATTGAATGCGCACGCCGTGAAGTTGCCGAAGAAGTAAACTCTGATATCCCTCTTTCGCTCTACGAACTACCTACCACTTATCACGAATATACCGAAGAAAAGAAAACCATAGTCCGATATGGTAAAACTACTTATTGGTACGTGATGCAATTTGAAAGTGAGCAAGAATTTACGCCCCAGCTAAACGAAGGTATTACCGAGGTTGCTTGGGTACCTTTAGAAAAAGCTAAAAAGATGGTCGACTTCGACAATCTCAAAGCGGTGCTAAATTCTTTCGAAGAGTGGTTCATAAAATCTACAAAAGCATAGGCATAAAAAAAGGTGTGAATAAAATTCACACCTTTTAATTCTAAATAGTAAATGTAAGTGTCTGCTTAGTTTTGAAGCTTGAACACAATCGGTAAACTATATTGAACACGAACTGGACGTCCACGCTGCATACCTGGCTTAAACTTAGCCTGCATTACTGCTTTTAGCGCTTCCTCATCGCAACCACCGCCAATTCCACGAATTACACGAGGGTTTTCAACTTCACCTTTTTCGTTTACAATAAACTGAATAGTAACACGACCTTCAATACCTGCACGTGTTGCCATTTCTGGATATCTTACTTTCTTCTGCAATCCAGCTAAGCCACCTTTTAACTCTGGCATATTCTCTACCACAACAAAGAACTCTTCTTCTTCATCTTCAGCTGGTGGTGGTGGTGGTGGTAAATCAATAGGACCATCCAAATCTAATTCGGCATCCAAGTTGATAATTTCATCTTCAATAATCTCATCGTTTGGCACTTCTACTGGCACTGGTGGACGTGGTGGTGGTGGTGGTGTCTCAATTTGTTTAGTCTGAATAACTTCTTCCATCACTACTTCTTCTTGCTCAGCAACTTCCATAGGGGTAGGAGGCTCGCTATACAAATCTAGCCTAAAAGCCACTATCATTATTAGTAGCGTAACGATTAAACCGAATTGTAAAAATAACGTATACGAATTTTTTAAATCGGCTTTCGGATCTTTTCTTTTATTTACCATAACAACAGGTCCAAAAATTTGGGTGAAAACTTGAAGGGCAAAAGTAAGTCATTATTTACTTCGGCTGCAAGTCAATTTTACATTTTTAACGATTTTAATAACTATTAATTCATTTTATGCGCTAAGTGTCAGTTTTTTAATGAAATCCTACACTGTGTTTATTTTAATAATAAACCTAGCCTCGTTCTCCATAAAATGAGTGAATACTATTAGTTTAATTGCTCTTAAAGCCATCTTATTATAATAATCACTTATTCTGCTCGTATACTCACAAAAATAATTAAATCTACCTTTTGTTTTATTGTGTACGCTCTAGTCTTAGATATTAACAGAACTTTAGATAAGAAACAAAATATCTTACTCCCTACATATCACATTTAAATGCGAGTAAATAGTATGGTGATAGATTTAATAGAAAGATGCACGCCCGAACCACTGCTCCAGCATGGTAGTCAAGGCTCATGCAACTTGTTTACAACTCATTTTACATCAAACAAAAAAAGGTGTGAATATTAATCCACACCTTTTAGTTCAAATTAACAAAACATTATTCGGCTTAGTTTTGAAGCTTAAATACTATCGGTAAACTATACTGAACACGAACTGGACGTCCACGCTGCATACCTGGCTTAAACTTAGCTTGCGATACCGCCCTTAACGCTTCCTCATCGCAACCACCACCAATTCCACGAATTACACGAGGGTTTTCAACTTCACCTTTTTCGTTTACAATAAACTGAATAGTAACACGACCTTCAATACCTGCACGTGTTGCCATTTCAGGATATTTCACCTTTTTCTGCAAACCTGCTAAACCACCTTTTAACTCTGGCATATTTTCTACCACAACAAAGAACTCTTCTTCTTCTTCTTCAGCTGGTGGCGGTGGCGGTGGCAAAGAAATAGGCCCATCTAAATCCAACTCTGCATCCAAATTGAGAATTACATCTTCAATAACTTCGTCATTTGGAACTTCAACTGGTACCGGTGGACGTGGTGGTGGCGGAGGCGTCTCAATTTGTTTAGTCTGAATGACTTCTTCCATCACTACTTCTTCTTGAACAGAAACCTCAATGGGTGTTGGAGGTTCACTATACAAATCCAGTCTAAATGCCACTATCATTAATAGAAGTGCTACAATTAAACCAAACTGAAGAAATAATGTGTACGATTTTTTTAAATTAGCTTTCGGTTCTTTTCTTTCATTTAACATAACAGCAGATCCAAAAATTTTGGGTGAAGACTCGGAAGTCAAAATGAGTCGTTATTAGCTTCAGCTGCCTTAAAGTACTAATGGTATGCTAGAACATGCCATCTATACTAACGACACTCCTATAAATAAGTACAAATAACTCTAATAATCAAATAGCATATTAATGCGATTTAGAATTCCCTTTTATGACATGGCCTAGATTTTCTCTACTCCTTTTCAAAGTAAAAATGAAAGGTGTGAATTGATAACATTCACACCTTTCATTCCTAAATGGCTCATATATGCATTTACTCAGTTTTGTAGCTTAAATACAATCGGTAGGCTATACTGAACGCGAACAAAGCGACCGTTTTGCATTCCTGGTTTAAATTTAGATTGCATTACTGCCTTTAGTGCTTCCTCATCGCAACCGCCACCAATACCGCGTATTACCTGAGGATTTTCAATTTCTCCTTTTTTATTTACTACAAACTGTATAGTAACGCGCCCTTCAATGCCTGCACGTGCTGCCATCTCAGGATATTTCACCTTTTTCTGTAATCCAGCTAAACCACCAATTAACTCTGGCATCCTTTCTACCTGTAAATGGACAATATCTTCATCCTCTATTGGGTCTGGAGATTGAGGCATGTAAACATGGCCATCCAAATTTAATTCAGTATTAAAATTTATGATTTCAACTTCAAGAGCTTGGTCGTTTGGCACCTCAATTGGCACTGGCGGGCGTGGTGGAGGTGGTGGTGTTTTAATAGTTTTTGTCTGAATTACCGTTTCAATCACTATATCTTCTTTATCACCAATCATAGTAGGAATTGCTGGCTCGCTATATATATCGAGTTTAGCAGCACCAATCATTACTAGAAGAGTTACAATTAGGCCGAACTGTAACAATAACGCATACGAGTTTTTTAAATCGACATTCCGATTCTTTCTTTTATTCATCATAGCAGAAGTTCCAAAATTTTGGGTGAAGACTCGAAGGAAAGAGGTGAGTCGTTATTTGCTTCGGCTGCTTTTAAACTATAGTTGTATTTATATAGCTATAGAGATTAGCAGGCTCTAATTAAGAAACAAAATCACTTTGGCCCATAAAATAACATTTCAATGCTATTTGGTCTCTTCTTTTAAATGCCGTGTTAGCACTAAGTATATAAAGGGGATAGCGCCGGCTGCACCTGCCATATCTGCTACAACATCATAAAATTCAGCGGCACGTTTTGTTGGAAGTATAAACTGTAAAAACTCGATGAAGGCGCCAAAAAAGCTACCTAGAAAAAAAATCAGCCATAAGTTTGGCATAGATTGTTTTTTAATCCCTAAAACTAATCCGTATAAAAAAGTCCATACACCAAACATGACGAAGTGTCCAATTTTGTCGTAACTAAAAACCTTTAGCTTTGGCAACCCTTTTACAGGTGTCAATGTAGCTAATAAAATTGCAATTGTAGCCCCTATAAGTAAGGTGTAAACAATCTTCTTGTGTCTAAAAATATAGTTAATGAAAGCGATCTTGACTCTAAATTAAGTTAATGGGTTCTAGGTGATCTTGATGTTTAGAATGGAAAACTTCTGCTTTATCTTTGCCATCTAATAATGCTAATAGACAAGCTAAATTAGGGTTTTTATACTTTAGATAATAGGCACTTATTTTACCTGCTAAAACATCTCCAAAACCTGCTCTATTAAATGCATGCGTTTCGTAGTTGGTTAAATAAGCTTCTCCCTCCGATGTTCCAATTATTCCGGGATAGCCTTTCGACATAATGGTTACTTCATTTTTTGAAGCCTGCTTTTTACACTCATTAAGTCTAGAGAAATCATCTGATTTTGTACCGCTAAACAGCTGTTTAAATTCGCCTGTATGTGGCGTCAAAATCCAATTAGATGATTTAGGTCTAGCCCATTTTTCAAGTTTAGATAGGGCATAAAGTGCATCCGCATCTATAACAACATCGCCTACATATTGAGCTAATATTTTCTGAGTAAATAGAATGGTTTCTTGACTTCTTCCCAAGCCAGGACCAATAAGTAGTATTCCGGGTTTTTCAGATAGAATACCCCAAATTTCATCCAAATGTGATGCTTTGAAAGTGCAATCCTGATTAGTGCCTACTGGTTTTTTTATTACCTGAATGAGATTCTTTTCGTAAACAGGAAGCAATCCTTTTGGGGTGATTAGAACCACTGCGCCAACTCCCGCTGCCCAAGCACTTTTAGCAGCTAATATTGCTGCGCCGGTTAACCCTTCTGAGCCGGCTAGGATATAAAGTACGCCTTGTGCGTATTTGTGTTCTCGTGGCTTTATTAAGGGAAGATTTTCCTCTACCCAGTCTTCATCAATTAGATATGCTTCTGGTTTTTTATACTGTTTAGGAAAAGGAAGCTCACATAAAATAATCTCACCTGTAGATTCCAAGCCATTATTAAGATAAAATCCTGTTTTAAGAGCGCCGAAAGTAAGTGTATAAGTAGCGTTTATGGAAACACCCATGGCTTGACCATTATCAGCATTTAATCCCGAAGGAATATCTAATGCAAAAATCGTTTTCTCAGATGTATTTATCCATTCAATGATTTCAGAATATGGGCTACGCACTTCTGCCTTTAACCCAGTTCCCAACATTCCATCAACTATAAAATGATAGGGGTTTAGTGAGACATCCTTATTCCATTCCACATAAGAAATATCTCCCTCTAGTTTTTGTAGAAGGTTGAGGTTTTTCTGAGTGTCGGGACTTAAACTTGAGGTGCCATCCACAAAACAAATAGTAATGGAATATCCTTTTTCAGCTAATAGACGAGTGATTACAAGCGCATCACCCGCATTATTTCCCTTCCCACAAAAAAACAGACCGTGACTTTTAGGTTCTACCGTAGCCATAATGAAATCCGCAGCTCTGGTGCCAGCCACTTCCATCAAGGTAAATCCATCGATGCCAAACTCGTTAATGGTGCGTTCATCCATAGTTCTACACTGCTCGCCTGAACAAATGTAAAAGGATGAAGGCACTTTTAACATGATGGTTTATTAGTAGGATATTGCGAAAAGAACTTTCTGCTTAGACGGCTTGCCAGTAACCATGCAAACGCCCTCTTCGCCCTTTTCTAAAGGTATGCAGCGGATAGTTGCTTTGGTTTCATTCTTAACAAGCTCTTCAGTTTCGGCGGTGCCATCCCAATGAGCGTAAATGAAGCCACCCTTTTCTTTTAGAACCTGCTTAAATTCTTCATATGTCTCAACTTCCGAAGTCTTTTCAGTTCTAAATTTTTTAGCTGCTTCAAATAAATCTACCTGAATAGTTTCTAGTAAATCTTGAACTAGATTTCCGATTCCATCTCTCGACTCAAATGATTTTGAGAGAGTATCACGGCGAGCAAGTTCTACATTATTTTTCTGAACGTCACGTGGCCCTACTGCAATTCTAAGAGGAATACCACGCGCTTCATGCTCTGCAAACTTAAAACCAGGTTTGTAATTATCTCTGTTGTCTAACTTAGCCCGAACACCAAGTCCCTTTAACTCTGCAAGAATACTATCACCGTATTCCAATACTGTTTCACGCTCTTCGTCACTGCGATATATTGGCACTATAACAACTTGTGTCGGAGCTAATTTTGGAGGGATAATTAGGCCTTGATCGTCGGAGTGAGTCATAATCAATCCACCAATTAAACGAGTGGAAACGCCCCAACTTGTAGCCCAAACTAATTTAAGCTCCCCATCTTTATCTTGAAATTTCACATCAAAAGCTTTGGCAAAATTCTGGCCTAAAAAGTGAGATGTTCCAGCTTGGAGTGCTTTGCCATCTTGCATCAAAGCTTCTATACAATAAGTTTCTTCTGCGCCAGCAAATCGCTCCGATTCTGTTTTAACACCCGTAATTACCGGCATTGCCATAAACTCTTCAGCAAAAGTACGATACACTTCTAACATTTGCAGAGTCTCGTCCACAGCCTCTTCTTTAGTGGCATGCGCAGTGTGACCTTCTTGCCACAAAAATTCCATGGTGCGCAAAAATAGGCGAGTTCTCATCTCCCAACGCACAACATTTGCCCATTGGTTAACAAGAATGGGTAAATCACGATAAGATTGAATCCAGTTTCTGTACGTATCCCAAATAATAGTTTCAGAAGTTGGGCGAACAATAAGTTCTTCGTCTAATTTTGAATCAGGGTCAACTTCAACGCCCCCGTCTACACTCATTAAACGGCTGTGTGTAACAACCGCGCATTCTTTAGCAAAACCTTCTACGTGCTGTGCTTCTTTAGAGAGAAAAGATTTAGGAATGAAGAGTGGGAAATAAGCATTTTCGTGGCCCGTATCTTTAAACATTTTATCCAGAGCTTGCTGCATATTTTCCCATAGCGACATGCCTGTGGGACGAATAACCATGCAACCACGCACAGGCGAGTGCTCGGCAAGCTGAGCCTCTCTAATTACATCCAAGTACCACTGTGAATAATCTTTTTCTCTTTTAGTAATGTTCTGCGCCATAGAAATAGGAATATAAATTAACTTTTGTGAAGGCATGAAGTTAAGAAACTTAACAAACAGAATTAGGAGAGATAATTTAAAAATGTTTGACGGTTTAATGCACTGGTAATATTGTCGGATTGGCTAATACACTTGCATTTTTATGTATCCGTAATTCTTTGCTGTGATGCTCAAGCTTTGCAATGCCGCAAGAGGAATAGTTCTTCGTGATAAATATGGATATTAAGAACTAAGATAAATACATCTAAAATCACATTATAGTATGATTTTGAATCAAACATTTACACTACATCATTCATTTATACTAAATATCACATTATAGTGTGGTATTTAGTATATTATCACAAGTATTCTTAGAATACTCATTCAAAACCACATTATAATGTTAGTTGAAGAAATAGGAAACCAGATTAAAGAACGACGCGATATCTTAGGTATCACTCAGCCTGATTTAGCAGAGATGGCTAATATCAGTATAAACACTTTATATAAAATCGAAACTGGGCAGGCAAACCCTACTCTAAAAGTAGTTAGTAAAATTGCTGAAATATTGGGAATGGAATTCAAGATGACGATCAAAGCATTAAACTAAGATATAAGATAGATGAGAGCTGCAAATGTCTTCAGAAATCGTGAGCAAGTGGGCACTTTAGTGCAACACAATAAATCTTCGTATGAGTTTATATATGATCAGGCTTGGTATGATAACCCAGATAAACCACCAGTAAGCCTAACCATGCCTAAAACCAAGATGGTTTATACAGCAGACCACCTTTTCCCCTTCTTTTTCAACATGCTCTCGGAGGGAGTAAACCGAAAGCTTCAGGCTCGACAACTTAAAATTGATGAAGAGGATTATTTTGGCCTCTTACTCGAAATTGCGCAAATAGATACAATCGGTGCAATAACCGTTTGTCCCATAGAAGAAATTAAATCATGAACATTCTGGAAATCACAAACTGCCCCAGCACCTTAGCCGAAGGCTTCAATTCTTACAGTCCTACAGCTTTAAAACGAGTCTTTTACGGAAGGAAGGTAAATCATGTACTTCCTTACAATGCGCCCGAAGTAAGTGAGGACGATGCCGAATTATTTATGGAGAATCGAAAACGGCTATCTATATCAGGGGTGCAAGAAAAGGTGTCGTTGGTACTGGATAAAAATAAACTGAGGTTGGCTAGGCAAGAAGAGCAAGGGTTATACATACTCAAGCCAATTCCAAAAGATGTTATGAAGGTTAACCAAGTACCAGCTAATGAACATTTAACGATGCAAATTGCCCGGCAGGTGTATAACATTGATACGGCTGAGAATGCGTTAATCTTTTTTCAAAATGGTGACCCTGCCTATATAACCAAGCGATTTGATGTGAAAGAAGATGGTTCAAAATTGGGTAAAGAGGATTTTGCGAGTCTTGCTGGACAAACAACCGAGACTAATGGAAGAGATTTTAAATACGACTATAGCTATGAACAAATAGCAGATCTGATCAAAGAGTTTGTCCCCGCTTTTAGGGTGGAAATGGAAAAATTCTATGCCCTCGTGCTTTTTAACTATGTGTTTGGCAATGGTGATGCGCACTTAAAAAATTTCAGCCTGCTAGAAACCTTACAAGGTGATTATAAATTAAGCCCTGCTTATGACCTAATAAATACTCGCATACACGTGAATGATGTCGCGATGGCATTAAAAGATGGTTTATTTAAAAACTCTGAATATACAGAAAGCTTTAACGCTAATGGCTTTTATGCCTACGATGATTTCTATGACTTTGGACGTCGAATTGGTTTACTAGAAGCACGAATGAAGAAAATACTTCAGAGCTTCATGACTGAAAAGAAGGAAGTTCATGGACTTATTAGTCGCAGTTACTTGAATGATGAAATGAAAAAGGACTATACAGCCGTGTATTTAGATAAGCTGAAAGCTATAAATTATTCTTATACAGGAATGGTTTGAAACACCTTAATCCCAAGTTTTATTCAAACAATAACTCCATTATAGATTATTAAAAACTTGCTTTTAGAAGCTCTTAGTTTATCCATCAAAAAAGATACATATATAAAGCAAAATGGGCTTTATCCTTTACTATAAAACTCCTATATTTAAAGTCTGTTTTCTTTTTCAAAAGAAGATGGCGTGGTAGCTCAGCTGGTTAGAGCGTACGACTCATAATCGTAAGGTCGGGAGTTCAAGTCTCCCCCACGCTACATTTAGCAAAGCCCAATTCAGAAATGAGTTGGGCTTTTTTTGTTTAGAAACATTTTTAGTAAGTATGTGTGTTATGCTCTCCAATTAAAGTTTAGATTGACTTAGATTTCTAGTATTCTAAACCCCATGAATTTATATATGTTTATACTAATCCAACTATATTTATGAATATGCCCACAATAGAGCCCGCAGCAACTAAAGTTCACAAGCTACACCGAATCATTATACGTGTGCTTATTACTCTTTTAGTAGTTGAATGGGGACTTTTACTATATCGCCAATCTTGGCTTTCTTTGTTTTTGGTAACCTGTATACTAGCCACTGTTTTCTCACCGATTTTATTCAGAAAACGAATGCAGATGGAGATTCCCGCCGAGTTTCACCTTATTAGCGTTGTTTTTGTTTTTAGTGCTTTATATTTAGGTGAGATTCAAGGTTTCTATGCTCGCTTTTGGTGGTGGGATATTGTGTTACATACTTCTGCTGGCCTACTTATGGGTATCTTAGGCTTCCTCTTAGTGTATGTTATTAATGAGAGTAAAAGAGTTCATATTAACCTAACTCCAGGCTTTATAGCATTCTTTGCTTTTACTTTTGCACTTGCCATTGGTTCGATTTGGGAAATATTTGAGTTTGCTATGGATCAACTTGCCGGAACCAATATGCAAAAACCTTTTCTAAACGATCTTTCTGGGCTTACCGATACCATGTGGGATATGATAGTAAACGCTATAGGTGCTTTTGTAATTAGCTTTATGGGCTATGGTTATCTAAAACGAAAGAAAAACTTTTTTATGAGAGATTGGATTCGTTCTTTTATTTCTAAAAACCCAAATATGTTTAAGAAGTAAAAGTAAATAGCACCTTCCTATTTATTTTTTTACAGCAGAATCTTAAATCTCTACCAACTTGTTTATAAAAAACAAGCCTGCCTAAAGCGGCAGGCATGATAGATTCGGGCTACTAATTTACACTTCTCATTATACCTCTAGGAAAATTCAGTTATTACTTATTTTCCGAAATCTTCCCAACCCCAAGATGGATCTGGTGTTTCAATTTCCTTAGTCAAATCGAACTCAACGGTAAAATCACTTGGCCTACCAATTCTACGGAGATTGTATGAGTACACACTATCATTAAGTGTAACCCACCAAACATTAGAAAATGCGTAAGGAATTAGATCTAAGGTTTCTTGATCTGCAGGAAACATTTGCATATTTGCCATTCCAGCATTCGCAGCTGTTCCACCATACATAGTTACCTCGTCGTCGCTACCATCTTCGTGGCGGTGATCATGTTTTAGCTCAATCCTGCCATTATTATATGTGAATATCCATGTTCTAGAAAGGTTGTCTCCAACATTAAAGGGAACTAAGATTCTTTCTTCATCACACGAAAGTACATGCATTACAAGTTTGTTACCCGCAAAACCCTCAACTGGAGCCGTTACAAGCTCTCCCTCAAAGGATTTCCCACACAATGCAGTTAGATTAGCCCAAAATTGCTTAGCACCTACATTTTGTGACGCTGTTGCAGTTTGAACCTCTTCTACCTGAGGGGTATTTGTACACGAAGCTATAAATACCAAGCCGAGCAGCACTATTAAATATTTTTTCATTTGTCTTTGTTAAGTTTAAGTGGAATAAAATTTGGTAAATAAATTTAGAGCTATAAAATAGACATATATTTATAAGATGCTTCATACAAATGAGTACAACCTAATTTAAAATAGTATGCTTTCCGTTTATACCTGTTTGTATATAGGTTGGGAAATTGGTTGGCAGCTTGTGTATTTAGCCCATGCAGGGCTTGGGTTTACACCCTCTCGTCATTTCATGGGGCTTCACCCCAATTTAGTATATTATGCCCCGTTGGGGCTTAAAAACATAATAATATATTCAGATGCTCATTAATTTTGACTCGAGTTTATCACTTATAAATATCTTGTGTTAAGCTCTGAGAGAGCGGTATATATTAGCGAGGTGGTGAAGCCCCTCGTTGATAAAATAGCAGCACGACTCCAAGCCCTGCATGGGCGAAATACTAATGTGAGCTTGATGATGTAATCCCAAATGCTAGGAATTGTAGAGAGAGAGCTCCCATTCCATATCCCAATAAAAAAGCCGCGTCCAAATCAATGAGCGACGGCTAATATCATCTACAGATGGCTATTATCCCATTTGTCTGTTTAACTTAACTCATAGATCGTGTTCACTCAATAATGTATTTAGCGTAATTTGTATACGTACTTATACGTAACACTTGCTAATTAGGGCTTGTTCTCAAGGGCATATCGAACAAGAGATGCTACATTTTTGAGGCCTAATTTCTTGTGAATATTTGCACGATGCTTTTCGACCGTACGATGGCTGATAAAGAGTTTATCTGCAATTTCTATACTCGTTAAGCCCTCTACTAATAGGGATAGTATTTCCCGTTCTCGTTTAGATAAATCTTTACGTGGTTCTTCACTCACCTTCAATTTAGCCAGCCGAACATATTCTCGAGTCATCATATTAGAAAATATCTTTCCTAAGTACGTTTCACCCGAAGCTACCTTTTGAGCGGCATCAACTAGTTTTATTCTATCCGTTGTTTTTAACAACAAACCATTTGCACCAGAATCTAAAAACTCGTTGAGTATGCTTTCGGATGCCTCTTTAGCCAACACTAATATTTTAGCGTCTGGATATTTCTCAGAGATTTTATGAGCAATTTGTACTCCGTTAATCTCGGGCATATCAAATGATAGCACACATAAATCTGGTTTTATATTCTCAAATGAGGTGAGTATTAGCGCTCCATTATCTATTTCGCCACATATTTTGAATCCAGCGTCACTCAAAATAGCACTTACACCCGTGCGAAAGATATCGTTACCGTCGGCTACTATGATTTTTCGTGAGTCCATTATTTCTCCCAAAAAATACTGATGGTGTTGAATAACAAGACTTTAATGTAATTAAAAAAGTGAGATTTATAATAATTTAATTTTAACGCCTTTTTATAATGTTAATATCACCGTAGAGAACCCTCCTTTTTCCTATCTCTTCCATATCTATAAAATGATTTTGAGCAAATATTTATTAAAAAGTATGTTCCACTTCCACTCAAGCAAGCGTTTCGTTTTCATTATGCGTATTTTAGCTAGCTTATTAATCAAAGTACTCACTCTAGGATTCATCGAATTAGCAAATGGCTTTAAAAAGAACACACACTTGTGGCGAATTAACAACTAAAAATGTTGGCGAAGAAGTAATACTAAACGGCTGGGTTGGCCCACGCAGAGATTTAGGTGGTTTAATATTTATAGATTTACGCGATCGTTATGGTATAACACAAGTTGTTTTTACCGAAACAGACCAAAAAGTACATCAGAAAGCAGAGCATTTACGTGCAGAATTTGTAGTGTGTGTAAAGGGAAAGGTGATTTTACGTGGTGATGAGAATAAAAACCAAAATTTAGTTACGGGCGAAATTGAGATTGAAGCCACTGATTTGGTTATCTACTCTGAATCTGAAACCCCTCCTTTCGAAATTAAAGATGGCATTAACACAAACGAAGAAGTTCGTTTAAAGTATCGTTACTTAGATCTTCGCAGGCCAGAAATTCAAGAGAAATTAATGCTACGTTCAAAAGCATATCATGCTATACGTTCGTACTACCACGAGCGTGATTTTGCTGAAGTAGAAACACCGGTACTTATGAGAAGTACCCCAGAAGGCGCGCGCGATTACTTAGTGCCAAGTAGAGTTAATGAGGGTAAATTCTTTGCGCTCCCTCAAAGCCCACAGACCTACAAGCAATTGTTGATGGTTTCTGGTTTTGATAAATATTTCCAGATTGTAAAGTGCTTTAGAGATGAAGATTTACGTGCCGACCGTCAGCCAGAGTTTACTCAGGTGGATGTGGAAATGTCGTTTGTGAATGAAGACGATATTTATGAATACCACGAGGGTTTAATGAAAATGATTTTCAAAGAAACCATTGGTGTAGATATTACTACTCCATTCCCTCGTATGACCTACGATGATGCACTGAGTACTTACGGCTCTGACAAACCAGATACTAGATTTGGATTAAAGTTTGTAGATTTTTCTGAAATAGTTCGTAATGCCGAGTTTAAGGTGTTTTCAGGAACTGTTCAAAATGGCGGCGGTGTGGTTGGTTTTACGGTTCCTGGCCAAGGCGATATGGGACGTGGAGCAATTGACCGCTTAACTGATAGAGTAAAGAAAGAAACTGGAGCAGGTGGTTTAATTTATATTAAGGTACAAGAAGATGGCCCACTTTGTAGTGTAGGCAAATTCTTGACGGAAGAAATTGTAAATCAGATGGTTGAAGCCTCTGGCGCTAAAGTAGGGGATTTAGTTCTCCTTTTAGCAGGACCAAAACCAAGTGTGTTAGAACAATTAGGTCAACTTAGGTTGATGATTGGTAATGATTTTGATTTGATTGACAGCTCAGCTTTTAATCTTCTATGGGTTACTGAATTCCCATTACTTGAGTGGGATGAAGAAACTCGTAGATTTCACGCTATGCATCATCCATTTACTTCTCCAAAAGAAGAAGACATGGCGCTTATTGAAACCGATCCTGCTGCAGTGAAAGCACGTGCGTACGATTTGGTTCTTAACGGAAGTGAAATTGGTGGGGGATCTATTCGTATCCACAACCGCAAAGTTCAGCAGAAAATGTTCGAGCTTTTGGGAATTGGTGAAGAAGAAGCGGAAGAGAAATTTGGATTCTTACTTAATGCATTCAAGTACGGCGCACCTCCGCATGGTGGAATTGCTCTAGGTTTAGATCGTATTGTTATGTTATTAACAGGTGCTAATAGCTTACGTGATGTAATTGCATTTCCAAAAAACCAAAAAGCTCAAAGCACTATGGATAACAGCCCTGATGTGGTTGACAAAAAACAACTTGATGAGCTACATATAGCTCTTAAGAAAAAACCTGGGGCATGAAAACCTCAGGCATAGTTGGTTGCAAAATAGGCTGGTTACTCATTTCATTTGATGAGGATGGTGCGTTATATAAAACGCTGCAAACTGCCGACGAATTAAGTGCTGCTTTTACTGAGTACGACCGTATTTTTATAGATATGCCCATTGGTTTAGAAGATGAGAATCTTGACCGTGAATGCGATCTTTTAATGCGGAAGTCTGTTGGTGCCGATTATGCAGCCAAAGTGCTTACACCCCCAATTCGCCCTGCTTTAGATGCGCCTAGCTATGTAGAGGCTAATATGATTAGCTTCGATTATACCGAGGTGCAACTTTCTTTGGAAACTTGGAACATTGTACCCAAAATACAAATGGTGGATGGGTTACTTCAGTCTAATCCTGATTTTAGAGAAAAAGTGCTCGAAAGCCATCCAGAGTTTCTACTCCAGAAATTAAATGGCGGAGTGATTTTCCAGAAAAGTAATTTGAAGAGAGGCGTTAGGCATCGCCTTGAGCTTGTGCGTGATCAAGAAGCAATTGCTGATGATTTCTTTAGAGATATAAAAGAAGATTATCGCCGAAGTGAAATTGCTGAAGCCGCAATTGTTGATGCAATGGCGTTAGCTTTGTTCGCAAAAAGATCTGCTACAAAAGGCTTAAAAACCATGCCTAAAGAACCAACCCTCGATTCAAAAGGCCTAAAAAAAGCCTACCACTACGTTTAGACTTTCTATATAATAGACATGAGATACTAGTATCTAGTACTCAGTATCTGTTCCAAATACATGAGAGTAACCGGAATACCCCCCAGCTCCAAAACCTTAATAAATTTTATATCCGCAAAAGATAGGTATAAAGCTTGGCTCAAGGGGCAGGTGAATTAGCCTAAAGTTGTAAATTTTAAGACACAAGAAAGAATTTTCAACCTGAGCTCTAAATATTAGATTCCAGAATCTTCTGTCTTATGTCCTAAATCTTACATCTACACAAAAAATCTACTTCTGAAGTAGATTTTTGTATTTAACACCCGCTTTATTCACTCTATTCAAACCATTAAAAGCTGCAATTCTGTATGCTTCGCTGTAGGTTGGATAGTTTAAAACATGGTTTACAAAATATCGCACATCACCACCTAAATTCATCACCGCTTGGCCAAGGTGAATGAGGTCGCTAGCACGCTCGCCTAAGATGTGAATTCCTACTAGCTTCAAGCTTTCAGTTTCAAAAACTATTTTAAGCAGGCCGGTTTGCTGATTACTAATATCACCTTGAGTAATATTTTTATAGTAAGTACGCCCAACTGTAACATCTAAGCCTTTGGCAATAGCTTCCTTTTCGGTTAGCCCAATATTTGAAATCTCTGGTATGGAGTAGATTCCAAAAGGAATAAGCTCTGGTAAATCTTCAGAATTAATACCAAACATTCTGCAAGCAGCAATTCTACCCTGCGAAAATGATACAGACGCTAATCTTGGAAACCCGATGATATCGCCAGCGGCATAAATATTTGGCACTGAGGTTCTCATATCCTTATCAACAGGAATAAAAGCCTCTTTATCTAAATCAATACCAACATTTTTAAGACCAAGGTTATTTGTGTTTGGAACTTTTGCTCCCAAATAAAGAGCGTGTTCAATTTCTAGCACATACTCACGTCCTTTTTCAACATCATCTTTAAATGAATAATGTACTTCTGTGGTATTACGCAGCGAATTTTCTTTAATAGAAATATCTTTAACCTTCTTTAGAACTTCTATTTTCTTTTCTTCTAATACAAGTTGTAATTGCTCGGTTATCTCATGATCTAACCAAGGTAAAAAAGTCTCGGTTTCATTTAATATAGTTACGCGTGTGCCTAAGCTAGCAAAAACGGTGGCGTACTCTAAGGCATTAACTCCGCTTCCAATTATAACTAATCTACGTGGAATATGGCTTAAACTAAGAATAGAGGAATAATCTATTACTTTATCGTGATCTACCTCAAAACCTACTGGCGGTTTCGGGTAGCTACCTGTAGCAAGCAAAATATGCTCTGCTGTAAATGTTTTTTTGGTGCCATCTTTTGTAGTTGCTTCAACGGTGTTTTTATCAATTATAGATGCAAAACCGTGGAAGGTATCAATTTCATTTTTCTTGAGGTCAACTTCTAACTTTCTGTTTTTACCTGCAAGAATATGGTTCTTATAGGTAAGCAAATCATCCATCTCATAATTTACGTATGGCTTCACTTTTGCTTTATCTGGAAACTGATTTTGATAGCGCTGTATAATGCGAGCTGTTTCGCGAAGCGCTTTACTTGGTATAGTACCAGCATTTATCCAAGAACCACCCAAGTGGTCATCGTCTGCCTCAATTATAAGGGCTTTTTTATCAAATTTTGAGCTTTGCATTGCGCAAGAGAAACCAGCAGGACCGCTGCCTAAAATAATAACGTCGTAATCGTATTTCATAAATCAATAATGTGAAAGAGTGAGCCCCAAATATACTTTATTTTTTACCCTAATACAGATTTCGATTCATCATAGTGTTAACATATTGCAAAGATAGATTCTTTAGATAGATTTGGAACGATTTTTACATATTCAATGCTTAGATTATAGACCTATAAAACGATATCGTTTATTTGTTGATGTCGGGTTAGTAAATATAAATTAATTAAGAGGATAAAATGGCTTATTCATTACCAAAACTTCCATACGCATACGATGCGTTGGAGCCTAATTTTGATGCAAGAACAATGGAAATTCACCATACTAAGCATCACCAAGGATATACAAACAATGTTAACGCTGCACTCGAAGGTCATGCATTTGCAGACTTAGAAATTGAAGAAGTGCTAAGCCGTATTAATGAAGTACCAGAAGACAAAAAACAAGCTGTAATTAATAATGGCGGTGGCTATGCTAACCACTCATTATTTTGGACAATCCTATCTCCTAAAGGTGGTGGCAACCCAACTGGCGAACTAGCTGATGCAATCAATTCTACTTTTAAAAGCTTTGATGCTTTTAAAGAAGAGTTCGCTAAAGCAGCAGCAACTCGTTTTGGTTCAGGTTGGGCTTGGTTATCGGTAGATAGCTCAGGAAATCTTAAAGTTCACTCAACAGCAAACCAAGACAGCCCAATCATGGATGGCTTAACACCAATTCTTGGCCTTGATGTTTGGGAGCATGCTTATTACCTAAACTACCAAAATAGACGTCCAGATTACATTAGCGCATTCTGGAATGTTGTTAATTGGGACAAGGTTGCTGAACTTTACAAAGCAGCAAAGTAACACCCTAAAGAATATTTAAAATGCGATTAATGCTACACTAAATAGTATTAATCGCATTATATTCTATACGGTTTCTATTTGAGTATTTTAATAGATTAGTTTTTAAATTTAGAGAAAATAATATAGGAGTATGTCATGCAATTTGGCTTTGGAGTAGGTCCTGACACTAGTTGGATGCGAGAAGAACTCACGCAATTTGGTGTAGAAGAATTAAAGACAGTAGAAGATGTAGATCGTGCAATGAACGAGTACGAAGGCACTATGCTTTTGGCAATCAACTCGGTTTGTGGTTGCGCTGCTGGTAACGCGCGCCCAGGTTTAGGCATAGCACTAGAGCAATCGGCTGCGAAACCAAATCATATGGTTACTGTTTTTGCTGGCCAAGATAAAGAAGCAACAGCGCACGCTCGCTCTTTCTTTAGCGATTACCCACCATCCTCGCCCGCATTTGCATACTTTGTTGATGGTAAAATTAAAGCACTTATACCTCGCCATCGTATTGAAGGTAGATCGAGCCAAGATGTGGCAGACGATTTAAAAATGGTTTTTGAAGCTTTTGCTAAAGAATCAGATAAAAAATAAGATTGCCTTAGTGTAATCAACATCTTTTTAAAACCTGATGCATTTTAATGTATCAGGTTTTTTTATGTCTTTGAATTAGTTATTGGTTAATAGGGATTAGGGAATTGGGGACTAAGGAATTGAGGAAATGAGAGATTGAGGAGTTAGAAGATTTGTCAACAAATCATCCAACGCTTGCAATGTTTGAGTGAAAACAAAAACATCATCCCCTCTTATCTAATCCAAACTGTACCTATCCATTAGGAATCGCTTCCGAAATTCACTTCTTTGCCATCTTTATATATTTTAAAACCATCTGGTTTCCCTTCTTTGCCACCCGGCCCAAAATCAAAAATTCGCGCAACCAACTCCTCTTCGGTTAATTCTTTCACTTCGGTCTCGGTTTCATCTTTATTTGAGCTCACAAGATGTAGAGTTTGAGTTGGGTAAGTAAACTCCACTCCTACCGCTTTAGCTAATCTTAAAACCTCAATAAGAAAGTTATGGCGCTGTGTTAGCTCAGCAGTATAATCTGGCACTTTAAAGAATGCGTACACTAGTATACGCAAAGAATGCTGCCCAATTTCATTAAGGTGTATTTCGTAATAATCTTGGCGGAAATGCTTGTTCGATTTTATAATTCCTTTAACACCCTCTACAAAAGCTACTAGTTTTTCTGGCGGGGTATTTAGCTTCAGTTCAAAGTGAGTTATAAATCTTCTATACTCTCTAAGGCCTAAATTGTCAATTTCGGTATCGGCTAATTTAGAGTTTGGTACTGTTATTAACGACGTGTAGAATGTTCGTATTCGAGTTGAACGAAATCCAACCTCCACAACAGTTCCTTCTACATCCCCTACTTTAATCCAGTCGCCTACTTTAAATGGTTTGTCTAAAAAGATGGTTACAGAGCCAAAGAAATTTGCAAGGGTTTCGCGAGCAGCTAAGGCTACCGCTAAACCACCAATTCCTAAGCCCGCAATAAGTGAAGCCACGTTGTAGCCATTATTCTGCATTATGACAACAACTCCCATAAATATCACAAAAAAGCGTAGGGTTTTTCGTATTAAAGGAATGAGTTGATCGTCGAGTGATGGATCTGTTTTACTAGTTACTTTCGATAGGTACTTTGTAAATACCTCCGACAGATTATAAAATAACCATACAAAGCCGATAGAAACTGTAACCTCTAATACCGTAGATAGTATGTGATTGGTTGTAACAGAGAATTGCAAATTTGTATAGCTAGAGAAATAAAAGCCAATTAAAAAGATAAATCCGATGGGCTTCTCAACTCCATCTAAAAGGTCTTCATCCCATTTGAATTTAGTACGTTTTGTAAAGCGGCGAATAAAATTATTTAAAATAAATTCAAAGACTTTACGTAGCAGTAGCCCAATTAAAATCCAAGAAAAAACAGCAATATGTTGCCATAAAGCAATACCAAGCCACTTTTGTTTTGCCCATTGTGGTAGCCTGTCTATAATAGATTCTATAAAACTTGAAAAGGTAGCATTATATAAAATTGGAATCTGCTCTATAGTAGTTTCCGAAAAAACCCATTCATTATCCTTTCTCACTAAAAAAACATCTGGTAGCTTATTAAAAAGCACGTAATGCGACATTTCAGATAATGAATCGACATAATCGGGCGCGTCAGGAATTATGGAGTAATCTATTATGAGCCCATGTGCATCCAAAATCCTCATCAAATTTTTTGATAACTCTATTCTACCCGCAAGTGTTTTATTTGCCAACTTCATTGGGAGAGCTGCTTTTTCAAAATCTTGGTGCCCTTTTTGTTGCCAGTAAGAAAAGGTATGAACAGCTTTACGTGGATTCGGCAACTTGTTGGTACTTTGTGCCTGAATTGGATGTGCGCTTAAAAGAAGTACAAGGCTTACAATGGAAACAAAATAGGTAGATAATCGAAAGAGCATAAAAAAATATGTGCTATGTTTGATAAAGAACCTAGAAGTTACATAAAGTTTAGAAACTTGTTTGGGATGGTTGCCTCAAATCTCCCATCGCCAAAACTAGATATATATATATATATATATATATATATATATATATATATTTCTGTAAAATACTCTCCGCAATTCGATTCTAAAATAATGCCGCTTTGCCTCTAACCTCAACAGAAGTTAAGAGTGTAGCACTTTCAATATTTAAGGTATAAAAAGCTGACTTTGAATTGTTATATTACAGCAATGTTTATACGTATTTAGCTCGCTTAAGCTGTATTTTTTTGTTTAACGATGCTCGGGTACTAATGGAACGTATTAATACTAAAAACCTTTCTGCATATTCAAACGTGCAAGGCTCAAAAAGGATTACAAATACTTGTAATCAATCAGTTATAAACCCTGCAAAGTGTAGTAGGTTTATAAAGATCAACCATTAAAGAGGAATTATCCTTTTTAAAAATTTAATATTTATAACATGGCTCAAGATCAAAATTTCTCATTCGAGGTTCCGCCAGAATTTGAGAAAATAACAAAAAATATTCGCGGGATAATTGCAGTTCTATTAGTAGTAATTGTAGCTTATCAATCAGTTTTTACCGTGAACACCGAAGAGGTTGGCGTAATAACTCGCTTTGGTAAATATATTGGGGAAGAAAACCCAGGACTTAACTTTAAAATCCCTTTTATTGATCAAGTTCAATTTGTACCCGTACAACGACAACTTAAGCAGGAGTTTGGTTACCGAACAACAAATTCGAGCGGTAACATTGCTTCAAGAAAATCCCGCTTTAGTGATGAATCACTTATGCTAACAGGCGATTTAAACCTTAGTGACATTGAATGGGTTGTACAGTATAGGGTGAATAATCCATATAATTATTTATTTAAAGTGCGCAATGCTGATGTAACACTACGAGATATATCGGAGGCTGCTATGCGCCAAGTTGTGGGCGATAGAACAGTGAACGAGGTATTAACTGTAGGCCGTGCAGAAGTAGCTAGCCGAGTTGAGGTTATTATTCAGGCAATGTGCGACGAATATGAAATGGGAATTAAAATTGAACAAGTTGTTCTGCAGGATGCGAATCCTCCCGAGCCAGTTAAGCCTTCATTTAATGGCGTAAACGAGTCGCAGCAGCAACGAGAAACATTAATCAACCAAGCACGCGCCGATTACAACCGCGTTATACCTAGAGCTACTGGTGAAGCCCAAGAGACAATTCAGCAGGCAGAGGGTTACTCTTTAGACAGAATAAATAGAGCCGAAGGTGAGGTCTCAAAATTCAACGATTTATATGCTGAATATATAAAGGCACCTGAAGTAACTAAAACTAGAATTTTCTTGGAAACCATGGGAGATATTCTTCCCAAGCTAGGCACAAAAATCATTACAGATGAAAAAGGGAACAGTGTTATACCCCTATTACAAATGCAAATGAGCGGCGCTAAAGTAACCAACCAAAACAATTAATAGGGATATGATGAAGAATAAAAAAGGAATAGGACTATTAGTAATATTGGGGATTATTTTTATTGTTGTTTGGGATGCACTTTATATAGTGAATGAGAAAGAACAAGTTATAATTACACGCTTTGGCGACCCACAGGGCAACGCAATAACAGAACCTGGCTTAAAATTTAAAACTCCATTTATTGAAGTTGCCAACTATTTTGAGAAGCGTTACCTAGAATGGGACGGTAAACCTAATCAGGTACCAACAAAAGATAAAGTATTTATACATGTAGACACGTATGCTAGATGGCAAATTACCGACCCTCTAAAATATTACGAGCGTTTAGGAAATGAGCGTGGCGCACTATCGCGTATTGCTGATATTTTAGACGGCGAAACTAGAAATGCCATCGCATCGCACGATTTAGTAGAACTAATTAGAACTACCAACCGCGAGCCCGTCAAAGATGGTATTATCTCTGAGATTGAAAATGACTCCCTGCAGATTATTAAAACAGGTAGGGCAAAAATTCAGGAAGAGGTGCAAGACCTAGCTAATGAAAGAACTACTGATTTAGGAATTATCATATTAGATTTCAGATTTAAACGCATTAACTATGCAGAGGAAGTACGCCGAACCGTATACGATCGTATGATTTCTGAAAGAAATAGAATTGCCGATAAATTCCGTTCAGAGGGGCAAGGTGAAGCCTCACGTATTAATGGTGAGAAAGATCGTGAGCTAAAGAGAATTCAGTCTGAAGCTTTTAGAGAGGCCGAGTCTATTAGAGGTAGAGCTGATGCTAAAGCTGCTTCAATTTATAACGCAGCCTACAACAAAAGTAGACAAGCTAGAGAACTCTACTCGTTCTCGAAAAGTATGGATACCTATGCTAATACCATGGATTCTGAAACTTCACTAATTATTTCAACAAATAGTGAGTTCTTTAAATACCTGAATGGATTCTAAATCTAGATTTTAATAACTGTTAATTTTAAAGCACGAGTTTAACTACTCGTGCCTTTTTTTGTTTTCTAGTTTTCTCAATTCTGTGGGATGTAGGCAGAATTGACGTTCAATTATTACAAAACTTAAACCGCTGAAGCGTGTATTTATATTATTAGTAAAAGCTAAATACAATATAAACTTGAATATACGGATATTATTTTTTATGATGTCATAATAATTCATTCATTAAAAATAGCCTAAGTGCATTATTATGCGTCCATTTGTATATTTTTTAATAGCTATATATAGTTTCCCTTTTCTAGAAAGATCAATTCTTTTAGTATTAGCAGCCCTCTTTGCGCTGCCTCAACTTAGTATTGCTCAATCTCCTGAAAAATACCACGCCTTTGAAGTTGTACCACCTTCCTTTTTCCATGTTTCCAATGCGCCCTATAACCACTATCCAGGTGAAATAGTCGATTTTAATGGGAAAGCCGCTTTCAAGCAAACTGTATTCTCCTATTATTTGTGGGTTAGCGATGGTAGTATAGAGGGTACTGTTAAAATCTCGTTTCCAGAATGGGGTAGAATTATGCTTGAAAACCCCCATTACACTTCATTTGGAAATCGTTCCGTTGTACTAGGTGATAAGCTGTTTTTTACGGTAGAAATTAATAATAAGCACCATATCTGGGCTACTGATGGAACCCAAGAAGGTACTTATGAGGTAGCAGGTCCCACAAAGTCTGGATACAGCACTTTACGCTCTATGAGAGCGGTTGGAGATCGTATAGTATTTTTAGCTGCTGTAAAAGATGAGGGAGATCGTATTTTTTTAGTTAATAAAGATGGGACGGAGTTGCAGAAAATTACAGAACTTAATGCTTCCCCAGGTTCTGCCACAATATCAAGAAGTTTAGCTACCATAGGTAATAACTTATATGTTGGAGAAAGTGATGCAAAAAAACGCTACCTAACAAAAATTGATAAACAAGGGAATGTTAATCGAGTGTGGCAGATGCCAACAGATAGCACAGAATACAACAGAGATATTTCTGATCTTACTGAAGCAAATGATTTAATCTACTTTAATGGCAATGATGGAAAAGGGTCGGCTCTTTGGGTTTTTAATGGAACAACAGCTTCTCGTTTATTTGACCCCAGTAAAGAAGCAAAGCAACATCGCTCTGTACGCAACCTCACTGTAGTTAATGATAAGGTTTACTATTTTTCTAACTATTGGGATGATGAATTAAACTATTCTAGAGGTGACTTTAGCCATGATAGTCGATTATATATTTCTGATGGCACCATTTCAGGCACTAAGCAAGTTTGAAATACTAGCTTGTTAGGTAGTGGCGTTGATAATCATAATGCTAGCAATAACCCAATAGCTGCAGCAGGAAATCGAATTCTTTTTGTAGCCCAGCATGACCAAACAGGTGACAATATTTTCTTTGGCGCTGAAGCCAGCTCATCTTCAATTGAAATTATTAAAGTTGATGGTAATACTTTCAAGAAAAATGCTACAGAAGCATATCCATCTTCAGTGCAGGAGGGTGCTTGGTTTACAAGTAGTAACCAACTTTTTTTTACAGATGGCACTACAAGCGGTACTTATAAAGCATCTGGAGAAGAGATGGTTTTGCCGGAGGGGAAAATTGGCATTGTAAACGATAGGCCTTGGTTTGTAGCAGATTATGACTGGATGCGGAAAACGATGGGAATCTGGCGTGCCCTGCCACTTAGTGAATGGACCCCCATAAGTCCTATGCTTCTTGATCCTGCAGAAAATGATGACGGCACAACCGTTAACCCAACTTTCCTTTGGAAAAAAAGTGCTAATACTGAACACTATCAACTACAGGTCGCTGAGCAAAATAGTTTTTCGGATTTAGTTTTCGATAATTCCTTAATTACAGATACTACATTCACATTAACCGATTCGCTAGCATTTACTACCGTCTACTATTGGCGAGCAAAAGCTATAAACAGTGGTGGTGAAAGTGATTGGAGCTCTATTTGGAGTTTCTCAATTTCTACCGCAGTTTCTACTGAAAGTAAAAACATCCCCGTTGAGTTCACTCTTCAACAAAACTATCCAAATCCATTTAACCCAACTACACAAATACGCTACGGTATTAAAGAAGCTGTAGATGTTAGATTAGTGGTATATAACATGCTTGGCCAAGAAGTGATAACCTTGGTTAATGAAAAGAAGTCTGCGGGTTGGCATACTATCACTTTAGATGCCTCTGGTTTTTCTAGTGGTTTCTATATTTACCGCATTCAGGCTGGGGATTTTGTAGATACTAAAAAACTAATGCTGATTAAGTAAATACAACTATGATTAATTCTTACGTGTTTTATTTAAAACGGCACTATCCAAAAAGTGTGCAAAGAGTCTTTGGAAGCAAAGGAAATCTCGAAAATGTGCCTCTAAAATGAATTCTGCTGAAATTTCGGTGGATTCGTACGCATTTTTTATAAAATAACCCTACCCACCGATGCCTATATTTAATCTGTTTACCTCGTTAAATAAACCCTACTTCATAGTGAGAGATTTCGATAAAATGATGAATGTATTTAATATTACTAGAACCGTATAGACTTTTCCCCCTCATTACAAATGTCTGGTTCCTGTACTACATACCTTATTTACAGTTCATGTTACATCACGTAAATCAAGATAAAAAATCCACACTTTTGTGATTCTACCAAATCAGTATTTAGACATCACATCAAATTAGAAAAGGCTTGGGAGCTACAAACTCCCAAGCCTTTTTACTACAACAAAACAATGCCCTTTACATATTTAGCATAACTGCGTAGACGCCTATTTTATCAGGGTCATCTTTCGAACTTGGCTGTTCTTACCAGCTGATATTTTATATAAATATACCCCTGACGAAAGATTTGATGCATCGAAGCTTACTGCGTGATCACCGGCTGTAAATTTTTGGCTAGAAAGTAATGTAGCCACTTCCCGCCCTGTTATGTCATACACTTTTACTGTTACTTCAGTAGCATTTGGGAGCTGAAATGAAATTTTAGTAGTGGGATTAAACGGATTTGGATAGTTTTGAAATAACGCGAAGGCTCGAGCCTTGTCCAATTCTTCTTCATTTGAAATAGCAATGTCTCGTGGATTCGGATTCTCTAATAATGCATCTGAACTTGCGATATATCTCCACACTCCATTATTTGTGGCTATTAATACCATGTCATTATCTGAGACAAATACATTACGGACAATCATTTTATTGTTATTTCGGAGATCTATTTCATTCTTATCACCAAAGTAACTTACATTTCTAGAGGTTACGAATTCTAGAGCGTCGTCTTGCACATTACTGATATGAACTGTACCTATTTCGGATTGTGAAAGAGAATTAGCTACACTTACTAAACCATGTTTTTTACTTAATGAGTGTTTATTGCCTGCAACAAAACTTGATATTTTATTTCCCAGACTATCTGTTGCGAAGCCGAATGTTGTCCCACCATCAATAGAATAATATGGCCCCATGGTTGTGTTTACAAAAAGAGTATCTCTGCCAACCTGCAGCATTTCATGGGCTTCATTAGAATTACTTCCTTCTGATGTTAGAACTGATTGCCAAGTTGCCCCAAAGTCAGTGGACTTAATAAGCATATTTTTATTTACGGAAGGCCCCTCACTTGTTACATAAATTGTTCCTGAAGAGTCTACATGAACATCTCGAATAAAGCCGCCGTTAGGCACCAGTGAGGAAAGCAGTGTAGTCCAATTCTTACCAGTGTCTATACTTTTTATTAAATACACCGAATTATTCATTGAAGCTTCATGCTCACCAATAAGTGCATAAAGGATTGAATTTTCACCATCGTAAGTGATGTCTGAAATTTTACCATTTGTATCAGAAAGTCCCGGTAGGTTTATACTCTTGGTAGGTGTCCAACTCATTCCCTCAGTAGTGCTGTACATAAACTTTCTAGCGGAGGTACCTGCAATAAGGCGATTGCCCCCGGCACGAATCATACTATAAATACCTTCCCCCGCTTCTAATTCTCTCCAAGTTTTTCCGTTATCAATTGAACGAATGGTGCCACTTGCTCCCCATGCAATGATTGAACCTCTGCTTGTTACCAATACATCTTTAAAATCACCGCCAAGGTTGGTTGGGTCAAGACGAATCCAAAGCCTTTTTGATTTCGTGCTTACAAAAAATTCTTTACCAATTACTTTAGAAGTGTCATTATAAATCAAAACTGCACGGTATTTATACATTTTCGAAGCATCTAATTGAGATATAGTTCCAGTTGCCTCAAACGGTTCTTCTTGGGCTGCGAAAACTATAGGAGCTGTTGAATGGGTAAACACAAACTCGCCCGTAGTAACTTCCCCATATTCAAATATTAAAGACAAATCATAATTTCGTGGCTGTATAGATGCGTTCACTTTCAAATCGATAAGTGTATCAACACGTACTTGCTCGTTTTCTGCTAAGGTTTCAAGAAGTGGAATTGGCTTCAGGTTATTCATATCCACTGTGTAAAAACCATTAGGCCTAGCTAAATCGTTAGTTGGCAGATCAAGTACGTTTAGTGCATTTATGTAAAGTGTTTCATCTTTCACAGAGTATGATTTGACACCTTTTAATTCTGGGCCACTTCGCATAAAGGTCTGTCCATTATCACCTGAGTAATATATCCCAGCTGTTGTTACAGCAATAATGACTTCTTTAAAAGGAACTAGCCCCAATATACTTATTTGACGCTCTTCAGTAGCTAGTCGCTCCATTAGTGAGGTCCACGTAGTGCTCCCTATTTCTCTACCTAAAAAGCTATTACCTGTTCCTTTATACTCTAATCCATTATGCCTTTCATAATCATTAATAATGGCGTCGGTCATTTTCAATTCAACACTAAAATCTGATAATGAATACACTGTGTTACCAACTAAAAGTGAATTCTCACCAATAAACTTAACATTAGTGGCTCTAAGCTTATTAAGATCTTTTAGTTTTTCAGTCCACGTTTCTGCGTTATCGGTACTCATGTATAAATAACTATTATTGCCAGCAAAAATGGTATCCCCTCTAGCAATAAACTTTGATCCTTGGAAAGTGTCTTTTGTAGGACCATGTTCCCATGTTTCACCTTTATCATCAGAGTAGTATAAATGGTTTACTCCTGTAACGTGTGCTAATAAACGTCCACTTGGTAGCTCCACAAAGTTTCTGATGGTATAAGCTGTTCCCCTAATATGAAATTTAAACGTTCTTGACCAGTACGTATCATCAAAAGCTCTCTTATAAAGTTCAATTCCTCCCATACTTGATAGCATCATACTCTCCCCCACATAGAAATATTCGCCATCATACGGTGCAGCCTTTATAAAAGCCCACTCTTTAGTGCTAGTATTATAACTCACTATATTTTTTGCGTCATTAAGCAAAAAGATTTCATCACCTAATTTATATAGGAATTTACTGAATGTGCCTAGCTCCTCATCAACAGTGAACTCACTAAATGAGGTATCTCCCTTTGCCTTATACACATAATTGCCACTGGCGGCTACTCCATAAATTAAAGCTTCTCCAATATCTACAAAAATACCTGTATATGAGTTTATGCTTCCTGTTGTAACAGGTGTCCAGTTCAAGCCATCAGCGCTAGAGTGAACTTTACCCGACGAATTTCGAGTGTATACCCTACCGTCAAATGTTTTAAACTGGTCAATTGTACCAATTGATGATGGAAATGATTCCAGTCCTGATAAATTAGTACCACCTGTTGCATTGAAATATTTGAACTGGCCACCAGAGTAAACTAAAAACATGAGTTTATTTCCAACTAACCCATGGCCGTAAAAAGTAGTAGCCTTGTAGGTGTTATTTAACTCATAGCCATTTTCCGTCTCAAAATGTATGCCACTATAGGTAGTTAATACTACTGAACCATTAAAATCTATTATATTGTCTATGTTCGAACTAAGTGTGGTTACTAGAGTTAATACTCCATTCTCAACCCTATATAGATCTTTACCCGCTGCCACATATACTTGATTTCGTATTATCGCTATACGGCTTATAGCTAAATTTGCCTCATACACATTTACAGTTTTCCAATTATCTACTGTATAGAATATGCCCCCTCTTCCTGGTGCAAAAACGGTATCTCCTTTTTGCGCGAATTTAGTATAATCATTTAATATATCTGTACTGTAAGCATCTTGTTCAATTCGTTGCCACTGTGCATTAACTGTTGATACACCAAATAGTAATGTAAATAAAAGGATTACGTGAAATTTCATAAATCTAAACTGTTTAAAGGTTCAGATTTATATTATTGAACTTCCACTGATATTGGAATCCCCCAGAATAGGTATATTGGGTATGGGGAAGGCTGAATTACCTTTTCCCTATATTGAATAGATAAGTACTTAAAAGGATCAAATCCCTTTTCTCAAACCTAATAATCGGCTTACCGATGATCTCTCTTTATTTAGTTTTGATTCAGAGGAATGGCCACCTGCAGAGGTTGCATATTTCACATCTTCTGAAGAGTAGAACGCCTTTGGATCATGTGCTTCAATAATAGAAATCATTTCATTCCAACGTTTTCTTTTAAGCACCGTAAAAATGATGTTTACGGGACCAAAGCCACCTTGACCATCAATACTTGTGATGGCAAAGCCCGCTGATTTTAGTGCCTCGGTAAGCTCTTTCTTTTTATCTTGGGTAATAATTCTAACAATGATAGTACCCACTTTAAGAGTGTCTTCAATATACATTCCTACAAAAGTGCCAGTAGCAAAACCACCCGCATAGGCCACAAAATTCAACCAATTATCTAGATTAGCGAGGAGCTCAGAAACAACTAGAGCCCAAATTAGAACCTCAAAAAAGCCTAGAAAGGCCGCTTTGTACTTATACCCTCTCGATACCATCACAATACGGAGAGTACCCAAACTCACATCCATAATACGTGAAACAAATATTAGTACGGGCAAAAGATAAACAGGAAAGAGAGTAAACATAATTTGCTAAATTAAAAAAAAGCCTTGTATATAGGTAACAAGGCTTCATTTTATTGTATTTGCGGAGAGGGAGGGATTCGAACCCTCGTTACATGTTTCCATATAAACTCCCTTAGCAGGGGAGCGCTTTCAGCCACTCAGCCACCTCTCCGTTCAGAAGGACGCAAATATACGTTAGTTAGCAAGCCTAATCAACGCTTTAAAAAATAAATATGCTTATTCTTTTAAAAAAGAATGTAATTTTAGGGTTTTGTTGGTAATAATATGGTAATAGTGGTTCCTTTACCTTCAACAGATTCTATTTTTAAACTCCCGTTATTCATTTGTACCATCTCATTACAAAGTATTAAACCTAAGCCAGAGCCCGTTTCATCTTCAGTGCCAAGGCGAGACAGATTTGAATCTAAATCTAAAATACCTGCTATAGATTTTGAGTTCATTCCAACACCATTATCAGTTATACTAATTGAGCACATGCCATTATATTTCTCTGCTTTAATTTGCACTTCACCTAATTTATTGGTGAATTTAATTGCATTGGAAAGCACATTTCTTATGATGGTATGAGTCATATTTTGATCTGCATAAACCTGTATCTCCTCTTTAGCATCTACAATAATTTTAATTCCCTTCTGCTGAGATGCTTGCAAAAAGAGTTCTCTATTCTCTAGTATAATCTCGTTTATAACAAATTTAGTAGGTTCAGCAGTAACCTTCCCTGTTTGCAAAGAGGCCCAACTCAGCAGATTTTCAGTTAAATTATGCAAGGTTTTAGAAGAGTCTCTAATTATCTGAATCCCTTCTTTAAGCTCGTCTTTATCTATGTCGTCAATTCTATGATAGAGGATATCTGAATAGCCTATCATCGCTTGAAATGGGTTTCGTAAATCGTGGGCTATAATTGAGAAAAATCTATCTTTGGTTTTATTCGCTTCCTCTAGATGAGTTGCTTGATCTTCAATTACCTTTTTCTGTACCTCTAATGCATTCTTTTCCCGACGAATTTGCTCCGTTTGATTATCTATAAGAGCTTGCATTTTTGCTTGCCGAGAAATTAATATTCTATTACTTAATCGTATAGTTATATAAAAAATAGCTACCACAATTATGGCAATAATAATATAGAACCACACTTTTTGGTAAAATCTAGCTTGTACTTGTATATAAACAGAGCCTATTTCATCGCACCACACCCCCTCGCTATTCGTAGCCTGAAACATAAATTCATAACTGCCAGGCGATAAATCTGAATACATGACCTTTCGTTGCCTTGTTTCTATCCATTTATTTTGAAGCCCTTTTAACTTGTAACGGAGTTTAATTTGATCGGGATTTATAAATGTGATGGCTTGGTAATTTATCTCAAAAACACCTACTCCTTTTGCTAGGGTAATAGTTCTAGTAGAGTCTATTGCATAAACCGAGTCATTCGCCATAATATTCTCTACAACTAATGTTGGGAAGTATTGATTGTCGTTAACATCTTGCCTATCAAAAATGGCCACGCCTTCTTGAGTTGCAAACCAAAACTTACCATCTCTAGTTTTTATTCCTGCTTCTTGGAAAGAACCATTCCCTTCAGGGCTTCGCATGCCTTCAGATCTATCGAAATGTGCTAGCTGAAAATTATTGGTGGCACCATCCATATAATCATTTAGGTCTTTTTTATTTATTCTAGTAACCCCTTTATTAGATAGTAACCAAAGAAAGCCGTATTCATCTTCAGAAATCCAGTGTACTATATGATCGGGCAATCCATTTTGTACCGATACATATTTAATTTCATCATTTTGAATTCTATTTAACCCGTTATTTTCGGTACCCACCCATACCGTTTCGTCCTCATCTATATATAATGACCTAACATTATTAGATGACAGGCCTTCCGCCATTGTATAGTTGGTAAATACGCCATCTTTAAGTTTGCTAACGCCCCCTTCTATACTTGCAGCCCAAATATTACCCTCTTTATCTTCCGTTATATATCTAATCTTCTCCCCTTCCATTCCATCGCTTAAATCATATCTTTTTAAATCAGTGAATGTATGATTAAAACGAATTAGCCCGGCATAGGTACCTGCCCATATGGAACTATCTCGACTAACGTAGAGTGCTCGGATGTCATTCGCATCAAGACCACCGGCTAAATTAAAGTGGGTTATTTTTCCATTACTCCATTTATCTAAACCAAATTGAGCATTTCCAATCCAAATATTACCCGTACTATCTTCAGCAATGGCATGAATAATATTTGTCTCAAGGCCATCTTTTATTTTTATAGGTGTAATTTTATTCCCATCAATAATATTAAGCCCATCGCCTCGTGTTCCCACCCAATAGCGTCCTTTACTATCTTCCTTTAATGCTAATATATTGTCGCCCGAAAGCCCTTCATTAGCGCCAAGAACTTTTGCTTTTGATTTTTTTAATCTAATTAGGCCATGTTGTAGAGTTGCTATCCATAAATTCCGCTCTCTATCTTCAAAAATGCTACGTAGCAAAAGGCCTTCAATACGACTATTTTCTGTATAGTTTTTAAACTCATTCCCTTGAAGAGTGAATAAATCTCCTCGGTTATCTATCATCCAAAGAACACCATGGCTATCTCTATAAAATTTTTGTATAAAAACATCTTTGGGTTCATACCTCTCAAGTAGACTAATGTAGTTAGTTTCAGTTTTAAGAAATAAACCTTCATCAGTATTAATTAGAGTTGAGTATTCATCTACATGAATATCTCTTACTACATGATTACTGAATTTTAGATAGGAGGTTGAAGGAATTAGTACATTTTCTTGTAGCTCATACACTCCATTATTTGTACCTACAATAAGCAGTCCTGACTCGTCTCTAGTTACGGTATACACCTTCTTATCTTTTGGTGGGCTACGGTAATTGATGAGTACTGCCTTATTATCTACAATGTGCATGAGTCCACCATTGGTTGCTAGCCATAAGCTACCGTCAATAGGGTCGTGAAACTCACTAACTATTTGGTTTTGGGTATGATTATCTCCCTCATAGAATTTCCGAAACTTGTTATTCTCGTAGATATGAATACCATCAAGCGTAACAAATAAAACTCGCTTTTTATGGTCTTCGTATATTTTGGTGATGTCTGAGTTTGAAAAGCCCTCTTCTAATCCAAAATATTTAAAGGTGTTCCCTTTTTTTAATACTACTCCGCCATTTTCTAAAGCAACCCAAAGTCCAACTCCAGGCTGAACATAGATTTGAGTAGTTCTATTCTGGCGCAATTCGGGCGTATTTGAAAAATTGTAGGTTTTAAAATTCAGCCCATCAAACCTAACTAGCCCATCATAGGTTGTTATCCAGAGGTAGCCCTCTTCATCTTGTACAATTTCGTTTATAGCATTTACAGGAAGCCCATCCTCTAGCGTCCAAGATTTTGCTGTTAGGGAATCTAGTCCATGCACAATCGATGACTGGTAACCATAACTATCTTTAGTAGTTATTAGCAGTAGTATTGCCCCTATATAAAACCAATTTTTAATATAGCTCAAAAACCCAAACCAGTTTAATTGTTTAGTATTCTTACTCCCCTTCATCAAGCGCATAAATCTGCGCTAAATTCCGCCCTTCTTGTGCATAATCTAACCCATAGCCGAGCACAAATTTTGTAGGTATTTCAAAGCCAACATAATCAATTTGCACATTATGTAGGGTAGCTTCTTTTTTATGAAGCAACGTTATTACCGACACTGAAGCTGGTTTATAACTTTTCATGCGCTCTATCATATACTTCATAGATAACCCCGTATCTATAATGTCTTCAACTAAAATAACATGTCTATCTTTAAGTTCGGCATCAATTTCTTTTAGCTGCGTAACTTCTCCAGATGAAACTTTAGCATCACCGTAGCTACTTAGCTTCATAAAATCTACCTCGCAAGGTATTGAAACATAACGCATTAAATCTGCCAAAAAAATAAACGCGCCGTTAAGTACCCCAATAAAAATCGGCCTTTTATCTTTAAACTCTTTATCTAATTTATTGCCCAATTGTGCAATGCGCTCATCGATTTGCTGTTTAGTAATATATACTACAAAACGCTCTCCGTTGCAGTCTACACTTTCTGGTAAAAAAAAACTCATAATCTATTGCTCAATATTTATAGTAAAGTATTCTTTTGTTTGAGGGGTACACCTCACATTTTCTGAAATAGTGCCGATTCTATTATAATCAATATTTTCAGGGAAAATAATAGCGTAAATGTTACCATCTGAAGCGCATAATACCAAGGTTTTTTCTTTATTTATGGATGAAACCTTCAAATTTGTTAAATGATCTGAAATTTTCTGGGTTCCTTCCATTCCGAAAGGCTTGATTTTATCACCATTTTCCCAATTCCTGATGGTAATAGGCCACTCCATGGTTTGGGCATCCATTCGGAGCCCAACATTTCCTGGATCTATTGTTTCAATTTTAAAGGTATGCCTTTTCAACTTAAATGGTGTATTTAAATCGCTTTTATCTAACAAAAGTTGAGTGCCAGAATGTGAACTCTGTGTACTAAGTACAAGTTGCTCTCTCTCTTTGATTACACTTAAATTATCATCTAAAATAACTCGTTTACCAACTTCTAGTGTAGTTAGATTAAGTAGTTCTTCAAGTTGGCCTTTTGAAATTGAAGTGTGGCGTCTTTCTACAAAAAGCTTAAGTAGTGCTAGCTGCAACTCGATAGGGTAAGTGAGGAGGAGCTCCAATTCCAATGAATCTTCATTAGAAATAGGGCCCAAAAGTGCCTCTATAGCCTGCTCTGTAATCTGTGCCCGCTTTGGTAGTGCAAGGATGTTAGTTTCCCAGCCGGGAAAAAATTGAGTGAGTTTTGGACCAAAATTATTCCGTATAAAATTACGGGCATAATCTGATTCTAAATTTGAAGCGTCTATCCTAAAAGGAATGCAATGCTGTGCACAATAATCTAAAATTTCTTGCTTGGTTGAGTTTAAAAATGGCCGTAATAACTCTCCATCCCAAACCTTCATCCCTTGCCATGCAACAACACCACTTCCCCTAAAAAGGCGATGTAGAATAGTTTCAACCTGATCGTCTTGATGGTGCGCTACCAGAATTGCTGCTGCATCATTCACCTCTTTTAACTCTCGAAATATTCTGTAGCGTTCTGTTCGTGCCCAATCTTGGAAATTGCGCTTTGCACCCTCTTCCATTTCTAAAGAAAGGGATACACATTCAAATCCCCATTCAAAAGACATTCCCTCAACAAGCTCCTGGTCTTTATCCGATTCCTCTCCTCTTTTGCCATAATTAATATGAACAATAAGCGCATCGAGTTTTAGGGAGTGCACTAAATATAGAAGGGCCATTGAGTCCGCACCACCACTTACTCCTACAATCACCTTGCTTTGTGGCGTTAACTGTGCTTTATCTAGATTTTTACGCCATACTTCAACCAACGTTGACTCGCACTTGCTCATAGGAAAATACTTTTACTTCGTAGTCTTTATTCAGCACCTGAAGGGCTCCAAACTCATTCATCCCTAAAAACTTATATTTACCGGGTAATAGTTCCCCTTCAACCATTAGGGTAACCCAATCGCCATAACCCACCATTTTAGAGTTTACTTTTTTAATGAATTCAACATCATGCTGTAGCCAACGCTGATAATTATATTCCATGCGCGATAATATTTCTGCAAGTAGTTTTTCGCGAATTAACTCTTCTTTTGTGTGATGAGCTATTGACGTAGCTTTCTGATCTAATTCACCCTCAAAGTTCATTTGATTTACATTGAGGCCAATTCCAACTACAACTCGTTCAAGATTATTGCCATTAAATACCGTTTCTGTAAGTATCCCTGCTACTTTTTTATCATTTACCAATACATCATTTGGCCATTTTAGCTGAACTAATTCATCTTGGGCGTATTTTTGAACTACCTCACATACAGCAAAGGCACATGCAAAGGTTAAGATGGTGAGCCTTTCGGCATTATTAGGCTGAAATATTAGGCTAAAGGTGAGGTTTTTGCCCGATTGCCCTTCCCATTTTTTTTGATGCTGCCCCCGTCCTGCTGCCTGAACTTCGGCTACTATAAGTGAGCCTTCTGTTACTAAAGGTGCCGGCATAGTTTTAGCGTAAGAATTCGTGGAGTTAATTTCCTCCAAAAATAAAAAGCTATGCCCTAGCCATGAAGTAGCTAAGTACTGTTGATAAAGTTGCTGATTGAACAAAAGCGCTGAGTTAGCTCTTTATGTGAATTACAGAATCTTCTGTGCCAAAATTATTAGCAACATACTCATCGGCAGCTTCGTCATTTTCCCACCGCTCACCATCTATAAAATATTTAAATGTATAAGAAGTATTAGGCTTTAAACGCAATTGAATTTGCCATACATCTTTTTTCACTTCTAGCATATCTGTGGCAGTATCCCAATTATTAAAATCGCCTGCAATGGCAATACTTTCTTCTGCCCAATTTTTAGGTACCGTAAAAGTAACCTTACATACAGTTCGTTTTGGAGTATACTCTCTTTTAATCATAACATCTCAATCATTAAGGGTTAGAAGTAAAGATACGCATTATTTTAAAAATTATTTCCAAATTGAATGTATTAATATTTCATAAAACAATGACTTATCTAGCTTAACTAGAAAGTTATGGATTTCCCTTAAATACCTAAACTTGGAACCGCTTCTCTTGCTTAGTAATTTTGGTAAGCTTTATAATCGACTGTATTTAATAAGCGCCACTATTGAGGAGAAAAACTAGATTAGTGGGCTTTCCAATTGCTAAAGTAACTGATGATTTGCTCTGAATTAGAGGCTGATAAGATCTCATCAGCGAGGTTTTCAAATTCTGAATCGGTGTGAGCGATAAGCTCTTCTTTTACTTTTGTAATAGATGATGGACTCATACTTAAGTCTCTTATCCCTAATCCAAATAGACCGCAGGCGCCCAATGTATCTCCAGCAAGCTCCCCACAAACAGAAACTTCTATTTTATTTGCCTGTGCAGCTTTTACAACAAGTTTTATCAAGTACCAAACCGCAGGGTGGTGGTGTTGGAATAAAGCACTTATTTTCGAATTCCCTCTATCAACAGCAAGAGTGTACTGAGCTAAGTCGTTAGTTCCAATGCTAAAAAACTCTACATGTTTAGCAAGCTTATTGGCTATAAGTGCTGCACTTGGCACTTCAATCATTAAACCGAGTGGTACATTGCTGTCAATTTTTATCCCTACCTCTGTAAGCTCATTTTTAACTTCTTCAATAACCTTTTTTACTTCAATGACTTCTTCTTCAACAGAAATCATGGGAACTAAGATCTTCAGCCGCCCAGGGTATTTGCCTGCTGTTTTAAACAATGCCTTAAGTTGGCTCCTAAGCACATCCTGTTCGTCAAGTAGTCTTCTAATACCTCTCCAGCCCAAAAAGGGATTCGCTTCTTCCCCTTTTTTTTCACCTAATTTATCTCCTCCAACATCGAAAAGACGAACAACTACCGTTCCTTTTATTCCTTCTAGAATCTGCTCATAAAAAGCGGCTTGTTCTTTCTCGGAAGCCTTGCCGCTAAGCAAAAGCCACTCTGTTCTCAGCAAACCAATATCTGATATGCCAAAAAAATTTACTTGGTCAATTTCAGGTAAAAATTCTAAGTTTGCTGATAAGGTAAAGTTAGTTCCAGATTTTGTTCTCGATAACCCAGTTATACTTTTTTGAAGTTGTTTTCTTCTTTGAGATGTGTTTTTATGCTTTAGTTTATATTCGGTAACAAGTTCTTTGCTCGGCTTTAATATCAACCGTCCGTCAACGCCATCTAAAATAGCTTTACCGTTTTTCGCTTTAAGTGTCGCATTTTTTGCATTTACTATGCAAGGAATACCCAAGGCTCGGGCTATTAATGCCGCATGTGAAGTTAGCCCTCCTTTCTCTAAGACCAAGCCCGCAATACCATTTTCGTGTAACTGTACAAGTTCGGTTGGGCTTAATTCTTTAGCAATAACAATTGCACCTTTACGTGCTTCTATGCTATTGTCGTCTTCACAAACTAAATCTACAAAGCGATCTCTTAAATTTTCTAAATCAACAATTCGTTGCTGGAATAGTTCTGAGCCACTTTCCTTTAATTTCTCTATATAAATGCTGTAGGTAGAATAAACCGCGTAATCTACTCCTTGCAAATCAACCTCAATGGTTTTATGTACCATTCGTTCAATTTCAGGGTCTAATACAATGTGCTTTTGGCTTTCTATAATCTCTGCAGAGGTTTTATCTAAATGCACTAGCATCTCGTCTAGTTCTTGAATTAAGAGTTGACGTGCATTTTTAAAATTTTCTTTATGTAGAGGAATTTGGGTATTTAAAATTGATTTAGGCAGTACGTGGCGCTTAACTTTATCGAACACCTGCACATTTCCTATCGCAATACCTGAGCTTACTGGGGTTCCGTGTACAACCTTTTCTACCAATGCACCTTCATTATTACTCATCGTGCATGCCAAATTTGTCTGCGACTAGGGCTGTAATAGTAGCCATGGCTTCTTCCTCATCTTCGCCATCAAATTCAAACTCTAGCTCAGCCCCGTATTCTGCGGCCAAGGTCATTACCCCAAGAATACTTTTGCCATTTACTCTATAGCCATATAAATGTATATAAAAGCTAGACTTGAATTTGCTGGCAGCTTTAACCAACGCAGCAGAAGGTCTCGCGTGTAGGCCTGATGGGTTAATAATGGTTATTTTCTTTTTAATCATACTCTATATTGTTGTAGATAAAATGAACATTATTTATATAATTTCCCATTTTAAACTTACTTTAAATATTCTCTAACATTTGGGTTTTGTTCTGAATTGAGATTAATCTTTGTATCAATCTTTCTTAACTTGTATCCTTCTAATTAACTTTTGAATTATTATATAGTATGTCTGTTTCTAAAAATGATGTTAAGTACATCGCCAACCTTGCAAAATTACAGCTCACAGAAAGTGAAGCAGTTTCTTTTACTGGCGATATGAATAAAATTTTAGAGTATATGAAAATGCTTAGTGAGGTTGATACTGACGGAGTTGAGCCTTTAGAGCATGTGATTGAACTTGATAGCCGTTTTAGAAAAGATGTAGCTTTAGAGCCACTACCACACGACGAAGCTCTTAAAAATGCACCCGATGCCGACTCTGATTACTTCCGTGTGCCTAAAGTAATAGAATAATCTATGCCTAATATACCAAGCTCTAATTCACCAAGCTTTCTAGATTCAATTCCACTCAAAAAACAGCATTTTATTGCTCTTTTTTTACTGCTAATTGTGCCATTTTTTATGTTTGCAGGCACTACATTCGGGGGGAAACAAATACTCGGTTCCGATACGGTGCAATATTCCGCTGCTGTTAAATCCGTTAAGGATTATCAGATTGCCCACCCCGATAAAGAAGCAATTTGGGCTCCCAATATGTTTTCGGGAATGCCCGCTTATGTTATTACAAAGCCAAGGGCGGTCCCAAATATTGATAACCTATTCCGCAATATTTTATCTTTCCTTTACCCCGTTAATTATTTCTGGGTTTTACTAGGCGGAGCTTATTTATTTTTTGTGTTGCTAAACGTGAAGCCTATACCCGCTGCAACTGGGGCCGTTTTCATTGCCTTCACCACTTATATTCCAGTTATTATTGAGGCGGGGCATGTCACTAAATTTCATTCATACGCCTTTATTCCATGGGTGTTGGTTGGGTATTTATTACTTACCACTTCAAAGAGAAAGCTCCTTGGCTTCTTTGTTTTTGCCTTAGCCCTTACGCTCGAAGCACGAGCAAATCACCCACAGGTTCTCTATTACTTTATGTACGTGCTCGCAATTTGGTGGGCATTCGATACATTCAAAGCCTACAAGGGAAAGCAACTTAAACCATGGTTAGTTACAACATTGCTCATAAGTTTGGCAGGTTTACTAGCTATTCTCAGTAATATTGAAAATTACTGGATCCTTTACGAATACAGCCAACATAGTACGCGCGGCGGTTCGGCCTTGGAGTCGGCAGGAAGCACAGGCCTGACACTCGATTATGCATTTACATGGTCTCATAATTGGGGTGAGCTTTTCACACTATTAGTTCCTGGTCTTTTCGGTGGTAGTTCAGGCGAAGCGTATTGGGGACCAAAACCTTTTACTAGTGGACCACATTATATGGGTGCCATTACTTTTTTATTAGCTTTGTTTGGGATTATTAAATCAAAAAACAGACTTAAATACGTTTTCTTGAGTGTAGGGACACTTACCGCTCTTTTCTCGCTTGGCAATTTCTTCCCTTTACTCAACGAGACTATGTTCAAGTTTATGCCACTTTTCAACAAGTTTAGAACTCCTGAAATGTGGTTGATAGTTACGGTAGTCAGTTTTTCAATATTAGCCGTATTAGGATTTAGTGAACTACTAGAGCTTGCAAAGAAAAAAGGTGGCAAAATAAAGGATATAGCTCTTCCACTGGGTATTGCGGTAGCTTTAGCTTTTATATTTATGCTGGGTAGCACCACCTTCCTTTCTTTTGAAAAACCAGGTGAAATTGAGGCCATTGCTCAGCAAAACAATGTTTCTGCACAAAACCCACAGGTTCGCAATCAAATTAAACAGCTTATAGAAACTAGAGTTAAACCTGCTAGAATAGAGATAGCCAAAGCTGATTCTATACGTTTTGCCGCACTTATTTTAATTGGATGTGGTCTTATATTCGCATTCTACACAGGCCGACTTCGAAAGGAATTTTTCTTAGCCGGTATTTTTATTCTCGGCACTTATGACATGATAAGCATTGGGAATCGCTATTTGAATAAGGATAGATTTGTTGCTCAAGCAACCGATGCAAATGCCATCATCCAAAGCCAAAAAAGACCACTTGATACCTACATCATCAATAACATTCAAAGTGATGAAGGCTACCCTTACCGAGTTCTACCTCTGCTCGACAACCCATTTAATAATGCAGTTCCAACCTACTTTTATCCAAGTTTGGGTGGCTATACTGCGGCAAAGCTAAGCTATTATCAAGACTTAGTTGATCAGCTTTTATTCTCTGGACCGTATGGAATTAATGCGCCGGTTTTAAATATGCTCAACGCTAAATTTGTGAGTACAAATCAAGAAGCACCGTTGCCATTTCTTAAAAAAGTATTCGAAGACAATAACACATTCGTTTATGAGAACACCGAGGTTTTACCAAAAGCATTCTTTGTAGACACATTAATCAAAGCGGCTTCACCCAAAGATGCTATTAGTGTATTTCATAGTTTGGGCGATTTTAATCCTCAAGAGGTTTCGATTGTAGAAACTGGGAAAACACTTTCTACCTCCCACGACTCAACTGCTAGCGTTGCTGTTACACAGTATGATGTGCAACATATCATCCTTAAATCTAGCTCTCAAAAACCTCAATTCTTGGTGTTAAGTGAAATCTATTACCCAGAAGGTTGGTCAGCTACAATTGACGGAAATCCTACCAATATTTATAAAACCAATTACGTTTTACGCGGTATAGAAGTGCCAGCAGGTGAGCATAGCATTGAGTTTGTGTTTAATCCCGTTTCCGTAACCTGGGGGCATCGACTCTCTTGGGCGGGAACTCTGTTTGTATATGGAATTGGGATTTTTGCAATAGTTGGCTTCTACCGAGAGAGGAAAGAAGGTGAGGATGATATTTTCAAGGCAGTATGATTAAATACATAGCTGTATTTGGGGGACAGATAAAAACTATCTATCCAAGGTTAAAAACTGACTTAGTCAATCAATTTTTGACCTGAGAATCCTTTTAGCTTCCTTCAAGTATCTTGAGACTGGTATATAATTAAAGAATTCCTTAACTGTTAGCCTCTTATATAGTTTACGTCGCATCAAATAAAGTTGATATTTCCGTTGTTTGATATCCATTTTTGATTTATGCTTATTATAAAATCTCAAATAACCATCAATTTTTTTCGAATATGATGTTGTGATTCTATCTCTCGACTCTTCCTCATAAACCGTCTGTAAAACCTTTTGTACATTTCGAATAGGCCCATATTTACTGCAAAGCCGAATCCATAAGTCATAATCTTGGGCAGCTGTTAAGTTTTCATCAAAGCCACCTACTTCTAGAACTCTTTCTTTCTCTACTAGAACCTGATTTCCAACTTGATTCGAATAAAGCAAATCATTTAAAGTTAATACAGATTTTTTCCTCCATACATGCTGTGTTTTATCTTTCATGATCAGAACATCACTTGTGACAAACGCATATTCGCTACTATAATTCGCATGCAATTCAAAAACTCGATCTGGATGCCATGTATCATCGTCGTCTAAACCCGCTATAAAAACACCTTCAGCTGCATTTATACCAATATTCCTAGCGGCGCAAGCACCTACAGCAACATTATTTTTGATATAGGTAATTTTAACTCTGTCCTGATAATTTTTCACTATATCTTCGGTGTTATCTTTCGAGCTATCATCTACAATTATCAATTCTAAATTTTTATACCTTTGCCCAACAACTGAGTTCAATGCTCTTTGTAGAAGTACAGCTCTATTATGTGTAGGTATTATTACTGATATTAGTGGTTGTGATGAGCTCATTTTATAATAGAAATCTCAAGTTAGTTCTTAGATTTTAATTTAAATAAATATATAATTAATCATTCTCGAATGTGCACAATATGAATAGTGAGCTTAAAATTTCAATTATTATTTGTACTTACAACAGGTCGAAACTTCTTTTAGACTCGTTACATTCGTTAATAAAAGACGCCGAATCCCCATCAACTTACGAGATTATTGTGGTGGATAATAACTCTAGTGATAATACAGAAGTTGAAGCCCAACGTTTTATAAAACAAAATCCAGATTATAATCTACACTACGCAAAGGAAACTCTGCAAGGACTTTCTTTTGCCCGTAACCGTGGAATTCAAGAAGCTAAGGCTCCCATTGTAGCTTTTTTTGATGATGATGTTATTGCTGGTAAAAATCTCATCCAAAATTGGATAAACTTTTTTAATAGCTACCCTCAAGCTATTGGCGGAGGCGGAAAAATATTAGTCCAATTTGATGACCCCCGACCGAATTGGATGCCCGAGATTTTACTTTCCTTATTTGGTAAGCACAATTATGGGAAAAACATAAAAAAATATTCCGGGGGCCGTTACCCTTTTGGTGGAAACTTGGTTTACAGAAAGCAAGCTTTTGAAAAAGCCGGTGTATTTAATACTGACCTAGGCAGGAAAGGAAATGAGCTAAGTGGTGGGGAAGAAAAAGATCTTTTTTTTAGAGTCACCCAACTAAATGATAATGTTTATTATGTGCCCGAGGCATATTTATGGCACCGTGTGGGTGCTCAACGCTTAACCAAAAGCTACGTTCAAGGTCAGGCAGTAGGCATTGGCAAAAGCATTGCTGTTATGCTGCAAGGTAAGCCTATGGGGGAAAAAATCTCGAAATTATTCTCGGAGCTAATCAAGTTTGGAGCAAGTTTAGCTTTACTTTTGGGTTACACCTTAATTGGCAGAATGAGCAAAGGAATAACGGTTTTAAAATTTAGACTCTGGGTTTGGAGTGGCTATTTTAATCACTGTAAGGGACTAAATTCCTAATACATTCCCCTCTTTATAAAATACTGTGGTTTGCTCTGTTAATAATCCTCCAGGTTTTATTCCAGAAAAGCTAATTTCTTTGTATCCTTTTTTAGCATAGAATATGAATACTTCTTTGTAGGTCTCTCTCCAGCTATCGTCTAATAATAGAACACCCTTTTCTGATAAAAAAGGTAATGCATTTTTAGCGCATTTTACTCGTTCTCTTCCATCTACAATTATTAAATCGAAAACTTTACCCTTTTGATCCTCAATGGCTGTATGGTATCCATCACCCAATTGATAATAAAGCACCTCACAATTATTTTTATTCTTTAATTCATTTTTAACCATGTCGAGCCACTCCTTATCATATTCAATGGATGTCACTCCTTTAACTTTATCGGCTAAATAGTAAGTTGAATAACCCGCACCGTACTCAAAAACAGTCATAGAATTATTTAAACGGGGCTCTAAAAAGTCTAAAAAAGAGTAATTCATCCAAGGAATTGGCTGATTTAGCTTATTAACAGGTTCAAGCCTAAGAACTGAGTTCACATAACCCGTCTCAACTAAATAAGAACCTTCCCTTGTTATTAATTTATAGACATGGCGATATAAATAAACCATCTTGAAGCACTGTTTGGGTAAAATTAGTTGTAATAATTTGCTTATCATCTTCATTGATTAAAAATACTTTAAATTCACTTTTAAGTGCTTATAACACATACAATATGGGGCTGATTAAATCCCAAGGTTTATCTAATACCATCATCTCATATCTGGGAATTGGTATTGGGTATATTAATTTTTTATTGCTCATTCCCTATGCAATGTTACCCGAACAAATTGGAGTAATACGCATTCTTCAAAATAGTGCAGCAATGCTAGTTCCATTAGCCCAACTGGGTACTATCTCTATAATTACTAGATATTATCACTTTCAAAGAGACAATGAAACACAAAATTATTCTTTTCTTTCCTTTAATTTTGTAATTGGACTTATCGGCTTTATAGCCATCTCTTTAGCGCTTATTATTTTTAAACCTCAAATTATTAGTCTTTATGAGGTAAATGCACCAGAAATTACCGAGTACTACAATTTTGTTTTTGTGCTCATTTTCTTTCTCCTATTTTTCGAAATTATAGAAGCTATTGCCGCAAATAATTTCAATACTGTATTTACTCACGTATTAAAACAACTACTTCTACGCATTAGCATTACCGTATTTACAGTTTTATTTATTTTCGACCTCATTACTTTTTACACATTTATCACCTTAATGGTGGCTTCCTATGTGCTTAGTTTCCTTATTCTTGTGTTTTATATGCAGTTTAATAGCACTATAAATATCTCTCTGCGTAAATTTTTTACCAAAACCGATTTTTCTGCTTTCAGTAATAAACTGGTGAAAGAAATGCTTCTTTTTGGGGCTTATGCCATTCTTTACGCTTCAGGTTCTGCTTTAGTTAATTATGTTGATACTTTGATGCTTGGTTCTATGTTAGGTCTAGAGGAGGTTGGGATTTATAGCACCGTCTTTTATATGGCTGTTGTAATTGAAGTGCCTCGCCGTTCTATTGGTAGAATTGCAAATCCCTTAGTTGCCGAGGCATGGAAAAATAACGATTTACTGAAAATTGAAGAGATGTATAAGAAGGTTTCTATAAACCAGCTCATTTCTGGGGTATTTGTACTCTTACTAATATGGCTAAACCTCGATTATCTCTTTGAACTCATCCCGAATGGGGAGATTTACGCTACAGGTAAATATGTTGTTTTGTTAATAATGCTTGGTAAACTAGTTGACATGGCAGCAAGCTTAAATGGCGAAATCATCAGCTATTCAGAACATTATCGATTCAATATAGTAAGCGTACTTTTATTAGCTGCTCTTGCAGTTATTACTAATTTAATTTTCATCCCTAAATATGGCATTAATGGCGCAGCACTTGCCACTTTAATTTCCATAACTCTCTTTAACCTAGTACGCTTTATTTATGTTTGGAAGAAATTTTCGATGATGCCTTTTTCCATCCAAACAATAAAAGTGATTATAATTAGTGTGCTTATTTATGTCGCTTTCAGTTTCGCAACTCTTTCCATCCACCCAATACTTAGTATTTTGGTTATTTCTACCAGTGTTAGTATTTGTTTTGGGTTATGTATTTATTTTACCAAGGTTTCTGAAGATATAAATAGCACCATAGAAAGCATCTATAAAAAAGTAATGATTAGGTGAGATAATCACTTCGTAGCCTTATCTTACCAAACTCTATTAGACAAACACACATAAATGGCGAAAGCAAAGTACACCACACATTTAGGAATGGTTGACATTCTACCCGGCGAAGTTGAAAAGTGGCGAGCACTAGAAAACATTATTCACGAGGAGGCTGCAAAATTCAATTTTGAAGAAATTCGCACCCCTATTTTGGAGCAAACGGAATTAATTAAACGTGGCATTGGCCAACTTACCGATATTGTAACCAAAGAGATTTTCGCTTTTACTAAAGGGGATAGCCATTACGTGTTACGCCCAGAATTAACAGCTCCTGTAGTTCGCTCGTTTGTACAGCACCATTTACATCAACGTGGCGGCGCGCAAAAGCTCTATTATATTGGGCCAATGTTCCGTGCAGAGCGTCCTCAAAAAGGTCGCCAGCGCCAATTCCACCAATTTGGTGTAGAGGTTATTGGTAGCGACAATCCCATTGCAGACGTTGAATGTATTGCATTTATGATGCAAATATATAAACGTGTTGGCATTAAGAATTTCGATCTAAAACTTAACTCTATTGGCGATCCAGAAAGTAGAGAGCATTACAAAGAGGTTTTAAAAGAGTATTTAAGACCTAATTTTGACGCCCTAAGCGAACTTTCTAAAACAAGGTTCGAAAAAAATCCGCTGCGTATTTTAGATTCTAAAGAACCTGAAGACAAACCTATTATTAAAAATGCTCCTATAATTAGCGATTATTTGAATCAAGATTCGGCAGAGCATTTCAAGAAGGTGTGTGAATTACTAACAGCCCTGAACATAGACTTCACTATAGATCCACTATTGGTGCGTGGAATGGATTATTACACGCGCACAGCATTTGAGCTAACTAGCCCAGACTTAGGCTCGCAAGATGCACTAGCAGGTGGTGGCCGTTATGATTTACTAGTTGAAGAAATTGGTGGACCAAAAACTCCCGCTGTGGGCTTTGCTGCTGGTATAGAGCGTTTACTTATAGCCTGCGAAGAGTTAGATATTAGCCTTGCTCCAAAAAAGACCGTAGATATTTATATTGTTACCCTAGGAGAAGCTGCTAAAAACTGGGCAGTTACAACGCTTTCAACTTTTAGAGATGCTGGTATTTCTGCCACAATGGATTATTTAGGTCGCTCTATGAAAGCTCAAATGAAAGACGCAAACAGAGAGAATGCTAGCTATACGGTTATTGTTGGAGATAACGAACTAGACGCAAATATGTTTACTCTCAGAAATATGGACGCTAGTGAAGAAGTTCAACTTAACCTTAACCAAATCATTGATAAATTAAAGAAATAGCAAGAGCGAATTAATAACACTTTATTTTTGCGTTTTTTGTACTTTATTTTCTTCGTTATTGAAGGTTTTACAAGAAATCAAGTATGTCTGAATACATTTTAATTGGTCTCACAAGCGTTTTGGTGTTGGGTATTTCAGCCCAATGGATCGCTTGGCGGACAAAATTCCCAGCTATTCTAGTATTATTAGGTGTGGGGATTTTATCTGGACCAATAACTGGGCTCATTTCACCAGACGAATTAATGGGGAATCTACTCACTCCCTTTGTATCTATTTCAGTAGCAATTATTTTATTTGAAGGTGGTTTAAGCCTTCGAATGTCGGAATTTCGGAAAATTGGAGGAATTGTAGTAAAACTGATTACTATTGGTGTTTTAGTAACTTGGTTACTAAGCACTTTGGCATCACTATTCTTCTTAGACATAGGCCTCGAATTATCAATATTATTTGGTGCCGTTTTAATTGTAACTGGACCTACGGTTATAATGCCTTTGCTTCGCCAAGTACGCCCAACAGAACCTGTAAATTCTATTCTAAAATGGGAAGGAATTATAAACGATCCCATTGGCGCTATGATGTCTGTACTCGTATTCGAGATAATAATATCAGGTGGTTTTTCTAAAATAACTGAAACTGCTGGACTTATAATTTTAGATACTCTTTTTTATGGAATAGTTCTTGGAGCAATTGCTGCTGGCTTTATGTACATAATGCTCAAAAAGCATTGGATTCCTGAGTTTTTACAAAACCCTGTTACCTTAATGGTAGTAATTACCACATATACAGTTTCTGATAGTCTTCAACATGAATCAGGTTTACTTGCTGTAACCGCAATGGGAGTATTTTTAGCTAACCAGAAAAGTGTGCGAATTCAGCATATAATCAAGTTTAAGGAAAATCTACAAGTACTCCTTATTTCCGCTTTATTTATACTTTTAGCCGCACGACTAGAGGTGAGTCATCTAGCTTATTTTAATTTATCTAGTGCCATATTCATTGCGCTCATGTTCTTAGTAGTACGACCTGCAACAATCTTCATTTCTGCAATTGGCTCAAAGATTTCAATTCATGAAAAATTATTTTTAGCATGGATGGCACCACGTGGTCTAGTAGCTGCAGCAATTTCAGCAATATTTGCATTAAGGCTCGAAGCTAAAGGATATGAGGCTGCAGACAAACTGGTTCCCTATACATTTCTTGTAATAATTTCCACCGTAACTATTTATGGTTTATCGGCAAGTCCTTTAGCACGTTTATTAAATGTTGCAAAGCCACAGCCTAATGGTGTAATTATAATTGGTGCACATACTTGGGCAAGAAATATTGCCGAAACACTACATAAACTAGGTATTAAAGTTCTACTTGCCGATTCTAACTGGCAAAACATATCATTTGCCCGTAAATCTGGCTTAGAAACATATTATGGTAATATACTTTCGGAATATGCTTTTGATGAAATAAATTTAGACGGAATTGGACGTGTACTTTCCTTAACACCAAATAATGAAGTTAACTCTTTAGCCTCTATTCGTTTTGCTGAAGAATTAGGCATTTCCAAAGCGTTTCAACTTGCGCCAATAGCTAGTTCCCAATATAAAAACACAGATGTTTCAGGTGGTTTAAGTGGTAGAACACTCTTCGACAGTGAGCTTAATTATGTGAAGATAACTGAATTAATAGAAGCAGGTGCAAGTATAAAAAACATCAACGTATCAGAAAACTTTGATTTTAAAACATTTAAAAATTCACCAAATAGCTCTACTTTCCCTCTGTTTGTTGTAACTTCAATTAAAATGGTTGTTCCATATTCAGTAGATAACCCACCTTCACCTCAAGAAGGCGATATCCTCATTGCATTGGTACAAAACACGTTTGACGACACCATCCAAGAAAAATAATTATAACTCATATTTGTAATCCCTCTGAATAGAATGATAAAATCTTCAGTAATTACTGCATTTAAACAATATCAAACCCCTTTTTATTACTACGATTTAGATTTACTTCGGGATACACTTGAAGAAATTAAAGAACATGGGTTGTCTAAAGGCTATCATATACATTTTGCATTAAAGGCTAATAATCAACCACGAATTCTCGAAGAAATTTTAAATGCTGGCTTAGGTGCCGATTGCGTAAGTGGCGGTGAAGTTCAAAGAGCTTTAGATGCTGGTTTTGCACCCGAACAAGTGGTTTTTGCAGGTGTGGGCAAGCGTGATGAAGAAATTCAAGTCGGATTAAAGAATAATATTTTTTGCTTCAATTGTGAGTCACCACAAGAGCTTGAGGTTATAAATGAACTCGCTGGCAAAGAAAATAAAATAGCCCAGGTTGCATTACGTTTAAACCCAAATGTGGATGCTAACACACATAAATACATTACCACTGGGCTAGACGAAAATAAGTTTGGTATCAACGAAGAGGATCTCGAAGGTATTTTTGAACAGCTGCCAAATTTAAAGAATATTAAGCTCATCGGAATCCATTTTCATATAGGTTCACAAATTGAAGATTATGAGCCCTTCCGCAAACTTTGTGACCGTGCAAATCACCTCAACAACCGTTTTGAAGACGCTGGCTTTAAATTAGATGTTATAAATGTGGGCGGTGGATTTGGAATCGATTATGCTGAACCAACTAGCAACCCTATTCCAAATTTTGAGCGCTACTTTGGTTTATTTGAAGAACACATCCAACTAAAATCCCATCAAGAATTACATTTTGAACTTGGTCGTTCTGTAATTGGCCAAGCAGGTAGCCTCATCTCTCGTGTGTTATACACTAAAAAAGGTAGGGAAAAGACTTTTGCCATTATTGATGCAGGAATGACAGAGCTTATTCGTCCTGCTCTGTATCAAGCCACACACGAAATTGAAGTGCTGACAAGTTCCAAAGAGCCTTCTGTTTATGATGTGGTGGGACCTATTTGTGAGAGTTCTGATACTTTCAGAACCGACATCGAACTTCCTTCCATAGAACGTGGAGATCTGCTAGCCATACTTAGCGCCGGAGCTTATGGCGAAGTAATGAAAAGTAATTACAACCTCCGAGGTGAAGTGGGTGTCGTATTTTCTGACGACCTCGATTAAAACTAGCTTAGAACAATGAGACTTGAGGTGTGAGGGCAATATTCCTCATACCTTTCTTTGTGGCATTATGTGCTTATAGCATTATTGTTTTTAAACCCCGTTTCAATCATATTTTAGTAGTAAATCCCCGTCTTCTATCCAGCCCTTTTTGCGCATGATGTGGGCGCAGAATAAACATATGGCAAGTGGGAGTAGAATATGAAAAATCAGAACCAGAATAACCGTATTCAGTGAAAAGCCCATACTTTCAAAAGCCATAAACTGCCCCACAAAACCGCTTGTACCCATCCCTGCCCCTGCTTCGTTGTTCGTCATTCGAAACAAAGAAATGGCAATGGGTGCTGAAATCATCCCTGCCAGAGTCGGCGGAATCAGAATCAATGGATTTTTCACAACATTCCCAATTTGCAACATCGAAGTACCCAAACCTTGTGCAATCACTCCGTTAATTCCGTTCTCCTTATAACTGATACTTGCAAAGCCTACCATCTGCGCAGAGCACCCGATGACAGCTGCCCCAGCAGACAGCCCATCCAAGCCCAACATAAAAGCAATGGCTGCACTCGAAATAGGTGCTGTTAGCGCCAGCCCCATGATGGCTGCCACCAGAATGGACATCACGAAAGGACGTTGCTCCGTTGACCAGTTTATCAAATTGCCGAGAGAACTCATCAGTTTGTCAATAGGAATTCCAACGAAGGTTCCTATGTAATAGCCAGCCAATATCACCGTAAAAGGCACTACGATAATATCCACATTGGTGAGGCGATACACCAATTTTCCGATTTCGGTGGCAAGCAGAACAGTCACGTAGCTTCCTGCTGGTCCGCCTACGGCGCCTCCGAAAGCTCCGGCAAATACGGCTGAAAAAAGCACCAAAGGCGGGGCTTTCAGGCTATATGCAACGGCTACACCTATAGCCGCACCTACGATTTTGGAATCCATGGCAAACTGCCCTATTTCCACAAAAGAGGCAATCCCGATTTGATCGCCAAGTGTATTGAAAATAAGCCCAATCAACAACGACGAAAAAAGACCGAGTGCCATATAACTGAGGGCATCTACAAAATAGTGTTTCGGGGAAAGGGTGATACCTTTGTTTTTCAGAAATTGAACCACTATAATTTTATTTGAAGTTTTGAACAAATTGGAATGTAGGAAATATCGACAGACATTGTTGGGTGTTAGAATAGTGATTAAAGCTCTTTCTCACATCAACTTGTTTTTCAGTTTTCTGGCATTAAAGCATGATGTCTAGGTGGTTAAGGAATTGAGAAGTTAAATCCACTTCGAATTGATTCACGAAGATGTGATCCTAAAATGAACCCTTTTTGACAGCTATAATACTCGTTAATCGTTTTCAGTGTCCCAGTCTGTCAGCAGCGCACGAAATTCTCCATTTGTGATGCGTATAGTATCTGGACTTCGTTCGTCTGCTACTTTCATAGAGAAACTGCCATTAACAAAATCCCGTCCATCTGCATCCTTTTCTATTTTGAAACTAAGTTTGTTTAGCGAGTCGGGAATTGGTAAATACCATGCTGTTACTACGTCACCCGCTACTTTTACATAATAGCCTCCTGAACCCCTGCTATTCTCTCCTGATTTTATGAGTACTTCATATTCTGTTTTTTGGGGCTCAAATGGATATGAAAATGTTATTTTTTCATGATAAGGTGGGCTCCCAGGATGGGTAAAAACTCCATCAGCCCAGGTGCCACCAAAAGTTAACCTGCGGCTTCCATCTTCAATGGTTTGAACACCTGCTGATGGCTCACCACTCCAGGCCTTACCATTAAGCACCGCGCGAAATTCTCCCTCAACTTGGGTTTCAATTTCCAATTCACTTTTCTCAGAGCCAAGCCAATCACAACCGCCAAACAGGGCAACAACTAAAAATAATATTAAGTATATATTTTTGCTCATAACAAACTCCCAATATATTAATAGAAGAGTACTTGGATACATCTCTCTTCCACTATATCTATATAAATCATAGTACAATAATCATATATTTGCAAAACGTCCCGTACAATCTAAATGAATAGTTTTTTGAAACGAAAATTACATCTAAGCTTCAATCAATCCCTCAACTTTCCTGCTATAAAACCTGTCGTCCATGCGGCTTGGAAGTTGAAACCTCCAGTGATGCCATCAATATCAAGCACTTCTCCAGCAAAATAAAGCCCAGGCACTTTTCTGCTTTGCATGGTTTTAATATCCACATCTTGCAAACTGACCCCACCACAGGTTACGAACTCTTCTTTAAATGTGGTTTTGCCTTCCACTTCATATTCATCATTCAGTAGTAAATGGGTGAGTCTGTTTAGGTTTTTCTTCCCCATATTATCCCAAATCATAGTGTCGCTAATCTCCAGCTTTTGAAGTAAAAACAGCCATAACCTATTGGGCAATTCAAAAGGATTTACATTCTGAACTTTCTTTTTCCCATGCTCACCTAGCACTTTAGATAAGATTTCTCTGAAATCCTGCTCAGCATACTCACCCACCCAATTCACTAAAACTTTGAATTGATAATCCATCTCATTTAAAGTACGCGCCCCAAACGCTGAAAGTTTAAGAACAGCGGGACCACTCATTCCCCAATGTGTAATTAATAATGGGCCTTCACTTTTTAATTTTGTGCCCATAACACGTATAGAAACAGGATTCGCAACTACGCCCATTAATTCCTTTATTGGCTCGTTGGGCATAGTAAAAGTGAACAAGGAAGGAACTGGTTCTTCAATATTATGGCCTAAATCTCTAAGCCAATTAAATCCGTCTGGTCGTGGACTTCCCCCTGTCGCAATAATCACTTTGTCCACATTTTTTTGCTCCCCATTTTTAAAAACTAGTACAATCTCTTTTTCTTGGGGAATCAGTTTTTTAATAGGCGATTTTGTATTGATTCGCACGCCAAGTTTGCGAGCTTCATCCCATAAACAATCGATAATTGTTTGAGAGGAATCTGTAGTGGGGAACATTCTGCCATCTGCTTCGGCTTTTAATTCAACTCCACGTTCTGCAAACCAAGTAATGGTATCTTCTGGCGAAAACTCTCCAAATATTTTCCTGAGCTGTTTGGCTCCACGTGGATAGGACTTAATCAGGTCGCTAATATTAAAGCAGTTATGAGTTACATTACACCTTCCCCCACCCGACACTTTCACTTTCGAAAGCAATTTATCCGATTTCTCAAATAACACCACTTCCGCCTCAGGATGGTGATGCTTGACGGAAAGAGCACTAAAAAAACCTGCGGCGCCACCGCCAATCACTGCTATCTGCATTTTTTATTTTCAAGATAATGGTTTGGGGGATTAGATATAAGATATGAGATACAAGAAATAAGATTCGGAGATTGTAGATGTTATTGGATTCGTGAAACCAGCAGTTTGAAAGGTGGTTAGATTAATATTGTTTTTTTATGAGTAAATAATTATTCCAAAATTCCATTAATAAATAACTTGTATTTAGTATGGAATAGGCACGAATAACCCTTATTTTGTAGGCTTAATTAATTTTTGGAATGGATATACACGTATTAAAATTTGGCGGTAGCTCTATGATTGATTCTAAAGCTTGGAAACAGGTTTTGGAAATCATTAAAAACTACGAATACCCCGTTGCTGTAGTTTCTGCCACAGCACGTACCACTCGCCAACTTATTGAAGCAGGGCATTTAGCAGCTTCTGGTAAGTTAGACGAGGCTATGGGTATTGCTGAGGAGATTAAGATTCGGCATGCTGACATTGTTCATCAATTTTTACTTGAAAACCCTAGCCATAAGAATGCACTCATCGAAGAGAGTTGTATTCAAAAACTAGACCAGATTATTAATAGGCTATATACTTTTTTAAAATATGCAGCCAAACAAGGCGAGTTAAACGCAGGCATGCAAGACTCCATTGCTGCAGTTGGCGAGCAAATCGTTTCCTATTTATTAGCTCAATGTGGGTTAGCTCTACAGCTTTTGACTCAACATGTGGATGCAAAAAAGCTGATTAAAACGGATAATAGCTATGGTAACGCCAAGCCTAATACACTGCTTATTAGCCAAAAGATTGGCTCTCTAGAAACTCTTATGGAAGATGGCTTCACTCCTGTAATCGGTGGATTTTATGGAGAAGCTCCTAATAATACCATTACAACACTCGGCCTCGAAGGCTCTGACTATTCGGCTAGCTTGCTAGGTGGTGCGCTCAAAGCAAAATCTATAGAGATATGGACTGATGTGAGTGGCGTTTTTACTTGCGATCCACATCTTATAAAAAATACTAAACCCATTGCAGAGCTTAGTTATTTTGATGCTACAGAGATGGCTTTTTTCGGTGCCAAAGTTCTGCATCCATCTACACTAAAATCAGCTCAAGAGCGGAATATCCCAGTGAGGGTTAAAAATTTATTTAAACCCGAAGATGATGGAACACTTATTGTTCGAGAATCAAAATCACCCAAGCAAGCTTTAGCAATATCTCTAAAAGATGATATGGCGCTGTTAACTATTAGTGCCTACGAAACGGTAATGGAGTATAATTTTTTAACACGAATATTTAAACATTTAGAAAGCTTACGCATCTCAACTAATGCAATTAATATCACCGAGGCTTCCGTAACTATTGCTGTTACCGACTCTGACTACCTCGATGACTTTGCTGCCGATATGGTAGAAATTGGCTCCGTAAATCTAAGCCGAAATAAAGCGCTTATTAGTATTATTGGTTGCCAGTTTTCTAAAGCTAATGACCTAATTACCAATATTTTTGAACCCATGACAGATACTCGTTTAGATATGATATCTTTCAGCAATGAAAAACGGATTCTTAATGTTGTTGTAGATGAGAGTAAACTGATTAATACTGCTCAACTCATACATTCCAAACTCTTCGAATAACCGCCATTCTTTTGGCACTGAAATTCTTCACAGCTTTTATACTTAATAAAATTAATGCTTCAACTCGATAACATTACTCTTTCTCTTGGCTCTCGCGACTTACTCGACGGCCTCAACGCCACTATAAATCCTGGCGATCGAATTGGTTTGGTTGGCCCAAATGGCGCCGGCAAATCGACGTTGCTCAAAATTATTATGGGCATTCAAGAGAAAGACTCTGGTGCCATCAATATTTCTAATACCGAAACTCTTGGCTATCTCCCTCAAGATGGAGTGGATCCTGATTTTTCGCTAACAGTTGTGGAAGAAGTAGAAACAGCTTTTGCCGAGCTTTTTGAACTTGAAGAAGAAGTAAACGTGCTTCAAGAAAAACTTTCAACTACCGACCACACCCTGCCTGAATACCAGCGATATATGGATCAGTACGGGGAATTACAAACTCAACTCGAAGGCTCAGGATTATACACTCTTCGTGCAAACGTTGAGAAAGTACTCATGGGCTTGGGTTTTTCTGAAAAGGATTTTAATCGCTCAACTAAAGAGTTTAGTGGAGGTTGGTTAATGCGCATTGCTTTGGCAAAATTGCTTTTAAAATCGCCTACATACCTCTTGCTTGATGAGCCTACAAACCATTTGGATATTGAATCGCTACAGTGGATTGAGAATTTCTTGACCAACTATGATGGCGCTGTTATCGTTGTTTCTCATGATCGCACCTTCTTAGACACACTTACCAACAAAACTCTTTCTTTACGACGTGGCAAAATTACCGATTATGCGGGCAACTACAGTTTCTACGAAAAGAAATGGGCTGAAGAACGTGAGCTATTGATAAATGCTCAAAAAAACCAAGAGAAACAGCTTAAGGATACTGAGGAATTTATTGATCGTTTCCGCTACAAAGCATCCAAAGCTCGGCAAGTTCAAAGTCGCGTTAAACAGCTTGAGAAGGTGGATAGGATTGAAGTTGAAGACGAGTTAGGAAATGTTTCGTTCAGTTTCCCTACGCCTGAACGAAGTGGTTTGGTGGTAATGACACTAGAAAACATTAAGAAAAGCTACGGCAAAAATGTCGTTTTTGACGGTATTGACTACGAAATTGAACGTGGAGATAAAATTGCGGTTGTTGGCCCAAACGGAGCTGGTAAATCTACCATGATTCGAATTTTGGCTAACTTAGAACCAATTCAAGATGGAAAAAGAAAAGAAGGCCACAAGGTTACTACCAATTACTTTGCGCAGCATCAAGCCGATGATTTAGACCTCACAAAAACCCCACTTGAAATAATGTTGGGGGCTGGTTCTGGAGAGAAAGAAAGTCGTTTACGTTCTATATTGGGAAGCTTTCTATTTTCGGGGGATGATGTTTTCAAGAAGGTGAAAGTACTTTCGGGTGGTGAGAAGAGTCGACTAGCTTTAGCCAAAATGTTACTCTCGCCTGCTAATTTTCTTATTTTTGATGAGCCTACGAATCACTTGGATATGAGCAGTAAAAATGTGCTCCAACAAGCTATTCAACAATATGAAGGTACCTGCGTAATTGTATCGCATGATAGATCATTTTTAGACCCTATTGTAACTAAAGTGTTAGAAGTTCAGCCTGGCCGCGTAAAAACCTACTTGGGCAATGTTTCTTATTATTTAGATAAGAAAAAGGAAGAGTTGGCTGAAAGTAATCAGGCAAGTTCGTCGGTAAAAAAGGTGCAAGCCCAAGAAGCACAATCAAATCTATCGAAAAAAGAAATTCGTAAGCTGGATGCCGAGCGAAGAAATGAAATTGCTAAACATCTTGGCCCGGTTAAGAAGAACCTTCAACAAACAGAAAAAAAGATTGAGGAGCTAGAAAATAAAAAGCTCCATATTGAAGAGTTGATGGCTGACACTGACTTCTATGACGATAATGAAAAGGTTAAGAAAACCTCACTCGAATATGACCAAATAAAAATGGAACTTACAGGTCACTATTCGAAATGGGAAGAATACGCGAGTAGTATCGAAAAACTTGAAAAAGAACTTGATTTATGAAACATATAACATTCTATTCTCTCCTATTTTTAGCCACTATTACAATTTTGGGTTGCTCACAAACCAAACCAGTTACTGAAATAACAACAGAAGAGCAGCCAACTACTAAAACTTTGTTAGAGCTTAATGTTTATGTAGGCGAAATTTACTTTCAATTACAGAAAACAGATCTGGGGTGGAATGCCATTAGATCAGTTGAAGTTCCAACAGAAAGAGCAGCAACCGATTATATCCAAATTGAGCCCACCCAAGGTTGGGAAGAATTTCAGATGATGCTAGATTATTTTAATATCTTAAACCTACCCAACCAGAAAGATATTAAAGATTACAAGCCTAGCCCTACCACTAAAATATCTCGAAACTATATCTTTAACATAACCGCCAACAATACAAGCCACAGCCTCGAGTACACTAATCCTGAAGCAGATTTGTCGCGTAGCTGGGAAGCCCAAAGCGTGGTTTCTTTCGGAACTTATTTAACCAACGAATTCTCTGTGGTAGAGTAAGTTGGTGGGATTTTAATTTAGATAAAGCCCTTTTTGGTCATTCTAGGATTGTAGATGTCAGGTAATTCGTTGGCAATTTCTTATACAAATCAGAGGACTATACAAATCCCGCTCCGTAGGTGCTGTATATTTGTATAAAACCTAAAGAACCTGGAAAACACTGCGCCGTAGGTGCAATACGAAATTTGCCGTGCGTAACGAGAATAAATAGATAGAACTCGAACTAGTACTGCCCCGATGGGGCAGATGGGTATGGTCGTATCGTCCCGCTGGGACGAGAACTGCTCCATGGCCATCACTAGCATGTAAGCATCGCTTTTAAATATTTTACTATTGGTTTGTAAATATCATCTTCGACTTATCCAACATCTACAATCCCAATGCCTTAAGTAGCAAAAATCTGGCTTTTATCTGCAAAGGCTTTGAACTCGAGTGCATTCCCACTTGGGTCTAGAAAAAACATAGTGGCTTGCTCGCCCGGTTCTCCTTTAAAGCGTATATAGGGTTCTATCACAAAATCGATGCCTGCTTTTTTAACTCTTGCTGCAAGTGCATCCCACTCATCCATTTCTAGGATTACACCAAAGTGCCGAACAGGAACGCCCTTACCATCTACCGAATTTTTGGCGGAGGCCCCAGCTTCATCTGCACTTAAATGCGCCACTACTTGATGGCCCCACATATTAAAATCTATCCATTCTTCTGATCGCCGACCAGTAGTACACCCAAGAATTTCGGTATAGAATCTAAAGGTTTCATCAAGGTTTTTAACAGGAAATGCCAAGTGGAATGGAGGAATGTTTTGTTTCATAATTTCTTTATTAAGCTATAATCTTTCATATTCACTGAAAATAATATTACTTCTATATCATTTTTTGTTATATAGATGGTAGCAGGTTATCATTCACACCTAATATTAAAACAAAATTATGCAATCAAAAAGAATTGAATTTAAAGGCGCTTTTGGTGACATGCTGTCTGCCAGAATCGACCTTCCAGAAGATGGAAAAGTTAAAGCATACGCTTTATTTGCACATTGCTTTACCTGTTCCAAAGATCTAAGAGCAGTTGGACATATCACAAAAGCACTAGCAGGAGTAGGAATAGGTACGTTTCGGTTCGACTTTACTGGTTTAGGCCAGAGCGCTGGCGAGTTTTCTGACACAAACTTCTCCTCAAATGTAGACGACTTGATTGCTGCAGCCAATTTTATGGCTATCGAGTTGGGTAAAGCACCTGCAATTTTAATTGGACATTCGCTAGGTGGAGCGGCGGTTTTACAGGCTGCCCATCGCATAGAAAGTGTGAAAGCCGTAGCCACGATTGGCTCCCCTGCTGAGCCTGCACATGTGACAAAGAATTTTAAAATGAACTTAGATAAAATTGAAACTAAAGGTCATGCAAAAGTTATTCTAGCTGGTCGGCCCTTCACTATCAAAAAACAATTTGTGGATGATTTAGAGGAGTCAAAAATGAAGGAGTATATAAACCAATTAGGTAAAGCGCTCATCGTTTTTCATTCGCCCATTGATATGACTGTTGGTATTGATAACGCGGGTAAAATCTTTAAGGCGGCTAAACATCCCAAAAGCTTTGTATCTTTAGACGATGCAGATCATCTTCTACAAGATCAAAAAGACAGTTTGTATGTTGGTAAAGTGCTTGGAGTATGGGCAGAGAAATATATATAATCAAATAATAAAGGAATAAGGCAGGCTTGATCTAGACTAATAGGGAGCTAATAAAATATCAAACTTTCTACTAGTCTAAATTCATCCTATTCAGTAACTTTTATATATGGCAGAAACAATAGATACGCTACAGCTCAATTTGGGTAACGATGGGTTAGTGATAATGAATATATCATTAGCTATCATCATGTTTGGGGTAGCTTTAGAGCTCTCTTTCACCGATTTTAAAAATGTGGTGAGAAATCCAAAATCCACACTTATTGGCGTTCTATCGCAATTTATTTTACTGCCTTTTATCACTTATTTGCTAATTGTAGTTTTAGAGCCTGCGCCCAGTGTTGCTTTAGGGATGATGATGGTAGCTGCCTGCCCAGGTGGTAATATTTCTAATTTTTTCTCATTACTATCGAAAGGTAATATTGCTCTCTCGGTAAGCATGACTGCTATAGCCACCTTTTTATCGATGATAATGACTCCACTCAACTTTGCATTTTGGGCAAGTTTATATCCCCCAACCAATGCAATTTTGCATCAAGTTAGCATAGATATTGGTGAGGTTGTTAAAATTATTACTCTTATACTCGGTATTCCCTTAATCATTGGAATGCTTTTAAATCACTACAAACCTAAAATCTCTGAAAAATTGAGCCCATGGATAAAAGGTTTTGGAGTATTCTTTTTTGGTGGATTTGTAGTAGTTGCTTTTATGATGAATTACGATAACTTCATCGTTTATATTAAATATGTTTTTATATTAGTATTCATTCACAATGCAATGGCTTTAATGACCGGATACGGCGTTGCTACTCTTGCAAAATTACCCTACGATGATCGTAAATCCATTTCTATAGAAACAGGAATACAGAACTCTGGGCTCGGCTTACTCTTAATCTTTAACTTCTTCGACGGACTCGGTGGCATGGCTTTAATTACTGCGTGGTGGGGTATTTGGCACATTATTGCTGGTTTTAGTATGGCATGGTACTGGTCGGTTGGTAAATCAGCTTTACAGCGCGTCTTCTCTAATGCGTAAAAATATACCTTGGTACCAATTCGTACGGCTTGTTGCCGTTAACTTTGCACTTTTCTTCTTTTATAAAAAAGTTGAAGTAAAAGGGCTTGAAAAAATCCCAAAAAACAAACCTGTTTTGCTGGTTCCAAACCATCAAAATTCATTTATGGACGCCCTCGTTGTAACGGTGAACTATATTCCCATTACCTATTATTTAACTAGAGCTAAAGCTTTTAAACCACGATTTATCGGGGCTTTAATCAGCTCTTTAAATATGCTTCCTGTGTATAGAGTAAGAGATGGGTTTAGTTCAATTCAAAAAAATAACGAGATTTTTGAACGCTGTTTAGAATATCTAGCTAAAGGAAGTGCAATCCTTATTTTTGCAGAAGCCAATCATGATTTAAAAAGGCGCATACGTCCTCTTAGCAAAGGTTTTACTCGTATTGCTTTTGATGCTGAGATTCAAAACAATTGGGATTTTGACATGCATGTACAGCCGATTGGAATAAATTACGGCGATCATAGGCATTCAAGAAATCATGTATCGGTGGTTTTTGGTGATCCAATTCCTGTTGCAGACTTTAAGGAGATGTATGAGAAAGATGAGCGTAAGGCTGCAAACGAGTTAAAAAATCGTACGGCAGAGGAAATGAAAAAGCTGACTATGCATGTTCCTAAATTGGATCAGTACAACGTGCATAAATTAATATTGGACGACCTAGAGCCTAAAAGAGAGCTAATTGCAGATGCCGACTTAATGAACGCACGCGTGAAGTTGGTAGCAGAAGCAGCCACGGCTGAGCGTATTGGAAAAGCAGACAAAGTGGTAGAAACGGCAGAAGCTCACAATATCAGTATTAGAATGGCTGCAGGGTTAGTAAAAACAAGCTGGACCTTATTCGCATTTTTCCCCATTTACTTATTTGCCCTTTTAAACAACATTTTACCCTACCAACCTATTCGCAATATTGTAGATAATAAGATTGAAGACCCCGCCTTTGACGCCTCCATAAAGGTGCTTTTAGGCCTACTAGTCTTTCCTATATTTTATCTTATCGTATCGCTAATTATATGGCTGTTAGGCGTTCCTTTATTATACGTATTTGGGTATTTGGTAATAAGCATTTTCACTTGTCGCTTTTTTAAACCAGCCAAAGATGTGTTTAAACATAAAAAACAGCGAAACAAATTGAGTGAATTTGCACTTCAACATCCAGATGAAAGCAAAGAATTTTTAAGCTCTATAAATGAGTTTAAAAGCCTTAGATCATCCATTTTATCTAATGAATGATACTTTCTACATTCCTGTTAAATTAGATAGCAAACTTTAACGAATATAATTCACCCTATGAAATACTTATTAACGTTGCTGCTTATTAGCACAACTTTTATTGCTTGTACAAAAACTGAAGAAATTGAAATTATTAAAGATAATGATGGGCCAAAGTTTGAGAAAGCTATTACTTCCCTTCATCCAATTGGGGATAGTGGAGTGGCCGGTACCGTTACGTTCGAATTGGTAAATGATGGCGTTAAAGTTACTGCCGAAGTAACTGGCCTTGGCAATAGTGCACACGGCTTTCACATTCACCAATATGGTGATTGTACTGCTAGCGACGGGACTTCTGCAGGTGGACATTTCAACCCAACTGATATGGACCATAGCGGGCCTGATGCAATGGAACGCCACATGGGCGATATGGGTAATTTACAAGGTGCTGGTAAAAACGCAGTAACAACCTATTCCTATGTAGATACCAACATCAAGCTTTCAAAAATTATGGGACGTGGCGTTATTATTCATGCCGACGAAGATGATTTAGTATCGCAACCTACCGGTGCAGCTGGTGCTCGCATTTCGTGCGGTGTAATTGGCGTTGCTAAATAAATAAGCACCTTTAATTCTTTTCTGAAAGCCAACCATATTCTTAAACGGTTGGCTTTTTTTATTTTATAAAGTTTTTAGATAATAATTCTATTCAATGTCCAATCCACTGCAACGTTAAACCATCACTTTAAATGTTGTAAAGTTCTAACTATTCATATTTAATCGAAATTTATTGGGTATTTTAGAGTCGTTATTATTATCCAATCTTTTTTAAAAGAACACGCTATATGAAACGCCAATTCATTCTTTCATTCCTCGCCTTATTCCTATTCACTATTTCTTTGAATGCTCAGATTCGTGTGAATGAAATTGTAGCCTCTAATTCAGCCTCCTATTCTGATGAAAATGGTAAATTCGGCGATTGGATTGAGATCTACAATGGCAGTAACATTTCTGTAAACATTGGGGGATATTATTTTTCGGATGACCCCGCACAGCCAACAAAATGGCAATTACCCACAAATAAAAGCGCTAGCACAACTATTGGTGCCAAAAGCTTTTTGATTCTTTGGGCAGACGGCGCACTAACCGATGGTCCTCTTCATCTAGATTTTAAACTCAGTGCTTCTGGTGAATCTGTTGTAATTACAGCAGCCGATGGAACTACTCTTGTCGACTCAGTAACTTTCCCCAGCCAAACTACCGATATATCTTGGGCGAGAGATGTGGATGGTACTGGTACTTTTTCTTATGCCAATCCCACTCCAAATGCTACAAATGCGGGCTCCATTATTGTTAATGAAACCGCTAGCACCCCTACTTTTTCTTTACCATCGGGATTTTATCCTGCTGGTTTAACTCTTGCAATTTCATCTGAAACCCCAAGTGCAGCAATTCATTATACACTTAATGGCTCGGTACCAACTATAAACTCAGCAGTTTATACAACGCCAATTACTACTGATACTTCTATAGTTCTTAGGGCTATTGCTTTTGAGGCTGGTAAAGATCCGAGTAAAGTGGCAACAAACACTTATTTGATCGGAAACCAACATACCATCCCTATCGTATCTTTTGTGATGGAACCTGATTCATTATTCGACTATGACAAAGGTATGTATGTTATTGGAGATTCTTCTGAAACTACCGGCGTCTACCCTTTTAAAGGAGCAAATTTTTGGGAGGATTTTACCTACCCCGTTCACATCGAATATATAGATGAAAATGGAAACACAGGTTTCGAGTTTGACGCTGGGGCTAGAATAGCAGGCAATTATAGCCGTGCATTTCCTAAAAAATCATTTATGGTTAACAATAACTCTAAATACGGCACCAATAAATTCACTTATCCTCTCTTCCCAGAAAATGATTATAACGATTATGATGGCTTTGTACTTAGGGCAAGTGCCGAGGAACGTTCTCGCCTTTTAAATGAAATTGTAAGAACAGTGAATTTAGAAGGGAATCATGCTAATGCCATGCAATCTACTCGTCCCGTTATTTTATATATAAATGGAAAGTATTGGGGAATTTATTCTATTCAAGAAAGAAAGAATGACGACTTTGTGGAAGCACGTTACGGCGCTAAAGATATTGATTTGATTAAAGGCTACGATACCCCAACCGAAGGTGATTATGTAGCCTATGCTGCAATGATTAACAGAATCTTAGATGAAACTCTAACTGGCGATGACTTTTTTCAATATATAGAATCTGTGTTAGATATTGATAGTTTTACAGATCATTGGATTTACCAAGTTTATACATCGCATGGCGACGAGAATAACATTCGTTACTGGAGTGATAGAGATCCAATGGGTATAGAACACCCTCGTTTTTGGTTGCCAACGCCAGATAATACATCTCTAACAGTTAACACCAAAAAATGGAGCTACATTTCTTACGACTTCGATTGGTGGCAAAATTTAGGCGTAGAAAATCCCGCAAATTACTATAGCACATTTAGAGAGTTTTTAACTGATAATACGGGTGGCTACCAATTACTTGGTAGGATGATGGAAAATGACACCTACAAGAAAATTTTCTTAACTCGCCTTGCCGATTTAATGAACACCTCTTTTAAGCCAGATTATATGATGGCTTTAATCGACTCTATTGATACTTCCATTGCGCCAGAAATACAGCAAGACATTGCTCGTTGGACTGATGGCTGGTATGATATCGGCGGACCTACAAATTATGACATGGAATATATACGTACTATCACAGAATGGTACGTTCAAGATATACCCGACTATTTATATGGCGAAATATCAGACACCTTACAAACAGATACTGTTCGTGTAAACCTTAATAATATTGAAAACGGTTTAGTTCAGGTAAACACCATTAAACCAACTCTTTCAAATGGTAATTGGTCAGGTATATATTTCACTGATACTGAGTTATACATCAACGCAATTCCTGCCATAGGTTATGAGTTTGCTGGGTGGATTATAAATGGTGAAAATAATTCTTCATCACCTTCAATCACTATTCCATTAACAACTGTGCCTTTAAATATTACTGCACAGTTTCAGTCTGCCGAACGCATTATTGTAATTAATGAAATCAACTATAAGTCCTCTCCCGATTTCGATACGGGCGATTGGGTTGAACTTCACAACACCTCTAGTGAAGCTGTAAATCTCTCCGGCTGGGTTCTAAAAGACGATGATGATACTCACGAGTATATAATCCCAGAAGGAACTTCTATTGCAGCAAATGGCTACCTCGTATTAACACGAAATAGCGCTTTATTTACTGCACTTAATACTACTGTTGATAATTATATCGGAGACTTTGACTTTGGTCTTGGTGGCACTGCCGACCAAGTTCGCCTATTTAACAACAATGGCACTCTTGTAGACTTTGTTGCTTACACCAACGAAGCTCCTTGGCCAACTGCAGCGGCAGGTAATGGTCCCACTTTAGAACTCACAGATCCTAGCTCAGACAACTCTCTTGCCGAGAATTGGTTCGCGGCTACAGAAACAGGTGGAACACCAGGTAGAGAAAATGGCGTACTTTATACCAGTACTGAAGATGATTCTTCAGTGCCTAGTAAGTTTGAGCTATCACAGAACTATCCGAATCCATTTAACCCAACTACCAATATATCTTTCAATATTCAAAAAGCTGGTAATGTTGAACTTTCGGTATATAATATGCTAGGTCAAAAAATAAGCACTTTAATAAATGCACCGTTAAGCGCCGGTATTCACTCTGTTACTTTTGATGCACAAAACCTATCAAGTGGCGTTTATTTGTACCGTATTGTAGCAGGCAATCACACAAAAACCATGCGAATGGTATTACTGAAATAATAGTACATCAACAAAACGTGATTCTAATTTGGGGTAACACCAAATCTAAATTCCCAGGACAAAAAAAAGTCTGTCATCTCATAAAGAAATGACAGACTTATAAAAAATAATGAAACTACTGTTTACTTTAGTTTCCAGTTTTTGATGCCGGCACGAATCACTTCCCCTACTTTATCAATAGGAATTCGTTCTTGGCTCATATCATCGCGGTAGCGAATAGTAACGGTGTTATCTTCTAATCCGTCAAAATCTACCGTGATACAGAATGGAGTTCCTGCTTCATCTAAACGACGATAGCGTCGCCCGATTGAACCAGCTTCATCATACTGAACAGAGAAATCTTCGCGTAAATCAGTAGCTAATTTTTGCGCAATCTCTTGAAGTTCTGGCTTTTTAATAAGTGGGAATACTCCAACTTGGATGGGCGCCAACTCTGGGTGCATTTTTAGCACTACTCGCTTTTCGCCATCTACTTCTTCTTCTCTATAAGCATCGCAAAGCACCATAAGTGCACAGCGGTCTAAACCAATAGAAGTCTCAATTACATACGGGATGTAGCGTTTGTTGTTCTTTTGGTCGAAGTATTCCAATTTTTTACCAGAATATTCTTGATGCTGTTTTAAGTCAAAATCGGTACGGTTATGAACGCCTTCCACTTCTTGCCAGCCAATAGGAAATTTAAACTGTACATCATCAGCAGCACGCGCATAATGGGCTAGTTTATCTGGTGGATGCGGCATATATCTAAGGTTTTCTTCACGAATTCCAATTTTTTTGTACCAAGCCATACGCTTTTCTTTCCATTCGTCGTAGGCAGCTTCATCGGTGTCTGGCTCTACAAAATATTGCATTTCCATTTGCTCAAACTCTCGCATACGGAACACAAACTGACGAGCTACCACTTCATTTCTAAAAGCTTTTCCAATTTGGGCAATTCCAAAAGGTACACTTACACGAGCCGTATCTAAAACGTTCTTAAAGTTTACAAAAATACCTTGCGCCGTTTCTGGGCGTAAATACACTCCATCTTCCTCGCTACCAGTTGCACCAAATGCAGTTTTAAACATCAAATTAAACTGACGAACTTGTGTCCAATCAAAAGCACCAGACTCTGGAGCACGAATTTCATTATCAATAATGATATCGTATAAATCTTCGGTAACGCTTTTTCGTGTACCCGATGTATCTAACAATTCTTGCAGCTCTGCGGCTTTCTCTGTTTTGCCATCTTTTTCAAGCTTCAATATATACTGCTCAATAAGCATATCGGCACGGTAGCGCTTCTTCGACTGCTTATCATCTATCATGGGGTCATTAAAGCCATCAATATGGCCACTGGCTTCCCATACTTTGGGATGCATGAAAATAGCTGCATCAACACCTACAATGTTATTATGACGCTGAGTCATTTCTTTCCACCAAACGGCACGAAGATTTCTTTTTAATTCAGCACCAAGTGGGCCATAATCGTACACAGCACTTAAGCCACCATAAATCTCTGAAGATTGAAAAATAAATCCGCGGGCTTTCGCTAATGATACAATTTTATCTAAACTGTCCAAATTTGACATGAACTTGTCTTTATTTTAATGTGAATGTGAGTAAGCCTACAAGATAGCAATTTCAACACTGTTTTGAATGATTCTTACCAACTTTTCTTTTTAAGTTATATTATTGAGAAATCTGAATTAGGATTGTGTATTTTCAACCACTCACTTTAACACACTCATCACTCTTAAATTATTTACATGAAAGTTGGTATTCTTGGCGCAACAGGCGCTGTTGGACAAAAATTTATACGACTACTACAAAACCATCCTTGGTTCGAAATTGCCGCACTTGGTGCCTCTGAGCGTTCTGCTGGCAAAGCTTATACCGAAGCCGCTAATTGGATTGAAGACGTAACATTGCCTAAGAAAATTGGCGAAATGAGTGTACTAAACTGCGAGCCTGAATTATTTAAAGGGGTCGACTTTGTATTTTCTGGATTAGACTCATCGGTAGCTTTTGAAATTGAAGGAGCTTTTGCACGTGCTGGCATCCCGGTAATTTCAAACGCCAGTAATTATAGAATGGATCCTACCGTTCCTCTTTTAGTACCTGAAGTAAACCCAGACCACGCTGAACTCATCCAACAACAGACCTTTACTAAAGACGGCTCGGGTTGGATCGTAACTAACCCAAATTGTGTAGCTGTGCCTTTATCTATAGCATTAAAGCCTCTGCACGAAGCTTATGGTTTAGAAAGCATGATTTTAACTACCATGCAAGCTGTTTCGGGTGCGGGTTATCCTGGTGTTCCAAGTTTAGATATTCTGGGCAATGTTGTACCATTTATTTCTGGCGAGGAACCAAAAATTGAGCCTGAAACACATAAAATTCTAGGTAAACTTGAAAGTGGTAAAATTGACGAACCAAGCTTTTCTGTACAAGCCACCTGTACACGAGTGCCCACATTAAACGGTCACGTAGCAGCTGTTACTCTAAAGCTGAAAAATAAACCAGCTAGTATTGAAGACGTTAAAAAAGTTATTGAAAGCTTTAATAACAACAATCCTATTGTAGGGCTTGATTTACCTTCAGCACCAAAGAATGTTATAAATCTGCACCAAGATAACCGCTACCCACAACCACGTTTACATGCCGACCAAGAAAATGGTATGCAGCTACACATGGGGCGTTTGAGAGAAGCTACTGTTTTTGATATTAGTTTTGTAGTAATGGCGCACAACACTATTCGCGGTGCAGCAGGTGGAGCAATCCTAAATGCTGAGCTACTAGTTAAAAAAGGATTTATTAAATAAATCTGATATTTTTTAGCGAGATACTATAAAAAAGCACCTATGTGGTGCTTTTTTTTATTTCCTAGCTTACATGAAATATAGCTGTTAGGTAATTCGTTGACAGATTCTCACATTTACGGGTAATTTGTTTCATTTAAATACTAGCCATCTCTATTTTGTCATTTCGAGTGAATTATTGTTTGCGAAGCAAGCAAGCGTAGTCGAGCACCGAGCGGAGCGATTCCCACGAAGTGAAATCTAATGAATGTTAATGTACTCATAGACTTTGTTAACGTTACAGAGATTTCTCCACTTCGGTCGAAATGACAAATTTGGGTGCGTAATATATCGTTTACGAGTCTCGTACTGCTAACCCAGGGTCTCAAGAAAACGCTACCTCAAAAATCTTCAAACTGTCAACGAATTACCTAACACCATCAGGGATTACCATCTGGTTTTTCTGTTTCCTCTAACTCTCGTCTAATTCTTTCAGTTTTCTCTCAGAAAGTTTCAAATTTAAGTTTGATGATATAGAAGCTGCAAGGTTTCGATCGATACGCTTTACTTTTAAAACTCGTTTTGTGAGGTCTTTTCCAGGTAAATCTTGGAACACCGCCGCTCTCTTTGCATGCAGAATTAACTTCCCTGTTATGAACCCTTTTTTAAATTCTGCTAATTCAATACTAGCAATAGGTATCTCCAGCGTTTTTAAATCAGACTGATAAGCTTCTAAAACGGCATCTTTCTTTTGAAACTCAAAGTACAAGAACTCACCCTCCACGCGCAAGATTCCTTCAAGTTTCATGAAGCCGCCGTGTAAATCATCGGTGTAAAAAGGTAAACTTCGCATAATACCCGTTGTTTTTAAGTGAGTTAGGGTTGGTTAAATCTATTTCAAAAAATGTACGAAAATTTTGTAAGGACTACCTAACTAATCGCTCTAACCTAGTAGATGTAGAGAGCACGACATACAATTGCCTTGGGGAGCGTAGCCTTCCCAATGTCCTTCAAAAGGGTAAAAGGTGGAAATTCCTTTTACCCCTTTTTTTAGCCTTTTCTAGTTGATTAAATGCCTTTCTACTGCTATCCTATTAGGTATGAAACAACTATTTTCCATTCTATTCATTTTCCTGCCCGTATTAGTATTGGCGCAGCAAGTAAACTTCGAAGATGGCTTCACAGACGACGATTTTACTTCCAATCCAACTTGGTCTGGCGACACTGATAATTTTATTATAACCACTATTACTGGCGACCCTGCACTTGATGGCAACCCCGTACTTCGATTAAACGCTCCGGTTGCAGGTTCCTCTTACCTTTCAACCCCATCAACCAATGTAGAAGGTTATTGGGAGTTTTTTGTTCGAATGGATTTTGCTCCATCGAATAATAACCTTACTCATATATTTTTAATGAGCGATACTGCGGATCTCTCTGATTCTAGCGCTATAAATGGGTACGCCCTGCGAGGTGGAGAAAATTTAGCAGATGACAGATTTCGTTTATTTAAAATGACCGGTGGCGGCGAAGATGGCGAAGTACTAGCTGGTGCAACCAATATAAGCACTGGTGGTTCATACCGAGTTAAGGTTACAAGAGATGCTTCTGGTAACTGGACGCTTGAAGTGGCCGAAGGCTATGATGGCACTCTTGCTGTAGATGCCACTGGCACTGACAATACTTACACTTCCGCGTCACATTTTGGTGTACGTACAAAGTACACTTCAACAAACACCAATAGATTTTATTTCGATTTTAAGATCGATCTTCCTGTTCCTGTAATCGACCCGCTTTTAGTCAATTCATTTTCTGTAGTGAGCAACAACGAGATTGATATTGCATTTTCAAAAGATATAGATGCTACAAGTGTTAGCGCATCTAATTTTGAATTAAACCCAGGCATAAAAAATCCTGCTAGTTTCACTACGCCCTCAGCTAATTCAATTCGATTAACTTTTGCTGATGCTTTTTTGGGGGGTGAAAACGAACTAAGTATTTCTGGTGGTATTTCTGATTTAAATGGCGACACCACCTTAGCTGACACTACCTTCAGCTTCTTCCTTTATGATGCTTTTGAACCGGGTCATGTGGTGATTAACGAGATTATGTACGATCAGCCGTCAGGTACACAGGAATATGTAGAGCTAAAAAATACTACTAACAAATTCTTAAACCTTAAAGACTGGAAAATTGCAAACGATAGATCTGATATTTCCTTATCAAGTTCGGATCTAGTGCTTCATCCAGATAGTTTTATCGTCTTTACTCGCGATCCTGCTATTCTAGTCGACATCCATGGGCCAGGTTATTATGTAAATCTTTCTGTGCCCACGCTTAGAAACACAGGCGATCAAGTTATTATCTACAACAACAACGGCACTATGGTCGATTCGGTGCAATACGCTCCTAGTTGGGGTGGAACTAAGGTTGCTCTAGAACGTAGATCAAGCACTGTTACAGGAACTATTGCTGCAAACTGGGGTGATTCTCCTTCTCCATTATTCGGAACACCTGGAAAAGAAAATCTAATCGAATCCGATACAACTCCGCCAGAGTTTAAACAGCTTATAGTGGTAAATAATGAAGAAATTATACTTGCATTTTCTGAAGCCATAAAAGCTGATTCTGCTGAAAGTTTAAGTAACTACACACTTTATTTAGGCCAATCGAATCAATCCGTATTAGTTTCAGCGACGTTGTTTGCGCCTGATTCAGTTTCCTTAAAGTTTAGCCCTGGGCTGCCCGATAACTCTCCAGAAGCTCCACATTCCATCACTATAAAGCACATAGAAGATGTTTTTGGAAATATTAACAACAACATTAACACAGAATTTGTCATAGTAAATTTTGGCAGCTTTGAGCCTGGCGATGTAGTAATTAACGAGATTATGTACGATCAGCCTACAGGCACTCCTGAATATGTGGAGTTAAAAAATAACTCTAGTAAAAACCTAAATCTCAAAGGTTGGAAAATCGGAAATGATAAGTCTCTTACTACTGCATCGAATTCCGATTTAGTACTTTATCCCGATAGTTTTGTGGTTTTTACAACGGATGCCTCCTCACTTACTAGCACACACGGAGCTGGGTATTACTTCACTATTTCTCTACCCATTTTGGTTAACGGTGGCGATCAAGTTCGTGTATATAATAAAACTGGTGCTACGGTAGATTCCCTACAATACGATCCTAGTTGGGGTGGTACAAAGATTGCTTTAGAGCGCATCGACTCGAGATTGCCATCAACTATTAAAGCTAATTGGGGAAACTCTCCTAGCCCAACATTAGGAACCCCTGGCAAGCGAAATGAGGTTCAACCGAGTACTGAAGGCCCCAAACTCAAATCAACTATTATTGCTTCACAGCAGTCTGTTAAACTAACCTTTGATAAATTTCTTAAAAAAGCAGCAGCTGAGAATTTGAGCAATTATTCTATCTCTCCTGCTCTCGCAATTCAAAGTATTTCTGCACAAGGTGAAGTGGTTACTATTAATTTTTCTACGAACATGGTAGAAGGCGAATATTATACACTTACGATTCTAAATCAGGCAGATATATTTGGAAATATAACTGCCTCACAAACAACTGAACTTAGATATTTAGATTTTGTACCTCCTTCAAAACATGATGTTGTTATCAATGAAATTATGTACTTGAGGAGCGAATCTGACGACCCTCAGTTTGTTGAGCTATTTAATCGTTCAGATAAGAATATTGATTTGAGTGATTGGATATTGAGAGATGCTGTTAGCGATAAAGGTAAAATCCCACAAGGCACTATTTTAGCAGCAGGTGAATATTTAGTACTCACCGATAAACAGTATTTTGCTGAAACTATTAGTAACGCCCTCTACATAACTGGTTTCCCATCTTTAAACACAGCTGGTGATGCCACTGCTATTATTACGCCAAATGGAGTTGCTGTTGATAGCTTGTACTACTCTTCAAATTGGGGTGGCGACAAACGTATTTCCCTAGAAAGAAAAGATCCTTTTGCTGCATCTAATGATGCTTCGAACTGGGCTACTAGCACGGCTGAAGATGGTTCTACCCCAGGAATTATTAACTCTCAACACCAAGAAGATAACACTCCACCACACGTTATTTTTGCAAACCAAACGTCTGAAGGCGTTTTTGTAGCATTCACTGAGTTTATTAGTATTAGAAATGATACCGAGTTTAAAGTAAGCGGTAATACAATCACCAATTTTAAATTTGATTCTACTCAAGCAAATAAATTACTGTTATACACACCGACTTCCGCCAAATTAAAGGCTGCTGATATAGAGTTCCAGGCTATAAACCTGTATGATGTGAAGGGAAATAAAACTGCCGCTTTTACTCAACCTGTTGCTACTCCAATTCAAAAAGGCTCGGTGGTAATAAATGAGATTTTATTCGAGCCACTTGCAGATGCTAACGATAATCTACCCGATCAAGCCCAATACATTGAGCTTTATAATCCAAATGATCACGCGATCTCTTTAGAAGGATTGGTACTCACAAATGCGCCAGATGAGAATAATATTGTGAGAGTAATTGAGCCTGTTTCTTCTTCTTTCAAATGGATTCCTGCTAAAGAGTATATGCTCATATATGCAGAAAATGAGGCTACCCAATTCAAGAATAGTAAAACTGCCATTTATTTTGATATGGAGAATCAATCCAACCAATTTACAATGCGTATGAATCGTACATCGCTCAGCTTAAAAACCACTGGGGATGCCGTTTATATCGCCGATAGTACAGGGGCTGTTATTGATTCTGTGACTTTTTCTAGAGAGTGGCATAATCCAAATAAAGTTACAACTAAAGGAACATCACTAGAGAGAATTAACCCAGAAGGCCCTTCTGACGACTCTAGTAATTGGAGTTCGAGCACTGATTCACGGGGCGGCACTCCTGGTTCACAAAACTCTATTTATCAAAGTCCGGGTGCGCCAGTAGGCTCAACTGGAATCTCGTTTTCTAGTAATCCATTCTCGCCAGATAATGATGGATTTGAGGATAATCTGTTTATCAACTATGAATTAGATCAAGCCGATTACTTACTCCATATTCGTATCTTCGACCGTTATGGCAGAAAGGTTCGAACTTTAGCCGATGGTAAAGCTGCTGGTTTCTCTGGCAATTTGATATGGGATGGACTTACCGACGATCGCAAAGATAATCGTGTAGGAATTTATATTGTTCTCTTTGAAGCTTACAACAGTGCTGCTGGCAAAAAGAAGGTGTTCAAAGAAACCGTAGTACTCGCTAGAAAGTTTTAATTTAGATTTTGGATGTAAGAATTAAGAAGCAAGAGATTCCTAATTCTTTAGAGAATTGTCCATAACTTTTTCTCCAGAGTTAATCCTTATACACAGCTTTTACATTTATATAGATTGGCAAGGTGAGAGAACTGGTGGTTTAATTCCTAGATTCTACTACTGGCGTCAATGACGATTACCAATCTGTTATATACTTATTGCCTGGAAGGCAATGCCCGACCGTAGGGAGGCAAAGGAAGTATATAAAACGCCCCTGTCATCCTGAACAAGACGGCCGATAGGGAGTCGCCGTGAAGGATCTTGTTGAATCGACTTGGGATTCCAAACAACGATGCGTTGTTGGGGCTTGTAGCTCGCTATCATGAGATTGCCACGCCCTTTGCATTCGCAGAAGGGCTCGCAACGACAGTCAGTTAGAAATAATTTAAAAATGCCGCAGTTGGCGTCAATGACTAGTACGTCATGTTGTTTGAACAGGCTTATGAACCACAAAAGATGTGTATAAGGATTAGCCCTTCCGAGGGAGACCGAAATTCCCGAAGCATCGGGATTGATTTTAGAGAGAGGACTCGTGGGCGGCTAGTTTGCCCAATATCTTAGAAGTGTCAAGCATTTGTTGAACTCGCCAACTTGCGAATTCTGTTCGATAGGGCCACCGCACTTAATCATTAAAACTATATGATAGTTGAATACCACCAAACCAGTTTCGTGTTGGGACTGATTCGAGCGCTTACGATGTTACTTTTGCCGATGACCATAATTGAGACATGGCCATGATTCCACAAAACAGAACATCCATATATCTCGGTGTTCAATCTTACTGAAAGAGTTTCTTGAACCTATGGGGCTGTCACAGACTAAATTAGCTGCTAATTTAGAAATACCGTTCAGCGTATTTATTAAATTATCCGGGGGGGCTTATTTTTTCCGATATAGCCTAGCTACTGCCAAAAGCATTAGAAATTTTGCAAAATTTTCAGCTGAATCTTTAGGCTATGTACAATCTAAAAGCACACCAGCCTGAAAAATAAATATAACCGCAAAAAGTGGTCTGAAAAATAGTGCTGAATCTCAATGCTCATTACTATTCTTTTTTTTAAGTGAAGAGCCTTTGCTTATTGCTCTTACGTGCCTTACTTACAAAGAAAACATCCTGTTTTCAGCGGCTGACGATATCAAAACGATATATTTTGTACTCTTCTTTAGAATAGACGTACAAATAACTGTTATCAGAAAATATTCTTTCAGCTTTAATACCCAGTTTATGCGCTGCAACAAACTGTTTGGTTTCAAGGTCAAACTCATAGACCTTCTCCTTTTCGTAACTTCTTGAGCGCCCCTTTCCCTTGGCAACAATGAAAACATGATTTGGATCTCGAGGAACTAAGGCGGCGCTTTCAGTTAAAATATTTACTTTTGAAGGAGGCAGGAGGTAGACACCCTCATCCTCCGTCCTTTGTGGCGCATCTGTATCTACCTCTGAAATATCCCATTCGAATTTTCCGCGATATTGTAACCGTTCACGATCCAAAAGGTAAATGTATGGCCTGTACTTTGTAGCTAAAAGTACATATTTTTGATTGGACAGTAATGTACCCTGCTTAAAAAAGAGATTATTAAACTCTTTAAATAAATCCAACCCTGATAAATTGAAGGGAACAGCCTCTCCGCCTTCAAAATCATATTGATAAAACATTTTATCGGGGCTTCGTAGAGTCATGAAATAAATATACTTATCAAATATTGTCATAAAATCCTGAACACCAAATCTGGTAGGAATGTCCTCTGCTTTTTTTGTATCTATATCCATGCGAACAAGTTTAGCCAGAGTCGGATCTAAAAAGGTTATATGATTATTTTCTACAATCATATTCACGGGTGTTAATACCTCGCTGGGTCCTTTGCCCTCTTGAAGGTCGATTTCCAGAATTTCGCCTGAATTATTCTGCCAGATATAGAGTTTTTTTAAAATCCAATTTATCCAAGCCACGTAGTCACCACTCACGGCAAATGGGCCGTACTCATAACCTTCTTCTAAATTTGCAATAACGGTTCCAGGAGATTTTATTTTCCAATTCGATGATTGAGCTCTCAAAAATTCAGACCCCATTAAAACAAAAACAAGAACCAGAAGTCCTAAATAACAATACTTATAAGCACGCATTAATCTTCTTTTTTATTTCTATATTAATTTAATTAACACATTTTCAACACAAATAGTATATCATTCTGGACATAATTAAGTGTCGATTCGGGAGTAGCTATAAAAATTGTTTTGGTTAATTAATCAACTACAATTATCGGAATCCCCAGTTGTATAACAATTGTTCCATCAGGGAATTCTACTGCGTAGCAATAATCCAACAATGTCCGCGGACATTCTGACTCTTCGGACAACGTTTTATATTCCTCTGCAGTCTTTATCTGTGTTATTTCTGCACAACGAAGTTGTACTTCTTTGTTATTTCTTTCAACACCATCCATTTTTACAGCAGCTGTACTGAATAAAAGAGTCACAAACAGAATCATGTTTATGGTTAAGTAATCTATACTTTTTTTCATATCAAACCTCGCTCCCTTAATATTATTATTTAACAACTACGCCTCTATGTATAAAACAGAAATGAAAAATACAAACATAATTATGATTTCCTGAGTTCAAGTAATAAATGTATCGCAACACCACAGCCGCAAAACACTGCGAAACACCCCCAAATCTTGCAATTTTTCATATCAGAAATCGTAAATCAGTTTAAGTCCGCCAAACCAATTTCGGGCTGGGGCGGGTTGGTAATAACGAGCTCCAAAAGCATTAATATCGTAGCCTAAACTATATTCTTCGTTAAGCAGATTGTCGAGCGAAAAGGAAACATTTATTGTTAATCGTTCTAGAAGTTGGCGTTTAAATCCAGCCGTTAACTTAACTACATGCGATTTATTTGAATAAAAGGAATTTGCATCGTTAAGCGGAATCTCATCTGTAAAATAATGTCCTGCACTTGAATAAAGTCCTCCTTTAGCTTTTACAGTAAAAGTAGTTGTACTGATATTTGGAGCCACACCCGTTAGTTTATTCCCTGAGAAATCCCCTGAGTTAGTTTCGTACTCATCAAAGTAAAAACGATTAATGGTGAGCGCATTATTAAGTTCAATTTGGTTTATGATTTGCACCGGATTATCAAGCAACAAGATAGAAGTAGATAATTCAAACCCTGCTTGGTTTGCACTTCCTGCGTTTATAAAAATATTGGTGCCACGCGGGGTTTGTTGTTGAACTATGGCATCATTCAAACGAAAATAGAAAAATGTAGCATCGTATTTTATTCGATTTTTTAAAAAACTTCCTCTAGCTCCAACTTCAAAACTAGTTCCCTTTTCTGCAGCTAATCCTAGGTTTAAACTTCCTTCATTGGTGCGAACCTCTTCTACCGTTGGGGGCGAAAAACCAAAACTTATAGAGCCATGCAACGACATATTTGGTGCAATCTTATTAACTAATCCAATTCTGGGCATAAGTTGAGGCGTAAATTTCTTTTCGTAGAAGCCTGTGGTATCGCTTGTAATATTCGTTACTATACGATCAAAATCGTATCGCAACATATTCAAACTAGTTCCAACGGTAAGTAGTAAATTCTCTGTTAAATCTAATTCTGCAGAACCAAAGTACAGCGCGCTTTTAATTCTGATATCATCATCAAAATTTAAACTAGAAGCTTTACCCATTTGGTTTCCATAGTTTTGGGCCGAGGTCTGTCCTATCTGCATCTCTGTTCCTACAGTAAACTTGGTTGCAACATCCGCAATTCGTGTACTATAAAACATCCTTGAACGAAGGCCTCCACTCTTTCTGCTCTCTTTCTTATAATCAAATAAAATGGATTATCGAAGGTGCTCAAACTTGTATATATAGAGCTTACCATTCTTAAATTAGACATAATTTCATTATCTAAAGTAGCTCCTAAATTTAGCGACTCATGAGAAACACTCGAGTTTTTATCTACACTTCCCGACCTAGCTTGCCTTGGATTATCTGCAAACTGTACCGCATCTAATCCTCCTGGAATTCCATAGTATAAATTTGAGTACAGCATATTTATTTGTACTAACGATTTTGACGAAACAATAAATCTACCATTTGCTTCCACCGTTTCTCTATCTAAAAAACTTTGATCACGGTAGCCATCAAGCTTTTGCTTTGCATAACGATATTGTAAAGTGCCATTTTTCATTTTTCTGAGGTATGCCCCTGAATAACGAACATCGCCATAACTACCCACACTTCCAGCAGAAGTTATTTGAGTGTGAGGTGTACTTGCAAAGCTGTTAAGCAATAACACTCCGCCATTGCCTGCTCCGTACATGCTGCCAGCTGGTCCTTTTAAAACCTCGATTGAATTCACATTCTTCATATCTAACAAATTAAGAGCGGTGCTACCAGTGGGCTCTGTGAAAGGGATTCCATTCCAATACACTTTCACATTCCGAACTCCAAATGGCGAGCGCAAAGAACTTCCTCTTATCGAAACTCTATAACTTCCAGGCGCACGTTTTTCCATTCTAATACCGGGCAAGGAATTCACTCCGCTCAGTAAAGAAGCATTATCAAATAAGTAAAGCTGATCCGCTTTTATGGTAGAAATGGATGCGGGTGTTTCCATAATACTTCGGTTGCCCTCATAGCCTACCACAACCACTTCATCTAGCTCAATTTTTAAGCTATCGGTTTGTTGGAACGCAAAAGCAGTTTGCGAAACCAATCCTAATAAAATAATCATCATCAATTTATTCATAGGAACAAGCTACGAAGTCTTAAATTAAGATTTAAGAATTGAATACATTCACTCATATAAACATTTCACTTCAACCTAATTATGTTGAATAATAAAAAACAGGCTCCTATTGGAGTTTTTGATTCTGGTATTGGTGGTTTAACCGTTACTAAAGCCGTTATTAAGGCTTTACCAAAAGAGGACATTATATATTTTGGCGATACTGCGCGTGTACCTTATGGTAGCAAGTCGAAAGAAACTGTTCGCACCTATGCGCTAGAAATCACCGATTTTTTGCTCTCGAAAAACGTGAAGATGATATTGATAGCTTGTAACACGGTTTCAGCATCTGCCAAAGAAGAGATTATTGCGAGGGCAGGTTCCATTCCAGTTTTGGATGTTATTAGTGCCGGTACTCAAGCCGTGTTCGATTCCGACGAACATGCTCACGTTGGAGTTATTGGTACCTTGGCTACCATAAATTCGCAAGCTTATGTACATGCCATTCATGAAAAAGATAAAAATGTGACGGTGACTCAGCAAGCTTGCCCCTTGTTGGTACCTTTAGCTGAAGAAGGTTGGATTGACAATGAAGTGGCGCGCCAAACCCTCAAAATATATTTAAGCACCTTCTCACAAACTCCCATCAACTCGCTTATTCTTGGCTGTACTCATTATCCGTTGTTTAAAGAACAGATTGCTGAAGTGCTGACCTCTCCTTCTATTCGTATTATCGACTCTGCCGATTCTATTGCGCAATCAGCGAAAGATAAACTTACCGAACTTGAACTATTAAATGATTCTGGTGGAAATTTCGAATGTTTTGTGAGCGATCGCCCTCAACGTTTTCAAGAAGTAGCCGAGCGATTCCTAGGCCGTTCTATTTCTAACGTACATGTAGTTCAACTTTAAAGGTTGTTATTTAAACTTACTTTTTCGCATACTAACCCTATATTACTTAAACGTATAAAACACATAATTCACATTTAATTATACTCTATGAAACGCCCTTTATATTCTATCTTTATTTTGATGGTTTCGTTTTGTTTTCTTTCTGTTGCAAATGCACAAAAAACGGGACTAGAGCTTTATGAAACTATGGGTAGCCGTACTTTTCTTTCTACCGATGGTTCCCCCTCATTAAACTGGCTGCCTGGCAACTTAGGTTATATGGAAACTGAAAGAACCGACGATGGTCATGTTAATTTCTATAAAGTAGATCCTAAAAATAAAAAGCGGACTTCCTTATTCGATAAAAGCACAATAAGCGCAATTGTTAGTCAATTTAATAATGCAACTGATGCCGAAGTGAACACTTTGCCCTTTAATAGCTTTGAGTATGCTCATAATAATGACGCCATTTTCTTTACAGTAGGTAAAGTCGATTTTCTCTTTAACCTAAAGGCGAATAAATTAACAAAGCTCTATAAACCAGAAATTGAGCGCGCTACTTATGATGATGAATTGATGCGCGGAATGGCACGTAGCCAATTGTGGAATGGAACTTATTCTAATGATTATTCTAAGTTTGCTTATGTAAAAGGCTACGATATTTACGTGGTTGATACTAAAACCAAAGAAGAGAAAAGACTTACTTATGGCAGCGAAGAGAAAATGAATGGCCGCCCTAGTTGGGTTTATCCTGAGGAATTTGGGGAAAGAGAAGCGTATTGGTTTTCGCCCGATGATTCTAAAATCGCTTACCTTCAGTACAACGAAAAAGATGTACACCTATACCCAATTGTTCACGACTTGTCTTTTGAAGCGGGTTTAGAGTTAATGCGTTATCCTAAAGCGGGGGAAACTAATCCTACCGTAAACCTATTTATAGTTGATATTAAAACAGGCGTAAGCGAGCAAGTTGAAACCAACAGTAATCCTGATACATATATAGTACGCCCAATTTGGCGAAATGATGGCACTGAACTCACCTTTAGAAGATTCAACCGCCAACAAAATCATTTAGAGCTTTTAGCTTACAGTCTTGCTAATAAATCTGTTCGTACAATTTTTGAAGAACGTGAAGATACTTACATCAGCCTACACGATAATTTCATTCAGCTTGATGACAACAAAACCTTCCTTTGGACTTCGGAAGTAAGTGGCTACAATCAAATCTACCACTATGACTTTAATGGCAAGAAATTGCACCAACTTACTAGTGGTGATAAACCAGTTGCAAGCATTATCCGTGTAGATCAAAAAAACAAGAAAGTGTATTACACAGCACATCAGAATATGGGTTTAGAAACCCAGTTCCATGTGGTCAATTTTGATGGAAAAGGTAAAAAGCAGCTTTCTAAAGAAGAGGGTACTCACTTCATCAGCATGAATGAAGTGGCGACGTATTACACCGATTATTATTCTTCATTTGATGAAGCGCCTTCTGCAAGCCTGTATTCTGCGAATGGAAAAAAAGTACGTTCACTCATGACAAGTGATACGAAAAATGTGGTAGCGAATAATCTTCAAAAACCAGAGTTCATTATTTTTAAAGCGGATGATGGCGTTACCGACCTACCAGCATTAATCTACAAGCCAGTAGATTTTGATCCGAACAAAAAATATCCAGTTGTGCTTCCACTTTATGGCGGACCAGAATCTCAGGATGTGGCAAATTCTTACAAAACTGCTGATGGATATCAGCGATTGGCACAGTTGGGTTTTATTGTAGTACGCGCGAATTATCGTGGTTCAGGTAAGCGTGGTAAAGAATTTGCTAGCTTGCATTACGGCAGGTTAGGCACATTAGAGATAGATGATTATGCAAAAGCTATAAAAGTAATTACTCAACGTCCTTATGCCGATGGCAGCCGTGTGGGTGTTTATGGCCACTCTTATGGTGGATACAGCACCGCCCTGCTGATGTTGCGCTATCCTGAAATCTTCCATGTTGGAATTTCTGGAGCTCTAGTTTCTGATTGGAGGAGCTACGATACTATTTACACCGAGCGTTACATGAATACGCCTCAAGAAAATAAGGAAGGCTACGATTTGGGCTCTACCATGCTTTATGCCGATAACCTAAAAGGTAAATTACTAATTGTACACGGCACCACCGACAACAACGTACATCCAGGCAATAGTATCCAGCTTATTGATGCTTTAATTAATGCGAATAAAGAATTCGATGTCATGTTTTACCCAGAAAACCGCCATGGTATTCGTGGTGCTCATGGGCTGCATTATAATAAACTGAGATTGAGATACTTAATCGACAACCTACACCCTGAGAATATAAAATCAGTTGAATTAGGTCCAGATTTATCTTGGTCGAACTAAGCAAAGTTTAAAACAAAAAAGCCGATTAGGGATATTCCTTAATCGGCTTTTTTTTGTTCATGAAAATGAGTTCCATCCAACTCTGCCATGGTTCGAAGCCCTGTCAGAGTTTGGAATCTGGTTGAAATTACCAATACTTATCTACCATATAAATAAGTTGTGTCATTACTGTGGCGCCAAGTAGGTGTTCTCTGCGATTTACAGCTTCGAACACATCCGATTCGGAGTGGTGAATATCGAAATATCGCTGCGAATCTGGCGCTAAACCAGCCAATTCTACCCCATGCTTTTTCATTTTACTCACATCAACCCCAGCACTTCCATTATTGAAAACTGCTGCTCCATAAGGTTTGAAAAGCGGAAGCCATGATCGCACTTCTTTTTCTTTCTCTGGCGATAAATCTAGATTGAAACCTCTAGGCGTAAAACCACCTAAGTCAGATTCAAGCGCAAAAACGTGTGGTTCTTGTTTTGCTTCAAGGGTGTCGGCATACACTCTACCACCTCTACCTCCATTTTCTTCATTCGCAAACAAAACAGCTCTTATGGTATGATTTGGTTGAATATTTAGATTTTTAAAAGTACGTATTACCTCAATAGCTTGGGTAACACCAGTACCATTATCATGAGCACCCTCTCCTACATCCCACGAGTCAAGATGGCCGCCTACCACAATAACCTGTTCATCTTTTGTGCCAGTAATTTCACCAATCACATTATAAGTGAGGTGATCTTCATTCATTTTTGCATTGCTATTTAAAGTGGCTGTTACCTTTGTTGTTTTTGCAGCATCCGCAATTCTTTGGGCTGTTTCTGCACCTAATGCAACTGCCGGTATTTTTATGTCACTGCCGCGATATGAAGTGCCACCAGTATGCGGAGCGTCATCAAAAGCAGTTGTTATGGAGCGGATAAATACAGCAACTCCTCCTTTTTGGGCTACAACTGGTGGAGTTGCAAAGCGATAGCGCACTGCATCTCCATAGCCTTCTAGAGTATTGATAAAGCTCTGGTCGAAAGGATAATTAAACAATATAATTTTCCCCTTAACCTCTTCTTCAGAGAGTGCTTCAAACTCATCAAAGTTGTTTACTACAATAATCTCAGCTGTTAAATCTTTCCCGTCGGTTCCAATGGAGTTGCCAAGAGTAAGCATTTTAACTTCATTCCAGGCCTGGTTCCCGATTTTTATTTTCAGCGATTCCTTTCCTCGTTCAAAAGCAGGTACAATAACTGGCTGCAACCAAACTTTATCAGCACCAGCTCTGCGTAATTCCTCCGCTCCCCACTCTACCGCTTTGTCGTAGCCGGTAGAACCACTTACTCTATTGCCAATATTTTTGGTTAAATCGTATAAAATGTCATAAGCCTCTCCGTTCGACATTACCTCGTCGGAGATTTTTTTAAACATATCGGCTTCATCCAAGGTTTGATTACATGCTATAAGCCCAAAAAATAGGATAGCTGGTAAAAAGAAGAGTTTTCTCATTATTATTAAATTCATACTGTTTTTATTGTGTTTATTAACAGCATGAAGATACATATTGAAACCACTATGCTCCAATGCTTAACTATAAATTACATCTCTCAAATCTGTTTGAGATTTAGGATGAAAAATCAAAGCAATTTACTGGCGATATTTGCTAGTTCTGAACGCTCTCCTTTTTCGAGATTTATATGCGCGTATAATTCGGTTCTACTCATTCTATCTACCAAATAAGAAAGCCCATTACTTTGGGCATCTAAGTAAGGCGTGTCTATTTGATAGATATCTCCTGTGAACACAATTTTAGTATTCTCACCAGCTCGCGTTATGATGGTTTTAATCTCATGTGGAGTTAGGTTTTGAGCTTCATCCACAATAAATATCACGTTTGAGAGACTTCGTCCACGGATGTATGCCAATGGTACTATGCGCAATTTATCCGTTTCTATCAGTTCCTCCACCTTTCTATACTGAGGACTATTTTCTTTAAACTGATTTTTTATGAAGCTTAGATTATCATACAATGGCTGCATATAAGGTGTTATTTTGGCTTCAATATCACCAGGCAGAAAACCAAGATCTTTATTACTCAGCGGCACAATAGGTCGCGCTAAGTAGATTTGCTTGAACTCTTTCCGTTGCTCTAAAGCACAAGCCAAAGCTAGCAAGGTTTTCCCTGTGCCAGCAGAACCTGTTAATGTGGTTAGCAAAATATTGGGATTTAACAGCGCATGCATGGCAAAAGTTTGCTCAGCATTTCTTGGATAGATACCGTAAGCGCTTACTTTCGAAATCTGCTCAATAAATTTCGTTTTTGGATTGTACCACCCCAAGGCCGACGAGCCATGGCTTTTCATTATGTAGTAATGATTATTAGGCGGTGTTTCATCCATAATCAATTCAGGACTAATTTGGCCATCCTCATAAAACTTACTTACTAAAGCTGGGTCCGCAATCTCTATCTCCGTTTTGCCCTTATATAAATGAGCAATATCCTTAACCTGTACGGTTTCGTAATCCTCAGCATCTAGATTTAGCGCTTTTGCCTTCAGCCTCAAGTTGATGTCTTTAGATACCAGAATAACTTTAGTTTTTGGATGATCTTGCTTCAGTTTTAAAGCTGCATTTATAATACTGTGATCATTTTTTTTGGTGCCAAAAACCTCATTAGCGTCTAAATGACTTCCTCCATTACTAATCACTTTTAAATTCCCTTGTTCTTCTCCACCAATAGGAATCCAGTTTTGAAGCAAATTGGCATCCGAAATTTTATCCAAATACCGAATAAATTCTCGAGCATGTAAATTTATAGTGCTATTTCCCTTTTTAAAATCGTCCAACTCTTCTAGCACAGTTATTGGAATGGCAACATCATTATACCCGAAATTTTGAACGGCTTCATAATCGAAAAGTATAACGGAAGTGTCGAGCACGAAAATCTTTTTCGCTTTTTTGGAAGGCATGTGCAAATGATTTAATTAGTAGTATAAGTACTGATCTTGATGAATTTATTCTTAAAGATGATCCTACTCGAATTAAACTAAAGGGGATGTATTATGCAATGTTATCTAAAACATTCTTCCTCTATTTTTCAAAATATGATGCTTCACATTTTACCTTCACCTTCAATCCTTAACGCAAAGCATATAAGGCTACACCAACAGCTAGTGCTGCATTTAAGCTCTCTACATACACGCTATTTCCTTCAAAAGGAATCATAACTCGCGTTCTATTTTTCGTAATCAAATCAGGGTGAATTCCGTTGGCTTCATTCCCAACAACAAGAATGGTTTTAGCAGATTTTGTTAGTGTATCAATATTTACAGCGCTGGGATTTCCATCAAGCAGTAGAACCTGCCAGCCTTCTTGCTCTAAAATCTCTAGCATGGCATTAAGATCACCAGATAATGTAGGCAAAACGCCTGTTGCCCCCACCGTACTTCGCACAACTTTAGGATTATATAAATCAACCGAGCCCTTGCCCACCAAAATAGCTTTGGCACCAAACCAGCTTGAAGTTCGTATAATTGTGCCCATATTCCCTGGATCTTGAATTCTATCAAGTGCTACAATTATCCCAGATTCGTTTATTAATTCAGCCATTTCAACCTGAGCCGGGGCGTGACAAAGAGCTATAATTCCCTGTGGGGTTTCGGTGTCGGTAATTTCTAGAAATACCTCTTTATCTAACAATAAAGCATTTGGGTACGCACTTTCATATTGTTCATGCGCTCCCGCATCAACAAATATCTCTTCTATTTCCAATAACTTATTGGCTAATATTTGCTCAATTCCACGTTCCCCTTCCACCAAAAAAAGCTCCATCTTATCTCTATACTTTCTTTGCTTAAGCTTTCTTAGTTGTTTTATCTGATTGTTACTAGCCTTTTTCAATATTCTATCTTTTGTGTGAATGTAAGTGCTTAGGAGATTGTTATATATAGTACGAAAATCAATTTACGTTAAAATTCTACTCTTTAACATTTTTACCATATTTGAGTAATGATTTTCTATCTTTAGGCAAAACAAATTTCATGTTTCACATAACGTTGTATAAATGGATTTTTTAAAAAAATTAGAAATTGAAGGTGTTAACGCAGGTACAAGTACAGGCCGTAAATATTTTGAAAGTAAGGAGACTATTAGCAGTTTTACCCCAGTAGACGGTAAAAAAATTGCTAACGTAAGTATTACCAGCCGCGAAGAGTACGACCAAGTTGTAACTCAAGCAGAAGAAGCTTTCAAAACATGGCGATCAATGCCTGCCCCACACCGTGGTGAAATAGTTCGCCAAATTGGGCAAAAACTACGCGAGTATAAAGAGCCGTTAGGTAAACTTGTTAGCTACGAAATGGGTAAAGTGTATCAGGAAGGACTCGGTGAAGTTCAAGAAATGATTGATATTTGCGATTTCGCAGTAGGCTTAAGTCGTCAGCTATATGGTTTAACTATGCATAGCGAGCGCCAAGATCACCGTATGTACGAGCAATGGCACCCACTAGGTCTTGTAGGTATTATTTCAGCATTTAATTTTCCTGTTGCTGTTTGGAGCTGGAACGCTATGATTGCTGCTGTTTGTGGTGATGTTATGATTTGGAAAGGCTCTGAGAAAACTCCTTTATGCGGGGTAGCTATTCAAAAAATTGTAGCAAAAGTTCTAAAAGAAAATGATTTACCAGAAGGTATTTTCAACTTAGTTACTGGCGACCGTACCGTTGGCCAATGGATGACAGAAGACGAGCGTATTACTCTAATTTCTGCTACTGGTTCTATCCCTATGGGTAAAGCTGTAGCTAAAACGGTAGGCGCACGTTTAGGTAAAACTATTTTAGAATTAGGTGGTAACAACGCCATCATTATTACTGAAAATGCAGATGTTGAAATGGCACTTAGAGCTACTGTTTTTGGTGCTGTAGGTACTGCTGGCCAACGTTGTACAAGTACACGTCGCCTCATTATTCATGAGTCGATTTATGACAAAGTTAAAGATCGTTTGTTAGCTATTTATGAAAACATTGTGATTGGAAACCCACTTGAGCCAGAAACTTTAGTAGGCCCATTAATTGATCAGCTAGCTGTAGATGCCATGCAAAATGCTCTTAAAGAAGTTGAGAGAGAAGGTGGCAAGGTTATTTATGGTGGGGATGTATTAAAGCGTGACGGTTTTTATGTGCGCCCAGCTATTGCAGAAGTAAAAAACGAGTACCAAATAGTACAAGACGAAACTTTTGCACCTATACTTTATCTAATTAAGTACAAAACTTTTAATGAAGCGCTTGCTCTACACAACGGCGTTAAGCAAGGCTTAAGTTCTTCTATGTTTACACTTAATATGCGTGAAGCAGAGAACTTCTTAAGCGTACACGGTTCCGATTGTGGTATTGCCAACATTAATATTGGTACCAGTGGTGCCGAGATTGGTGGTGCTTTTGGTGGTGAAAAAGAAACAGGTGGAGGCCGCGAATCTGGCTCTGATGCCTGGAAAGCGTATATGCGTCGCCAAACAAATACCATTAACTGGAGTGAAGAACTGCCACTTGCACAAGGCGTTTCTTTTGATGTCTAATTAATATTAGATAACAGTTCATTACATTTAAAAAGCCATTCAGCATTATTGTTGAATGGCTTTTTTTTATGGGGATGTAAAAGTGATAAGATCTGATAACTTTAAATCATTGATTGTATATCAACTGATATTTAATTATATATAAGACCCATTCTTATTTTTTAGAGCCACTAGCCGAAGAATACTTAATAAAAGAGAAAAAATGATTGCTTGAACTTGGATTTGTGAACAATATAAATATTGATTTATTTTATTGGAAATTCAACTGATCCACTTAAGTTCAGGGGCGTTATCCAAATCCCAAAGATATGAGCCACTTAACCTTATATACATCCATTGTCTTCATAAGTCTTTTTTTTATTGGTTGCTTCGATTTTCCAGAGCAATGCGGAATGGATTTCGAGAAGACAGAATATGAGCTATGGAATCTAGAAGTATTTAATTCATCATTTTCAAAATCACACACTTGGAATACCAAAAGTTCTAATAATGGCTATTCTTCTAATTATAAGTTTTACGGTGTAACGCCAGATAAAAAATATCTCTATTACACAGATAGCAACAGCATCAGTTACCTTAATCTTTATAAATTAGATTTAAATTTAGATGAAGTGACAAAAATTCAAATTGAATCTGATGCCAAAGATTATACCCTTTCACCAAGTGGAGAGTTTGCCGCTTATCAAAAAAGAAGTAAGGTTTGGATTTCTGACACTAAAGGGAATAGCAAATATATGCTTCCTCGATCAGATAGTTTACAATATTTTGGTTCTCCGAAGTGGTATGTAGACGATGATAGATTGTTAATTAATGGGGCGGGCACATATTCTAAAGCAGGATTATGGCTGGTAAATTTAAAAGACTCCTCATATTCAAGAATCTCATTTGATAAAAATGGCACAAAATATGACCTTTCATGGGATGGTTCAAAAATTGTTGTTCAAGATAATGAATCATCTGATTCACCAATTATAAAATACAAGAATATTTTCTCGGATGATTTAGTAACCCTAAGTGTTGGGCACTCACCAAAATTTGTGAATGAGGGCAAATCTATTTTATTCGAGCGTTCTAATGATGTGTATATTTCAAGCCTAAGCGGTAAAACGAAGAGAGTTTTCACTAAGACTGGTGACCCTGATTTATGGGGTAAAAGACGAATCACTATTTCTCAAGATCAACGGTTGCTTGGATATATTAATGAACAAGCTTTACAGGTGTACGATACTGTAACTGATCAATTAATAACTACATTAAAGATATCTGAATTTAAACCTTCGGATTTAGGGGGGTGGGACTCGATTGATGTAGATATATCAGAATTAACCTTCTCAATGAATAATAAAAAAATTTATTTTCTCATTAGTAAACGTCATTTTAGTGATGGTTGCGCAGGTTCTTTATGAACTATTAAAGTAAAGTTTTTCTATAGGTTGGGTATTTCTGATTGCTCTTGCACCATTACCGTTGCACTCATTCCGAACGTCCCCGTTCGGAATGCGTAGCAGGAACCTCTGGTTCCACACAAACATAGTTGTGGTACAAGTTTTGAAGGGTACAGGCAGGCATTGTCAACTGGAGGTTGGGAACGAGGATGAGAAGCCTATCATTAGGTTCAGCTATGGATACGAGAATTCTTACTTTGGGCTAAGCAATTAATTTCGTTACTTTCACAATAGCCGAAAACACTTCACCGTTAAGTGTAGAAGATTTGATTCTTCGTGTATTATTTTGATTCGAACTTTATTTTAAACGTGGGTAATATATCATGAAAGCTTCCACATTATTAGCAACTATAACTACATTATTCTTTGTTGGTTGTGTCAATGACGCATCACCCAAAATTGAATCTCCTCTGAATGGTAAATTAATCCAAGATCAAAAATTAGTCTCACAAATAAACGCTTCCCCTAATACTATTACAATTAATGAAGTAGAATACACATTGGAGTCAAGCGTATGGATAGATTTAATGCCTTCAATAGATCCTTTTTCTGATGGGCTTTATGCCTTTAGTGCTTTAGTTCGAGTTGATGGAAATACCAAGCAAAGTGATATTGAAATAGTTCAGTATTACATTGTCAATGGTAAAGAAATATGGGTTCCCGATGATACAGAAGTCAGGCAAAATCAAAGCAGCCCAAATCGACTCGAAATAATCTCTCGTGAAGGACCTGCATGGGATAGGGATTCTAAATTAAATATTGGCTTGAAAATTAAGATCCAGAAAACGGGGAAACTATTTTGGCTATTATCTCCGAATGTGCCAATTGAAGAAACTCATTGATGTTCCAAATAAGCTTATACTGAAAGCTTTTCCTTCAAATCCGATTGTAACTCCACATATTCTAACTATGGGCTAAGCAATTAATTTCGTTAATTCAATAAAACAAAAATCTGCGCTTCCAAACTGCAGAGTACTTAGTAGGCGTTAAATCAATATATGAAAAAGACGTTCCTTAATATTTTATTTGGGGTATTAATAAGTTTCTTTTTTGCCTCATGTGCTATACATCAGCCTATGAGTGAGATTGTGATGTTTCAACAAAAGAAGTCTCATTCCGACTCCACCTATTTTGCCAAATACAGTCATAGTCTTGCTAGTTTTAATGGTGAATATTTATCAGAATCTGCCGTTTTAGATTATATAGGCTCAAATTATGAAGATGAGGATGATTTAGAATGTGAAGGATCAGGTTCCATGACTACCAATTTTATCTTTCTAAGTGAAGAGCATCAAGAATTTGGTCTTTCAATTGCACTTGCACCGTTACTCTACGGGTCAGGTCTTGACCTTACTTTTAATGTTTTTGAAAAATTCTATATGACTGCCGCTGGCGGTATGGGATATCAAGAGCCTTAATTCCAATTCATCTTTCAAAGAAGACTATTAGATGGTAATCCTATTGGACTTTCGGTTGGAGCTGTCTGGAGAAAAAATTCTAGAACTATAGGTTACAATAATGGATCTTGGATTGGCGGCTATAGTAATTTCTATACAAGCTCATTTGGAATCCGTTCGGTCATTACCTTATCACCAATTAGAGGTTATGGAGAACCGAGGGTATTTTTTTATGGTACCGGTTCATATAATTATGATATTACCTTAAAAGCGTTTTATCCTAAAATTGGTTTTTCAGTTGGGATATATTAATCTGCCAGCCTGAAACTCCTAAAAAGCTCTTTAGACCAATAAAGTAGCTTAATACCCCATCTTGACGTATTTGTCATATAAATGTCGTAGATATGCCGTTACAAAGCCCTTCATTATTAAATAGTTTTCAGTGAACTTAAATTTTAAAATGATTCTTCTATGTTTACAGAAAACATAAAGCACCATCGCATAAGTCGGGGCTTATCACAAGAAAAACTGGCTGAAATTGCGGATGTAAGCCTACGTACCATTCAAAGATTAGAAAGTGGTGAATCCGAACCACGTGGAGATACCGTAATTCGAATAGCCAAGGCTTTAGATATAGCGCCTGGAGATTTACTTCAATACAAAAAAGAGGAGGACAGGACTTACCTAAAAACTTTACATATTTCTGCTTTTAGTTTTTTGCTATTTCCTTTGCTTGGAATTTTATTACCATTCTTTCTGTGGATAACAAAGAAGGACCAAATCGATAAGGTTGATTGCCATGGGAAACAGATAATTAATTTCCAGATAACCTGGAGCCTACTCCTATTTACCAGTTTAATTGGTTATCTCATTTGGTTCCGATATTCCTTTTCTTTTGTAACTGAGATATCATTGACTGTAGCTCAATCCTATATGGTTGCTCTTTATAGCATAATCGGAGTTCTATATTTATACAATCTGTTCGTTACCTCGGTTAATTTACTTCGAGTCTGGAAAAATAAAACAGGTTGGTTTAAACCATCAATAAAATTCATTCGATAAAGGATTAAATGAATAGATTAAAAGAACTCCACAAATTAATGCGTAATTCTAAAAGCTGACAGCTGATAGCTGTCAACTGATTTCTAACAACTTTAATTAATGAATTAATTTTGTTGTACCACTTTTAGTTGTGTTATCTTTGCTGATTACAAAGCTTTCATTTATTTTTACTTCCTAATATTTCTCCACAATCGGAGACGAATTCGTATATGAGCCATTCAAAATTATTCATCCTTCTTTTTCTTCTATTTTTACTTCCCAATTCAATACAAGCTCAACTTTTAAATATAGAAAGTGCGCGCCATAATGCCGATTCTGTTGGTTGGTATGGTCAACTTGAATTCGATCTTTCACTCAATCAATACAATGATAAAGTGCTTGAATTCACCAATGAATCTAGCATCTCATATTTTTCTAACAAACATGCATATTTAGTTTTAAACAAACTAAAAGCAGTTAATTTAGATGGGGCATCAGTAATCAGCAGCGGATATGGCCATTTACGCACCACCTTTCTGCGTGTAAATCGACTTTCACCTGAATTATTCCTCCAGTATCAGTACAATAATAATCTAGGTTTGCAGAATAGAACTTTGGGTGGAACCGTAATCCGTTACTCGCTTTTTGACGAGGATAACTGGTCTGTTAGTCTCTCTTCCGGATTTATGGCAGAATATGAAGAGTGGAAAAGTGCTAATCAGCCAGCTATCAAAAATAGATATATAAAAAGCACCAGCAACATTCATATGCGTGCCAAGCTAACGCCACAAAGCTCCCTGTTGGTTATTGGCTATTATCAAGCACGACCAACACAGTTTTTTCAAGCACGTTCTATTTTAGAAACAAAACTTCAGTTTACTATCAGTAGCCATATTTCACTGGGGATTCAATTCACAGCTTCTTTCGACGCTGATCCTGTCATCGACATCCCCCAATGGACCTACGAACTCAGTAATGGGCTCATCATCTCGTTTTGATAGCTATTAGCAGCCCAGCAAGAACTATTATTTAGATAGGAAATCTATTCTACATTTTTATACTTGGATACTTCGCAGTTAACTTGTTTATTAACCTATATCACTATTGTTCAAGCGTTGCCCTATAACTTCAATTAAATAAATAGTACAATGATTACAATTGCACAACTTACAGAATTACTTGGCTGGGCATCTATTTTAAATATTGGAATGTTGGTATTTGCAAGCCTAGTACTACTTTCTATGAAGTCTACAATTATTTCCTTACACAGTAAAATGTTTGGAATTCCTGAAGATGAACTACCTATGGTTTATTTTAAATACCTAGCCAATTATAAAATAATCACCTTTGTACTAATAGTTGCCCCATATCTTGCTCTTAAAATAATGGGTGAGTAAGTAAGTGTTATGCACAAAAGTGTCTCCCTTTTGGAGGGAGACCGAAATCTGACTTGTCAGATTTCAGAGGGAGGACTCTTGAGCGCACTACATGCCCACAATTTTAGAAATTAATTACTCCAAATCCTGTAATCTCTGTACACACTTTTGGGATACTACCGTTGGTAAAGAGGTTAAAATTTAGACTTCCACTACCGATTTTATAATTGCCAGAATTACTTGTTTTTCTATACATTAATGAAGGCATTAAACCTCGTAACCATGAATACAGATTTTAAAGAGATTGAGCATTCCGCTCTTAAGCTGAATAATAAACAACGAGTTGAGTTAAAAAGAGGCCAAGTGCCAAATAATGCGTGGCGATGTTGTTTCTCATGAGGAAGCCATAAAACATATTCGAGAAAATCTAGCCAAATGGAAGTAATCTAGGTAAAAAAAGCTCTTAACAAATATTACATTTAGATTCTTTCTTTAGCTTAATATTCTGATATGAAAATCTCTTCAATTTTTATTCTATTACTTTTCATTTTGCCCGCCTGTAGTTCACAAAAAGAGAATCAGAACTCTGAACTTGCGATGGGACTTCTTACCCATCAATTAAATAATTCAGCAATGGAGCGTTTTCAGGGTTACGTACTTGGTAGTTATGCGAGTGCTGACTCTTTGGAGGTTTCCTTATCTGAGTTAAATAAAGCATTAGAATTAGAGCCTAATCAAATAGAACTATATTCTAACAAGGCAAAAATTTTACTTGAACTAAATAGAGATGATGATGCAATTCACGTTCTAAAACAAGCACTAACTATAAAACCTAATTTCGCCGAAGCTATGGCAACAATTGGGTTCCTATATGAAAAGAAAGGAATAAATGGCATTGCCCAAGAATGGTATCAAAAAGCTTTACGTGCATACGACAAACACATTGAGGATCATCATTTTGTTGTAAATTCTAAAGTAAATAAAGCACTCTTGCTTTTTTTCACTGAAAATAAAGAATCAGCGATTATAGCTTTTGAAAAGTTCAAAAAAAGAATATCCTGAGAATGAAGAGGTGGAGTTTTTAGAACAGTTTTTTACAGATTTCGACAAGGACGTTTTCCTAAAAACATTTTATCGCTAAAACTAGCCCGATAACAAACTCACTAAACAAGTTTACTGTGCCCCTCAAATACAGCTTTCAATTCTTGTAACTAGCTCATCTACAAAGTCTGCATGTTCTGGCTTCATAAAGGTGCTGCGTAAAATGGTTACGTGCTCAGTGTCCACTTCGTAATGAGGATGTAAAGCAACAAAAATAGAGACTGGTATGCGGTACAGTGACAGGTAAAAACTTCTTTCTTTCATCCCCATATTAAATACTTTCTGAGACGCTTCAGATATTTGAGAGGTTTTCTTTATTGCTGATGTTGCTGGGAAATATCCCAAAATATCTAGCTCAGGTTTTTTATACGCCTTTAGTTTGGAGCTGGCTTCCATCAACTCGTAGGCTCGTAAAGCAGCCGTTCTACATTTCTGCATAATTGGACCAAAACCTTCTTTCTCTTTTAGAGGGAAGCATTGCAAAGTAGCCCAGAATGCAACAGCGGCAGCTCCAGCTCTCGAACATTCCAAACTAATCTCCCCTAAATGTAATTCTTCAGAAGTAAAATAGGTGTACGGGGAATCGTGTTTATAAAAACGTCCTACAGTAGGATCTTTAAAAAGTACAGCTCCACATCCGTAGGGTTGCAAGCCGTGTTTATGAGGATCAACAACAATGCTATCTGCTTCCGGCATCAATTTCCATTGAGTGCCATCAATAATATCTAGATCTTTAAGGGTTCTGAAAAACCCACCATAGGCCGCATCAATATGAATTCTAATTCCATGCTTTTTTGCCCACGGTAATATCTGATTGAGTGGCTCCACTTCCCCTAAACCTGTAGTACCAAGTGTTACTACCATAGTACCAATTTCGGGTGCATCAATGCATTCTAAATCAAAGCTTCCATCTTGTAGAATCTTAACTTTAACCCCTTCTACACCTAATACGCCACACATGCGTTCGTGGGTGTAATGTGAGTTAGTAGAAAATGCTATTTTTTTATTGGGATGGGATTGCCGTGCCACCCACAAAGCTTCCAGATTTGCAATAGTTCCACCTGCCGTTAAATGCCCTAGAAACTCATCCCCGTATCCAAAAAACTGAGCTAAATCACGCATTACCTCTTTCTCCATTTCAGAGGAAGGTGGACCACCATCAAGGGCGTGGTTATTGGGATTAATACTCATTGCCAAGGCATAGGCAGCCCAAGCAACAAAATGCGGGGGTTTTAGCATTTGCCCCGCATACACTGGATGATGAAATGGATAATTACCTTTTAAGCGCTGGGTAAGAGTCTCGAAGACTTCACTTAATTTATCTTCGGCAACAAAAAGCGTGGAATCCATATCCCACGCTCCATACGATTCTTCCCAAGCACGCAGGCTATCTAATGATTTATTTAAAATAATAGAAGCCTGCTTTTTCATAATAGTAACTTAGTAAAGGCTTACGGTTATACCCGCAGATAGCACTTGTTTCAACTGAATTTCTCGCGAAAAGTCATCGTCGTATCTCAATTCAAACTGAAAGGAAGCACTTATAAGTCTATTAATTCGGCCTGTTAACTCATTTGACCAAAAAACATCCGTTTTATCTAGAGTGATTAGTAGGTTAGTAAAGGTCTCGATGCTACTCGAAAACATGATGTTTTCCATTACCTGATTTTGGTAGGTAATACCCGTTCCAATACCACCCTCCGATCTAAACGTTTCGCCAACTGCCATCCCATAATTGGGTGCCAAATCGCTATCACGTAAAAAGGTTTGCTTCATCGCCAAACCAGCTTCAATTTTAAGATTCGGGCTTGCATTCACCTCAATACCAATCCCTTCGGTTAAATAGGCTGGCGCCATAAATGCGGATATAAGTGAGTCGCCCCCATTTACTTTTTTGCCATAGTCGTAACCATCGCCAAACTGAGTTTTAAATTGAACCGCAGCATAGGCAGCAAATTTACTTCCTTCGGTTAAATCGTAAGTTGCACGATTTCTTATAGAAATTAAATCGTCTGACTTGCGCACTTCGTTGCCATTCAGTTTAGATTGGCCATATCGTAAATTTGTTCTAAAACCGTACGAGAACTGTCCTTTTCTATGATATCTAGTAAACATAGTTGAGGCTGCACCGCTTAAAGTGTTTACCCCACCCTCAGACCAGTTATTAAAAGATGCTTGTGATCCGTTGAAATTAGCCACCCAAGTTTGTGCCCAGCCGTCTAAAGTGTCGGGGACAACAATGGTTTGCGAAAAAACGCTAGATGTATATGTTAATAGGCATAATGTAAATAATGCCGTAATGATACTCTTTTTCATAAAATGTAAATGGTATATATTAATTCTTAAATAGGATTACTTGCTCTAATTTGCCAGATGCAAGCATTACTTCTATATGTTCGCCAAGTTTGGTAGGTACTTTTATGCCCGAAATAGCAGCAGCCACAGGATACCGACGATGGCCACGATCGACCAATGCCAATAACTCAACCTTTGCTGGATCGCCTGTTGCACAAACAGCAGTAAGTGCATCAAACATCGTTTTACCAGAAAATATTACATCATCTATAATAATTACGTTCTTTTCTGTACAGTTTGGTAGTGGCGCATTTGCAGTAGTTGTGTTAAAGTCGAGCCTGCATAGCTCAACCATATTATTTCCTAAGCTCTCTTGTAAATAATAAACAACCTGCTTTGCTATCGTATATCCTCGCTCATTCAAGCCAATCACAATTAATTGTTTTTCTAAAGCCAAAGCTTCTTCAATCTGAATCACCATTCTTCTAAGAGAACGTTCAATTCGTGCTTTATCCATTAAAACAATCTGTCGTGCCATTTTGCAAATATATAGTTTCGCAAAAGGTAAGAAATAATTAACCTTACTACATACCAAAGTAATTAGAAAATCCTTACTTTACAGTGTTAACCTGAATTAACATAACACAAGAGCCATGAATAAAGGATTAGGAATTTTATTAACAGGAGTTGTAGCTTTTACAGGCGGGCTAGTTGCTGGTGCACTCTTAGCACCTAAATCTGGTAAAGAAAATCGTTTATGGTTACAAGATAACACCAAAGACGCAAAAAAATGGGTTGAGCTAAAAGGCTCTCAACTTTTAGAACAAGGCGAACGTCGCATCAACCAAGTTTCGAAAGATCTTAAAAGAACAGTTAAAAATGCTGTTCCCGATTTATACGAAGCTACTTCTCATCTTCATTTTGATGATGATGATTTAGAACATGCGTGATGCAGAATTTCCATATTCTGAAGATGTTTTACATTGGATTTGGCAAGAAATGCTATTCTCGCGGGAAGGCTTAAAAACGACCTGTGGCAAGAATATTCAAATTATACACCCTGGAAGTATTAACACTTCAGATGGGCCAGATTTTTTTAATGCAAAACTAAAAATTGGTGACCTCACTTGGATGGGCGCTGTAGAACTGCACGTAAAAACAGCAAGCTGGCAGCAGCATAAACACCATACAGATCCTAACTACAATAATGTAGTTCTACATGTTGTTGCCGATAATTCTCATAAAGCTGTAAGCTGCGCCAACCAAACCCAGCCCTTCACTCTAAATTTATTGCCATACTTAACTAAAGAGATGGCAAGTTTTATAGCATCTTATGACCAAGGCGATATACTGCCTTGTGCCGCCAATGTGCATTTTATTTCGGAAGAGGCCTTTAACTCACAAATTGAAAAAGCACACACCGAGTATCTAGAACAAAAGGTGCACGACTTCTTCTCTTTCTTTAGTGCCGAAGAGCTTCAAAGCATTGCTTGGAAAAATGCGCTCTTTATTGCTCTATTCGATGGATTTGGTATTTCTCACAATCGCGCGCCCATGCAACAATTAGCTCAACAACTATTAAGTTCTGAAGCTCTACCAAATGAAGATTTTACGCAATTAGCTTTAGAAACAGCTTTTAACCCTGCTAATAACTATCAATGGAAGTATAAAGCTAGTAGGCCTGCTGGCCAGCCTAAGCAACGCATAAAACAAGCCGCTAATTTTGGGAGGTTGGTTTTGGGTACCCCATTTTCAGAATTTTTAAAATCTGATGCTCTTAAGTTGTGGGAAACATGGTGTTCTACTCTCAAGTATTCGAACACCGGGCGCATACAAATTCTCTACGGCACTGTTTTTATCCCTGCTCTTTATGCAGCGGCCTCAATGTTTGCTTATAAAAAACTACAAAACGCTTGCTTAAAAGAATGGTGTAGTTTACAAAGTCCTATTCCAAATAATTTGCTTAAACCATTCCATTCTCTACCTTTACCACCTCAATTATATAATAAAAAATTAGGTGCAATTCATCAATTGCGCTCTTATTGTGTGCCAAAACAATGCTCAAAATGTTTTGTTTTAAAAAAAGCATTTCACCCTTGATTGAGTTTTTATCTATCTCTATCTTTGGTGTCTGTTAAGTAAACAGAAATTTGCCCGGTCGTCTAATGGCAGGACACCTGGTTTTGGTCCAGTTTGTGGGGGTTCGAGTCCTCCCCGGGCAACTAACCACTCAGAAGAATGACTAAGGAGCTGTTCTTCTGTTTTATGTAATCCTGAATCAACTCAGTGCTAGCAAACTATATTGGATACTCCTCTCGCAATTTTTTCTGGGCGTAGCAATCCGGCTCTTTCAAGAGCCATTGCTGAAGCCTATGGCACCACCTTAGGTGAAGTGACCATCAAAGAATTCTCTGATGGCGAATTGTACGTAAAATACGAACAAAGCATTCGTGGCGAAGATATTTATATCATTCAGCCAACACCACCCCCAGGTGATAACATTATAGAATTATTATTAATGTTAGATGCCGCCAAGCGAGCTTCTGTACAACGCGTAACTGCCGTAATTCCCTATTTCGGCTATGCCCGCCAAGACAGAAAAGATCAACCTCGAGTATCCATCGGCTCCAAACTCATGGCTAACCTTTTGGTTGAAGCCGGGGCAGATCGCATCTTAACGATGGATTTACATGCTGCACAGATTCAAGGCTTTTTCGATATCCCGCTTGACCATTTATATGCAAGCCGGGCTTTCATCGATCATTTTACGGCAAATCCTATCGAAAATCTGGTGGTTGTTGCCCCAGACGTAGGTAGTTTAAAAACTTCGCGCTCTTATTCAAAAAAATTAGGCGCAAGTTTGGCATTTATCGATAAACGTCGCCCGAAACAAAATGTCTCGGAAGTGATGAATATTATCGGTGATGTAGCCGGAAAGAATGTGTTAATAGTTGACGACTTAATTGACACCGCTGGAACTCTGACAAATGCGGCAAGTGCCTTGAAAGAACAAGGTGCCTTAAATATCACTGCCATTTGCACTCACCCAATTTTATCAGGTCCAGCATTTCAGCGAATAGAAGATTCGCCCATTGATGAGGTTTTAGTAACCGATACCGTAGCGCTTCGCCAACCATCGCACAAAGTAAAAGTGTTGAGTGTTGCCAATATTTTTGCTGATGCTATACGGCGTATCCACACTAACGACACCATCAGTGCACTTTTTGATAATTAACTTGATAAGGTAAATCCATCATGGCAACCCAAAATATAACAAAAACTATTACTGGCACGCTTCGCGACACTAGCAAGCAAGCAAACCGTGCCCTACGTGCTGAGAAGCGCGTTCCTGCTATTCTCTATGGTCCAGAAATTACTGAGAACATTAACTTTTCTGTAGATGAAATTGAATTAGAAAGGATTTTAAATAAAAACCAGACTAAACTTCAGATTCTTACCATTGAAGGTAAAGAGTACAAAACGCTACTAAAGCGTACTGATTTCGACCCTGTTACAGATCGTCCAATTCACGTCGACTTTTATGTACTATCTAACAAACACCGAGTTACACTACGCGTTCCTATTAAAATTACAGGAAATGCTAGAGGTGTAGTTGAAGGCGGGGGACGTTTGCTCCAGCCAATGGTGAGCGTTCGTATTCGCGTATATCCTGAATTTATTCCTACTGAGTATGTGTTAGATGTTACTTCTTTAAAAATTGGTGACGCTCTTCACGTAAAAGATTTAAACCTAGAAGGAATAGAGCCAATCGACTCTGTAGATCGTACCATTGTTACAATCCAACGTCCAAAAGCTGCTCTTGAAGTTGACACTGAAGAGCTTGAAGATGATGAATTAGCTGAAGGCGAAGAAGCTGCAGAAGGCGAAGATTCAGCTGAAAGCACTGAAGAATAACAACTCATAGATACCCTCAATATTTGACATGCCATTAATTATCGGTTTAGGAAATATTGGCGCAGAATACGAGGGTACTCGTCATAATATTGGTTTCGATATTGTGGATGAGATTGCAAAGAAACTTTCTGTCACATTCGGCCCAGGTAATGGGCCGTTTGTGGTTGCAGAAGGGCGGTACAAAGGCCAAAATATTATTCTTGTAAAGCCCACCACATATATGAATTTGAGTGGTACGGCTGTAAAAAAAGCTTTGGCAAAATTTAATACAGATGTAAATGATTGCCTCATTATATATGATGACCTTAATCTTCCTTTAGGGAAAAATAGACTAAAGGCATCGGGTAGTGCAGGTGGCCATAATGGTATTTTAGATATCATTGCAAGATTGGGAGGTAATAACTTCCCTCGACTGCGCATTGGTATTGGAAGTAACTTTAAAAAAGGAAGACAAGTGGATTTCGTACTTTCACCTTTTGATGACGATGAGCTTGAAGAACTTAATCAAGCTAAAGAACACGCTCTTGAAGCTGCTCTATCTTTTGCAAAAGATGGAATAGAACGAGCAATGAATTACCATAATTGAATTAATAATTTAAAACTAACTAAAGAGAATTATGAATAACATAATCTATCTTATACCTGTGGCAGGGGCTATTGCTCTTATTTTTACCGCTTTAAAATCTTCTTGGGTTACAAAGCAGGATGCTGGCAACGAGCGCATGAATGGTATTGCACAGAGTATTGCAAAAGGTGCAATGGCATTCCTAAAAGCAGAATATAAAGTATTATCTATTTTTGTAGCTGTTGTAGCTCTAATTTTGGCTTTTTCTGCCGATCCAGAAACTTCTAGCTGGATGGTTTCCATCTCGTTTATTGTAGGTGCTTTCTGCTCGGGTTTAGCTGGCTACATTGGTATGAAAGTAGCAACAAAAGCAAACGTACGAACAACTCAAGCTGCTAGAACTAGCCTTGGTAAAGGTCTTGAAGTAGCATTTGCTGGTGGCTCTGTAATGGGCTTAGGCGTTGTAGGCTTAGGTGTTCTTGGCCTTTCACTACTTTTTATCCTTTTCTCTAATATCTATGGCCTTGATGGCGCAGATGCGGTTAACAAAGTTCTTGCTGTGGTAACTGGTTTTTCTTTTGGAGCATCTTCTATCGCTCTTTTCGCACGTGTAGGCGGTGGTATTTATACTAAAGCAGCTGACGTTGGTGCAGACCTTGTAGGTAAAGTAGAAGCAGGTATTCCTGAAGATCACCCATTAAATCCTGCTACTATCGCAGACAACGTTGGTGATAACGTAGGTGATGTTGCTGGTATGGGCGCTGACCTTTTTGAGTCTTATGTTGGTTCAATTATCGGTACAATGGTACTTGGTGCTGCTTTTATAGCTGGCGCAACAATAGATGGTGGCACTTGGTTTGATAACTTCAACGGACTTTCTGCCGTTATGCTTCCATTAGTACTTGCTGCTACTGGAATTTTTACTTCTATTTTAGGAACCTTCTTTGTACGCGTTAAAGATGGTGGCGATCCTCAAAAAGCACTTAATTTAGGTGAGTTTTTAGCTGCTGCTGTTATGCTTGGTGCATCTTACTTTATCATTAAATGGATGCTTCCTGCAACTTGGACTTTCTATGGTGTCGAATATACAAGCATGGGTGTTTTCTGGGCAACTATTTTTGGATTAGCTGCAGGCTTATTAATCGGTTTAATTACCGAGTATTATACTGGTACAGGAACAAAGCCAGTACTATCTATTGTTAAGCAATCTGTTACTGGCGCTGCTACAAACATTATTGCTGGACTTGGCGTAGGTATGATTTCTACTGCAATTCCAATCATTATTATTGCAATCGCTATTATTGGTGCTTTCAGCTTTGCTGGACTTTACGGTATCGCAATTGCTGCTGTTGGTATGCTTGCAAATACAGGTATTCAGTTAGCAGTTGATGCTTACGGCCCTGTTTCTGATAACGCTGGTGGTATTGCTGAAATGGCTGATCTTCCACCAGAAGTTCGTGAGCGTACTGATAAATTAGATGCTGTTGGTAACACAACTGCAGCTATTGGTAAAGGTTTTGCAATTGGTTCTGCTGCACTTACTGCACTAGCTCTTTTTGCTGCTTTCATTACTGCTTACAACGCTACTCATGAAGTAAACTTAGCAGGTATTGATGTTACTCGCCCAACCGTAATGGCGGCTCTTTTTGTAGGAGCAATGCTTCCATTCTTATTCTCAGCGCTCTCTATGAATGCTGTTGGCCGTGCTGCTATGAGCATGATTGAAGAAGTTCGTCGTCAGTTTAGAGATATCCCTGAACTACGTGCTGCGCTTGATGTAATGAATAAAAATGGCGAAAAAGAATATGACGACTGGACTGATGCAGACAAAGCTACTTTTGACGCTGCTGATGGCAAGCCTGAATATGAAAAATGTGTTGAAATATCAACTACAGCTTCTATTCGTGAAATGGTTGCGCCTGGCTTATTAGCTGTTATAGTGCCTGTTTTATTTGGTTTTGTTCCTGGCTATTTCAGCGACGATCCAACAATGGGTGCTCAAATGCTTGGTGGACTTCTAGCTGGTGTTACTTCAGCAGGCGTTCTAATGGCTCTATTCCAATCAAACGCAGGTGGTGCTTGGGATAATGCTAAGAAGATGATTGAAGAAGGTGTTGAAATTGATGGTGTACACTATGGTAAAGGCTCTGAAGCACACAAAGCAGGTGTTGTAGGCGATACTGTTGGTGATCCTTTCAAAGATACTTCTGGTCCATCACTAAACATCTTACTTAAGTTGATGTCGGTAGTAGCACTTGTTATTGCTACAATGATCTAATCTTATTTTTAGCTCCGTTTAAGTGAATACTTGAACTGAGTTAAGAGTTTCTAAATCCCACTCTTATTAAATTAAGAGTGGGATTTTTTTTTGGTTTAACCTTTAGCTGGTAGTACCCCAAAAGCGTGTAAAAAAGCCTGTGAGCAGCTAACAGAATTCCGAAGATGTGCTACTAAAATGAATCTCACTGAAATTTCGGTGGATTTGTATGCATCTTTTATAAAACACCCCTACCAACCCACAACTTCTGCCACAGAGCAATGCTCAACAACTGATTACTATTAGCTTTATATTAGCCATTCATATTAGGGTACCTAACTACATCAATTAAATTTTCTTAAAAGCACGCTTTCGAATGAATAGCTCTCAGATCTTTAAACTTATTTTTAAACACGATCTTCGATTAAATGAATTAGCAGATAACAACGCTGCATCTACTCCTAAAGATGCAGAAGCGTCCATTTTAGATTTTATGAAGCCAGACCCCACCTATTCAAGATTACATTTTTCTGGGACTGACTTAGAAACGGAAGAGTTTGGTATAAACACATTAACTGAATATGCATCAATTATTGAGGCAATTGAACGAGGGTTAAATGCACATTCCTACTCAGCTAATAATGAAATTTATAGCACATTCATGGAGGCTGTTCAAAGTATAGATGTAAACCAAGGTGTTTTTATATCCCCTACCGAAAATGCAACGAAGCAACTCCCTTCCATCCATAATGAGGAGGATTTCGGTTTAAAATTCTTGCTAGAAAATGAATTCATTGTGGTGCATAAAGTAGCCGCACCTACAGGATTCGATCTTGTCCTATATTCTCAAGACAATGTGTATTTCGATTTATTTCCACATCTACAAAACTTAGTACCTGATGCATTTAGATTCTTTAGCATCAACGGGAAAAAGTTTAATACAGAACGCCATTTTTATTTTGAAACCTGGACTTTAGCTCGCCCACCACATGGTTTCGAAGAGGTTTTTCCTGAAACAGTTATCTGAGTTTTAGCAGAGGCATTTTTGTCAGGTTGGATTGTTCGTTAACAGATACGCTCTCAATAAAAGCGACGAATTAAATCCAATTCATTCAAATTTTCTCAAAAAATATATTCTAGTTAGACAGAAATTTTATTACCTTTATTTAGATTCTCTATAAATAAGAAGACTACTCCCAACTATGCTACATCCATTAAGCACTACTAAAGCAGGCGAAGAAATCACCATTCGGTGTTTAACTTGTACTTGCGAAGATACCTGCCGATTAAATGACCTTGGTTGTGTGGAAGGAATTAAGGGACGCATCATCTCGAATCAATCTAATATTATTCTACAGATTGGAGAGTCAAGGTTGGCAATTCACGAATCTCTCGCTAAAACCATTCTCGTAAGTCTAGCTCAATAATTTATATATGAGCTTGAAACTATCCGATATTAAAAAACCAACACGGGTTAAGGTTACTAGTATTAATGGAGAGGATGCAGTTCGTATACTTGAAATGGGAATTACCCCTGGTATAGAATTGGAAGTTTTACGCCTAGCACCTCTCGGCTTCCCAATTGAAATTAAAGTACGTGGTTATATGCTTTCCCTCCGTGAGTCTGAAGCTAATAGCATCGAAATTGAATAAACGTTTTGAATACTACTCCAAAAACCATAGCACTAGTTGGAAATCCCAACACAGGTAAATCTACTTTATTTAATACCCTCACAGGCTTACGCCAAAAGATTGGTAACTATCCTGGTATAACAGTAGAACGTAAAACGGGCTCTTTTACCTTCGAAGGCACCAAGTATTCGATCATAGATTTACCAGGGGCGTACAGTTTAAATTTCAAAAAGATAGACGAGCGTATAGCTTACGAAACACTTATTGGCACCTTCGAGTATGAAGCAACTCCAGATCTTGTTCTTATTGTGGTTGATGCTAGTAATTTAGATCGCAATCTATATTTGGCCACCCAAGTGATGGATTTGAACTTGCCTACCATCTTGGTTCTAAATATGGAAGATGTGGCAAAAGAACGGGGCATTACTGTAAATACAGAGCAATTGAGTGAGGAGCTGGGAGTTCCTGTGGTTTCTATTTCAGCCAAAAGTGCCAAATCTGCAGATGTTGTAAAGCAGGCTATCCATAATTTCGATGCTCCTTCCCCTCAACCATTGTTTTGGCAACCATCGCTAGCCTTGCGTAAGGCTGTAACTCATGTTATCGATAGATGGCTTAAACCACACACCCAAGTTCCTGAAAAAGCTTATTACATTGAAGCTTTGCGTTTGATTAGCGAGAATGAAATTAAAGATGGCTACTACAAATTTGATCAGATAGAAATTGGCAAGCAGATTATTGAAGAAGGCCGAGAAATTCTTGAGAAATCGAACGAAAACTCGACCGCGGCAGAAGTCTTGCAGCGCTATAATTTTATTGGCGACTGCACTCAACCATCTACCATTAAAACAAAAAATGGCGAACGTACACTTACCGATAAAATAGATGCTGTAGTTACCCATAGAATATTTGGTCCTATCATCTTCACTCTTATTTTGCTGTTCATGTTCCAAACTATTTTCACTTGGGCAGAGCCTTTTATGGATCTCATCGACTTACTATTTATTACTACAGGTGAGTGGTTATCGGCAACATTACCGCCTGGAATGCTTTCCGATTTGTTAGTAAATGGGGTAGTTGCTGGCTTAGGAGGCGTCATTGTATTTTTGCCTCAAATTGTATTTTTATTCTTCTTCATCTACGTGTTAGAAGGTACAGGCTACATGGCTCGGGCTGCTTTTGTAATGGATGGATTTATGACAAAAGTGGGATTACATGGACGCTCAGTTGCTCCACTTATTTCAGGCTTTGCCTGTGCCATTCCTGGAATTATGGCTACACGAACCATAGAAAATTGGCGAGACCGTATTATCACCATTATGGTATTACCCTTTATGGCATGTTCGGCTCGGTTGCCAGTTTATGCCCTGATGATTGCAGCTTTCATTCCCGTTAAAAGAGTATTGGGCATTTTCACTTTGCAAGGCATTACTTTTTTTGCACTTTATATTTTTGGGATAGTAACAGCACTCGTAGCTGCTTTTGTAATGAAACGCTTTTTCCCGCCTGGTGAACGCACTCCTTTTATTATGGAGCTGCCAAGTTATAAAATGCCAACATGGTCGGTGGTTTTTCATAATGTTTTCGACCGTGGTCGAATTTTTGTTACTGAAGCTGGGAAAATAATCATTGCTATTTCTATCATACTTTGGTTTTTGGCATCCTTCCCAAAAGTGGATATGACGGAGTTTAACAACCAAGCTGAATCCACCAATGTAGAGAACGCTACTGCTAATATTGAAACGGCTGCATCTTATCAGCTGAAACACAGCTATGCAGGCAAATTTGGCCAAATGATTGAACCTGCTATTCGTCCGCTTGGCTTCGATTGGAAGATTGGGATTAGCTTACTCACCTCCTTTGCCGCTCGCGAGGTAATGGTAGGCACACTGAACACTATCTATAGTATAGAAGCCGCCGATGACGATGATATCTCTACTCTCAAAGAGAAGTTGAAGAACGATATTAATCCCGTAACAGGGAAACCCGTTTATACGATAGCGACAGCGATTTCACTCATGATTTTCTTTGCTCTTGCTATGCAATGCGTAAGTACCATCGCTATTGTTCGAAGAGAAACCAATTCTTGGAAATGGCCCCTAGCAATGTTTTCTTACATGACAGCGTTGGCATATATATGTTCATTAATCGCCTTTCAAATTGGAAGTAGGCTTTAACACCTTTTTATTATGGATCTACAAGTACTCATATCCGTTATACTTTTAATTATTTGTACCGTTTACCTTGTTGTAAAATACATCGTAAAACCTCTCAAGCGCTCGAAAAGTAAAGCAGGCGACTGCGGTCCCGATTGTGGGTGTTCATAAATACAGTACTTAGTAATTAGTAGTGAGAAAACATTTCCTATTCTGTAATTCTGATTCAAACGAACGAAGGTTCTGCGCATGCATTACGAACGGGATGTTCGTTACTAGAGAAAATCTACTTATTTCTCATTAAAATAGAATAGGGTCATCCTGAACTTGTTTCAGGATCTTATGAAATGGTTGTTAGTACCATCATTATTCGTGATTTTGTAAGGGAAGTGAATTCAACTTTGGGGTATGTTGGCGCCTTAATAATCGCTTCTATTTAACAGATAAATGGACTAAACGGCCATAACTAGATCATTGAGGACTTCGCAGGCTAGTGATATTAGACCCTGATTCTTATTATAAAATGACAAATAAGGCCATTTCCCTACAAAGACCCTGAAACAAGTTCAGGATGACCCTCTAAAGGAAATCTGGTAACATCTAAAAAGATACAACCCAAAACACACACGTAATTTAAGTGCGAAAATCATTATCTAATTCAGGTTTAGAAGTGGTATCTTTTTTATCAAAAATATACTTTAATAGATGACATTCTTAGAAAAGCTGCACCAATCGGTGCGCCATAGTAATTCTACACTTTGTGTTGGCCTAGATCCAAACTTAGATTTGCTTCCGCAGGCCATTAAATCAGAATTTAATAGCAAAGAAGAACAGGTTTTATCTTTTTGCAAAACGGTTATAGATGCCACTCAAGAACATTGTGCGGCCTTCAAACCGAATCTTGCTTTTTTTGAGGCTTTAGGTGCTCAAGGTTTTTCTGTGTTAGAAGAAGTGCTTCAACATATCCCCAAAAACAGAATTGTTATTGCCGATGCCAAACGGGGCGACATAAGTTCTACCGCGCAGCATTATAAAAAAGCTTTTTTTGATGTTTTTGATGTGGATGCCATTACACTAAGTCCACTTATGGGCTTTGAAACCCTAGATGCTTTTTCTGATGATGCCTCAAAAGCTATTTATGCACTTACTCTCACATCTAATAGTGGAGCGGATGATTTCTTGAAGCAACCCTTCCGTGATTTTGACATGATGGCTCAATATATTGCACACACACTTTTTGAACGCTCTGTTACACACGAAACCCACATGGGTATGGTAATTGGCGCTACTCAACCTGAAGAACTATCATCGGTCATAGAACATCACTCAAAGGCTTGTTTGCTCATTCCTGGTATTGGCGCCCAAGGCGGTTCCATTGATGAACTTGCAGATGCTTTAGATAATCACGAAGGTATTCCATTGATTAATTCCAGCCGCCAAATTATTTATGCTGGTGCTACAGAAGAGAATTGGCCAGAATTTGTTGCAGCCAAAGCACTAGAAACAAAAAACTCACTTCAAATTATTACCGATCGATATGTCTAAACTTCCCGAAGTAATTGTTTACACCGATGGCGCATGCAGTGGAAATCCAGGGCCTGGTGGATGGGGAGCTATTCTTATCTGGAACGGAAAAGAAAAATCCTTATCGGGTGGCGAAGCTAAATCCACCAATAATAGAATGGAAATGAAAGCGGTTATTGAAGCTCTAAAAGCCATGAAAAAACCTTGCTTGATAAAAATTCATAGCGATAGCGCTCTTATTATAAACGCCATGACACAAGGTTGGATTGAGAATTGGCAAAAAAAGGATTGGCGCAAATCAGATAAAAAACCTGTTGAAAATAAAGATCTGTGGCTAGAAATGCTCGAGGCAATGAAACCACATCAAGTAGAATGGATCAAAGTTAAAGGTCACTCTGGTCTTCCCCTAAACGAACGGGTAGATCAACTCGCCGTTGCTGAGTCTTTAAAGTTTAAGTAGTTGCCGTCACAGAATTTCATTATTGATACTCCAACCGGAGGTTGGGAACGAGGGAAATCCCTGCATTAATTATTAGCGTAGGGCTTTATTCCTAAATCGTCGAATTGGCCGAGTTCAGCCTTCATTTTGCCAGTGATGGCAATCATGGCTGCATTATCGGTGCAGTAACTTATTTTGGGAATGTGAAGATTCAGGCTCATCTTTTGGGCTAGTTTCTCCGTCTTTTCTCTCAGCATGGAATTGGCTGAAACGCCGCCGGATAAAACAATGGTTTTCACGCCTGTTTGCTTTACGGCTCTTCTCAATTTCTTAATGAGCACTTCACTAATAGCTTCAGAAACACTGGCACAAATATCATTTAGATGTGTTTTCAGAAACTCTTCATCTTGAGCCTGCACATAATAGAGCGCACTTGTTTTCAATCCTGAGAAGCTAAAATCTAAGCCTTCATTTGCCATCGCTTGTGGAAACTTATGGAATTTGGGATTTCCAAGTTTAGCCAGTTTATCCATTACGGGGCCTGCGGGATAGGGCAAGCCTAATATCTTTCCAATTTTATCGAAAGCTTCCCCCGCTGCATCATCTCTGGTTTTGCCTAAAATCTCGTGCTCAAAAGGTGCTTTTACTAGAACGAGTTGTGTATGCCCACCCGAAACGGTAAGTGCTATAAATGGAAATGCAGGTTTGTAATCTATGAAATTTGCGTAGATATGTGCGTCCATGTGGTCTATTCCTACTAGGGGAATATCTCGTGCAAGAGCTAAGCCTTTCGCAAAGCATAAACCAACTAAAAGCGAGCCCATTAATCCTGGACCTTGAGTTACGGCAATCAGATCAATTTCATTTACAGAGAGTGATGCTTCTTCTAAAGCCTGCTCTACGGTTTGCACAATGGTTTTTTGATGCGCTCGTGATGCTAATTCTGGAACTACACCCCCAAATTTGATGTGTATGGCTTGCGAAGCGATAACATTGCTCTGTATGCCCCCATCGGTTAGTATGGCGGCTGCGGTGTCGTCGCAAGAGGATTCAATAGCTAAAATATTCATACTTTAAAGATACGAAATTTTAACAACGAGATGTCGCCGAGTGTTTAATTTTGAGGTGGGGATTGTTATTCAAGATTAAACGTCCTAACATTATGTTAGAGTTTGTAAAATTAATTTGTAACATTTGGCGTGTCAGCGTCTCTTTTAGTTAGTACTGAAACTCAAAAATAACAATAATGAACACTCGAAGCCTGATTTTTCTATGTGTGGTTCCACTTCTTACCAGTTGCGGTCTTTTTAATAACGATCAAGAAAAACCGTCTGGGGAGTTATTTCCATTAGCGGTGGGTAATTACTGGATTTATGAAACCACCTACCTGGATGTATTAAAGGACACGATTCGGTATGAAGTAACCGGGGAGGTGCAAGTTCCTGTGGGAGATACCAGTTACACGGCGTATGCGACGAATTTTGTACCCTTTCCGTCCGATTTGGAACCGTACTATTGGCTACGAAGAAATGGAGAACAAGGTATTTACACAATGGGCGGTATCTCTAACGCAGACACTCTTTTTATGAATGAAGTAGTATATAAATTACCCAGTGAAATTGGGGAAACCATTCAAACTCCACAGCTTGCGTTTTCTCAAGAACGCTTAGAGTTTTATATATCTGACACCCTGAGTATTACCCTAATTGATGATGACCGAGAAATTGTTACTCCTGCCGGAAAATTTGAGTGTTATGTGTATAATTTCGATTTAAGTATGGGGGATGATGTAGCAGACAGATTTGACTATTACTTATTCTTTAGTCTAGGTTCAGGTCTGGTAAAACAGGAAGAAAGATCAAAAAAAACTCAAAAATTACTAACAAATATGACTCTTATACATTACAAGGCAAAATAGTGATATGTTTGCTAAAAAAGCCCTGCCGGGCTACCACTGAGTTTGATCCACCACGATCAATAAAACCACAGGAAGTATTAGTGCCCAACAGGGTGTAATTGCTTTCTGTTTACTTAATCATAACCAAACAGGAACAATACCATGAAAGCTAATATACGAACTATCTCTTCATTATTAGGCCTAATAATTTTGCTAAGTCTGCCGGGAAGTCTTAAGGGGCAGACCACTGGTGCCATTTTTAAAGTGGTACCAAATGCTAAATCCGCACTGTCTGTTTCAGAATTCAGTACATATACGGATATCAACAAAGACCCAATTAAGGAAAAAGCTTTGATTAACATTATAGGTCTTGAACAAGCCCTACAAAAATCAATGGTTTCTGTCTCTTTAAAAGGAGGCAACTATACCCTAAAAACCGCGCGCTTTTCTAACACCGGTGAAGAAAGCTTTAACTTTAAAGGAAGCTTTACAGATGCTATGGGTGAACTTTATTTATACCAGACCAACGGCTACCTGTACGGTAATATCCATATCGATAGTTTAGCCTATCAAATTGAGCCCATAAACAAAAAGTAGGCCGTGCTACTTCGGCGAGATTATTCTCAATATGAGGTCTGTCCCCTTGGAGAAACCCATGACGATGGCAGAAAAGAAAAGCCACAAACCACCCAACAAGAACCCAAAAGTAAGGGTGGAATAAATCCTACTATAGATGTAATGGTACTGTTTTCAAACCAAGCGGCAGCGGCTACTTCCAATATGCAAGCTTTGGCACAAGGCTCTATCCAATCAAGCAACGATTCCTTCTCCAATAGTGCTGCCGGTGTGAGCTTTAATCTTGTTCATTATCAACAGGTTTCATATTCTGAATCGGGCTCAGTAGCGACCGATCATGGCAGACTATTAGGAACTTCAGATGGATATATGGATAATATACATTCATTGCGTGATCAATATGGAGCAGATGTAGTTGTTTTAGTAGTAAGTAATGATCTTTCATATTGTGGAACTTCTGGCAATATCGGAGTAGGAAGTAGCCAAGCTTTTGCTGTAACGGTAGATGATTGCGCCATAGGTAATTATACGTTTGCTCATGAAATAGGTCATTTAGCAGGTGCCCGGCATGATACTGATCCCAATACTAGTCCTTACGCCTATGGGCATGGGTTTAGATATGACCCAGGATATTGGAGAACCGTAATGGCTGTTTATGACTCACAAGTTAACAGAATTCCGTACTGGTCGAATCCAGATAAATATTATGGTGGAATAGCTATGGGATCCACGAGTAGGAAAGACAATGCCCGTGTTTGGGATGAACGAGCTGCTACAATGGCGGCATTTCGAACACCACCTACTCCCGCGCCAGTACCTCCATCCATTACAATGGATGCCTCTGGCTTTAATCCAAAATTAAACTGGAACCCTGTTAGTGGTGCAAGCTCCTATAAGATTTATCGCGGCACCATTCAGGGAGCACCTAACACTGTAAATTGTAATTTGGTGCAAGATTATTGGAATTTTGCCTCAACCAGCTCAACCAATTATACAGATCATAACGTAATGATTGATCCCACAAAGAATATATTAGCCTGCTATTATGTAACTTCAAACAATACAAACGGTGAGTCCATCCCCTCCAATAAAGTAGGCACTTTTGGAATGGCTCCATTAAAAGAAGTAGCAGGCAATTTAGGAACAACTCCAGTAAAAGAAGTTGAAGGTACTCATCTACCGAAACTCTATAATTTAGAACAAAACTACCCCAATCCCTTCAACCCAACCACTCAAATAAGCTATACGCTTCCTGAGGCTGCAGAAGTTACTATCACCGTATATAACATTATGGGACAACAGGTAGCCACACTGGTTAATACTTCGATGAGTGCAGGTTTCCATGAGCTTAATTTTGATGCAGGAAGTTTATCTAGCGGTATGTATTTAGCCCGAATGCAGGCTATAGGCCAATCAGGTGAGGTATTTAGCAAAGAACTCAAAATGCAATTAGTAAAGTAAGTGTTCTATACCTTCCAGTAAAAGCTTAGAACAATATTCCCTATTTAAGAAAGAGTACAACACAAAAATAAAGCAAAAATCCCTCGGCTAAATGGTCGAGGTTTTTTTTATTGGTGGGATGTTTTTTTATAGTTTAATGGCACCTATAAATAACTGCTTCGCATTTAATTATATTTACACAGATAGAGAACATTAGAAGTAACATATTTTTGTAACATTCTAGTGGTTTGTGCATCTTTTATATAGAACTAAAGTCAAATAAATAATAAAACATAGTGAACAAGTCTTTTTTAGTCATAATACTACTCATTCCATTATTGGGATTTAGTTCTTGTTCGTTGTTTGACAATGATCAAATTCCTGAGTGCCTAAAAACAAAAGATGGAGAACAATCTCCTGAAATAGTTACTTGCTATAATCCATTATTTTTCAGCCGCCCAGACTGGCACCCAGCTGGCGAATGGATAGCCGCTGAGCATGCAGATAGTTTAGATACCAATAATGATGGAAACAACGATACTTGGTTTAATGGTATTTGGCTAATTCATGCTGAAACGGGCAAAACCCAACCACTACTTCCTTTTGGTGGGGCACCAGACTGGAACCCTTCCGGAACACATTTAGCGGTTCATGGGGGCGGTAGAATTTATACCATTGAAATAACCTCGCTGGAACTAGCACAGTATGATACTGCCAGTGTAACGCTCCTTACTAAATTTAATGCTGCAGCCTATTTCCCCACTTGGAGCGGAGATGGAGAATGGATTGCTTTTGATACTAATTACCAAGATGCAAAAAGAGCCTATGTACTTTGGAAAATCCGGAAAGACGGTACAGATTTAATGGATATAAGTATCCATCAGGTTGGGGAATGGAGGTTTCCTGACTGGTCAAAATCAAATTCCAAAATTAGTTATGGCCGATATGTAACTGATGGAGCTGATGGTCCTGAAATATTCATTATGAATTCCGATGGTTCTGGTGCCAAACAATTGACAAATAATGGTGAAAACTACTTCCCAAAATTTTCTCCTGCCGGAAATAAAATAGCCTATGAACATCATGAAGGATTAAGTACTTCGATCTATATTATGAATGCTGATGGAAGCCGAAATAAAACAATTGCAAAAGACTGGTCGTCGGATATGGCATGGCACCCGAATGGAACTCAAATTGTGTATGTATTTTCCAACCACTACTACAATGTACCAGGGAATGGCCAGCTTTGGATAATGAATGCCGACGGGAGCAATAAGAAACAGCTAACAAATTTTAAATCAACTATGCCTTAAAGAGATTAAAAAGCCCCGCCGGGGCTATCCAGCAGCTTGATCCTCCACGATCAAAAAATTACAGGAAGTATTAGTGCCAACAGGGTGTAATTGCTTTCTGTTACATCAAAAATTGCTCTGGTTAATTTCTCAGGATCAGTCGCCCCAGTAATATGTTAACTTTAAAAAAAATAGTTTGTAACATTTGGCGTGTCAGCGTCTCTTTTTAGTACGGGAACCATAAGCCAAAAAAAAGTCAAGCAAAAATGAACACTCGAACCCTGATTTTTCTATGTGCGGTTACGCTTTTTGCCAGTTGTAGCCTTTTTAATAACGACCAGGGAAAACCGACTGGGGAGTTAATTCCTTTAGCGGTAGGTAATTACTGGGATTACCACCGCTGGTATATTTCGCCCAACATTGCAGACACTATTCGAGAAGAAATACTAAGCGAGCATCTTTTTGAAATTGATGGAGTGGAAACAAAAGTATATGGGTACCAAAGATATCATAGCTCAAATACCCATCCTGAAATTAACTACCAATGGTTCCGAATGAACAATGAAGAGGGGTCTCACTTCGCGGGAGGATTCTCAGATGCAGATACTTTAATACAAAAAAATATAGTCTATAAATATCCTCAAGCCGTAGGGCAGGTATGGGATTATTTCGGAATAAGCTACAATTTTGAAGAACGTACTTTTTCCATTAAAGATACCATTGCTATTGAAGTAATAAGCCTTAATGACACCTTTGAAACAGAGTTTGGAAAGTATAAGGGCTGTTATGTGTATCGGTATTCCGAAATTGGAAAAGGGGATGGAGTATATCACTGGCACCATTACGTATATATAAAACCCGGAATTGGAATTGTGGCCGTGTAAATGCCCACGAAGCTTTAAAACTACTTCAAAGCCCGTATGTAATGAACTACAATGAGGCGACTGGAGGGTCTGCATATTCTACTAGTGCTGAACATAATATGTGGATTTATGATGTCAGTGGACTATCCAATACCTATTACAGGGTAAAAAGAAAGGAGGTAAGAAAAAATATTAGTTATTCCTATTTAGATGAACCTAATGTTTGGTGTAGAGGTGTGGAATCAACAGGATGGAACAAAGAAGTGGATAATACTGGTTCTGCAAGAAACTACGGACAAGGATTCTGTGAGCCTGTATCAGGTACTATTACAAATACTGGAGCAACTCTTAGAACCTATATTTATGAGGTGTGGCAGACAAATTATTTAGGTCAGCGTGGGCCTTATATTGGTAAATTTCCAACTAATGAAAATAATGTGGAATTTGCCTACACCGTGCATGGGAAGCCAGGAACTCCATCAAATCCACCTTCCACTCCAACTGGCACTGTGATAACAAATGCGACAAATAGAGGCTCTCCAAAAATTGACTGGAATGACAATCCCGAAAACGATATCAATCATTACGAAGTTTGGCGCCAGCAAAAGCGCCTCAGTGATGGGTTTATTTTTCAACCTGTTCAAATAGGTTCTCCCACGAGTAGTAATTATACAGATCCTTTTGTTATTATGGATTATCAGCAACATCCCAACGATTGGCGCTACGCCGTAAAAGCAGTAAATAATAATAATGAATCTTCTGGGCTTTCCTACTATACCCAATGGGTAAATGGGAATACCCCATTTAAAAAAATGGTCGAAATATCGGAGAAAATTCCTGAGACTTTTAGTTTACAACAAAACTACCCCAATCCCTTCAACCCAACCACTCATATAAGCTATGCACTTCCTGAGGCTGCAGAGGTTACTATCACCGTATATAACATTATGGGGCAACAGGTAGCCACACTGGTTAATACCTCGATGAGTGCAGGTTTCCATGAGCTTAATTTTGATGCAGGGAGCTTGTCTAGTGGTATGTATTTAGCTCGAATGCAGGCTATTGGTCAGTCTGGTGTGGTATTTAGTAAAGAACTCAAAATGCAATTAGTAAAATAAGAGTTCATTCCCTTATTCTTTACACCAAACATCCCGTGTATATTAACCTAGCACGGGATGTTCTGTTTTTAGACTTTCCCGAGCTGGATGAAACAAGGACTTCAGAAAATGATTGGGTAGTGAGGAGTTAATACAGCTGCTGCGGTGTCGTCACAAGAGGATTCTATGGCTAAAATATTCATACTCTAAAGATACGAAATTTTAACAACGAGGTGTCGCCGAGTGTTTGATTTTGAGATGGGATAGTTTTTTATATTGAAACGATTATTGTAGATGTTAGATAGTAGTAATGTCTACTTAGTTAGCAAGCCCCTGCCCATCAACACTTGTCATTTCGACCGAAGTGGAGAAATCTCTGTAACGTGAACAAAGTCTATGCCCCCAATTAACACTCTTTAGATTTCACTTCGTGGGAATCGCTCCGCTCGGTGCTCGGCTCCGCATGCTTGCTTTGCAAACAATACTCCGCTCGAAATGACAAAACAAAAGTGGTCTCTATTTATTAAAATAAGAATACCGCATTCAGTAGTAGTTCTGTCAAAAAATTACCTAACATCTACAAACTTCATCTAAATAAAAAAACCCCAACACAATGTGCTGGGGTTTTAAAGTTTTTGCTAGAGTGAATGGCTACTTACTTCTTGTCTTTTTTGTCGTCTTCGTCATCAACAACTTCGTAATCAGCATCCACTACGCCTTCATCTTCTGATTTTTCTTCACCAGCTTCTGCTGATGGTTCTGCACCACCTTGTGCTTCAGCTTCGGCTTGCGTTGCAGCGTAGATTTCTTCAGAAGCGCCAGTCCAAGCAGCATTTACTGCTTCTATTGCAGCATCAATCTCTTCTAGATTTTCAGCTTTATGTGCTTCTTCAAGTTTCGCGATTGCTTCGGTGATAGCTGTTTTATTGCCTTCAGAAATTTTCTCGCCATACTCTTCGAGCTGCTTTTTGGTAGAAAAGATGAGGCCATCAGCCTGATTCATTTTCTCTACTTTTTCACGAAGTTGTTTGTCTTCATCTTCGTGCTCTTTAGCAGACTGCTTCATTTTTTCGATTTCCTCATCAGATAAACCTGAAGAAGATTCGATTCTAATAGTTTGTTCTTTACCAGTGCCTTTATCTTTTGCAACAATGTTAATTACACCGTTGGCATCTAAATCGAAAGTTACTTCAATTTGTGGCATACCACGTGGTGCAGGTGGAATTCCATCTAAGTGGAAACGGCCTAGCGTACGGTTTGCTGATGCTTGGGCACGCTCACCTTGCAACACATGAATTTCAACACTGCTTTGGTTGTCGGCTGCAGTTGAGAATACTTGCGATTTGCTTGTAGGAATGGTGCTATTCGATTCGATAAGTGGAGTCATTACACCACCTAAAGTTTCAATACCTAATGTAAGCGGTGTTACATCTAAAAGTACAACATCGTCCACATCACCAGAAAGTACACCACCTTGAATTGCAGCACCAATTGCTACTACTTCATCAGGGTTTACACCTTTACTTGGCTCTTTTCCAAAAAATTCTTTTACAGCTTCTTGAATTTTAGGGATACGAGTTGAACCACCTACAAGTATTACTTCGTCAATATCATCTTTGGTCAACCCAGCATCTTTCATTGCTTTTACGCAAGGCTCGATGGAGCGTTTTACAAGGTCGTCTACTAATTGTTCGAACTTTGCACGGCTTAAGTCAATATTTAAATGCTTAGGACCATCTTGTGTTGCAGTTACGAATGGAAGGTTAATATTTGTTTTAGCTGAACTAGAAAGCTCTACCTTAGCTTTTTCAGCAGCATCTTTTAGACGTTGCATAGCCATTGGATCTTTACGTAAATCTACGCCTTCATCTTTTTTAAATTCTTCAGCTAAGAAGTCAATAATACGAGCATCAAAATCGTCACCACCAAGATGAGTATCACCATTAGTAGATTTAACTTCAAAAACACCGTCGCCAAGTTCTAGTATAGAAACGTCAAATGTTCCACCACCAAGGTCATAAACCACAATGGTTTCGTCTTTGTGCTTTTTATCTAAACCGTAAGCTAGTGCCGCTGCAGTTGGCTCGTTAATAATCCTTTTAACATCTAGGCCAGCAATTTTACCTGCTTCTTGAGTTGCTTTACGCTGGGCATCATTAAAGTAAGCCGGTACAGTAATTACCGCTTCTGTTACTTTTGTTCCTAAATATTCTTCTGCTGTTTGCTTCATTTTCTGAAGAATCATTGCAGATATTTCTTGTGGAGCATACTTGCGATCATCAATTTCTACACGCGCAGTTTTGTCATCTCCACTTACAACTTTGTACGCTACCTGTGAGGTTTCTTCCTTTACTTCACCAAACATACGTCCCATAAAACGCTTTACAGAAGCAACTGTTTTATCTGGGTTCGTAATAGCCTGGCGCTTAGCAGGTGCACCAATTAGGCGCTCACCATCTTTTGTGAAAGCCACAACAGAAGGAGTTGTTCTTCCTCCTTCGGCATTCAGAATTACAACTGGCTCATTGCCTTCCATTACAGATACGCAAGAGTTTGTAGTTCCTAAGTCAATTCCTATGATTTTTCCCATGGGTCTAAAATCTTATTTTTTTGTTTGTGATTAGAACCATTTAGGCGCTAATCAACTTTGTTATTTTATTAAGTTATTTTTGAAATCTTTTCATTTTCAGCCAAATACGATGGTATAAAGCATAAATCTAAACAAGCAATAATCATGCTATTTAATAGGGATTGATTGCGTGTCTTTTAAATTTTCCGATTTTGGCATAGCTACTGTTAGCACACCATTTCTAAAATTCGCTTCTACTTCAGCTTTATTTACAGTTTCAGGTAGTGCAAACGAGCGAGCAAAAGCTCCTCTTTTTCTTTCCTGTCTTTTAAACTCTTCGCCTTCTGAAAGCAAAATCTCACGTTCACCTTTAATAGTGAGTACGTTATCCTTTAAAGCGATTCCAATTTCTTTTTTGGATAAACCTGGCAAGTCAATCAGAATTTTAAACTCTGCTTCACTTTCCACAATATCACAACTAGGCGCAAAGTCCTTGTCCTCATTAGTAAGTGGTATCACTTTCTCTACAAACTGTTGGATGTCTTTTCCCAGCTTCGACAAGTGTCGCTCAATTTCGATACCAAATTCTGTAAAATCTCCCATGTGCGTGTGGGTTTGTTCAAATTCACAGGTAGATAAGCAATAGCAATGCCAACTATTTTTTGCTAACGGAAAACTGACGTATTGTCGGGCGAAGTGTCATACTTATTCTGAAACTTGCCTAAATACCTATTTCGGGGTATAGAGTTTTTTATGCTTATACCTAAACTTTACTCCTCAACCTCATTACATGTACCTAATTATGATGAAAGCAAAACTCATTCAAATAACCTATTTCTTACTAATTTTTTCAGGATTTACATTTAGCCCGGATGTAAATGCCCGGCAAATCACATTCACTGCCATAAACCCTTCACCAACTGGCAATGATCTTTCTGATATTTTTACCATAAACGCCACCACGGCAGTTGCGGTGGGTGAATCTGGCACATTTGTAAAAACAACCGATAACGGTCAAACCTGGAGTTCTTACCCAATTCCCACCGATGAAGATTTAAATGCGGTGTGGTTTGCAGATACCCAAAATGGGTGGATTGCCGGAGATGGTGCGGTTTTATTTCACACTTCCGATGGCGGAGAAACCTGGGAAGAACAAGATTCCTGTAGCCCCTATACTTTAACCGATATTCATTTTATTAATGAGAATACCGGATGGATTGCCGGAAATGCAGGTTCTATTTGTCATACCACAGATGGCGGGGCAACCTGGAGCTCAAAAAATAGTGAAATTCCCCTAACCACCATTCTCTATTCCATCTTTTTTATTGATGAAAATACCGGATTTATTGGTGGTGGAACCAGCTCAGGAAATGGTGCTTTTAGTTATAAAACCACCGATGGCGGAGAAAGCTGGAGCCTGGCTTCTTACCCTGAGTATGGATTCTTATATAATATTCAGGCATTAAATGAGAATCTTGTTTATGCCGTACATAATGGCTCACAAATTGTTAAATCTGAAGACGGCGGTTCTTCATGGACAGAAATTTCAGATACAAATGTGCCTGATTTAATTTCCGGTTTACACATGGTGGATGAAAATACCGGCTTTGCTTCCGGTTCAGGCATCAGCAAAACTACCAATGGTGGCGAAACCTGGCAAAGTGTTGAGGATGTTGACGGAGTGAACCTTAAGGTTCATATTAACGGAAACGCTGGCTGGGTTGCTGGTGATGACGGACTCATTTTTCATACTTCTGATCTTGGTGAGTCGTGGGCTGCGAAAGGTACAAACCTAACCACCTCAACCATTCTTGGTGTATTTCTTCCGGACGAAAATTCCATATGGGTTGCCACTTCAAAAAACGCGTTCCGCACAAACGATAATCGTGCAACCTGGGAAACACAGGAATATCGTCCACAATCAATGATGGTACAGGATATTGTTTTTGTAGATGAAGCCACGGCCTTTGTAAGTGCCTCTCAAGGTTTGATTTACAAAACAACTGACAACGGACAAAACTGGACATCTGTTAATTCCATGGCCGGATCTACCACGCTTTCTTCCATTTATTTTTTGGATGAAAATACCGGCATCACCGGAACCTTTAATACCGGCACTATCCGGTTTACCAGCGACGGCGGCACCAACTGGGCTACCTCAACCATGGATTTAAGTATTTTATTTGACTTGGCCATGCTATCAGACTCCTCATGGATAGCAGCAGGACAAAGTCAGAATTCAAATGCCGTTTCCGTTACTCATGATGCCGGTGAAACCTGGAATACTTCAACTTTTGAAAATTCAAACGAATTCAGAAGCATTTATGTGATGAATGCTCAAACAGCCTGGGTTGTGGGCACCAATGGTCAGGCATATAAAACCACCGATGCCGGAACCAATTGGCAGCAAAAGGAAACTCCCGTAACCGTAGCTCTGAACGACATTCACTTTGCGGATGAAAACAACGGAATAATTGTTGGTATGAAAGGCACCGTATTAACCACCTCTGATGGCGGAGAATCGTGGGTGGAACACCCTAAGTTTACAAATACCATCCTTCACTCTGTATATATGACTGATGCGGAGACAGGAATTATTGGAGGTGCAGGCGGAGCAATTTACCTCATCTCATCTGATGACAATACTACATCAAATGAGAATGTTGCAGGCAACAGTATTCCGAAATCCTTTGAACTCGGACAAAATTATCCAAACCCATTTAATCCCTCAACAATGATTCCATTTACACTGAAGCATTCGGCAAAAGTGAAGCTTCAGGTTTTTGATATCCTGGGTCGCGAAATTGCTACCCTAGTTGATCAAAATTTGAATGCAGGTTTGCATAATTATGCGTTTAATGCGTCAGAGTTTTCATCTGGAATGTACTTGTACCGACTTCAGGTAAACAACGAGGTGTACACACGAAAAATGACGTTGCTGAAATAGCCAATAAATATTAAGTAACATGAGTTCGAGTTAAGAACCATCCATTTTACTAAGAGTCAGGTCATTTCGCGGCGCATGCCCGAAATCTAATAGGTTGATAGGTTTCAAATGCTGTATAAATGGCACATTTTAGATTCCCGTCTACACGGGAATGACCATAATCGGTCTTTTTAAACCTATCTTTTAACTTTTATCTCGAACTCACGTTAAGCAGAAAAATGGCTTCATGATTTCTCAGCCGGAATTCATGGAGCCTTTTAGTTTTTGCTTAGCTTTTCAAGATCATTCCAGAATTCGGGATACGAAACCGCCGCACATTCTGCATCTTGAATTTTGGATGGGTTGACGCCTTTTAGTGCAAGTACTGCCGATGCCATCGCTATTCTATGATCGTGGTAGCTTTTAAATGTGCCTGAATCAAAAGTGAAGTTTGGGTCACCATGAATAATGAGTCCGTCGTCTGTTTCTTCGAAGTTGGCACCCACAGCATTTAGCATTTCTGACATTGCCATAATACGATCTGTTTCTTTATGACGAAGTTCTGCAGCCCCCGAAATAACAGAAGTTCCTTCAGCAAAAAGCATTGCTACTGCAAGTACAGGTAGCTCGTCGATGCAGTTCGGTATTAACGACTTCTTAACAGATGTAGCTTTTAATTTCGAGGTTTTAACCACTAAATCACCTACTGGTTCTGCTCCTTCTGTTCGTTTATTTTCTATAGAAATATCTGCACCCATTTCTTGCAATATTCCAAGAAGTGCATTTCTTGTGGGATTTAACCCCGTTCCTTTTAAATGAATTTCAGCATCAGAATGGATGGCGCCGGCTACTAACCAAAAAGCAACTGACGAAAAATCACCTGGAACCGTGTAGCTTTGATTTGGGATGTCATCCTCCATAGAGGCAGAGATAATGATTTTTCCATCTTTCTCTGTTTTTGGAAGTGATAGTAAACGCTCGGTATGATCTCTACTTGGTACAAGCTCAATCACTTTAGTGGGCGTTCTACCAAATAACCCTGCCAAAAGCACACACGATTTAAGCTGAGCACTGGCTATAGGAAGCTCATAATCCATCGGTTTTAATTCATCTTCGCGTGTAAAGTAGAGTGGAGCAAAGGCAGAGTTTCTTGCAAGAATATGACCTCCCATTTGTTCCATGGGATTTATAATGCGTGTCATTGTACGCGACGATAACGACTCATCTCCTACTAATTTCGCCGAAATTCCTGATCCAGTAAGCACTCCTGCTAACAACCGCATGGCTGTGCCCGAATTACCACAGTCTATATCTTCTTTTGGGGTTTTTAAGCCATTTCTTCCCGTTCCAGTAATTGTTATTTCATCTCCATTTCGCTCTATTTTGGCACCAAGTTGTGCTACACAGGCTAATGCACTTTGTGGATCTTGAGCGGGTGAGTAGTTTTTTATTACTGATGTGCCTTCATGCAATAAAGCAAAAATGGCAGCACGTTGAGAGATAGATTTGTCAGGTGGTGGGGTAATACTGCCTTTTAGCTGGTGCGAAGGCGTCACAGTCTTGATCATTAATTACCAGAGGTTTTAAGTAGTTTTTGAGCATTAATTGCAGCTTCAGTGTCGGGGTATTTTTCTTGTATTCCTCTCAATATACTAACTGCATCGCCTTTATTACCTAATCGAATATGACATTCTGCACTACTATATAATGATTTAGAAACCCAATCTTCAAAGGCTTCAAATAACACCCGAACTTTAGAATATTCTTCTATAGCTTTTTCGAAATTTCCTTGATCTTGCTCTAATTTCCCTAAATAATATTGAGCCTCTGCGCCAACAGTAGTTGTGTTTTTATCGGCTATGGGCGCTAACTTTGTTTGGGCTTCGCTGTAATTCCCTTCTGCCATTGCCACTTTACCCAAGCCTACACTTGCGCCGGCATTATTTGGATTTTGTTGAAGTGCATTCTCATATTCAGATTTTGCCACCTCATTATTTTTTAAAGCTAAACTCGCATTTCCCATCCCTACATAAGCTTCTTGTTTAAAACGAGGAGCCCTTTCAAGTAGTTGCTGGTAATATTGATGCGAGGTTTTATACTCACCTATATCAAAATATAAAGTCCCTAAAATAGTAAGTGCCGGTGGCGTCTGTTCGTCGGTTGGGAACTCATCTACAATTGTTTGATAAGCATCAACCGCCTTATCTATTTGATTTATTTGGCGGTACGAATCCCCTAAATTGGCGTATGCTAGTGGCACTAAATTGTCTGAGTTTGTAATTCGAAGATATTGACGGAATTCATTTATAGCCCCTTCATAATCACCTGACTGATACACATTTTCTGCTTGGCGATATCGCAATCTATCAGCGGTTCCACTACTTGGATTGTCACTTAAGAATTCCTCCAAAATAGAAGAGCTACTATCCGAACCACTTGATGATAATTGAGAATATTGTATTCCGTTTACCGCATCAATAATGTATTGGCTCTTAGGATAATCGTCTAGCACCTTTTTATAAGCAGCGATAGCCTTCTCATATTCACCAGCGTTGTAGTACGAGTCACCAATATTATATTGCGACCTAGCCGCCCATTCTGTATTGGGATACTTGCTAATAACTGACTGAAACTCTTCTATTGCTTGAGCATAATTATCGGTGTTCAGATAAATATAAGCCACATTATATTGTGCTTGTTCACGAAGTCTACTAAACGGATATATTCTCAGCAACCTTCTAAATGTACTTACTGCTTGGTATGTTCGGTTTGAACGATAGTAACTATTGGCAACTTGGAACATCGCATAATCGCCACCTGGTTCTGCACCAATAGCTTTGTTATAAAATTCCATCGCCTCGTTATATTTACCAATGGCGTAATACGAATCGCCTGCTCTTAACTGCGTATCGGTATCATAAGGGAAAAGCGAAATGGGTGGCGGATTATATTCTTTTAGAAATGCTTCGAAAGGTGCTGTGGCTTTCTCATACTCGCCCAATAAAAAATAGCTCCATCCTAAGGAATAACGTGCGGCACCAATCATCTCGTTTTTAGGATAGTTCTTTATGAATATTGCAAAGCGAGTAGCTGCTTGCGAAAATTGATTGATTTTATAATAACTATCAGCACTCCAAAATAATGCTTCTGCACCCAGTTCTGATTTCGGCACCTCAGCATAAATGGATTCAAAAACGGGTTGAGCTTGCTCGTAGGCTTGGTTCCTAAATAAAATCCATGCTTTTTGAAAACGAGCCTGACGTTTTAGTTCTGGATCAACATTAGATACTTTTTCAGCTTCTTCAAAAGCTTGTGTTGCTCGTGTAAACTCGTTGTTTGCATAGAAGGCTTCACCCAAGAATATGTAAATCTTGCCTGGGTCTTTTAAATTCTTTTCATTGCGCACCAAGTCGAGCAGAATCTCAATAGCCTCTCCATATCGTCCACTTTCAAAAGCAGACACTGACCATTCATACATCGCCTCTTCTACCCATAGACCTTTTTTAAAACGCTTCCCAAATTCAGCAAAAGTATTATATGAACGCTCATACTGCCCAGTTAACTTTTGATTCACTGCCTGATAATACAGCGCTTTTCGAGCTATTTCGTCATCGCCTGAAGTGGCTTTCCCAAATTCTTCGGCAGCCCAATGGTAAATTTTTTGTTTGTGATATAACCAGCCTAACCCATAATGCGCATTTCTTGCTTCTAAGGTGCCTTTTGTAATGTTCGCATATTGTAGATATGCTTTTTTGGCTTCTTCAAAATTATCTAAGTAATTGTAACTTTCACCCATCAAAAACAGAGCCTTTGCTTTCGATTCGTCATCTAAATAAAAGAAGGCACTATTTAATGCCTCAATGGCTTCTTTATATTTGGCCTGCTGATAGTATGATTCGCCCAGCGCTGTACCTACTTTTCTTGTAAAGGGATCATTAGGATATCGCGATTTTAATAACTCAAAAGCTATAGAAGAGGAGTCGTATTTACTATCGGTCAAATAAAGTCGACCTCTTGCATAGAGTGCTTTTGGCGCCCATTCATTTTTGGGGAAATTATCTGCCACACCTAAAAAGTATCTTCGTGACTCATTGTGATCTCCTTGTTCTGCTGCTGCTTCGGCAACCCAGTATTGAGTTTCGGCAGCGGTAACCTGATCTTTTATAATGGGCAGCGTATTCTTGTAATATTCGATAGCGCTAGCATAATCACCTTTTGCCACAAAGCGGTTACCTAAGTCTTTCATCAACTCAACGGATAGTGGACTTTTTGGATATTTGTGAATAAATAAGTGGTAATAATATTCAATTTGAGCGGAGTCGGCGCTAGCATGTGCTCTTGCTAATTGATAGTCTGCTGTTTCTGAAAGTTCAGAGTTTTTATGGGCAGCTTTAAATTGGTTAAACTTTATTATAGCCTCTTCAAAGAAACCACGCTCATAAAGATCAACCCCTTGTTGATAAGAATTGCTACTTGGCGCCTGAATGTCTTGCGACTTAATGCCAGTACTTAGAATAAAAATTGTTGCTACGAGAAGACTGCTTTTGAGTAGGGCGCTCATCTAATTGAATACGGTAAAAGTTATTAATTACTTCTTATAGGTCAAGATAGCGAATAAGTTCGTCGGCACGTTCAGAAAAATCGTACTCTAATAATTCGCTGTTTTCTTCTGAGGTAATAAGGTAGCCATATCTTCGCAATGCAGCACTCACAACAGAAGAATCTTGTAGATTTAATTTTACGGAAGCTCGATAGTTATTATTTACTGAATCGGGCTGCTGTACAGCTATTCCCAAAATTTTACCACCCTCTATTTCAATAATACGTACAATATCAGATAAGGAATAATCTCGTTCAGCAAACTCAATGGTAAGTACAGAGCCTGTAGCAATTAAGTTAAACATGCTACTTAATGCACTTACAACATCTCCTTTAATTACCATTCCTTTATACCTCTGTTCGTGATCTACAACAGGCAGCGAGTTCAAATCATTAGCAAACATGAGCCTTGCTATTTCAAAAACGTGCTTCGACTCTACTATAGGAATTATTGGCTCGAGCGGGAAATTAGCGATGGTGAGGTCTAGATTTTCAACTTCTGCAAAGGCTGATCTATTTAAGATGCCAATTACTAATAAAGCCTCATTAACTACAGCTAGCTTATTTAACCCACATATATCGAACTTTACCAATGCTGCGCTAACAGTATCGGTTAAAGCTAAAGGAGGAGTTTTTGTATTTATAATTTCAGTAACTAGCATAACTATACAACTTCTACATCTGCATTTATAGTATTCAATAAATGGGATAATTGTTCAAAATCTTTTGTAGCCATTCTAAAAGTGAGTTCTACTTTGTTTTCCTCATATTTTTCCGATTCAACATTAGCATGTTCGTGAATAAATGCAACCGCTTTATACTTGCTAACAGGAATACGAAGTGTATGGTCAGCATAGCCACTTTCGATGGTTTCTGTAATTTTTTGCTCTAATTCCTTTAATCCAATTTTCTGCTCGGCAGAAATAAACACTGCATCAGGATATTCTAGTCTCATCACAGAAATTTGTTCTGCACTCATGTTATCCACTTTATTAAGCACCATAATGGTTTGCGTATTAGTGGCGTTAATTTCTTCGAGAGTGGTATTTACCACTTCAATATACTCGTGTGCCATATTAGACGACCCATCTACCACGTGAAGTAAAATATCGGCTTCACTCACTTCATCTAAGGTTGACTTAAAACTTTCAACTAAATTATGCGGAAGTTTTCGAATAAATCCAACCGTATCTGATAATAATATGGCATGATTTTCTAGCTCATATCGGCGTACAGTTGGGTCTAGAGTTGCAAAAAGTCGATCTTCTACTAGCACATCACTTTCTGTGAAGGCATTCATTAGGGTTGACTTTCCCGCATTGGTATAACCCACTAAAGAAACACGAATCATATCTGACCTTCGCTTTCGTTGAGTGTGGCGTTGCCTGTCTAACTTTACAAGCCTTTCCTTTAGGGATGTAATTCGGCGACCAATAATTCTTCTATCCGTTTCAATCTGTGTTTCACCCGGACCTTTAGTACCAATACCACCCTCTTGGCGAGAAAGGTGAGTCCAGAAGCGTGTCAATCGTGGTAATAAATACTGAAGTTGTGCAAGTTCAACTTGGGTTTTTGCTGCTGCCGTTTGTGCACGTCCCGCAAAAATATCGAGTATAAGCCCGCTTCTATCTATTATTTTAGCTTCGGTACCCTTTTCAATATTCCGTATTTGAGTAGGCGATAAATCATCATCAAAAATTATCGCATCAATTTTAAGATAGCCTTTAAGTTGCTTTAACTCTTGTAATTTTCCTTTACCAATATAGGTGGCTTTATCAGGGCTGGTTCTGTTCTGAAGAATTTTTTCAACAGTTATACCTCCAGCAGTATCTACCAATAATTCAAGTTCATTGAGATATTCTTCCGCTTGATGCCGCGTTTCGTTAGCGCCGTACAAACCAACTAGTAGTACTCGTTCTCGCTCAATGTCTGAATTTTTTATGTCGTCTAGCAAATTATCCTGTTTAGTCTGACTGTATATTTTTTAAATTTAAGCTTGGAAGCCCTGTGCTGTCGAAGCGGTTTTTCAACTTCAAAGATACGATTTTTTCGAATGACTGTTTTTTAGCATTAGGCACAAATATTTTTAATTGTTTAAAGCCCGTCACTAAAGGTTTTTCAAGTTCTGAATACGAAAATGTGTATTCAATGCCTCCTGAAACTTCTCTTTCTACTTGATCTAAAATCTGAAACCACGGTATGGTCTGTGATGGTTCGTTTATATTTTTAACAATTCCATAATCGTTTATATAGTGCTTCGATGCTAAATAACTTGATATAAACCACATGCTTCCTATCCATAAGTAACATAAAAAAGTAGTGTAGCGTTCTACATCGTTATTAATATATACTACCGTTACCAAAGCCGCCATCAGCAACAAAAATATAGTTGCGAAAAGTGGGTAACCTCCCAAACGTCCAGTTCGCCAACTTAGCTTCACCTTTCTTAAGCGCAACTTGTTCTGCACTGAGTAAACAGCCATTATAGTAGAGGCAATGGTAAAAAGCACCAAAACCCCTTGGAATAAAAGAAATAGTAGTTCTTTCATTAGGTAATTGTTTCTGCTTTAAAATATATAGAAACTAGCGACTCAATAATCAACAATAAAATGCCAGCAAGCATAAACCAGAGCCATACTTCCTTTCCAAAACCGCTACTTTTTATAGATTCTGACAATTGTTGGGCATCCATTGTGCTAGCATCAACAAAATTTGCATTCGCTGTAGATGCCAACAAAGTATCTAACGAGCCTTGGTCCAAAAAGTTTGATTCATTTGAAGGTAAATTTGCTGCTATGGAATAGCTCTTCTCTCCATCACTTACTTCTACCCAACCAGACTCCCATTCTTGAGCCGGATATTCAATTTTAATACGGCCTCCCAAATTTTGTGGCACCACTGTTATCTCCTGCGCATTGGCAGTTATTTTTGTGCTCGAAGCATTTAAATCCCCTTCCCAAACAAATTTATTCCCTAAAGTATGGGCTACAAACCCACCACTTTGCGACGATGCGGCATATAGAATAGATCGGTAATAAAAAGGCGCATACAATGCTTTTACTGGAAAATTCGACCAATCGGGACCATTACCAATGGCTGAAATTATGATTTTACCCTGCCCAAATTGTTTTTCTCGAACTAAAGGATCTTTTGAGTTTAACGTTATCAGGTTTAAACCAGAGCCAACACTTGGTGCCTCCAATTTGTAGTAATAATAGATGTCTGGCGTAGCAAATAAGAGTTGCTCGTCGTCACCTTGCTCAAATAGCCCGGTAAATATTGGATGGTCTTGTAATATTTCATCCCCAGTGGCTACCATTTTAGTTGAACCATAATCCCCAACTATTCCGCCGATTTTACCCGCGTTAAAGAGGCTCAAAAACTCATTATAATTATTTATATCTGCATTTTGAGACGGAAACAACATCACTCCTTTACCCGACTGCACAAACTCCTGAATTCTATCGAAAGCATATTCTGGAATTCGGTTAATACCTTCTAAAATTATGGCGTCATACTCGTTAAGCTGCGTGTTTGCTAGTTCGGCGGCATCAATTCGTTTGTACTGTAATTGTGCGTCTGCTTGTTCTGGAGCATCTAAAACTAATTGGGTGAACGAGAAACTCTGCATTGCGCTAGCATCCTCTCTAACCAATAGGATTTGCCTTTTGTCGGGCACTTCTATCGAGAAGAAGTAATTATTATCGTGAGTGAAATCATCTCCTTCAATAATTAATTCGCCATTTAAGGAGCCTGTTTTTTCTGGGATTAATGTGAATGAAAAGGATTGTGTTTCCCCAGGTGTTAGCTCAATAGGATATTGCCCTAAGGTAGTTCCCTCAACTTGTAGGCTCAAAAATTGATTTGCTGCCAAAACATTCCCGCCATTGGTAACCTGTGCCTGTAACTGATATGGAGTTCCCTTGCCTACCATAGAAGTTGGGCTAGAGACGTTTTCTATATACGTATTTTGAACAGCCACATTTTCTAGCTTTACAAAAGTAGTACTAATGGTTTCTGGAATCTCTTTTACCGCAGCTCCTAGTGCTTCATCGGTTTGTATTTGCCCGTCTGAGATTATAAATATCTTTTTATTCTGAAATTGAGATTCGTTCACAGCTTGGGTTAACTGTAGTAAGCGGGGTGTGGCATAATTGCCGCTCGCGTTTACATCTAATTGCTCAAGTCTACTTGCTACTTGCGATTTGCTAAGCACTGAAGTGGTAAACTCTGCGCCATTGGTAACTTGAAGCAAAAAACGATCTTCCCCACCAGAGGCTGAAACAATGTCGTCCACAATAGTTTTAACTTGTTCTATTAGTGGACCTTTAGCACCAACTCTAGCCATACTTATACTATTATCTACCAATAGCGCAATAATTGCGGGCTGTTTACTGTTACCACCAAAACCAAATATTGGTGGTAAAAACGGTCGTGCTAGCACTATAGCCAAGCAAGCAACAGCGAGTAAACGTAGTAATAATAGCAGGTATCTTTTTATCTTAATTTTGCGGATAGTAGACTTTTGTAATTCCTTAAAAAAAGCTAGTGTTGAGAATTGAATTCTCTTAGGTTTTTTTAAATTCAACAGGTGAATTACAAGGGGCAATAGCACCGCAAAAAGCGCCATTAAAAAAAGTGGGTTTAGAAAACTCATTTAGATATAAAAAATGTTACTTTTAACAACTTAGAAATTGGAACTATTTATTCTTTTTGGGGTTGGCCAAGATGTAGTGAATATTCAAAAAAAGGTAGTCTAAATCCATTTATGCAACGTTTATATTTCCTACTAATTACACTTTTTATTGTTTCTTTTGGGCTTTCGTGTTCATCTGCCCCAAAACTTCCTTGGATTAATTTAATCCCAGAAAACACATCTTTTGTTATTACACCAGAAGAAGGTACAAGCATTACTGACTTTTCTACAACAGAATATGCGAATTTATTAGATGACTTAACCTCAAGTGCCCTTCAGCAAGTTTCATCTTTGATACAGGATAGCACAACCAATATACACTTACAAGCACTTGCAATATATCCTGCTACGTCAACTGAATCACAATTATTGTGGATAGCTAAATCTACAAATTCAATAGATAGCTGGGTTAAGAAATTTTATGAGCCTCTTCAGCAAAATTACTACAATTTTAGTGGGCTCACCATACATAAAATAGTAAGTTCGGGCACTGAAATCTTTATTGCTCAAGTTAATGAATGGTTAGTTTTCTCAGATTCTAACATCGCTCTTGAAGCCTCCCTACGTTCCTATTTTGGCCATGCGCCATCAATGAATTTCAAAACACCACCTAGTTCTGGTCAATTTATACTTAACACTGGTAATTTAGACCAATGGATACAGCAGTTTGTTGCCGTGGCAAATCGGCCTGCTTTAAATAAAGTTTTCAAGGGTGCTGAGGCCACTACCTTAGCTTTTACAGAAAGTAAAGATCCAGAAAATCCTTCTTTACAATTACAGGGCACCATTGGTTTAAACGATGAAAAGAAATCTGCCCTAATTGATGGCTTTTCTTTACAGAATAGGCCGCTAGAATTAGATAAGTACATAGCTAGTAATGTGGCTGCTTTTGCTGTGATGCGATTGGATCCCCATTCAATTCCTATAGAGCCAAAAGATCGGCAGACACAATTAGACTCATTACTTATTAACACCCCAATTGAATATGCCTCAATATCAAGAACCTTAGATTCTCCTTTTGCTTTCGAAGCTTTCCCAGAATCGGGACTTCTATCTTCGGGTGAATATGTTTTTCTTAGAAAGCTTAAAAAACCTAGCGAACTTAAAGCTAGACTAAATGAACTTGCCGATAAAGGCTTTATTCTAAACCAAGGCAGTTCGTACTATGTAAACAGTTCTGTGCTAGCTAAGCTGATTGGCTCTGAAATGTGCACTTTTACTGACTTCTATATTTCTTTTGCCGGCGATGTCGCAGCAATATCACGGCGAAAAGGGCTTTCTGAAAGCGTTGATTCAGACAGAGCACGACGCAGAGTTATTTACTATGATAATGCGTACGCCGATGCCCGCCAAAATATGCCAAACGAAGTGAGTGGTTTTTTATGGGCTAGAAGTAAAGAACTACAGAAGTTTTTAGTCCCATTCCTACTACCGCGCAATATGTCTTCGTCGCTTTTTAATCAGTTTGATATTCTTGCTGTTACCATGCAAAATTTGGACGAGCGCTCTTTCGACTTCTCACTTACAACTTCTACGCAAAAAGGCTCTACACAGCCATATCAAGAGCTTTGGGTAACTCCGTTAAATGGTCATGACCTTAGTGGACCGCCCATTCTTGGCGATATAATTGGTAGCAGTGCTAAGGAGATTATCTACGCAACAAGTAATGGTGAGCTATCTGCTATTGCTAGTGATGGAACCTTGGTGATGTCTGCATCAACTAACGGAAGCAAACCTATTGGAAGTCCTATTTTGTACGATTGGTATGGTAACAATCAGCCAGTAATCTTACTAGCTGCTGGTTCCAAAATTTTTGGCTGGAACCAAAGTGGTGCCCTACTTCCGCGATTCCCTATAGAAATGAATGCGACTATAACCGCACCTATAGAAGTAACCGATGTGCTTAGAAATGGTATCCCTGAAATTATTGTAGCTACTGACGATAGAAAATTACACATTATTGATCGCCGTGGTGAAAATATAAATGGCTGGCCACAAAGTTTAAACGCTGTAATTACTTCAAAACCACTATTTACGCAAGTTGATGGAGTGTATTCAATTTGGTCTTTCTCCCAAAATATATTGCACAGCTGGTTAAGGAGCGGAGCTACTCGTCCCGGCTACCCTCAATTTAATAATGCGGGCTTTAATGGCTCTCCTATTGAATATAATAATAGCATTTTAGGCGCCGGTGTTGACGGTTATATTTATTCTATTGGAAGAAATCCATCTTTTGACGACTCCCTTTCCACTTCCATCCGAATGGATTCTGTATCAATAAAATCCATCTATGTGACAAATAATGAACTTTTATCACTTGGCAAAGAAGAGAATGTGCTACTAAAAGACGATACACAGTTCTATAGAAGTGATTTAATTTCCACCCAAAGTAGAAACGGTTCGGTCTTCTTCTATTCACCAAATGGTAAACTTAGATTAAATCAAAATTTTGGGCAACCTGCATCAAATACGTGGCACCCAACCTTGATTGATATTAATACAGATAAAAACCTAGATATTGTTGCTTTAGCTGACTTTGGACGTTTATTTGCTTGGGATGTTCTAACCAAAGAACGTATTTATGACTTACCCACTTCGGGAATGTCCTATCCACTTATTGTAGACTTGAACGGAAACGGCCAACTCGAACTTATAGCCCAAACCCGCGAAGGCCTGCGCTGCTGGACAATCTTTAAAGCTGAGTAAATGTGATTGGGGGAGGAGATTTTGGCATTACAACGTTTCTTCCCCACCGTCCTCACCCTGATTTTCTGCAGGCAGAAAACCTGTCCCTCCCCAAGGATAATGGTGCTAACTTAGGGTATTATTTATATTTCCTGTAGCCACCTTGCTTGGTTTTGCGTTCATAGTGCCTATTGGGTTTACGGGTTTGAAGGACTTGTTTCCTTATCAGTTCTTGAAGCTGGC
>JBBAEC010000004.1:0-168677 GCA_041656135.1 Balneolaceae bacterium | reverse complement strand
GATAGAAATTAAAAATCCAATTACTAATGAAACTATAAAAAAAACTATTCTCTTGACAGATGAGCATCGTCAAATTCAATCTTTATTCAATTTTTGATTTTGGGTGTCCCAGTGCGGAAGTCAGGAAAAATACGCACATTCGCTTTCTTTAAAAAATTCTTTACCACTTAATCTAATTCACACTTTAATAATGGTGTAGATTGTAATTAGAAGGCACCATACTTAATGCCCAATAGTTTGCTTATATTATAGATTAACATTGAACGATTTTTGGTTATAATCTCTTTCAATAGAGCAATAGAGAGTATAAAATATAAATACATGCACAACTTCAAGGAATTTTTACAGAACCGTTTACAACAACCATTGCCAGGTAAAATAGCTCAAGATATTATGCAGCCAATGCCTGCAAATGGTCGCCGCACCGCAATTAGCTACAATCCTAATAATAAAGGAATTAGGAATAGTAGTGTTCTGGTGCCAATTATTGCGTGGAATGGCACAATGGAAGTGGTTTTAACACTAAGAACTATGGGTATTAGGCATGGAGGGCAGATTTGTTTCCCTGGCGGGGGCACAGAAGGTAGCGAGACTATCGAAGAAACTGCACTACGTGAAGCCCACGAAGAAATCGGGCTGATTGAAAGCTCTGTTAAAATTGCTGGTTCTTTAAGTCCTTTGTATATCAACCATTCTGAAAATATGGTACGTCCAATTGTTGGCTTTATCGAAAAAGAACAAAAATTCACTGCCAATCCAAATGAAGTGGAAGAGATTTTTACAGTTCCATTTTCAGAGCTTATAGAAAAGAAAAATCATATTCGTCAAGAATGGAAGTTACGTGATGTCCCTTACAATGTTCCTTTTTGGGATGTCCACCACGTACCACTTTGGGGCGCCACCGCAATGATGATGAGTGAACTGATGGAACTCTACAAAGAGTTTTTAGTTAGCTCTGAAGTGAATAAGTTGTAGTTTTCTGGCTGATTTAGATTTGATTTTTTAATTAAAACCCACAAAAACTATTTGGGTTATACTTCCCGAAGCCTCGGGATGAAGGACCTATAAGAATAACCTTCGGCCTAATAAAATTTCTAGTATAGCCACTTATTTTAAGACCTACAAAACAAGATAAGTAGAGTTAATGCATGGATAATCTCTAATTACAGAGGAGATTAATCATTAATCATTGGTAACAGAAAGTATTCAATATGATTGCTTTTAAATGAATGTAAAGATCCTTCGGAGGTATCCTCAGGATGACCCAGTTTTTAATAAAAAAAGAAGCCGTTATCGAATTACCTGACATCTACAAGGAAGGCCTTCTAAAGAAAACTTGTCTATGATTCATCTATAATCTACACGCCCACAATTTGCCTTCAAGCATCTAATTCATCCACTAAACTCGCGGCATCTTTGCCTAGCTGCATTCCTAGTGCTACACCCATTCCGCTTAGGCCAGCAACCAACAAGCCGCATTTCCCTACTTGTTTTAGGTACGGTGATTTAGTTTCAGTAAAACCCATTATTCCTGACCACTCCCGTTCAATTTTCCATCCTGTGGGCAGCCCTAGCACATCATTCGCAAAGTCGACAAGATAGTTTTTTATGGATTCATTAATTCCGAATTCGCTTGTTTCTTCTGTCAATAAATCTATATTTCTGCCACCGCCAAGCAGTATTTTATCTTCGCCCAAACTTCTGTAATACACGTAGCCTTTATTGAAATGAAAAGTTCCTTTCCATAATAAAGTATCCATAGCACTTGTTACAATTACATAGCCACGACCAGGTTTTATACTGTTATCTGTATATAATCCTTTTGTAAATGCATTGGTAGCGAGCACTACTTTCGTAGCTTTAAACGAAATATTCTCATCTATAAAAATCACTCCAGAATCTAGATCTACATCCTTTACCAAGCTGTTCCATCTAAATTCTACGCCAGCATCAATATTCATTTGATGCAAGCGACCTATCAACTTCCCTGGATGGAGCATTCCTTCAACTTTATTGAAAATGGCTGGGTAGTTATTGTAGGTGCCAACTTTGTACATCTCCTCAATACCTAAAAGTTCTTCCATCCATTGATTAAATTTTGGCACTTGGGCAGCACAAAGCTCGTACTCATATTCATCTGTAAATATCTCCCAGCCTCCACAATCTTCATAGTTAATGGCTTCATCCCCTAAAGTCTTTCTCAATAAATTTAGCCCATTAAACCGAGCTACAATTCTATTCTTAACTGCCGTTTCACTTTCGATTTCTAAATCTGCAATGTGCTCGCCTATAGTTCCAATGCAAGCAAAACCAGCATTTCTGGTACTTGCCCCAATGGGAAATGCCCCTCTATCTACAACCAAAACTTTTGCGGCTGGATGTTCTTTTTTATAGAAATAGGCGGTTGATTGACCTACAATTCCAGCTCCTACAACAATCATGTCGTACTGTGTTGAATAAAGCACATCTTCCCAATAAGAATAATCCATCTGTTGTTATTTTGAAGTTAGATTCCGGATAGTATCAGCAATTTGTTCTTTTTCCCAAAGCCCAAGTTTCTTTACGGGATAACCTTCTACCCAATCGTTGATGTAAAGCTTAGGTTCAGGAAAGTTAAACGGCGGTAGAGTTAAATTTAAAAAACGATGTGCCCCTGTAGCAATATTTCTATTTTCTTCACTTTCTGTATAAGAAGTTGTGAGTAAATATGGGATATCACTTTCTAAATAATGGTTGAGGGTCTTGATAATATCTTTGTTCGAAAAGTGTATCAAGCAATCCCGACACAGCCATAAGTCGGCACTAGGAAGTTCATCTTCGGTTACATCCAGATGAATAAAAGAGACGTTTTCTTTTGCTAGATTTTCATTATGCTGTTTAATTAAACTAGGTACAATGTCACCGCCAATATATTTGAATGTGGGCTTATCTAATAAATGCTTAAACCAGTTTAAATCACCACAGGGAGCGTCTAGCACAGACTCTATCTTCAATTCTTGAAATAGCTCTGGCAGCCGTTCACGAAGTGCCTCAGTGTATGATAACGTAGAGCCATACCCCGATCCACTTTCTTCATCTCCCCAATTGTTCACTTTATAATAATCTGAGAAAAGCTGCTCTTTACCCTTAAATACACCATAATAGATTCTCAGTTTAGCATTTCTATACACGCTAAAAATCCAGTTACTTCCGGGCAAACCAGATACTAGTTTCTTAAAGAATGCTTTCATTTCCCTAGCTTACTAAATACCAATGAGGCCATCAATGGGGCCGCGATTTTAAAAAATCCGTCATCTACATTGTATTTAGGATGATGCCAAACATAAGTTGATTCCGACTGTTCACTCCCACTTCCCACAAAGAAAAAAGCCCCAGGAAAATGTTGTTGATAGAAGGCAAAATCTTCGCCAGCCATCATAGGTCGTTCCATTTCAACCACAGCATCCTCACCAAAAAGATTTCTTACAGAATCAAACACCTTCAACGTTTCTGCTTCTGAATTTATAACTGCTGGATAACCCTTTATATATTTGAATTTATAACTCCCGCCAGCACCTTTAGTTATGCCTTTCAGTATTGCTTCTAGTCGCTCCTCAATTAAATCAGCTGTTTCTGTGGTTAGAGTACGAACGGTTCCAAAAAGCTTCGCACTTTCTGGAATGACATTATGGGCAGTTCCGCCTTCAATTTTACCCACTGTTACTACGGCTGATTCTGTTGGATCTACGCTGCGACTTACAATTGTTTGAATGGCATTTATGTATTGAGCGGCCAAAACTACGGGATCTATGGCTTCGTGTGCACGAGCAGCGTGCCCACCCTTCCCTATAATCTCGATTTCAAATTCATCAGGACTCCCCATTATTGGTCCTGACTTTGTAGCTACAGTTCCTGGCTTGTGGGTCGGAGAAGTATGCAATCCATAAATCTCCGTCACTTTTTGTTCTTGCAGAAATCCCGTTTCGCATAACAACCTTCCACCACCTGGCAACTTCTCTTCCCCTGGCTGGAATATAAAAAGCACGGTGCCTTCAATTTCTTCCTTCAATTCATTTAGAATACTAGCAACTCCTAACATATTTGCTGTATGCGCATCATGTCCACAACAATGAGCTACCCCCTCATTTTGGGAAAAGAACTCTGCCTTATATTCTCCCTGTTCCATTATAGGAAGTGCATCAATATCGGCACGTAAAGCAATTACTCTGTCCGATTTCTTCCCTCCTTTTAAAATGCCCACACAACCTGTTTCAAGTGGTGACTCATAGGGGATACCTAATTTATCCAGTTCCGATTTGATGAATTTAGTAGTTTCGAATTCTTTATAGCTTACTTCAGGGTGCTGGTGCAAATAACGACGTGTTGCAACCATCTTATCAAAGTTTGCTTCTGCTAATTTCTTAATGGAAGTATGTATGCTCATGATGAGTTATTAATATTAGTGTCTATTGTAGAAAATACAGCTAATTATTCTATTGTGTAATTTAACTTAATTCGTTTCATAAAGTAGAATAAGAAAATAAATATGGGGAAATGGTACAGTTTAAGTACTCCTCCTCATCCTTCAAAAAAATAACACCCCTCCCTCATTCATTATTTTTATTTTACTCACCAGATAGTTTAACCACTTGGTTAATATTCAATACAACTCATTTAAACAGCTCTAACGACGTTTATATAAACTATTATTACCCCCTCCCCCTATGTTTTATTTTTATCTTTCCTGATATCATATATTGAAAATAGTATCCATTAGCACTGTATTTTAGAGGACTAACCCCCCTCCCCTCCCAAATAAAAAGTTATAGGCTAGACTTAAGAATTGTGATAGCCTATATTTTGTTAGCGATACAAAGAATCCTGCTTGGCTGTATATTAACTCAAGCTAGTTTAAACAAGGTGTCAGAATCTTTATCTTCGAGTTTACATCACTAACTAAAATAGAATCTTATTTTTTAATAATGGCTGATCAACCCACTCTTGATATTACTAAGGATGGTTCCTCCTCACTATACTCTCATGAGGTGGGACAACTGTATCACAGCCGTGGCGGAGCTATTACCGAGAGTAAGTATGTCTATTTCGAGCTATCGGGACTTGAAGAAGCTCTTCGAAAGGATGAGCCAATTACAGTTCTAGAAGTGGGTTTTGGAACGGGGTTAAACATTATGATAGCTTTGCATTACTACCAAAAGCATAATTGCTCAAATCCTCTGCATTTTTATAGTATTGAAGCATCTCCTATAACTAGTCAAGTTTTTGAGCAGCTTAATTATGCCGAACTGCTTGGGAACCCTCTTCTAAAAACGCTGTTACTCCCAATATTTAGTAATTTAAAATCAGGTTTAAACACTTTCAAACTCCTTCCTGATAAACCTATCTACCTACATTTATTTATAGGCACATTCGATCAGTTTGTTCAAGATGATTTGAAGGTGGATTTCATTATGCATGATGCTTTTTCGCCTGAAGTTAATGGTGAGCTTTGGACTCCAGAGGTTTTTTCAAAACTAAATCGCATCTCTTCAAATAATGGCGTGTTAACTACTTATTGCTCAGCATCGAAGGCGAGGGCTGCTATGGCTGTTGCAGATTGGAAGATTGCACGAACCCCCGGTGTTCTTGGGAAAAGGGAAATGACTATGGCTTCTTTAAATGAGCAAAAGCTAAGTCAATATAAGAGAGTGGATGAAAAAAAATTAGCCGAACGCTACCTAGATGGAGCGTTCGACTAGTATATTTTTATTAGAAGCTGAGGTAGCGTGTATTTTTGATGCCTTCGAGAGCCTCAATACTATCAACTTCACTTTGGTCCAGCTTTTTATCTACTGAAACCGCAGTAATTGCAGACGATCCTTTAGAAGAACGTCCTAAGCTTAATGCTGCAATATTGATATCCTGCTTGGCTAGAACGCCACTTACAGAAGCGAGCATACCTGGCTTATCTATATTTTGATAAAGTATGATATTCCCTTCTAAATGAAGCTCAATATTGAAATTATCAATTTCTACTATACGGTAATCGCTCTCGCCAAAAATAGCTGCTGAGATACTTCCATATTTAGCACCTTCTGCAAGACGTATGGTAATTAGATTTTTGTAGGTCTTAACTTTATTATTGGTTACTTCTCTAATTTCAATACCACGCGCATCAGCATATACGCGAGCGTTAATTAAGTTTACTGAATCATCAACATACTGCGACAGCATTCCTTTTAGAATTCCGTCTGTTAAAATATCAGCGTACTTAATACAATCACCGCTGTACTCAAATTCTAAACTTTGAGCATGTTCTGGGCCTAATTGAATAGCAGCGATGCCTAATTTTTCAGCAAGTTCTAGGTAAGGCTGAACTTCTTTGTTGGTGATTAAGGCAATCGATTTGCCGTTTATGCTTCCTTTGTAATCTTTTTGCTCTAATGCGTCGGCCATTTGAGAAGCAATTTGTCCCGCAACTTTTTCTTGTGCCTCTTCAGTTGAAGCACCTAAATGCGGTGTACAAATAATTTTAGGATGGCTAAGCATTTTATATAATTCAGGGCTTGGTGGCTCTTGGCTGTATACATCTAAAGCCGCTCCACCAATAACACCATCATCAATTAATTGAATTAAGTCTGCCTCTTCGTAAATACCACCACGTGCGCAGTTTACTAAACGAACTCCCTTTTTAAGTTTGTCAGCATTTTTAAGCGACACTAAACCTTTGGTTTTTTCGGTTAGTGGGGTGTGAACAGATAGGAAATCTGCTTTTGCAAGTACCTCATCTAAATCAACTAATTTTATTCCCAATTCTTGGGCATGTTCTTGAGTTGAAAAGGGATCAAAAGCTACAATTTTCATTCCAAAAGCAGACATTCTTTTAGCTAGCTCAGTTCCGATTTTACCAAGACCTACAATACCGAGTGTTTTACCGTATACTTCGGTTCCCATATACTTTTTACGATCCCAACCACCGTTTTTAAGCGTATTTACAGCATCAGGTATGTTACGCGCCATCGCCAAAATCATACCACATGTATGCTCTGCTGTAGACATGGTATTACCATCAGGCGTGTTCATAACAAGAACACCTTTTGATGTAGCTGCTTTAATATCAATGTTATCTACACCAACCCCGGCACGGCCAATAACTTTCATATTTTTGGCATGCTTAAGTAAATCTGCAGTTACCGTTGTTGCACTACGTACTACCATACCATCGTATTCACCGATTATTGAAATCAGCTCTTCGGGAGATAGTTTATTTGGTTGATCGGCTTGAATTCCTCTTTCTTTGAAGGTTTGGGCACAAATTGGGTCTACACCGTCTAATAATAAAACTTTAAATGACATTATATAAATTGATGAGTGAGTTTGAGTGATTTATCCAAGAACAAATTCAGCTATAATTTCCTGAACTTCTTCAATTCCTTTTCTTGATTCTGAAGAATACGCCAATATTGGCGCTTCTATATTCATTTCAGCTAGTAACTTTTTTACTACGCTTTTTGATTGAGCTAATTTATTGTTCGAGAGCTTGTCAGCTTTGGACATAAGGATGCAAAAACGCATTTCGTTCGTAGCCATCCAATAAATAAAATCTTGATCTAGTGTTGAGGGAGCATGGCGAGAGTCTACCACAAGCGCTATAAGACGCAATGTATCACGATTTAGCAGGTATTCGCGTATAGTGCGTCCCCATCGCTCACGTTCTCTATGTGGTACTTTCGCAAATCCATAGCCAGGCAAATCAACAATATAAAATTCATTGCCCATCTGATAGTAATTCATTTGCTGAGTTTTACCAGGCACATTTGAAGTGCGAGCTATATTTTTTCTATTCACTAATGCATTTATTAGTGAAGATTTGCCCACATTAGAACGCCCAGCAAAACATACTTCTGGTAGGTTTGATTCGGGACATTCTTCAATTTTTGTTGCGCTGGTTATAAAAACAGCTTTACCATTAAATAAGGTCATTATCTTCTTTTTCAACTCCATGATTAACGGGAACTGGATATTTACCAGTAAAACAAGCTGTACAATAATCGTTGGGAGATGGGTTAGCTTCTTTAACCGCCTTTACCATTCCTTCTACCGAAAGATAATGAAGACTATCTACCCCAATTTCTTCTGCTATTCTATCAACATCGCGGCCAAATTTATTAGCAATAAGCTCCTGTGGATCAGGGAAGTCCATCCCATAAAAACATGGGTGATGAACAGGAGGGGAACTTACCATAAAATGAATTTCGCTTGGATTACAAGCACGAATCATATCAACCAAAAGCCGAGAAGTAGTTCCACGCACAATAGAGTCGTCTACAATAATTACAGCACGCCCCTCAATAACGCCACGTACAGGGTTAAACTTGGTACGAACTTTCTGCTCTCTCGATTTTTGTCCTGGCGAGATAAAGGTTCTGCCCACATAATGATTTCTAATTAAACCGATATCATATTTACATTCGAATCCGTTTTTCTGATTCTCGCTAGCATAGCCAAGGGCTGCTGAGTTACTGGAATCTGGAACCGAAATTATAATCGGCTTCTTTTCATTATCGTAGTTGTTTACAACCTTACTTATGGGATGTTCAAGCGCCAAAACTTTGCCTAATTTCCGGCGAACTTTGTCAACCATCTCTCCAAAAATGATACTGTCTGGGCGCGAAAAATAAACAAATTCAAATATACACTGGCTGGTACCTGTGCCCAGTTTTGGTTCAATAAAATATGATCTTGGCTCACCTTTATCACTTGCCTCTTGGTCAATAACAACCACTTCGCCCGGTTTAACATCACGCAGATAAGTTGCACCATTTATATCGAAAGCACACGTTTCACTAGCCACACAGTATTTACCATCTTTAGTGCCAAGTGCAAGCGGTCTAAAACCATTTGGATCGCGCACAGCTATCAGCTTATCATCAGTTAATATAACCAAGCAATAGGCACCTTCAAGCTGCTCAAGAGCATCCATAATTTGGCTAATCTGATCTTGGTGCTTACTGCGTGAAATTAAATGCAGTATAAGCTCAGTATCGGAACTACTTTGAAAAAGCACTCCTTCATTTCTAAGTCTATCTCTAATCTGTTTGGCATTAGAAATATTTCCGTTATGCCCAATTGCTAAATTCCCATTTTGATAATGAACTCGAAATGGCTGAATATTAGCAGGATTTTTAGAAGAGCCAGTAGTGGAATAGCGATTGTGACCAATAGCTGAACGGCCTTTTAAAATTTTATGCAAAATTTTAGGCTTATCGAAAACACTTAATACAAGCCCAAAATCTTTGTATGAGGGCATTACATGCTTGCCTTTGTCTTCATCAAAATAAGTGGTAACAATGCCTGCCGATTCCTGCCCTCTGTGTTGCAACGAATGCAACCCGTAGTAGGTTGCAACAGAAGCTTCAGGATGATCAAAAATGCCAAATATTCCACAATAATCGCGAGGTTTGTCGCTCATTTAAGGTACTCTAAAATTTGAGTGTAAATTGAAGAGTTACAAGATAACAAATGAATAACGGAATAGGGAATTAGATATGAGTTAATTACACTTTCGTATAATGGATTCTAATTTTTAAAAAAACATACAGATGTGCTTTTACCTCTCAACTATTTACTAATTTATTTAAGGAGACTTGAGAGAGTAGATTTTGAAAAATGCACTTCACATTATCACTGTTATATAATGATTTAGGAAAGACCAATTATAATATGAATACCATCTCATTATTTATACTTTACTACTTGTAATGCATGGTAAAAAATGCTGAAATTCAACCCTTATACCTCTAATCTAAGATCTTACTCAGTGGTAAATCCGTCTTACTTTTCACACTATATTTCGATAATTTTACAAGCTAATAAGTATTTCTCTACCTAATTTTGGCAGGTCTATGGTTAGGGGTGCTTCTGCAAATAAGCAGAGGCTGAGAATACACCCTTCTACTTGATCCGGATAATACCGGCGGAGGAAAACCTTTTGTGCTAATTTTGGCGTGTGTTTTACCTCCTTCATTATTTATAACTTCCAAATTGAAGGAAAATGTTTAGATCAAATTTCTATAAGCTTATTATTGTAATAGCCTTACATCTCTTCATCACTCCAGCTTTCATCTTCGCACAAAGCCCTCCAGATTCTGTAGTAGATAAGAAACTTTATTTTGATGAGATTGTAATTCAAGATAATAGGATGCAGATTCCTTTTTCTCAAAATAACAGAGACATTCTCATTTTGGATGCAAAAATAATCGAGGCTCTGCCAGTTCAATCATTAAATGAACTATTGGGTTACGTATCAGGAATTGACATCCGCCAACGTGGCCCTTGGGGTGGGCAAACGGATATAAGTATAAACGGCGGTACTTTTGACCAAAGCCTAATATTACTAAATGGCATCAAAATTATTGACCCTCAAACTGGTCACAACATGATGAATCTCCCGGTAAGCATCGCTGCTATTGAGCGGGTAGAGATTCTTAAAGGTGCTGCAGCTAGTGCCTACGGTATAAATGCAATAAAAGGTGCCCTAAACATTATCACTAAACAACCCAACAAGAATAGCGTTGTTGTTAATTTATCCAGTGGTAGTTCATTTGAGCGGGATGGGGACAGCAATAATCTTTATGGAGCTGCTGGGGCCGACATATCTGCAAGTATAGTTTCTGAAAATGTTAAACACTTTCTGTCGCTGAGCACCCAACAGACGTCAGGCTACCGATATAACACGGCAATGAATAACAACAAGGCGTTTTATCAAAACGAGATAAAGCTTGACGACAAGAACCTTCTGAAATTTACAGGCGGATTTGTTCTTAACGATTTCGGTGCAAATGGCTTTTACTCTCCTCCTGGCGATAAAGAATCAAAAGAGAAAATTGAAACTAGTATTGCTTCAGTAAAAGGTGTTTTTCGAATACATGATAAGTGGAAACTACACCCTTCGGTCAACTACCGCTACAATCACGATAATTACATCTTTATTAAACAGAACCCGTCTGTTTATGAAAACAATCATTTCTCTCACGTTATTGATGCTTCCCTTAACAATTCCATTCAAATTGGCTCTGGAATTTTGGGAGTGGGAGCAGAATTTCGCAAAGAACTAATTCGCAGCAACAGCCTTGGAAATCGCGAACGGGATAATTATGGCTTTTTTGTTGATTACTTATTTAAAAAAATAGGAAATCTAGATCTTAATGCAGGTACCTATTTAAATTACAGCAAGTATTTTGGCTGGCAATTACTCCCATCTCTTGACGCTGGATATCAGCTAACTGATAGTTGGCGAGTTTATGCAAATGCTGGCACTGGAACTAGAGTACCTACCTACACTGATTGGTATTACCTTGGTCCTGATAACATCGGAAACAGTGAATTAGAACCTGAAGAAGCGCTTCATATTGAAGGAGGTGTCAGGTTTAATGGGAAGGGATTAAAAGCCAGTGCAAATTATTTTTATAGCTACACCTATAATATGATTGATTGGGTAAAAAACTCACTTACCGACCCATGGCAGCCTCAGAATTTTCAGAAAATGAAAATGCATGGAATTTCACTAAATGCAGATTACCGCCTTATTAACAGTTCAACAAAGAACGGCTTTAATTTACTTTACGGAGCTTCCTATACCTGGCTAAATCCTAATCTTGTTGCAAAAAGGAACAGTTCGTATAACTATTCTCACTATGCTCTTGAGAATCTTAAAAATCAAGTGATTATGCGAGTTACTTCTATGTTTTATGGGAAATTTAGTGCAACATTAGCAGGACGATATGAACAACGCATTAATAAAAATGGCTACTTTTTGACGGATTCAAAGTTCGAAGCAAATTTTGATAAGATTCGGTTGAACTTGAATCTGAACAACATAACTAATGTAACCTATATAGAGACTGGTGCTGTGCCCTTGCCAGGCAGATGGATGAGTGTAGGTGTTAGCTGGGCTCTTTAGATGTTCATCAGACCAAAGCAACGCAGATTGGATATTCAAGTATAGAAAAATTCTAACTTCCTATACTTGAATAATCTAGCTTACAAACAGAATTATATCGTTTATAAATATTGCCTGTGTTGCAAGCCAAAGGCTTATGTTACCATTGCTGAATCTCAGTTTCGTACTGATTCAATAGATTTTAAAATAATATCCAAATTATCAATAAATTTCTCACATCTCTATTGTAAAACACAGAAAGGTGTGCTACTTTCCATTTGTTAGCCAAATGGCTGACTTCTTTACTTACCTCTAATTTTTGAAAACGGATGAAGAACAACTTAACCCTATATAATAAATCTACACTTGCAACCATCTCTGGGATTGCTGAAGTACGGATTAGGGTTAACCCCATCCCCAGTTTCCGGCGACCCCTGTTCTAATAAAACACGCTCCTATTCTGGATGCTGAAGTATGACCAAAATTGTGTCTACTTCCATTTAAACATCGTTTAGAAACACTCTTACATCTCACTTTTTTATTTTCAAAAAATTGGAAACTGAATATAATTATAATATCAGGATTGCAACGCCTGATGATTACAAATACGTTACTGAAATTATTAACGAGCTAGAGAATTCAGCAGCAAAACGTGCCATTAATATAGCTAAAAGAGCGCCTGAGTATATTATAGACAAGATAGATAATAGGCTTGCTGTGGTAGCAACAGATGCAGATACAGGACAGTGGGTTGGCTTTTCGTGCCTTGAGGTTTGGGAACACAAAAAATATGTTATTGCTACAGCGTTAATAATTTCACCTAAATATAGAAATACGGGGATTTCTAGAAAGATAAAGAACCTGCTTTTTCAACATTATCAAGAGAGCTATCCTGATGCTACTTTGTTTAGTATCACAAAAAGCGAGGCTGTTATTTGCATAAATAAGGAGTTGGGGTATATCAAAGTTCCAAATAATGAAGTTTTGAACGATGTCCTCTTTTTAACAGGAAACAACTGCTTGCTAAACTACACTGATTTATTAAGAGGTGAGACGGACTATGTTGCTATGATTTACGAGCCTAATGGAATTTCTGTAAAAGCGTATGTGAGAAATAAGACCGTGGCTCTTCAGTCTATGCAAATGAAATACTTTGCCTCTGCGCTCGATTCTTAGTACGAACTCCATAAATAAAAAAAAGACTCAAGCTAGTGTGAACTTGAGTCTTTATAGAAATGACTGAACTAGCTAATTAAAGTAGCATTTAGTTCAATTTTTAAAGCTTTTAGAGCTCTTGAAACGGGACAAGCTTCTTTAGTTGCATTCGCAATTTTTTGAAAATCTTCGTTGCTTAGCCCTGGTACTTTCGCCTCAGACTCGAGCTTTATGGTAGATATGGTTGGTACACCGTCTATGGGCTCTAGAGTGATTACAGCCTTTGTGCTTACATTTTCTGACTTATGACCTGCTTTGTGCAATTCGTTTGAGAGAGCCATAGAATAACAGCCTGCATGTGCTGCAGCTAAAAGCTCTTCAGGGTTCGTACCCTTACCATCTTCAAATCTTGACGCAAAGGTAAATGCACCTTCAAATGCACCACTACCTAAACTCATTGTTCCATTTCCACTTTTCAAATCGCCATTCCATTTGGCTGATGCTTTTTTATTTGGCATTTTATTCCTCTTTTAGGTTGATGTTTTAATTATACTAGTCTTAACAAGTTGAAAATGTATTTCATTTCCAATAAAAAACACTTTTTATATATTATTTGGGTATTTCAACACAGAATGTACTCCCTTCGCCTTCCGTACTTTCTATATGCAATGTGCCTCCAATCTTTTTAACAAATTCTTTAACTAAGCTCAGCCCAAAGCCCGTTCCAATCTCGCCCAATGTGCCACGGTTTGAAAATGAAATACTTGTATTTGAATTCACCTTTTCTAATACTTCTTTCGACATACCTATGCCCGTATCTTTAATACAAAGGCAAATTACATCTTCCTTTTCGGTGCAAGTAAAAGTAATTTTATCGTTCGGGTTCGTAAACTTAATACTATTAGAAAGCAGGTTCCTTACAATTAGATCCAGTCCATTTTTATCAGCTATTGCCGTGGTTGCTTTATCTACTTCGTTTTTGATGATAACATTTTTCTTAACGGCTGTATCTAGTTGTTTTACAAGTACACTTTCAACCACTTCAAACACATTTATCTCTTCATTTACAAAAGTAAAGCCCTGCATTTGTTGTTTAGCCCAAGCAAGTAAATCTTCCATTGCATCCAAATTTCTTTGAACAGAAACCTCTAGACTATCTAAAAACTCCTCTTGCTGGTCTTTAGAAAGTTCACCAGTTCTCATTAAATATATAACACCTTGCATTGATGCTAATGGCGAACGTAGGTCATGTGCCACAATAGCAAACAGCTTTTTCATTTCCTGATTTAGTTTTTCTAACTCTTCACGTTGCTCTTCTAATAATATATTGGCCGCGGTCTTCTCTCTACTCGCCTTTTGTAATACATATAAAATTACAAGTATTAAAATTATGCCCATGAATCCGGCAATAATTAGGCTTGTTTGAAATTTAAGCTTTTGCTCCTGCTGTATCTGCTTTTCTTTAAGCAGATTGTTAATTTCTGTTTGACGCTTTAACTCTAATTCATTCTCAAGCTCTAAAAACTCTTGCTCTCTTTTTAAATCCAATAAACTATCAGATAATGCTTTATACTCTTCTAAGTAAAGAAGTGCATTCTCAAATTTATTTTCATCCTTATAACTACTATAAAGTATTGGTAAGTTTTCACTTAAGAAGGGTATCGAATTTATATCTTTAGCTATTTTATTAGCCTTTAAATACCAATCAATGGAGGCTTGTGCATTACCCCTTTCTTGCTCTAGTCGTCCTAATGCATTATAATTGTAATACTGTCCTTCTCGGATCCCCATATCTAAAGTATAGCCTAAAGATTCTTTAAGCAGTTTTTCTGCTTCCGCATACTCACCCATTTTTAAATATGTGTTGCCTATGTTAAAAATCACTATTACAGGGGGCGTATTTGGCCGCACTTCTTTTGCTAGCTCTAAAGCCTCATTATATAAACCTAGAGCCTCCTCCAATTTTCCTTGATTACTTGTCACATTGGCCAGATTAACCTTAGAACGATATAGATCGGTTCTATACCCCTTTACTGCCGAAAGTTCAGCTGCTTTTTGAAGATAAAAAGCTGCTTTATCTAGTTCATTATAGCTATTAAGCTCATTGCCAAGGTTTAATAGTACTGTTACCCAAAGGGCGGTATCGCGAACTTGCTCGGCATAATTTAATGAAAGCAGATACCTTTCTAGTGATGCCTTTTTATCCCCTAAACTACCATAAGCAACAGCTAGGTTTTGTTGAGTCCCTGCTATCAAAAGCTTGTCATCACGTTTTTCTGCTATACTTAAAGCTAATTGATATGTTTCAAGAGCTTCGGGTAGTTTGCTTTGAAAGCGATAAGTTGTACCAAGTAAACTATAAGCATTACCTGTGATTCTAGAATCTTCAAAATCATCTATAATTTGGAGTAAAAGAACCTCAGCAGAATCAAAATACTGCTCATTCAGGTAAATTCGAGCTAATTTTAAATCCGAAAATCCCCTTCCATAATTAAAGTTTAATTCTTCCGACCACTCATTCACTTTTTGAAGTTTTTGGCGGGCAAGCGCGAAATCCCCTTTGCTAACAACCTCCGTTATATCATCGAGTAATTCCTTTACCATTTGAGTATCAGGTCTGACTTGAGATAAAGCGGTTCTTGATTCATAAGTCCCACCTGCACATAGCCCTGAAGGAATTATAAATAGCCCGATTAATAGTAAAAATTTAGACATAGAGTGAAATCTTGAAAACTACCTATAAAATAATTCAAGGTGGTTAGTATATAAAAAAGAGCAATCCTTTTTGAACAAGCTTAAATATTTTGCAGTTTTTTTAAGTACTTGTCAATTTAGATAATACAAATATTTAATTCTTTATATCAATCCAAAAGAAGATTATTTAGAAGCGGTGTTTCCATGCTAGCGACTTCCATGGAGCAACGCCCTTCCCATTCGTAATGTCTTGCTAAACCATTGGTTCCAGTGCTGACCATTGTCTTGTCACAAGCATCGCGTTTGTGCAGTCAAAAACGCCCATTGCCACATTCAAATCACCACAAGCCTGAGGTTTGCATTAGTTTCAGTTTGTTGTGGGTACAGGATAGAATTAAAATGAATCTTGCTGAAGTTTCAGTGGATTTGTACGCATCTTTTGAAAACAGTTCAACCCACCGATACCTATTCTATATTTTAGTAATCAAATCTACTCGTCAAATAAATCCAACCTTGGTCCCGAAGCCTCGGGATGCTCTACCAACTGAGCTCATTATCCTCTGAGTTAATTAGCCGTTCAATAAAAGCTCTACTTTTTTGCTTCTTGATGAATTGCTCCCATTTCAATGCTTCCTGTTTTGTATCGAAGCTCTTCACATATCTCAGCTCCCACGGCATTCCTCTCTTAGTAAACGGAGACCAACCTGTATTATGTCTAGATAGTCGTAATTCAACACCTATTGAAGTTGAACCAACATAATATCGGTTCATGGACAAACTATAGAGGATATAGGTTGAATGAGCTAACATAATGGAAGTATAATAAAATAAAACCAACTAGATAAATCAAAATGGTTTAGAGCGAGAAACCGGACTTCCCGTAGTCACGGGAGTGACCCCAACCTTGGTCCCGAAGTCTCGGGATGCGCTACTCCCGACAATTCGGGAAGCTATTCTCGCCTTCACAGAATCCAAGGACAAATTCCATCCATCCAAATTTCATAGACACAAAAAAAGCCCCTCAGAAAAATCTGAGGGGCTTTAGAGAGCGAGAAACCGGACTCGAACCGGCGACCCCAACCTTGGCAAGGTTGTGCTCTACCAACTGAGCTATTCTCGCATAATTTCAATCTGTCAACTGGTATATCCAACAATGGGTAACCCCCAACCTTGGTCCCGAAGCCTCGGGATGCTCTACCAACTGAGCTATATTTCATTCCTGAAACGGCTCCAAATATAAGACCTATTTAGAGTATATTTCAACTATATTTTAAATATATATTTTATTCTATGTATTTAATTTTTTTTGTCGCTTTTTATATTGGTTAATATACTCTTTTTTATTGACTTAAAGGGATATATCTTTTACTGCACCTAATAGCTTTCCTAGGAATTTATCCCCATATATTCTTGATATGTGGTTCATATCTGCAATAACTACTAGCAATTCTTGGCTTCTAGAAAAGGCAACGTTCAATAATCGTGGTACACTGAGTCCGTTTTTTGTCTCATCAAAAGGACGAACAGAGTAATGTCTTTGAGTTCCATTTTGAAGTTCACCACTCATCACTGTATCAAAAATAATTACTTTTTTCTCTCTTCCCTGAAAAGTATGAATGGTTCCAACTTCCACATAACGATAGCCTTCTGCACTTAGATGACGCCGCACGGTATAAACACTGCTTCTAAAGGGTACAATCACACCAATTGCGTCATCGGCGTAACGGCGGGTTAATTTCTTAACGCTTTCTTCTATCAATTTTAGGTGAACTTGATTATTTGGGCGAAATCCTCGCTCATTTTTTTCTTGTTCAATGTAGGGGCCATACTTTGAGGAGTCGACAAGTGCGACGGATTTACCCGTTTTCTCTACCAAATTGCCACCAGTTTTTAATCTACCATCATAAAAAACAGAGCTTATTACACCCGCCAAGTCTGATTTAAGCCGATACTGGGTATCAAAGAAGCAGGTAAAATCAGGATTATCATCGTGCCAATTGAATAAGGCTTCCGTAGATTCTGCGCCGGATACATAAGAGAAGATATCTTTCTCTAAAAATGTTCGAGCTTTAATGTCGTTCGTTATAGCAATAGGTGGCAACTGCATAGGATCGCCCACAACTACAAGATGTTTTTTGCTTTTTGCGGCCATCAAAAGTAAATAGGGTACACTAGCCATCGATGCTTCATCTATTACTACAGCGTCGTAACTAAGGCTATAGAAGAGCTCGGATGTGCACACCTTCGCCATGGTTGTTGCAACTAGCTGCTTGCGTTTGAGTTCATACCGTTCGTTTACATTTAGCAAGCGCTCAATTTTGTCGGCAAGCACTTCAACACCACCTTCATTATCAACCTTATCACCCAAAAGCTGACATTGTAAATCTAGGGCCTTAGGAACTTCAATTCCTTTCGCCATCATGTCATCTATTTGTTCTTGTAATTTTGCAAACTGCTCGAGGGTAGTACTTAAACCAACTGCTTGTGCTTTTTTACTTTCTAATTTAGACTTTACCTGAGTTTCAAATAGAATACTTTCTAACCTAGGATCATTTAAAGCGGCTTCCCCAAAACGAGTTGTTTGTTGTAAATCGAAATCTGGGGCTGTTTCAGAAAGTGCATCTAGAGTGCTTAATAAACCCACATCTACAGCTCGATTTGTGTTCGATACAAAAAGAACGCGTTTGCCAGATTGGAGTAAATTGGAAATAATGTAACCTAGCGTAGTTGTTTTACCTGTGCCTGGAGGTCCCCAAACAAATAGCACATTATTTACTAATGCCTTTTGGATGGCTTCTATTTGAGATTCATTTCTAAACTCATCAATGTTTGGCGCATCTCCTTCTTTAGCCCTTTCAAAACTTAATACAGGATTTAGTAACGAATGAAGTTGGGTGATGTCTTCGGCTTTATCACTTAGAGTGTGTAAATGTTCTTCCATCTTTTTGAGAACAAAATCATTTTCCCACTCTAGAAATACCTCATCTATACCTTGTCCAAAATCTTCGGGAAATTCCAACCAAACCTTACCATCTTTAAAATCTATTTCTTGAACTTTTAAATCTTTACCGCCTAGCTTCGCTCTTATCTCTTCGGCAAAACGCAAGCCATGATTATTGGTCTCAAATGTATAGATATGATGAGTACTACCCTTCTCTTTTACACCTTGTGTTAGTACATCTTGCGAAGGAGTTTCACGTACTGCCGCTATTTCTTTTTCGATGGCAGAAATAGCTTTACTTATTGTTTTACTTATGTCCAATGTTTAATACTGCGTTTACAACTCACCTATTTATAGGGTAAGCAATTCTAATTCTAATTTTTTATTGATCCCATAATTCGGATCGTATCATCTCGGCACTGCGGTCTGATAGAGTAAATTCCAGACGAATTCGGTTCTTTTCAGGCACTTTCTGCTCTACTAATTTTGCACTCTCGGGTGTGTATAAAATAAGATCCGTTTCGCGAACAAAAAGTGGCAGGGATCGTCCATAAATACTGCCTGCTACAAAAGAGCCTTCAAAAGCGATAGAGTTTTTAAGTTCGCTAATTATTTTGGGAATACTAGCCTCGGTTGCTGTTACTAGCCCTATGGTTTGTATAGCCACTTGACTTACTATCGACAGCAAGGTATCTGGATTGAAGCTGTAAATAATAGGAATGATTAGTATAGAGTCTTGAAGACTCTGAAATAAATGTACAAATTTAATGGGTACAAAAAGTGCATCAAATTTAGCTGCGCTTTCATATTGAGTGATGTCTATAACCTTGCTACGCACGCCTACCTGCTTCTTTATAGCGCTTGCAAGCATGCTGCCTAACTCTAGGTTTTCGCCCACACTGGCGCACGTCTGAATGCGATCTGGCCATTCCATAAAATTCAGTTGCTCTTGGAATAACAGCTCTATTTCAGAATCATCTAAACCATAACCAACTAGTTCCTCTATGGTGGCTTGTACTTTTTCGCCCCCAATTTCTAATCGCTTCTCTTTGTCTAACAACCCACTTTGTCGCTTAACTATAAAACCCTTCCCAGGTTCGCCTGCTAATAACCCCTCATCGGCTAATAAATGATACGCTTTTCGAACGGTATGAAAACTAGCATTTAGTTGTTGCCCCAAAACTCGAGTTGATGGCAACATCTCCCCTACCTGAAATTGCTTCGTCGATATCATTAGACGAATGCGGTTGGCAATATATGTAGCGGAAGTTTTCAAGAGTTTGATTTATTATTTACAGCGAACAAATTTACAGACTTAAATTGGATAATCTGAAGCAAGATTCAGCTTTATTTACCAATAATATTCTTTAGTTCTGTTACTAGCATCAAAGCTTCGATTGGGGTTATTCGGTTCGGATCTAAAGCTTCTAGTTTATTGAGAACTGTTTCTAACTTGGGGTCAACATGGGTTGCAAACAAGCTAAACTGATCTATTTCAGGCTGCTTTTCTATATTCTTTGCTAGCGCTTTTGTAGCTTGTTTTCCTGAACTAGCCTGTGCCTCAATGCCTCCATTTTTATTTGTAATATCGAGGCTGTGCCTTTCTAAATTATGCAGAATTTCTTTGGCTCGGTCTATAACTACCTTCGGTAAACCTGCCATATTAGCCACTTGAATTCCATAACTGTGGTCAGCTCCGCCTTTCACTAATTTCCGTAGAAAAATTACTTTTCCATCGTATTCCTTCACCTGCACATTATAATTTATAATGCGCTCGTACATTTGCTCAAGCTCGTTCAACTCATGATAATGTGTCGCAAATAATGTTTTTGCAGCAACTGGTCCATGATTATGCAAATATTCTGCTAGCGACCACGCAATGCTAAGTCCATCAAAAGTACTGGTTCCTCGCCCAACCTCATCTAACAATATTAAAGAACGAGGCGTGGCATTATTTAGGATGTTTGCGGCCTCATTCATTTCTACCAAGAATGTACTTTCACCTGCCGCAAGATTGTCGGATGCGCCAACTCTGGTAAAAATCTTGTCTACCAATCCTATTTTTGCTGAGGCTGCTGGCACAAAACTTCCTACTTGAGCAAGCAATACTATAAGCCCTGTTTGGCGAAGTATGATACTTTTACCAGCCATATTAGGACCAGTAATAATCATAATTTGCTCAGTGCTATTGTTTAGAAAGATGTCGTTGGGTATAAAAGGCTCCCCCAATGGAAGTGATTTTTCAACAACTGGGTGGCGACCTTTTTTAATATCAATTTCTTCAGAATCGCGCACTTCTGGTTTAGCATAGTTATTTCGAAATGCGATTTCTGCAAAATTTTGCAAGCAATCAACTTCAGCTAATGCAAAAGCAATTTGTTGAATATCATCGGCGAACTCAGCAACATAAAGTCGTAGCTCATCAAATAACTCAAATTCTAACGTTTTGCTTCTATCCTCTGCCGATAGAACTTTTTCCTCTACTTCTTTAAGCTCAGGCGTTATATATCGCTCGGCATTGACCAATGTTTGTTTTCTAATAAAGTGCTCGGGTACTTTATGTTTATGGGAATTTGTTACTTCAATGTAGTAACCAAAAACTTTGTTGTAGCCAATTTTTAAGGATGGTATTTCAGATTCTATCGCAAGTTTGTCTTTTATTTGAGCGATATACTTTTTTCCATTTCTTGCAATATCACGTAGCTCATCAAGCTCTGCATTAAAGCCATCCCGAATCATGTTGCCATCTCGAATACTGGCAGGTGGTTCATCAACCAATGCGGTATGTATTCTTTCTTGCAGCTCAATAAGCAATTTTAGTCGGCTAGAAATGTCTTGTAATAATGGATCTTCGAGACCAGAGAACTGACTTTTTATTTTAGGAATTTGAGCTATGCTCAGTTTAAGCTGAATGATATCTCGTGCATTTGTTCTACCCACACAAATCCGAGATATGAGGCGCTCCATATCTCCTACTTGCTCTAATTCTTCGCGTAGTGCAAATCGGGTTTCATGCACTTTAAATAACTTCTCAACAGAATCAAGACGCTCTTGAATAGCCTTCAATCTCTTTAAAGGGCGCATTATCCAGCGCCGGAGAAGTCTCCCACCCATGGCGGTACACGTTTTATCCATAATAGAGATGAGCGTGCCTTCAACACCCCCTTCTTGCAAGCTTGCCGTAAGCTCTAGATTCCTTTTGGTAGCCGGATCCAACGACATATACTCGCTACTCTCGTAAGCGTATAATCTGCGTAAATGTCGAAGATGCGCTTTCTGAGTGTCTTGCATATAATGCATTAATGCACCGGCTGCAATATGAGCTATTTTTAGAGGTTCAACGCCAAAACCTTTTAAAGAATGTGTCTTAAAATGCTCTGTAAGCAATTTATAGCCATAGTCACCTTCATATACCCAATCCTCAATATGAGTGATGTTAAAGTGATTGAAATTATCTTCGAGCTTATTCTTCAGCTTAGTTTGCACCAACACTTCAGAAGGCTGAATGGCGGCTAGTAAACTTTTCAGCTCTCTTTCTGAAACTTCACTAAGTCCAAATTCCCCCGTTGAAATATCAGAAAAAGCGACTCCAACCCCGTCTTTAGTCCAAAACAAGGAAACTATATAGTTATTACGTTTATGCTCTAATAGCTTATCGGAAAGTGTAACTCCTGGCGTTGTAATCTCAGTAATCTCACGAGTTACAATTTTACGCCCTGCTTGTTTTGCCTCATCAGGTGTTTCAGTTTGGTCGCATACTGCAACCTTAAAACCATTTTTGACCAATTTGGGCAAATAGGTATCTAGCGAATGGTAGGGGAAGCCTGCAAGTGGAGTTTGGTCGCCCCCATTATTTCTTTTTGTGAGTGTAATTCCAAGCTCTTTACTCACAAGAATAGCGTCATCGGCAAAAGTTTCATAAAAATCGCCCACTCTAAAAAGCAATATTGTACCTGGGTACTGCCCTTTAATCTCAAAATACTGTTTCATTAACGGGGTTTGATTCTTACTTGCCATTACTATTTATTTGGGCTTTTAGCTATTTTTATGGTCATTTTAAGTCTTGGAACTTAGTAAGGAATTGGCTTAAAAACTAAGTACTAACTTCGTGTTTTGAATTAATAGTATAAGCCACGTACTTTACCTTCTAATTAATTTTGTAGTTTTGCAAACTTTCAAAGAATTCTGGATACAAGCTTTTAAGGTAGCGGGGAAAAAGGACCTTTTCTTTAGTGCATCGGCTATTACCTTCAACCTTTTTATTTGCTCCATCCCATTTACACTTATTCTTGTTGCTATAATAGGCTACGTACTCTCCTACGATCAGGCCTTTAATTACATTGTACAACTGGGTAGTGATTACCTGCCCGCCTTCGCATTTCAACCAGAAAGCAGCGATGTCATTTCTGGCTCAGGTACAGTAGAAGAATTAATTAGGCCCTTGGTTGGTGCCCGTCAGGTTTTTGGTATTATTGGATTCATTATTCTTGTCTTTTTTACACAAGGGTTGCTTCACTCTCTAAAGCACGTTCTTTTTGATGTATTTGATATCGTAGAAAGGAAACATCCAATAATTGATATTATATATAATTTTTTTGGCTTTGGCTTAATAGGCACCGTATTTCTCTTCTTTAGCCTTGCCATTTCAATGTTCTCATTTGTGAATTTTTCACAGATTTATGTCCCCTTTACCGATATAGTAATCCAATTACCATGGATTTATGATTTCTTGAATTTATTAATTCCAGTCCTCTTTATTTTCATGCTTTTATATATCGTATTTAGATTTTTGAGTGAGCGTAAAATTGCACCTAAAGTAGCTCTAGTTGGTGCGCTTAGTTACACTGTTTTGTTCGAGGTTGCTCGCTTTATCATTAGTAATTACTTAGAGTATGCATTTTCTACATACCGCTATTTTTACCAAGGCTACGCTATCGCATTTTTAATAGTAATATGGACCTTCTACACTTCTTTACTTTTTGTCATTTCTGTGGTTTTAGCCAGAGCCTATCGCGATGTTTACAGTTCACATAGACCAACCCTTGAAGACAACCCATACTCAGTGCTAGATTAATGTTTTCGAAATTACCTACTTCATTTTATGAAAGAGATGATGTGGTAACCATAGCTCGAGAGCTACTCGGAAAGGTGCTTGTTACTAAAATTAACAATACTGTAACTGCTGGCATTATTGTTGAAACAGAAGCCTATCGCGGAGAAAGTGATCTTGCCTGCCATGCATGTGTATATGGTAAAACTGAGCGCACAAAAATCATGTTCGGTAAACCAGGGCATGCATATATTTATCTATGCTATGGAATCCATCATTTATTTAATGTGGTAACTAACAAAGAAGGTTTTGCCGATGCTGTTTTAATTCGTGCAATTGAACCCATTGCAGGTATAGATACTATGCTATTACGCAGAAACAAAACTGTTCTAAATAGATCGGTAGGTGGTGGCCCAGGCATTGTTAGTAGCGCTTTGGGTATTACTACTAAGCTATATGGAACAAATTTACAAGAAAGCACGATTTGGCTGGAAGATAGAGAAACTTATTTTGAAGACTCTAGTATCATAGCTAGCCCGCGTGTTGGTGTTAATTATGCAGGTAATGATGCTCATTTACCTTGGCGATTCAGAGTTAAAGGTAATGCTTATACCAGTCCTGCTAAGTAACTTTACAAAATCTATGACCCTAATCGAAAAAAGTAATTTTCATTAAATTAAAAAATAGTTTAATATTGAACTATATATTTAATTCAATAACCCAAACTACTGATTTATCATATTTCTGCTAAATCAATCAAAACTAAATTAACCATATGAAGAAATTCAAAAATTCACTAGCTCTATTATCATTAGTACTAGTCGGCATTGTATCTATTGCAGCTGTTAAATTTGCGCCTACTATTTGGACAATCGACAAAAACCACAGTGCTGTTAAATTCAGTGTACGTCACTTTTTCACACCTGTTAACGGTAACTTTACCGAGTATGAAGCTGACATCGCTTTCTCAGCAGATGATTTAAAGAACAGTTCTATAAATGTTACCATACCTATAAGTAGCATTAATACTTCTAACGATGATAGAGATGCACATTTACGTACTCCAGATTTTTTCAATGCAGAGAAGTTCCCAACAATGAGCTTTAAAAGTGATAAGATTGTAGCTGCGGGCGAAAATGAATTTATTGCGCACGGTAAGCTCACAATTAAAGATGTTACTAAAAATATTGAACTGCCATTTAAGCTTTTAGGTGTAATGCCCCACCCAAATAGTGGCAAGTTAATTGCCGGGATAACTTCTAAGTTTACACTCAATAGAAATGATTATGGAGTAGGCACAGGCGACTATATAGCTACTGCTGTTATTGGTAACGAAATAACTATTGAACTTAATTTAGAATTGAACGAGAAGAAATAAACTTAATTCTTTATTAATATCTTTTTAAGAAGCATCGCTTTTATTCTGGCGATGCTTTTTCTATTTTTAGCAGACAACTAATTTTATATTATGAATAAGCGCTTACTATACATTTCTGGTTTTATATTATTGGCAGCATTCTCAAGAATGGTACCTCACCCGTACAACTTTGCCCCACTTGGTGCTATGGCATTATTTGGTGCTGCTCATTTTTCTAATCGAAAGCTTGCATTCCTTTTACCACTACTTGCATTTTTTGTGAGTGATTTATTAGTAAATAATATTTTATATGCAGATTTCTATTCTAGCTTTGTATTTATTTCACCAGGTTTTATATGGACCTATGGCGCAATATTACTTATAGTTTTAGCTGGTTTATTCATCCTCAAGAAAGTAACACTACCCCGTGTAATTGGTGGTGCAATGGCCGCTTCATTGATCTTCTTTCTTGTTTCAAACTTCGGTGTGTGGTTATCAGGCACCACATACCCTCTTACTATTCAAGGGTTAATTGCTTGCTATACAGCCGCACTTCCATTTCTACATACAACTGCTTTAGGTGATTTAGTATATTCTGGTGTACTATTTGGAGCATTTGAAATTTTGAATAGAAAAGTACTTTCACCACAACCCGTATAAGTAATTTATTAGAGTATAATTGAGTATTATCTTAGTGCCTCTAACAATTAATAATGAATTGCACTCAAAAACGACTCAATAATGTTCGAACTATTTCCGGATCAGCCGGTATATGATTATCCTACTATATTAAATATCGCCTACTCGATGGCTTGGGCATTTGTACTTTCTTCATTGATCGCCATCACCCACAAGGTCACTTACACAGGTCCCCAATATCCTAATAAGTTTTTCCAGGCCTTAGCGTTAGGTTCTATTGTGTCTACAATGGTTATGTTAGCAATCGGCGATAGTCTTGCAAGAGGACTTGGGGCTTTCGGTGCTCTGGCAATTATTCGATTTAGAACTAAAATACAAGATCCTCGGAATATTTTATTTATTTTTGCCTCGCTCAGTGTAGGTCTTGCAATTGGTGTATTTGGCTACTCTATTGCATTTACTGGTACAATATTATTTTGCTTGGGCGCTCTACTACTCCATTACTCTCCTTTAAGTTCTAAAACAGGTTTAAGTGGAAGGCTGAATTTTCAACTTGCCGATACTTCTAATCTTTCATCAGTTTTAGAGATTATGGAAAAATATTGTTCTTCTTTTACAGATGTGGAAGTCACTGCTCGATCCTCGGGACGCTTTGATTACGAATATATTATATTATTAGATTTAGATGCAGATAACACAACATTTCTGACCGAATTAGGAAGTGTAGAATCTATTGGAAGAGTTAGAATTTCATTCAAAAATATTCAGGAAGATAATTGAGAACCTCTAGAATGAAAAAATTCAATTCTTATTATATCATAACTGCAATTTTCTTTGTTTCACTGCTGGCCGTTAACCTTTTTTTCTTTAAAGGTAGCAGATCCTTTCCAGGTGTCACATATTCTAAAAAATATATGGTGAATACAGAAAGAGCCTCCATCATTGGGTCAACACATGTTATACCTGGCACACATGTTATGCCAGGCGATTTACTTTTAGAATTGAGTAGCCCTGAGTTAACATTAGAAATTGAAACGCTTAAAAGACAGATTCAGGTACTTACTGCACAACAGGTTGAGAATAAGAAGTTACTTGAATCAAAAATTAATCTTATTGAATCGGAGCGAGATTTGATTAAGGGTGAGACTGGAAACGAAATTTCGCTCTATCAAAACCAAATAGACTTAAATAAATCGCTGACCAAGCAAATTACAGGAGATCAAAATTTTGTCTCAAAAAATGATACTCTAACCGATTTTCATCTTCAAATAAAATATTTAGCTAAAAGAGGCCTTTTAAGTTTACAAGCTCTAGATATAAGAATATTAGACGCCAAGCAGCAGTTTGCTACCGATCAGGCTAAAATTCAAACTGAAATTGAAATAGCCCAAGAGACACTAAATTGGAAGCTTGAAGAGGAAGGAAGGCTCAATAAATATGCTACTTTTACAGGTGTAATTGATAGTTTATTTGTGAAGCCTGGCGAACAAGTCCCTGCATTTACACCTGTTGTTTCTATTAATTCAAAATCTCCATCAGCAGTAATAGGTTATTTAGTTGGCACGGTTAATAGAAACAAAACAATTGGAGACAACGTAATTATTCAATCACAAGATCGATCTACGCTTCAAGTTAAAGGCCATATTGAAGGCTATGGCGCAGTTGTTCAGTTACCAGATATATTACAGAAATCAACCAACATTAAAAACTTTGGCTTAGAGGTTTTTATAACAATTCCAGAAGATAACCCACTTGTTGTTGGCGAGACGATTATAGTTAAATGACGCCATTAAAACGATACATATATATTACCACATTTGTTCTATCTAGTGTTTTCTGCCCCAACCTGAAAGCACAGGAATCTTTAGATGATTTTATTTTAACCGCCTTTGAAGATTTAAACCTTCAGCAGTACGAGTCACAAATTCAGTTTCTCACCAAGCGTACCTACTCCCTACCTCTTATCGATAAACTTGAAGCTCGTTTTGATAACGATGATTTAACAAAAGATGATCAAGAATATGCGCTAAGGCTAAAGCCAAATAATCCATGGAAAGTAAGAAGGAATAACGCTCTTTTTAATGCTTCAAAACTCGAATTACAAGCCGAGAAAAAGATTCTGTTAAATGAAAACTTATACTGGCGTTATGAACTAGCACTAGGCTACCTCATTGAACAAGAAGCACAAGCAACCGCAAATGCTAAGCTTGATATTATAAATCAAATGGCTACGATTTTGTCAGAGAATCAACAAAGTGTTTTGTTCGATCCTAAAAGCTATGTTGGAATTAAATTGAAGCAAATTGACGCTTTAAGTACCATTGGCGAAATAAAACAAGCAAGCAATTTCTATACTCAACACATTACCACTATATTGCATACCACCCAGTTTAATTGGGATAATGTTGAACTAATTTCAGTTGAGAACGTAGAAGCTCATGCTCTAGATATTATTAAAAATCAGTTGAGTTCTTCAGAGGCTCTGTTATTAGCAAGTCAAATTGAAGTAGCTAAAAAAGAAATACGGCTAGAAAATTCCAACTTCGATATTGGTTTCATTCAGACTAAATATCAACCGTATTCTACTAATAAATCTAATTTTGGTGTTAGCTTTGGCATCAATATTCCATTATTCAAATCGAATAAAAATAAAATAGCTGAAGGGAAAATGGCGGAAATAGCTCTCTCAAATGAGTTAGTAAGCACTCAACATTCCGACTCTTTAAATAGGGCTGTTAACTATCAGTACCTTCTTCAGCTAATAGAGCAACATAAAATGCTAGAAGAACAAATTGATTTATTGGATTTAGATTCTATCACAAAAAACCTCAGCCTTATACAAGATAATAACCCAATTTCATATCTTGAATTAAAGGAAGGTATTTTAAAGCTGGATGAGTTACGCTTTAAGTCGAAGAAAGCTGTTCTTGAGCAGTATTTAGAGTTCCTTGTAGCTTTTGATGCTCTTGCTGCCCAACCTTTAATAAATCACCTATCAAACCACCTAGAACCACTTAAATGAAAAAGGTTATCATTACTGGCGCTACCGCTGGAATTGGCCGTGAACTCGCAGTTCAATTTGTTGCAAAAGGTTATAAAGTAGGTCTCATCGGTAGAAGAACCGAACGGCTAGAGGAGTTAAGCGAGGAACTTGGCGAACTTGTACATTACCGAACCCTCGATGTTCGTGAACTTGAAAAAGCGGCACAAGTATATCAAGAATTGATTGAGGAAATGGGTGGCCTAGATATAATGATTTTAAACGCGGGAGTTGGTCGCCACAAATTACTTCCTGCATGGGAATCGGATGAAAGAACTCTTGAAATCAATGTTATGGCATTTGCTCATGGTTGCCATTTCGCGTTCGACTATTTCAATAAACAAGGCCACGGACAGATTGTTGGTATGTCTTCTATTGCATCCCTCCTAGCTTCAGGAAGCTCTGCCGCATATACCGCCTCCAAGCATTTTGTATCAAATTATCTCACTGGATTTCGCCAGAAAGCTAAACGGGTTTCCGCTGATATTGTAGTAACAGATATTCTGCCTGGATTTGTTTGGTCTGAAATGACTGAAAAGAATTCTAAAATGTTCTGGGTTGCTTCTACCGAAAAAGCGGTTAAACAAATGATTACCGCCATTGAGGCAAAACGCAATCACGCCTACATAACAAAACGATGGCGTCTTATTGCTTGGGTTGTAAAACTAGTGCCACAATTTGTGTGGGATCGCATGTAAAGCTACTTGCTAAGCATGCACGCTCAGATCTCTTATAGTGCCTATGCAAATACTTTTAAAAGTAAATAGCTAATTGGCGTCATTATTAAAGCAAATAATAAAGCCCAACCAAAGCTCTTTATTTTAAAATCGGCCACTAATTTATCTACTAGTAGTACCATAAGTGCATCTATCACAAAAATGAATAACCCAAGAGTTAGTATAGTTATTGGAAACGATATAAATGCTAACACCGGACGAATGAGAGTGTTTACAATGGCAAGAAGTGCTGCCACAATAATTGCAGTCCAAAAGTTCTTAATCTCCACTCCTGTTAGTAACTTAGAAGTGATGTAAACCGCCACACTATTTAAAAGCCAAACCAAAATCATAATATTCTCATTTAATTAGAAGTTTAAACTATCTTACGGCGCAAACTTACATTTGTTTAGGCAATTGATGAATAAATTTATAAAAACATTTAGTGAACTCTCACCTCAACAACTTTATGATGTTTTAAGGCTACGTCAAAATGTATTTATAATTGAGCAAAATTGTATTTATGCCGATATAGATGATTCTGACAATCAAGGAATTCATATTCTGTTTTATGAGGGGGACAGCCTTGCAGCCTACGCCAGAATCTTTGGCCCCGATATTAAATTTGAGAATGCCTGTGCAATTGGTAGGATTATTGTATCACCAGCATTTAGAGGTACTGGCCTCGGCAGGCAATTAATTACAGAAAGTATAGAATGGTGCAAAAAAGAATTCGTTGCTACAGATATTCAAATTGAAGCTCAAGCATTACTTATAAACTATTACCAACAATTTGGCTTTATACCTATTGGCAATATTTATCCTGTGGATGGTATAGACCATATTCAAATGGTAATACCAGCTTAAACTATCCAGAGAAACGTTTTAATTCGTTGTCTAAACTTGGAAGTGACTCTGTAAAACCATCTTCTAGCTTTTTAACTATCTGAACAATTCTCTCCATATCTGACTGCTCTTTAGCAAGCTTCTCAATTTCGATAGTCATTTCATTAAGCTCTACCAATCCAACATATATAAAATTAGTTTTAAGCTTATGGGCTTCAGCTTTAATTTGAATCCAGTCTCCAGCACCAACACTCTCTTTTATATTGGCTATTTGCTTGGGCGTTTCAGACATAAATAATTCTAACATCTCAATTATTATCTCGCTGTCGCTACCGGTAATTTCGTATAAGTACGATAAATCTAAGTCTTGACCCATTTAATGTTATATAATTTGTTCAGTTATTTTACGCAGTTAATTCATCTAAACACAAAGCTGTGTTAAGTAAATATGCACAATTCTATTTTATTACCACAATTTATTATGCTGTAAAAAAAACGATTGCAACTAATACTAGTACAGTAATTTTAAATATCAAAGATTTCCAGTTCTTCATGTTGATGTCCTTCGCACATTCAGATAACCCAAAATTAGTATTGCAAAGAAATGAATTTTAATCTTAAAAACAAGTTATCCACATTTATTTTATTCTTTTTATTTAAAACTTGCTTAATACTAGATTTAAAGGGTGTGGCCTAGGTTTTTATCATTCAACAGTAACACTTTTAGCTAGATTTCTTGGCTGATCAACATTACAACCTCTGTTTACAGCAATATAATACGACAACAGCTGCAAGGGTATAACTGAAAGTAGTGGCGTCAACACATCAAGAGTAGATGGTATAATTACACTAAACTCAGCTAAGTTATCCACTTCATTATTGCTTTTAGTTGTAACCGCAATAATCCTAGCTTTCCTTGCTCTTATTTCTTCAATATTACTAACCGATTTATCATTGGTATGTTTTGCCGTAGCAATTACAACCACTGGCATCATTTCATCTATTAATGCAATTGGGCCGTGTTTCATCTCAGCTGCAGGATAGCCTTCAGCGTGTATATACGATATTTCTTTTAGCTTAAGTGCACCTTCTAAAGCAACAGGAAAGCAGTATGATCTTCCTAGATATAAAAAGTTTGGAGCGTTAGTAAACTCTTTGGCAATATGCTCTACTACTGTTGTATCAGATAGAATAGTTTCAATTTTTGCGGGTATCTCCCACAACTCATTAATAAGTTCTTTTACTCTGCTTGGTGCTAATGTCTTTTTATATTGAGCTAAATAAATAGCCATCATGGTTAAAACAGTAACCTGAGCCGTGAACGCTTTCGTTGAAGCAACTCCAATTTCTGGGCCAGCATGAATATATATTCCAGCGTCTGTTTCGCGAGCAATAGTTGAACCCACTACATTTACCACTCCGATTACTAAAGCTCCATTTGCTTTGGCCTCTCGTAGTGCTGCTAATGTATCTGCTGTTTCACCGCTTTGCGATACCACAATCATTACATCATTTTCGTTTATAAGAGGCTCTTTATATCGAAATTCTGATGCGTATTCTACTTCTACAGGAACTTTTGCAAGAGATTCAAATATGTATTCTCCCACTAACGCTGAATGCCAACTGGTACCACAGCCTGCAATAATTATCCGATTTGCTTTCGCAATCCTTTCTATCACGGAGGAAATTCCACCTAAGGCAATGGTCCCATTTTCTGGATTTACCCTCCCTCTCAGGCAATCTGCAACAGTTTTTGGTTGCTCAAATATTTCTTTGAGCATAAAATGAGGATATCCTCCCTTTTCTATTTCCTCTAAGCTCAAAGTTAATTCATGGATCTCTTTACTTAATACTAAATTTTCTGCTGTCATCACCGAAAATGTGTCCCTTTGGATAATAGCGAGTTCACCGTCATCTAAATAAATCACTTTATCGGTATATTCAGCTACAGCTGCTGCATCAGAAGCTACTAACATTTCACCATCACCCACCCCAATAAGTAGAGATGAGCCTTTGCGAGCAACCACAATTTTATCTGGATAGTCTTCGTGAATTAGCGCTATGCCGTAAGTTCCATGTACCTGTGCTAAAGCGAATTGAACCGCATTCTCAAGTATCATCTCTTTTTCATTCAAAAATGACTCAATTAAATTAACTAGCACCTCTGAGTCGGTTTCAGATTTAAAATGAAACCCTTTTTTAATGAGTACCTGCTTTAATGTGTTATAATTTTCGATTATCCCATTATGCACCAACGCTAATTTACCCGAATTACTAAGGTGTGGATGGGAATTTATATCGTTGGGCTCTCCGTGGGTTGCCCACCGTGTGTGGCCAATACCAATAGTTCCACGCGCTTCTTTTGAAAGAAACTTCTCTAAATTTTTAACCTTGCCCTTCCCCTTTTTTACAGTTAGAGAAGTATCTATCAAAGCAATTCCAGCAGAATCGTAGCCTCTATATTCGAGCCTTTTAAGACCTTTAATGATAATTTCATTTGCATTTTTGCTACCAATATAGCCGACTATTCCGCACATAGAACCTAGTTTGTAAATTTATGTTAATGAGTTAAGGTAAAAACTCGTAATTGTAAATAAAAGTAATCTAAATTTTACTATATTACTATCAACATTTGACCATAGAGAGATTTTTACATGCAGATAAGTTTTTTTTCAGACCCTAAACATTCGAATCTTTACCCATTAACCCTTACGCGCCCTACCGACGATCTTCGTTCTGGGATTTTAACAATACGAGAAAAATGGTTAGCTCATTTACAAGCTCAAAAATATGCTCGCCAAAAGAATTCGCTCTTTACTGGGTTATTTGATGAGAATAATTTAGACTCCTCAGAGCCTACCTATTGGATAAACTCTTGCTTACTACCAACGCCATCAATAATTAAACAGATTAAATCACTTAAACTTGGCGAAGGTATTTATGCTAATGAAATACCTCTTATAGTATTGCTAACCCCAGATGCCACTCAATACTTACTACAGGAAGAGCTTGGAGTACCTGAGGTGGCAAATAGAGTTCAGTATGATGAGAAACTAAAGTTTCTACGATTTCCGTGGGAATTATTGAAATACAACGCCTCTGAGATATCGAATGATCTCCCGCTATTTAATTATCCTGTATTAAGAACGGAAGAATATGCAGGAAAGATATTTTTCTCAAACCCCAATAATATCTTCGTTTCTCCAACAGCGGTTATAGAACCAGGCTGCACCATTCATGCAAGCCAAGGCCCAGTATTTATAGGGGATAATGCAATTATAGAATCTGGTAGTTTTATCAAAGGGCCTGTAGCTATTTGTGAGAATGCTGTAACAAAAATGGCATCTCGTATATATGAGGGGGCAACAATTGGACCTGTTTGCAAAGTGGGTGGCGAAGTAGCTCATTGTATTTTTCACTCTTATTCTAATAAGGCGCACGATGGTTATGCAGGCAACTCTATTTTTGGGCAATGGTGTAATTTAGGCGCAGATACAAACACATCAAATCTAAATAATAATTACAGTACAGTTAAAATACCTGATTGGGACTCTAAAAAATTAATTGAAACAGGATTCCAATTTCTAGGTACAGTAATGGGCGATCATTCTAAAACATCTATTAATAGTATGCTTAAAACGGGTACTATGTGTGGGGTTTCGTCTAACTTATTTATGAGCGGCTTCCCTCCTAAGCATATCCAGTCATTTAGCTGGGTTGATTGTGAAAACCCAAAAATTTATCGTCTCGAAAAAGCTTTAGAAACAATGGTAGCAATGATGAAGCGCCGAAATATAGAACTTACCCCCGCTTATAAAGAGATGATGCAGAAAATATTTTTGTATTCGCAGCAGAAAGCCCTTAAAGCTCATGCAGTATAGCAACGTAACTATTTTATTTAAAAATTCTGCGGGTAGTTAAGTAAGCATCTGCCCAATATCTTTCTTTAAGGCCAGAAATCATCACTCCTGAACTAGTAGAGGCATGCATGAATTCGTTTGAACTTACAGCTACACCTACATGCAAGGTATTCCTTCCTGTTTTAAAGAATATTAAGTCCCCTATTTCAATCCCGTTCTTTTTAACAGATGATCCAATTTTTTGTTGGTCTTTGGTGTTCCTAGGAAGTTTCAGACCGAAATAATCCTCAAATACAATCTGCATAAACGACGAACAATCAACCCCACTATAGCTTGAGCCACCTAAGACGTAAGGAATTCCCTTCCAATCTCTAAAAGCCTCGTCCAATTTATTTTTCCGCGCTTTAACACTCGCTGGTATCTTTGCCGGTGCTATAGAAATGGCAGCAGCAGGCTGAGATTTTCCATTTGTAGCAACGGCTCCTGATTTAGGAACTGATATAGGTTTATTTTCCCATGGAATAGCGCCACGCTTCAGCATCCCACACGAAAAAGTAAAGGCCGCCAATACAATAATTAATCTTACTTCTTTCATCATTATCTTTGTATTGTACAAAAATGTATCTTAATGTTTGTTCCTTTAAAATTAGAATAATTATAGAAACATATAACAAATATAATTTCTAATGAGATTACATGTAAATATAGACCATGTTGCGACATTAAGAAATGCGCGTGGCGAAGATTATCCAAACCCAATTGAAGCTGCTAAATTATGCGAAGAATATGGCGCAGCTGGCATCGTTTTTCACTTGCGGGGCGACCGTAGGCATATTAGGGATGATGATGTTGTTGAACTGAAGAAAAATGTGATTGGCGTTTTAAATTTTGAAATGGCCGCCACTGAGGAAATGATTTCCATTCTTATAAAGACTGATCCCGATGTTTGTACACTTGTACCCGAGGGTCGACAGGAGTTAACTACCGAAGGCGGGCTTAATATGGACGCAGTATTTAAAGACTTTGAGAGCCGTGTGTTCCCTGCAATAAGAGAAATAAAGACTGATATCAGCTTATTTCTAGATCCAAATCCTAAGGATATTGAAATGGCTCATAATCTTGGAGCAGATCTTATTGAGCTACACACTGGTACTTTCGCAAATGCTACATCCGAGAAAAGCCAACTTATTGAGCTTGAAAGATTAAAGAAAGCGGCAGTTTTAGCTCATAAATATGGCATGAGAGTTACCGCTGGACACGGCTTAAATTTAGATAACCTTCCCCTGCTTGCTCAACATGTTCCTTATGTAGAAGATGTAAGTATTGGCCACGCTTTAATAGGCAAATCCATATTTTGGGGTTTAGAAAAAACAATTAAAGCATACTTAGAAATTACAGACGCATATAAACTTTAGGAAAATTTGACTGATACTAAAAAGCCACATAAATCTGGATATGTTGCCATAATTGGGAAACCAAACGCTGGCAAATCTACGTTAATGAATCAGATTTTAGGCACTAAGTTGTCTATTGCTACTCATAAAGCCCAAACAACGCGACATCAGATTATAGGGATACATTCTGAGGAGGATGCACAGGTCATATTTCTAGATACGCCTGGTATTATTAATCCTAAGTATGAGCTGCAAAAAGCCATGATGCGCTTTGTAGAAAAAGCAGAGAAAGATGCCGACATCATTCTATTTATTGTAGATGCTAAAGAGGATAACATCCCTGATTATGCGTTCGATTCTCTACGCAGATTCCAAAAACCAGTGCTTTTAGTAATCAATAAAATTGATTTATACGAGCAAGAACAAGTTGAGAAAAAGGCCACTGATTTAAATGGTCGATTTCCTTTTAAAGAAACAATACATGTTTCTGCAATAAACGGCATCGGAACGGAAGGTCTCTTAAAATCTATTATTGATCATTTATTACCTGGTCCGCCATTCTATCCTAAAGATGAATTAAGCGAACACCCTGTCCGTTTCTTCGCCTCAGAACTTATTCGCGAGCAGGTTTTTCTGCAGTACCACGAAGAACTACCCTACTCTACCACTGTTGATATAATTCAGTACGAGGAACGCGACGACTTAGATTACATTAATGCGGAAATTATCGTGAATAGAGATTCTCAAAAGGGAATGATTATTGGTAAAGGCGGTAGAGCAATTAAAAACTTAGGTACCGCTGCCCGAGAGTCTATTGAAGAGTTTGTTGGACGAAAAGTATATCTTGATTTACACGTTAAAGTGCGTGAAAACTGGCGTGAGAAAGAAAATATGGTGCGTAATTTTGGTTATTAATATTGCCAGCTCTCACATTTAAAATATATTCTTATTCTCTTTACCTGCTTTAGAGCCATTTTTGTAGATGCCTGCTAATGCTTTGAAAGAATTATAACTCACATCTGCAAAAAAACTATTAGGGGTATCTGTCAGTGAATTACTTAACATCTACATCCCTAATTGGTTTATAGTGAGAGTAAACAGAATTTATGCCTGCAAATTGCCTGACATTTACAAGAATGAAGCTGCTTTATGCGCTGTAAGAAGCAACGATCCCTATCCAAAATACAGTTTCATCTGATTGACTATTTTAGATGTGGAAGTGGCGCTCGCTCATTTCCAACAAATTTTGCAACTCCATCTGTTACAAAACTATGTTTCCTTGTGATTTTAGCTAACCTCATAAGACATCACACTAATCATTACAATTACTATACTTACGCTTGTTTTAATAACTAATAAAAACTCATCTAAAAGCGCTTCCAAAAAAACATATTCTTATATGTTGCGCCTTAAAGTTTGAAGTCGTAATCTTGGTGCAATGAAATTAACAGGTCAAAATATCAGCCAATTAACTATGTGTAGTATGTGTATGTGCAATACTAACACCTGGGGCTGAATATATAAGAATATTTGATATTGAAAGTCCTTTTGAGTGCATAGCCTAAAGGACTTTTTTTTTGACCATTAATTTTATTCGTTCTTTTACAAAATGCATTCTCATCAAGAAAGGTGGAGGGATCAGGTCCTGCGAAGCCTTGGCAACCGCTTAGTTAGTGTGTAAACACAAGCTAAGAAAGGTGCTACATCCTGCTTCTCGTTTAATAGTTAAACGGGGAGAAAGATGAGTGCGAAGAGCTCAGTTTATAAGCCTCTTTCGGACTCATCCCCGAAAGGGGTTTTTTTAATTAACTGATAATCATAAAATAATTCAAACAATGAGTTCTTCTTATAAATTCGAAACACTACAATTACACGCTGGCCAAGAAGCCGATCCAACTACAGGCTCACGTGCAGTTCCTATTTACCAAACTACTTCCTTTAATTTCAAAGATACTGAGCACGCTGCTAATCTATTTGCGTTAAGAGAATTCGGAAATATTTATACCCGAATCATGAACCCAACAAATGACGTTTTTGAAAAACGTATTGCTGCGCTCGAAGGTGGTACTGCCGCTGTAGCTACTGCATCTGGCATGTCTGCACAGTTTCTTGCAATAACAAACCTAGCACAAGCTGGCGATAATATTATTTCGTCTCAAAATCTTTACGGTGGTACTTATAACCAGTTTAAGGTTAGCCTACCCCGCCTTGGTATAACTACCAAATTTGCGGCAAATGACGAAGTAGAAAGCTTCGCAAAACTTATTGACGACAATACAAAAGCAATTTTTATTGAATCGATTGGTAACCCACGTGGCAATGTTGCTGATTTTGAAAAGCTTGCAAAACTAGCTAATGAAAATGGCATTCCCCTAGTTGTGGATAATACTTTTGGCGCTGGTGGTGCAATTGTACAACCAATAAAGTTTGGCGCTAATGTTATTGTAGAGGCTGCTACAAAATGGATTGGTGGCCACGGTACTGCTATTGGTGGTGTGATTGTAGATGGCGGTAACTTTAACTGGGGCAATGGTAAATTCCCGCAATTCAGCGAACCATCTCCAGGATATCATGGTCTAAATTTCTGGGAAGTTTTTGGAGAAGACGGTCCTTTCGGAAATATTGCATTTGCTATTCGCGCACGTGTTGAAGGCTTAAGAGATTTCGGTCCTTGCCAATCTCCTTTCAACAGTTTCTTATTAATTCAAGGTTTAGAAACTCTTTCACTGCGTGTAGAGCGTCATAACGAAAACGCACTTAAACTCGCTGATTGGTTAAAAAATCATGATGATGTAGCTTGGATCAACTTTACTGGTTTACCTGAGCATCCATCTCACAATCTTGCTAAAAAGTATTTCAAAAAAGATCATTTTGGATCTGTGTTCACTTTTGGTGTGAAAGGTGGCTATGATGCGGCTCGTGCTTTTATCGAAAATGTAGAACTCTCTAGCCATTTGGCAAATGTGGGCGATGCAAAAACGTTATTGATTCACCCTGCCTCTACCACTCATCAGCAATTGACTGAAAGTGAGCAAGATGCAAGTGGCGTAAGTTCCGATTTGGTTCGTGTATCGGTAGGTATTGAGCACATCGACGACATCATTCAAGATTTCGAAAACGCATTTGCTAAAATTAAAACTGCAGTTTCTGTATAAAGGGTTTAGGATGAGTATTATACAAACAGAATATTTAAATAGCCCAAGCCAGATTAAAAAAGCAGTTACTACCTTGGTTAAATCCATTGTAGAAGACGAAAGCAAAGCACATGCAACATTTACAACACGCTCTGAACTTAAAGACGGTTTGTTAGCTCGTATTACCTCTAGAGAGTTCGAATACCATGCTGATGAGCCTGCTATACTCGGCGGAAATAATAAAGCTCCTACCCCAGTAGAGCTTCTACTTGGCTCACTTTGTGCTTGCCAAGAAATTGTAATAAAAGCATACGCATCTGCATTAGATATTACACTTAAAAATGTAACTGTAGAGGCTAAAGGTGAACTTGATCTCCGTGGATTCTTAAACATTGAGAAAAATGTTCGCCCTGGTTTCCATACCGTACATTTTAACACAGTAATAGATACTTCAGAAACTGATAAAGACAAGCTAGATTTGCTTCTAAAACTGGCCGAAGAGCAATGTCCTGTATTGGATGTTATTCAAAACCCGGTTAAAATTAATGGCTCTATAGCCTTCGCAAATTCAAATAATTAATTCCCTTAGAGAGCTTTGCAATAATGTAGAGCTCTCTACTTTTTATTAATGGATACAAAACCAACGGTTCATATTTCCTCACAATCGTTTACAACAGAAAGTAATTTTACTTTCAAAAGGCCTGAGTTTGCCTATCATTCTTGGGGTACACTTAATGCAGCCAAAGATAATGTTGTAGTTATTTTTCATGCCTTAACGGGCAATTCAGATGCTAAAGATTGGTTTGCAGGATTCTTCGAACCAAGTTCTGCCATCGACTTTAAAAACCAGTATGTAATTTGCATTAACCAACTTGGTAGTTGCTATGGCTCTACTGGGCCGTGGTCTATAAATCCAGAAACTGGAAATCCCTACCAGGCAGACTTCCCTCTTATTACCATTCGCGATATGGCTCGATTCCAGCAGCAATTCCTGAGTGAAATTGGTATTACTGGAATAGAGTTGATTATTGGTGGATCGATGGGTGGCATGGTTGCTCTTGAGTTTGCGCTGATGGACAATAGAGTTGAAAAAGCTTGTTTCCTTGCCATGGGTAAGGCACATTCGCCTTGGGCAATTGGAATTAGCCATGCGCAAAGATTGGCAATTTATGGCGATTCAAAATGGAATAATGGTTGGTATGCAAAAGAAGAACCTCCCATTCATGGCTTAAAAGCTGCTCGTTCATTAGCTATGATTACCTATCGTACACCCGATAATTATCAAAAACGATTTGAGCGAAATATCAATTCTAGCAAAGAAATATTTGAAGTTGAGTCGTATCTAGAATATCAAGGAGATAAGCTAGTAGATCGCTTTGATGCTCTTTCTTATGTTCGTTTATCGCAAGCAATGGATACTCACGACGTTTCTAGAGGTCGAGACTCATTTCAAACGGTACTTTCGAACCTTTCCATACCAACCTTGGTTGTGGGTATAGATTCTGACTTGCTGTATCCAACAAAAGAACAAAAAGAACTCTCTCAGCTCATTCCAAAAGCAACCTATGCAGAAATAATATCTGAATATGGGCATGATGCTTTTCTCATTGAGTTTGAACAATTAAATCAAGTTATCACTTCATTTTCCAACAAATCTGACCTTACTAAAACAGCATAAATGAGACTGAATAATCCATCAATAATTGCAGATAATATTGATATAAAATCATCTGATAAACACACAATTTCTATCTTTATTGCAGGTATTGGTGCCGTTGGTAGCACCTTAGTGCAACAAATTAAAGAACTGGAGAGTCCTCGTTTTAATATTTCTATAATTGGCGCATGCAATAGTGGCCATGTAGCATGGCAGCCAGATATTGACTCTATCCAAGAGAATATTGTTTTATCAAAAACTCTTAGCGATTGGGATCAAATTACCGATGAACTTATTCGCTTAAATAATGGATCTCTAATTTTTGTAGATGCTACAGGTAATGAAACTGTGGCGCGTCAATATCACAAATTACTAAGCAACGGTGTACATATTGCAACACCGAGTAAAAGAGCAAATACCTTTAGCCAAGAGTATTTCAATAAGCTAATGGAGCTCACAAAAAGTGGTAAGGTTCATTATAAATATGAAACTACAGTAGGCGCCGGTTTACCGGTTATTAGCACTATAAAAAGCTTGCTAGATGCTGGTGATGAAATCACGAGTATCTCTGGTGTTGTATCAGGAACTATGACTTTCATATTTAATCAATTACAGCAAGGTGTTAGTTTTAGCGAAATTGTGAAAAAAGCAAAGGACGAAGGCTATTCTGAACCAGATCCACGTGATGACCTTTCTGGAGAAGACGTAGCACGTAAATTTTTAATCCTAGCTCGTACTTGTGGCTACGCTTTTGAGCGAGATGAAATTCGAGTTGACTCTTTAGTGCCCGAAAAGCTTACTGAATTAAGTTCAGAAGACTTCTTACAACACTTACCCAATTATGATGCCCACTGGAAAAGTAGAAATAGCCAAGCATTAGTTAACAATAGGCGCTTACGTTATTTAGGTAATTTTTCTGCAGATGGGATTGCAATTGGAATAAAAGAAGTGGCTGCCGACTCCCCCATTGGCGGTTTAAAAGGCACCGATAATCTATTCCAGATTTTCACCCGTCGTTATGCTACTTCACCTATTATAATTCAAGGTCCAGGAGCTGGTAAAGATGTTACAGCGGCAGGAGTTCTAGCAGATATTATGGCCATAGCCAAAAAGATAGCTTAACAATCCGTTTATCTTCTTTAAAATGAGATTTACCTGAGCAGGCTACTTTACTTTGGCAATTCAGTGAAGAGATATATGATTGTTGAGAAGCTCTAAACCCGATTATTCTATTGAGTTTTTGATAGAATAGGATATTTTAACAACTATGAAAAAAGAGTTTATTTCTGAGTTATATCAGGCGAATAAAAATTCTACAGTATATTTAGATAAGAAACGTATTGAGGATTTTATAGATATTGTTTTCCGTTTCTTATTTCAGTTAGAAGATAGAAAATACCACTCAGAGAGTGCTATTCAGCTTAGAATTGAGGAGTTAAAAGCAGAATTTAATAGCATATTATGTAATATTTTAAACGATAAAGAAGAAGCAAAATCGATTGCTGACAATTTCGGAAATGCTTTACCTCTAATCTATAAAGCCTTATTAAAAGACGCCCACTACATCTTAGATAGCGACCCCGCTGCTACCTGTTTAGAAGAAGTGTTTATCGCATACCCAGGCTTTTATGCCATTGCAGTTTATAGGTTTGCCCATCAGCTCCAAAAACAAAAAGTTGCTTTGCTTCCAAGAATTTGGACAGAATATGCACATAGTAAAACGGGAATAGATATTCATCCTGCAGCACATATAGGCGCACCGTTTTTTATTGATCACGGTACTGGAATAGTGATTGGAGAAACCACGGTTATTGGTAGCAATGTTAAGATATACCAAGGCGTTACATTAGGCGCAGTTTCAGTTTCTAAAAAGAAAAAGAACCAAAGGAGACATCCACAAATTGAAGACCATGTAGTTATTTACTCGAATGCTACCATTTTAGGTGGCGACACTATTATAGGTCATCATAGCGTGATTGGTGGTAATGTATGGTTAACGAAAAGTGTTGAGCCACATTCTTTGGTGTTCCACGAAGCGCAAGTTGTAATAAAAGACAAGAATTCAGATCCAGAAACCATTCATATACATATATAATTAAGAGTTAATGAAAGTTAAAAACATTTTAGAAACTATCGGTAATACGCCAGTAGTTAGATTATCAAAGATTTTCCCTGACCATAATGTTTGGATAAAACTAGAGAAAGCAAACCCAGGCGGTAGCTTAAAGGACAGAATAGCTTTAGCAATGATTGAAGATGCTGAGCAAAAAGGGTTAATCAATAAAGACACTACTATTATTGAGCCTACCTCTGGGAATACAGGCGTTGGATTAGCTATGGTTTGTGCCGTAAAAGGGTACAAATTATTGCTGGTGATGCCAGAATCGATGAGTATGGAGCGCAGGAAATTAATGTCGGCCTATGGCGCTTCTTTTGAACTAACGCCTAAAGAACTAGGAACCTCAGGTGCCGTTGCTAGAGCAACAGAATTAGTTAAAGAAACAGACAACTCTTGGATGCCACAGCAGTTCAATAATGAGGCGAATCCCTTAGTTCACCAAAAAACCACAGCTCTAGAAATATTAAATGACTTTCCTGATGGTATTGATTATTTAATTACGGGCGTTGGAACGGGTGGTCACATAACTGGTGTGACTGAAGTGCTAAAGGAAAAATTCCCTCAAGTAAAATCTTTTGCCGTTGAGCCTGCATTATCTCCTGTAATAGGTGGCGGAAAACCAGGGCCGCATCCTCTACAAGGAATTGGAGCAGGATTTATCCCCGGAGTATTAAAACAGGACTTGTTAGACGGTACTATTGAAGTAAATAACGATGAGGCTTTTAAATTCACTCAAAGGCTAGCAAGAGAAGAAGGTATTTTAGCTGGAATCTCTACCGGGGCTTCATTAGCTGCAATCGATTCTAAATTGAAAGATATAGAGAAGGGGAAAACTATCTTGACCTTCAATTACGATACAGGCGAAAGATATTGGTCGGTAGATAATTTATTTTAATCCTTTTTAGGTTACTATTTATGAGGAGTGATATTAATATTACTCCTCTTTTTTTAATGTGTTTTGTTTTCAACAGTTACTGTAATTGTACTCGATCATTTCTCGAGGCTAGTTTTATTATTTATACATGAATTTATTTAAGATTCTTAAAAAACCATTTTTTGGTCAATTTATGGTGCAGTGGCAGAATCCACTAACTAAAAAAGAAACCAAGGCTTGGACAAAAACTTGGCTTGCAAGCAGAAGTAAAGCAAAACTTCGAGTTTGGTACAAAGCTACATCCCAAGAAAAAGCATTTGCTACCATTGTGCTTGGGCATTCTATGGGGAAGCCCGCTAAAGCTGAATTCCTAAAAACAAATTATGCTCAAGATTTAATTGCCAACGGTTACAATGTAGTACTATTCGACTTCAACGGTTTCGGCGAAAGCACCATGGGCAACTGGATGTTTCATCATGATGTGATTGCGGTTAGAGATTTTGCACTTTCAAGCTTTCCAAACTCTCCACTTTATTATCATGGTGTATCTTTTGGCTCAAATTGGGGCACTGTAGTTCTTACAGAAGAAGACAATCCCTTTAGGAAAATTATTCTCGAAAGCTCGCCCGTTAATCTTCCAGAATTTTGGATTCATTTCCCAGTAGCTTACAAAGTACTCAAGGCATTTTATTTCATGGCTCCTTTTTATAAGCGTTATGCCAACTTTGAAGAACATCTTAAAAACACTAAAAACTGCGACAACATTCTGCTTATTACTTCCGATACAGATAAATACACTCCTTTAGAAATGGCGGAGCGGATGAAAGCAGCGGCTAACACAAATGCAGAAATTAAAATAATTCATGGCAGCCGACATGCACTAGCAATTCTTAAAAATCGGGATGATTACTTACAGACTGTTTTGAGTTTTTTTGGCTAGGTATTTCCCCGATTTTTTGGCAGAATTATTACTTCATCCTAAAAACTCCCCACTCCTCCCCACGGCATGCGTGCCAAAGCTTTCCATTCGTTTTTAAAGGACTTTACAGTTCAAAATTCAGCTAAAAGACGCTCCTTAATCTTTAAATACACAATTGTTCAAAAGAGGGCCATTTCCCTTCGCTATATAATTTTAATTCTGTTAAACAATTCTCTTGACACATTACCATAATTTGGGGTACATTGTGGGGTGAAGTGGGAGATAGTGGGGACTACCTCCGAATTCTAAATTAGCAATCAAAAACCAACTGGTAAGCGCTGTGCCTAGCTTTAAAGGACAATACGAGCATAGTATAGATGAAAAAGGCCGTGTAGCCTTCCCTGCCAAGCTACGCAAAATTCTCAGTCCCCACGCACAAGAACGCTTCACTATTGTACGCGGCCAAACAGAAGAATGTCTCTATTTATACCCAGAAAATGAATGGGAAATAGTAGAAGAGAAGCTTTCTCGTATAAACTCTTTCAGTAAAAATGGCCGTTTAGCCAAGCGCTATTTCTTGCGTTTTGCTGAAGATGTAGCCCTCGATAAACAACACCGTATCGCCATCCCCACAGACCATCTCACCTATTCTGGCGTCGACTCTAAAGTTGTGTTTATTGGTATGGGTGAATATATCGAAATATGGTCTCCAGAAAAACTTCTTGAGGCCGACGAAAACATGAGTCCTGAAGCAATCGAAGACATCTTCGAACAGGTTCTTGGCAATAATAATCAGGAAACAGGAGCTTAAGATGAAAGTATATCATGAGCATTTTCCAGTTATGTTGCACGAATGCATGGATGCGCTTATAACTGATAAAGACGGTATATATATAGACGGTACTTTAGGCGGTGGCGGGCATGCAAAAGAAATTCTAACCTTATTAGGTCCCAATGCCACTTTATTTGGCGTTGATCAAGACGATGAAGCCCATGTTGCAGCTAAAGCACGTATTGGTGACGATCCTCGTTTTATTCCTATTAAAGGTAATTTTGGATATTTGACCACACTCCTTCCTCCCCACACACATGGTCAGGTTTCTGGAATTCTATTAGATCTTGGTGTTTCTACACATCAAATTAAAGAGGCTGAACGAGGCTTTAGCTTTCAAGAAGATGGACCTTTAGATATGCGAATGGGCAACTTATCGGGCGTTTCTGCTTATCAAGTGGTGAACGAATACGAATACGAAGCTCTTCGTGACGTTATTTTCCATTATGGAGAAGAACGTGGTAGCAAGCAAATTGCTAAAGCTATTATTGAAGCCCGTCCAATTGAGACAACAGGGCAGCTTGCCGACATTATTAGAGGTGTAGTTAGCCAACGCTTTGCTATAAAATCCTTAGCTCGCGTATTTCAAGGCATTAGAATAGAAGTTAATAGAGAGCTAGATGTTTTAAAAGACGTACTTGAGCAATCGCTTGGGCTACTGAAGCCTAATGGGCGAATTGTAGCTATGTCGTATCACTCGCTAGAAGATCGCATTGTGAAGAGATTTTTTAAAGCCGGTAATTTAGAAGGCGAGCTAGAAAAAGATTTTTATGGAAATGTAATTTCCCCAATTAGAGCTATAAATCGTCAAGTTATTATTCCAAGTGATGAGGAAATAGCTCGTAACCCAGCTGCCCGAAGTGCAAAGCTTCGTATTGCTGAAAAAGTTGAGAGGGAGAATAAATGATTGTAAAGTCTCCATTAAGAAAGTCGGTAACACGGCCAAATTTACGCGCGGTTCCAAAGCCAAATATAAATGGTTCAAGTAGCTCTCAAAAGAAAAACCATTTTACGAGTAAAGTAAAAACTGGATCGGTTAAGTCCTCTATTGCGAGCATTAAGCCATGGAAGGTGATTATGGCTACAATATTTATTGGTGTACTTGGCTTTATGTATTTGACTCATGTTTTTGCTACGCAGTCTTTACTTGAAGAAGTACAGATTTTAGAGACAGAGTTTAATAAAGCTCGTAGCAGGCATGATGCCTTAAAATTGCGCTATGATCGAATGATTGGGCCTTCTGAAATTTACAGAAAGGCTGAAACAGCTGGATTTGTAAATGGCGGACCCGCTGACAAAGTTTTAATAATTAAAAAATAAATGACTGATAGAACTGCCATATTAAGCCGTATGTTCGTAGTGTTTGGGCTATTTTTGCTCATACCTTGTGTTCTTGCGTTTCAGCTTTTTAGGCTAAACTATCTAAATGGTTCTGAACTTCGCGCACTTTGGAGCCAACAAGCTATCGATTCCATTCCAATTCCTGCACAACGAGGCAATATCTACGATGCTAATGGAACATTATTGGCTACTAATGCAGCCAACTATCAAATTGCGCTCGACCCAAAAATTGACGGGCTAACACAAAAACAAATTAATCAGCTTACAAAAGCACTTTCTCAAGTAACTAACGAGCCCGTATCTTCTTTCAATAGCAAGATTAAAAGCGCTCCAACACGTTCTAGGTATGTAGTTCTTGCTAAAAACCTTTCCCCTATTGGGCGAGACGTTATTAAGAACCTAAATATTAGAGGTGTAATTATTGAAGAGAGCTTCCGCAGAGTTTATACTTTTGGAAGTTTAGCAGCGCACACTTTAGGCTTTGTAAATTATAATTTAGACGGCAGAATTGGCCTAGAGGCATATTACAACGATAAATTACAAGGAGAAGACGGAGTTCAGCAAGTGCGCCGCGACCCTAGAAATAAGATTTCGGCTTATATAGGTGCACCAAAAAAGCTTCCGAAAAACGGAAACTCACTCCATACTACCATCGACTCTTACATCCAAGCAATTTTGGAGGATGAATTAGAAAATGGTGTTAAAAAAACATCGTCTATTTATGGAACGGGAATAATTATTGATCCTCGTACTGGCGCTATTAAAGCGATGGCCAATTACCCTACATACGATCCAAATTTTCCAGGAAATGTAGATGATATTAACCGCAGAAATTTCGCCATCTCTGACATGGTGGAACCAGGTTCAACCTTTAAGTTAGTTACCGCTATTGCTGCTGTAGAGCAAGATGTTGTCGATTTCAATGAAATTTTCAAAACCCCTGCCAACGGCGAAGTTCAAATTCATGGTTTAACTTTACGTGACCACGACCCGCTAGGCGATATCAACTTTCAGCAGGTTATTCAGAAGTCATCGAACGTTGCTACTGCAGAGATTGCGATGCGTCTCAAGCCCCAAGTATTCTACCAATATGTGAGAAATCTTGGGTTTGGCTCGGTTACTCAAATCGATTTATCTGGCGAAGTTACGGGTTCACTGAAAAAGCCTTACGACTGGAGCTTGGTAAGCCTTCCTTGGATGTCGCACGGTTACGAGATTCTAGCAACCCCCATTCAAATAGCCCAAGCTTATGCTGCTTTTGCTAATGATGGCGTGATGATGCGACCTTACCTTGTTGATAATATTCAAAATGAAAATGGTAAAGTCATTTTCAAAAATAAACCAACTGAAATACGGCGTGTAGCCAAACACAGTACGCTCGAGCAATTATTACCTGTATTTGAAAGTGTAGTAAGCGACTCTGGTACGGGCAATTCAGCACAAATTGATGGGCTTAGAATTGCAGGTAAAACAGGTACAGCTAAAAAAGTTGTAAACGGTCGCTACTCAAACAATTATTTAGCATCGTTTGTTGGCTTCTTCCCTGTTGAAGATCCTTCTTACGTATGCTTAATTCTACTTAACGAGCCGAAGACTAGTGGTTATGGCGGGGTTGTTGCTGCTCCAATATTTAGAGAAACTACCAAGCGTATTGCTGGGCTTGATAATGAAATTCAGCGCAATCTTACGAAAGCAGAAGTTGATGCAGCAAAGATTGTACACGCACCTTATGTGGTGGGTTTAGAGCGTAGCCAAACAGAGCAAATCCTTAAAGAACTAAATATCCCATATAAGTTTATTGGGAAATCAGGATACGTAGTTGCCCAAAGTATAGATGTGGATAGCCCTTTAAAACCTGGCGAGAAAATTGAACTCACACTTTCTAAAGCTACGGTTGCTGTGAATGGAGAGACCGAAGGTTTTGCTGAGATACCAGACTTACGCGGAATGAATATGAGGGCTGCCAATAATTTATTATTTGAGCTAGGTCTTAAATCAAAAATGATTGGTTCAGGCACTGTATATGCTCAGTTCCCATTAGCTGGACAAAAAATGAGATTAAATAATACGGTTACTCTACGGGGTAAAGCAAAATCACTAGAAATTTTATCACAAGCAGATACAAAATAATTGAATCTTAATAAACTCATAGAACTAGTTAATCCACTTGATTTCACCTGCCGCAAGCAGACGGGTGAAGTGGGTCCGCTTTTCCAAGACTCTAGAAAGGTTACTGAGGGGAGTGTATTTATTGCTATAAAAGGCACTGAAGTTGACGGCCATTTATTTTTAGAAGACGCCGTACATAGAGGTGCTAAGGTTTTGATTTGTGAAGATTCATTTTACACTAGCACGCCTGGTGTATGTGTGATGGAAGTTGAAGATACTAGAGCTTTAATTGGGCCTCTTGCTCAGCATTTTGAAGATGAGCCTGGTTTAAAACTAAAGGTTATTGGTATAACTGGCACAAATGGTAAAACCACTACTGCTACCCTTGTTCATCAAGTATTAACTTCGTTAGACAAAAAGGCTTCGCTTCTAGGCACTGTAGCCAAAATTATAAATAACCGAGTTTATCATAGTAAACTCACTACATCTGACCCCATTGAACTTGCTGCCGATATGAAAGCTATGGTTGAAGCGGGCTCAGAGTATTTGGTTATGGAAGTTTCTTCGCATGCATTACATCAACACAGAGTAGGTGGAGTTAAGTTTAGTGTAGCAGCTTTTACCAATCTAAGTCATGATCATTTAGACTATCATGAAACATTAGATGAATATGCTGCCGCAAAAAAAATGCTTTTTGATGGTTTAGAACCTTCAGCAACAGCTATCGTTAATATGGACGATGAGTATGGTAGCTTTATGGTTAGCAACTGTAGTGCAACCATATCTCCTATAAAATTCCAGAACGGCAATGCTACTATTCTTTCAAATTCACCTGAAGGTTTAGCCATTTCGATTGATGGCGTAGAGATTAGAACGCCACTTATTGGAACATTTAATGCTTACAACATCGCTGAAGCCTTCTTAATTTGTAAAGCCATCGGCTTACCCACTAATGATATTGTAGATGCCATAGAAGTAGCACCTGGCGCGCCGGGACGTATGGAAAGTATTAGCATTGAATCAATTTTGCCTACACCAACAGTTATTGTTGATTATGCTCACACGCCTGATGCCCTTGAAAACGTACTGAGCACATTAAAAGAACTTAAATCAGATAATCAGAAGCTATTTGCAGTTTTTGGCGCTGGTGGCGATAGAGATACAACAAAGCGACCAGAAATGGCCGAAGTTGCTGAACGCTTAGCTGATGAAATTATAGTAACTAGCGATAATCCAAGAACTGAAAACCCAGATTTGATTATTGCCGACATTATAAATGGATTCACTAGTACGGATAATGTAACTAGCATCACCCTTCGCAGAAAGGCAATTTACAAAGCCATTGAACTAGCTTCTGGAAATGACATTATCCTTATTGCAGGCAAAGGTCACGAAGATTACCAAGAAATTAATGGTGTACGCCATGCTTTTGATGATAGAGTTATAGCTAGAAAAGCACTTCAAATTAAAGCTGATGGAGGCCTCTGATGCTATACGAACTATTTGAATGGCTAGATGTAGTTTATGACGTTCCTGGAACTGGTGCTTTTGCATACATTTCTACCCGAACTGGCCTTGCTGCAGTAACTTCTCTCGTAATTAGCTTAATTATTGGGCGTAGAATTATAGCTTGGCTTAGCAACATGCAGCTAAAAGAAGTTATTCGCGAAGATGTTGATTTAGATCACCAATCAAAAGCGGGTACTCCATCTATGGGTGGTGTTATAATTATTCTGGCAGTAGTGATTCCAGCGCTTCTGTTTATGAAAATGGATAGTGTGTATGCTTTACTTATAGTATTTGTAACTATTGCTTTGGGTACAGTCGGCTTTATTGATGACTATATAAAGGTAGTGAAGAAAGATAAAAGCGGACTTGCAGGGCGTTTTAAAATTGCCGGCCAAGTTTTGGTAGGTTTAGTAGTAGGGATAACACTCTACTTCCATCCAGATTTTACAGAGGTTAATACCCTTTCTACTGTTCCATTCTTGAAGAATGTGAATATTGATTATGCTTTCCTTGGTGTTGAGTTAGGTTGGTTAATATATATTCCTGTAGCCATTTTTGTGATTACTGCGGTTAGTAATGCTACAAATCTTACTGATGGTCTCGATGGACTTGCCTCGGGTGTTTCAGCTATTTGTGGGGTGGTGTTTGCTATTTTTGCATACGTCTCTGGCCGTACCGATTTCTCGCAATTCCTAGACATCATGTATTTACCAGGTGCAGGCGAGTTAACTATTTTCAGCGCTGCATTAGTTGGTGCATGTATGGGCTTTTTGTGGTATAACAGCAATCCTGCCACCGTATTTATGGGCGATACTGGCTCGCTAGCACTAGGTGGTATTTTTGGGGCTCTAGCTCTAATGCTTCATAAAGAATTATTACTTCCTTTTGTTTGTGGTGTGTTCTTTTTCGAGACACTCTCCGTAATTATTCAAACAACTTATTTCAAATACACCAAAAGACGATACGGTGAAGGTAAACGTGTTTTCCTTATGGCCCCTATTCATCATCACTATGAGAAAAAAGGCTGGCCAGAACAAAAAATTGTAGTTCGTTTTTGGATTATTTCTGTAATGCTAGGCATCATAAGCCTCCTAACACTTAAAATACGATAATGGATGTGGTGAATAAACATATCGTCGTAGTTGGAGCAGCTAAAAGTGGTATTGCAGTAGCAGTACTTCTAAAAGCAAAAGGTGCCCATATCTTTGTTTCCGATTTTGGATCTATAGCTGAGCATCAAAAAATGCGCTTAGCTGAGGCTAATATAGATTTTGAAGAGAAAGGTCACACAGAACGCTCGTTTTCTGCTGAATTTGCAGTTTTAAGTCCTGGCGTTGCTACAGAAGCACCTATTGTTCAGCATTATTTAAAGAACAATAAAGAGGTTTTCTCTGAAATTGAAGTGGCTAGCTGGTTTACAACCAATACCATTGTTGCAATTACTGGTAGCAATGGTAAAACCACCGTTACTTCATGGATTGCAGACGTTTGGAAAAAGGCCGACCGTAATTATTCCCTTGCTGGCAATATTGGTTTTGCCTTCTCAGAAAAAGTGGCCGATCAAAAAGGTGACTTTATACTTGAAGTGAGCTCATTTCAATTAGATCATATCAAAACATTTAAGCCAACTATCAGTTTATTGCTAAACATTTCGCCCGATCATTTGAATCGTTATAACAACAGTTTAGATGCTTATGCAGCCGCGAAATTTAGAATATCAGAAAATCAAAATGAAAACGATTGGCTTATCTACAATTATGACGATGCCATTATCCGAGATCATATTGATAAGCTTAAGAAGAATTCAAATTCACCAAAATTATGGGCGTTTTCTTACAGCCACGAGGTTGAAGAAGGTGCTTTTGTACGCAATGACCATATCATCTTCAAATTTAACAATAAGGAAGAAACGCTGATGCCTGTACACGATTTAGGACTTAACGGACGACATAATCTATATAACGGCATGGCAACATCACTTGCTGCCCGCGCCGTTGAAATTAAGAACGAGGCTATTCGGGAGAGTTTAAAAACTTTTGTAGGCGTTGAACATAGGCTAGAAATTGTTCGCATTGTAAATGGTGTGAAATACATAAATGATAGTAAAGCCACGAATGTAAATGCTGTTTGGTTTGCGCTCGACAGTTTTAACGAACCAATGACATTAATACTTGGTGGCCGAGATAAAGGAAATGATTACACCGAGTTGGCTAACCAGATAAAGGAAAAAGTACACACTATTATTGCTATTGGCGAGTCTAAAGACAAAATCAAAGAGCAACTAGGTGATATTGTACCAAATTTTATTGCCGCAGAAAGTATGTGGGCTGCCGTAAAAGCAGCTAATAAAGTAGCTAAACGTGGCGAAATAGTACTACTAAGCCCAGCCTGTGCATCATTCGATATGTATGATGATTACGAGCATAGAGGCCGAGATTTTAAAGACGAAGTAAATAAAATTTAGACAATACAGGAGTTTGAACAACAAATAAATTCAATGTTACACACAAGTCCACATAGAAACTTCTCGAATATTTTGGGCACTAGCCCAGAAGAAATCGATACCAAAACTCAAGGTAGCGACCGCATTCTACTTATGTCGGTTATTATTCTTATGATTTTTGGGATTCTTGCTGTGTACTCCTCAATTGCTTACTTCGCAGAATCTAAATCTACTACCGCATTCAGGCTGGTAACCGATCATATTATAAAGCTAGGTATTGCCTTTGTAGTGATGCTTCTTGTTTCTAAAATAAATTATCACACACTGTCTAAATTCAGTAGGATTGGAATGGTGTTAAGCTGGTTACTATTGATTGCAGTAATGCTTTTTGGAACCGCTCAGTTTGGTGCTAAACGTTGGTTAAACATAGGTTCATTTACCTTCCAACCCTCAACTTTTGCCTCTGTAGCACTTGTTATACACGTTTGTGTTCTACTAGCCGAAAAACAAGATTATATAAAAGACTTCAAGAAAAGCTTCCTCCCCATTATGCTTTGGGTAGTAGTAACATGTGGCCTAATTGCCACTCAAGATTTCAGTAGTGCTAGTATTTTAATGGCCGTTTGCCTAATCATCATGTTTATTGGTAGGGTTAGTGTAACACAGCTTAGTGCTTTAGTTGTGCTAGCTGTTATAGGTGGTGTATTAGTTCTCAGCTTATCAGAAGTGCGCCAAAGTAGAATAACTGAGTATGTTCGCCAAATTAAAGACATTGAAAGCACAGAGATTCTGCAAGGTAGGGGCTATCAAGCGCAGCAGGCCCAAATTGCTATTGCTAAAGGCGAACTAACAGGCGTTGGTATTGGAAAAAGCACTCAACGTGATTTTTTACCAGCTCCATATAATGATTTTATTTTTGCCATTATAGCCGAAGAATACGGCTTACTTGGTGCCCTAAGCTTAATCTTTATTTTTACACTCATTTTATTTCGTGGAGTGGTGAGAATCGCAAAACGAGCTGAAGATGAATTAGGAGCTCTGTTAGCAATGGGTTGCACACTCACCATTGTTCTATTCGGATATGTAAATGCAGGCGTAGCAAGTGGTTTGCTACCGGTTACAGGTTTACCTATGCCCTTTGTAAGCTATGGTGGTACCAGCATGCTTTTTACTGGTTTAATGGTAGGAATCCTACTCAATATTTCAAAACATAACCGGGATAGGAAGCCGATGTTCTATGCGTAATTCAAAACTAAAAATATTAGTTGCAGCAGGTGGTACTGGTGGACATGTCTATCCAGCTATTGCTATTGCCACAGCCATAAAGGAATTAAATCCTGATGCTGAAATATTATTTGTGGGCACAAAAAACCACATGGAATGGGAAGCTGTACCAAAAGCAGGCTTTAAAATTTCAAATATCTGGATAAGTGGTTTCCAGCGCAGATTTACTCTCAAGAATTTACTATTCCCAATTAAATTGGTTGTTAGTGTTCTTCAAAGCCTTAAGATACTTAACTCCTTTAAGCCACAAGTTGTGGTTTCGTGTGGTGGCTATGTTGCAGGGCCTATTGGCTGGGCCGCTTCTAAAATGGATATTAAAGTAGTTATTCAAGAACAAAATAGCTTTCCTGGTGTTACAAACCGTATGCTAGCAAAGTATGCGTCTAAAATATTTACTGCATTTAAAGAGGCTGAAGCTTATTTCCCTAACAAGGAAGTTATTGAAGCGGGTAACCCCACGCGAGCTTCACTCACAAAAGTTGATAAAGAAATTGGTTTAAAAGCATTTCAGTTTGATAGTACAAAGCCAGTGCTTTTAGTATTGGGCGGCAGCCTCGGTGCTAAATCTATAAATCAGGCTATAAAAGCCAATTTATTTGGCCTCACTAGTGTTCAGCTTTTATGGCAATGTGGAACTCAATACTACGACAGGCTTACAACAGAAATCAATTTGACCTCATACCCCAATGTTAGGCTTGTACCTTATATAGAAAAAATGCCTGAAGCTTATGCAGCGGCAGATTTGGTTATTAGCCGGGCAGGTGCTAGCTCTTGTTCTGAACTCATGTTAGTAGGAAAGCCAAGTGTGCTTATTCCATCGCCTAATGTAGCAGGCGACCACCAAACACAAAATGCAAGAGCCATGGCAGATGCTGGTGCAACCATATTATTAGAAGACGCACTTGCACTCAAATCGTTACCAAGCATTATACATACGCTGGTTCACGATCATAAAAGATTGGCCGCAATGAGCGCTGCAGCACTAAAATTAGCTAAACCTGATGCCGCGAACCAGATTGCAACAGAAATTATTGAACTAGCAAAATCTAGATTGAACTAATGGATCACAGAATAGAAACACAACCCGTTTTTGGTCGCACTCGCCATATTCACATGGTGGGAATTGGAGGAATTGGTATGAGCGGAATGGCAGAGATACTAATCCAACGCGGTTATAAAATAACGGGGTCTGACGGTGCACAAAGTGAAACAACCGATCGATTAGAAAAGCTTGGCGCCACTATTTATATAGGTCATTCAACAAAAAATATTGAAGGCGCAGATGTTGTTGTGTACACAAGTGCTGTAAAAGCAACTGATAATCCAGAAACTAAAGCTGCACTTGAAAAACGCATACCAACTATTAAAAGAGCAGAAATGCTTGCTGAGCTCATGAAAATGAAGTTCGGTATTGGTGTAGCTGGTACTCATGGCAAAACAACAACAACAACTATGGTTGGCCATGTTGCACAAGATGGACATTACGACCCTACCATTATTGTTGGTGGAAGAGTACACAGTTTTGATAAAACCAATGCTGTAGTTGGTAAAGGCGATTTGATAATTGTTGAAGCAGACGAATTTGATCGTACTTTTTTACGCCTTTCCCCTTCTATAGCTATTATCACAAATATTGAAGCCGAACATTTAGATATTTATGACGATTTAGATGATGTGAAAAATGCTTTTGTCGATTATGCGAACAAAGTGCCTTTTTATGGCGCTGTAATTGTTTGCTTAGATGATCCAAACGTGCGAAGCATTCTTCCTAGGCTAGAAAAACGCATTATTACTTACGGTTTAACCCCACAAGCACAAGTTAGAGCGGTAGACCTGCAATCAAATCAGTTTACGAGTACTTTTGGTGTTACCAATAATGGTGAGAAACTAGGCGTAATAACATTAAACTCGCCAGGTAAACACAATGTGAATAATGCATTGGCAGCTGTTGCTACTGGTATCGAGTTAAACATCGATTTTAAGTTGATTAAGAAAGGCCTAGAACGTTTTGATGGTGTTTTCCGTCGTTTTCAACTTAAAGCTGATGAACATGACATTTTAGTTATTGATGACTACGCACATCACCCCACAGAAGTACAAGCCACATTAGATGCAGCTAATAAAGGCTGGCCAGATCGGCGTTTAGTCGCAGTTTTTCAACCACATTTATATTCTAGAACTCAAGATCTATATAAAGAATTTGGTCTTTCCTTCTTTGATGCAGAAGTGCTAATTATTACTGATATATATCCATCTCGCGAAGCGCCCATAGAAGGTGTTACTGGTAAGCTCATTGCCGATACCGCTGAGCAATACGGGCATAAGAAAGTGATTTACATCGAAAACAAAGAAAACGTAACCGAAGAACTGAAGAAAATTTCTAAACCCGGTGATATAATTATAACCATGGGTGCTGGTGATATCTACAAGTTTGGTGATGCTTTTGTAAATGAATTGAAATCTGGAACCTTTAAACCAAGTACTGATAGATAGTGAGTGAGAATACTTCACATATCAAATCTACTAATAGAAGTCAGCTTCCTATTATAACAGCCATTTTGATGGCTAGTGGTCTTGCTATGCTTGCTGCTATTTATTGGAATAAAAATGTGACTGTTGAACATGTTCAATTCTCAGGTAATTATTTTACCGAGACTGAACAGCTAGAAGCGGCTGCAGTTGTTCCATTTGGAATTAGCCCGGACAGCATAGATGTACAGGCAATTAGACAGCGTATAGAAGCATTGCCCTATGTTAAAATAGCCACACCTTATATAGAGCCAAACGGTAATCTAAATATCTCCATTACAGAGCGTGAACCTTTGGCAATGTTAGTGCAAGCAGATAATAGGGTGTATGTAGATGAAGAGGGAGTCCGACTCCCCATCGTAAACGGAAAGATTCGAAACGTACCTTTGGTGTACGGCTTTAATGCAACAGCTACCAAAGACACACTTAATAATACAGAGTTTATTCAAATTAGAGACCTATTAGTCTCAGCACGTACTAACCAATTTGGTTGGGCAACTATTAGTGAAGTGGCATACAATGGCGAAGAAGGCGTAATAGCATTAAGCCAAGAAAATGGCGTTAAACTGGTTTTTGGAGAGAATGATTTTGATATAAAATTTGAAAACTGGGAAACATTTTATGCCGAAATAGTTCGTGTTAAAGGAATTAATAAAATCCAGCAAGTAGATTTAAGATTTTTAAACCAGGTGGTAACTCGTGAAAGTTAATTTAACGCACATATCGCCTGTTAAGAGAACCCATTTAGCAATCAATAAAATATACCGGTACTGACATGTCAGAACAAGAAAACATAATGGTAGGTCTAGACATTGGAACTACAAAGATTTGCGCAATTGTCGCCTCAATAAAGCACAATCGTATTAACATTCTAGGAGTGGGTAAGTCAGCTAGCGATGGGCTTAACCGTGGCGTTGTTGTAAATATCGACAAAACAGTAAACGCCATAAAAGATGCCATCGGCCAAGCAGAGCTTGCTTCTGGTATCAAGGTTAACTCCGTAAATGTTGGCGTAGCAGGCGATCATATCCGCAGTATGCGAAGCAAAGGTGTTATTACAATCAACAATCGTGATAACGAAATCACTGCCCGCGACGTTGAGCGCCTTCTTGAAGACTGCCAACGCATCATGTTACCAACCGACCAGCAGATTCTACACGTTATACCACAAGAGTTTGTGGTAGATGGCCAAGATGGAATTAGTGATCCTGTTGGAATGAGTGGCATGCGTATGGAGGCTGAGGTACACATTATTACCGGTTTGGTATCAGCTACTAAAAATATATACCGCTGTGTACAACGCGCCGGCTATGAAGTAACCGACATTATTCTAGAGCCATTAGCTTCTTCTTACTCAGTATTAGATGAAGAAGAAAAAGAAGCAGGTGTCGTTCTTGTAGATATTGGTGGTGGCACCACAGATGTTGCTATTTTTCAAGACAACACAATTAGGCATACAGCAGTAATTGCCATTGCGGGCCAAAAAGTAACCGACGATATCCGCTTAGGACTTAGCGTGCTCGACGATCAAGCAGAGTTGCTAAAAATGAAGAATGGCGAAAGCTATGCCGACATGATTGATGATGATGAGGTAATTACCGTTCCAGGTATTGCTGGCAGGCCACCTAAAGAAATTACACGAAGCATTCTTGCAAAAATCATCCAAGCTAGAATGGAAGAGATCCTTGAAATAGTAGGAATAGAGATTAAACGCAGTGGCTACTCAGACTCGCTAAGTGCGGGCGTAGTTATAACTGGCGGTGGCGCACTTATTAAGAATATTTGCCCATTAGCTAACGAAATATTAGGCATGGATGCCAAAGTCGGTGTCCCACTTGGGCTAACAGGTGGCTTAGTTGAGGAAGTTAATAGCCCAATTTACGCTACAAGCGTAGGTTTGGTAGTGCATGCTTTAAAAACAAGCACAATTGATGGCAAAAACAGTTTAGCAAAACCTTCTAAAGGTGGGAAAGATATGGAGCAGGTGATGAAAAACATCACTGCCCGTATGAAAGACTGGTTTAAAGAACTTTAGCAATTAGCAATCGAATACAAATAAACAATAATTCAGTAAAATAAACATAAACAGGAGTTATCATGGCTAACCATAATACTCGTTTCATTTTTGACGAACAAAGCCAAGAAAACGCTAAGATTAAAGTAGTTGGCGTTGGTGGAGGTGGCGGAAACGCTATCAATAATATGATTAATATGGGTCTCGACAGTGTAGAGTATATCGCACTTAATACCGATGCCCAAGCTTTAAAAAATAGCAAGGCAAACATCAAAATTCAGGTAGGAACTACTCTTACCAATGGATTGGGTGCAGGCGCAAGACCAGAAGTTGGTCGTGAGGCTATTGAAGAAAACAGACATGAAATTGAAGAGGCAATTGAAACTGCCGACATGATTTTTGTGACTGCTGGTATGGGTGGAGGAACCGGAACTGGTGGTGCCCCCGTTGTTGCAGGCATGGCAAAACGAAAAGGAATTTTAACAGTTGGTATAATCACCACTCCGTTCGAATGCGAAGGTAAAATTCGTAAACGTTATGCACTTGAAGGTATTACAGAGCTTAAAAAGAATTGTGATACAGTCATCGTTATTCCAAATGAGCGGTTGCTCGATATTGCCGACGAAAACACATCGTTAGTAGAAGCATTTGCTCTTGCCAACGAAGTGCTTTACAACGCAACACGTGGTATAAGCGATCTAATTCTAATGCCAGGTCTAATTAACCTTGACTTTGCAGATGTTAGAACTACCATGACCGATGGCGGTGCTGCAATTATGGGCTCTGCTACTGCATCAGGGCCAGACCGTGCAGAAATGGCCGCTCGTGCAGCAATCAATTCCCCTTTACTTGATGGCGTTAGCATCCGTGGCGCAAGAAGCGTACTTGTTAATATTTCTGCAGGCTCTAATCTTGGAATGCGTGAAACTACTACTGCAACAAGTATTGTTCAGCAGGAAGCGGGCGATAATGCAGAAATTATATTAGGAACAGTATTAGAAGAAACTTTTGGTGAAGAAATTAGAGTTACAGTTATTGCAACTGGCTTTGAGCTAACCGAAGATCGCACTACTGTAAAAGTAGCCCCTAATGCTCCTTTAAAAACTGCTGCAGAAAATGTAGCTCGTGCACAAACTAAAAAGAGTGACGACATTCCCACCCATATACATCGCACAACAAGCGATTATTATAAAGGTGAAGGAAACCTAAAAAGACTAGACACTCCTTCTTATTTACGTCGCGATCTTGCAGCTAAAAATGAAGACATTGCACACCGTGAAGAACCAAATGATTTTGGTGAAAGCGCCTATGATGCAGAAGAAAGACAAGCGCCAAAAGATAATATTGCGCCTTTTCAAGCTCGATCAGAACGCATAAAGAAAGACGACTCTGATCAGCCAGCATTTTTACGCAAAATTATGGATTAATCCTTTTTGCGTAATTTTTAGCGTTGGTAATTACGAGACACCACAAAAAGGCGTCTCCAATGGAATAGTACATTGATTTTACTGGATTATAGCTCATTGTCTGTTTTTTACAGATAGGCTATAGATTGCTAACAACAAAAGAAGCCACCCGATAAGTGGCTTCTTTTTTTATTCAATCCTATGCATCAATTATTTCTTTTACTCTTTCACCCCAACTATCCCAGTTCAAGGTATTTATAAATCTTGAATAGGCATTATGAGATAACTCAGAATATTTATTTGAGTCATTCCAAGTATGTACCACCCATTCCGCAATTTTCTTCAGGGGTACTCGTTTCCTCGCAGATGTAGCCAGTTTTTTCATGAATTACCGCTTCAGGAACTCCCCCTACATTAGTACCAATTGCAGGTAATCCATATGAGGCAGCTTCGATAAAAGACATTCCTATACATTCTGCTTTTGTAGGTAACAGAAAAAAACTAGCCTCTTCATAACTTTTCTTTAAAATACTTAACCCTAGTTCATTCTCTTTATCTAGGAAACCTAATATTTTTACTTCATCAAGTTTATTTGGAACTTCTGGGCTACAACCAATTACAAGCAACTCTGCTTCTACTCCCTTTGAAAGTATTTTCTTCAGCACTTCAACAGCAAAAGGTCCGCCCTTTTCTTCCCACCGCACCCCTACAAAAAGCAGCTTAAGCTTTGCGCCTGAAATACACCTTGTAATCATCTCGCTTATTTCAGCTTCTGACGCATGGAAATCTAAATTGGAGCCATAAGGCACAACCGCAATTTTACAACTTGATATTCCATATTCGCTCATAGCTGAATCAGCTAACCATTTCAGTGGCAAAATAAGTTTAGTAGCTTTTTCAAAAGCCATCCTCTCTAATTGCGTAGCGTTTTTAATACTGATTTTACTAAGGTTCGAATGACTAGCATAAACATCATTCAATAAAGGGAAGGTGGCATCTGTTGTAAGAAATAAGGGTAATTTACTTTTTAGAAATGCAACTTCCGGACTCACCAACGACCCCAACAACACATCTGGTTTAGCTGTCTCAATCCTTTTATCTAGAATTGCAGCCATCCTCTTGGCAAGCCCCACATTATATTGATATTTATATATCCTTTTATCAAGAATTCTTAATGCACGTCCCTTAAGTTTTGCAATATTTTTATATGGATGATCAATAGACCCTAATACAGCAACATCATCAAATTGTTTTTGCAAGGCTTGAAGCATATTGAAGTGAGTGCCCGAATAAACCCTTACATTATGCGGCGATTCCTTTGTTATGTATCCAATTTTCATAGTATGAAAGTATCCATTCCCACTTTATGTCACAACCACACCAGTTTTTAAAAATATCGATGCTTTTGTAGTGATGTATTTTAAAAGCCTAATTCCGATTAAAACTCAATTTCCCCTGTCAAATAGGTGGCAGCATGACCTAATATTTCTACGCGATCTCCTTTTAGTCTACAGCTTAAATCTCCTCCTCTTTTCGAAATTTGTCGCGCTTCTAATTCATTTTTCCCTAAGCGTTGAGCCCAATAGGGAACTAATTTTGTGTGAGCCGAGCCTGTGACAGGATCTTCATTAATGCCAGATTGTGGCGCAAAAAACCGAGATACAAAATTTACCGATTTTCCAGGAGCAGTTACAATCACTCCCCGCGCATCCACTTCGGCTAGCATGCTGAAATTCGGCTCTAAACTCGCCACTTGCTCTTCGTCCTGCAACACCACCATATAATCATCTGATCGATACACATCCCCTTCTTTTACTCCTATACTTTGCAACAAAATGGGCGGTGCTACCACCTTTTCCATTTTATCTGCTGGGAAATCCATCATCAACCGATCTCCCTCCTTTTGCACCACCAACTTTCCACTTTTAGTATAGAAATTAATTTCTTTTTTGGGATACGCTAAATGCTCAAAAAGCACATGTGCTGTGGCTAAAGTTGCATGCCCACAAAGATCTACCTCCGTAGTTGGGGTAAACCACCGCAATCCATAACCATCTTTTTCTGGCACAATAAATGCCGTTTCTGATAGATTATTTTCCATCGCTAGTTTTTGCATCAGCTCACTTGGTAACCATTCCCCCAAAGGACAAACAGCGGCTGGGTTCCCACCAAATACATTCTTAGAAAAGGCATCAACCTGATAAATAGGAAGTTTCATAGCGTTCTTTTTTAGAGTTATCTTTGAGTGCTTAACCTAAGGCAAAATTTTTAAATTTACTGATGAAGCTTTACCCAAATACCTTATTAGAAAAACTTGGCTACGAACAATTGCGGCATGCAACGCACAAATTAACGCAATCGGTACGTACTCAAGAATTAATCAACGAACTTTATCCTACCAGCCATCACACTACGGTACTTAGGTTACTTGCAGAAACTGATGAAATGATGCGCATTTTGCGCGATCCAGAACCATTTCCCATGGTAGAGTTGCCAGATGTACGTCCATATCTCAGGCAATCAAAAGCGGTTGGAAGTTTGATTCCGTTGCCCGCATTTGTTGATATCCAACGTCTGATTAAAACAGCTCGATTCGTAAAAAGCTTCTTTCGTCCACTTTCTGAAGATTCTCCTCAGCTTTCATCCATTGCCGAGGAACTCATTCCTCTAAAGGATTTAGAAAAATATATTAGCGCTGTTGTTACAGAAAATGGTGAGTTAAGAGATGATGCCAGCCCAAAACTACGCTCCATTCGTTCAAAACTTAATGGTAAAAAGAACGAATTACGAACTACCATCAACCGCTTAATGCGTACCGCTGTTAAAGATGGAATGGCTTCGGAAGAAGGCGCTACTATCCGTAACGGACGAATGGTAATTCCTGTATTGGCTGAATATAAACGGAAGATTCAAGGTTTTATACATGATGTCTCCTCCACTGGCCAAACCGTTTATTTAGAACCTGTAGAAGCTCTGCATCTTAACAATGAAATCCGCCAATTTGAAGCAGAAGAGCGACAAGAAATTGAACGAATCCTACGCGAGTTAACCAACCACATTCGCTCCAACAGTTCATTTATCAGCCAAAATTTAGAGAGTCTTGCAAAGATCGATCTGATTGTTGCTAAAGCAAAAGTTTCCATAAAACTGGATGCTGATATGCCAATTATATCAACCAATCAGAGCTTAAAGCTTAAAAAAGCATTCAACACCAATTTATTACTAAAAAATCAACTGCTCCCAAAGGCTGATAGAGCAGAGATTGTTCCTCTATTTCTGGATCTTAGTCCAGAAGAGCAATGCCTTATGATTACCGGCCCTAATGCGGGTGGTAAATCAGTGGCTATGAAAACGGTGGGCATTTTGACGTTGATGCTACAATCTGGCTACGCAATTCCTGCCGACCCAACTTCTGAAATGCCAGTTTTTAATGGCGTTTTTGTAGATTTAGGTGATGACCAATCTATTGAGGATGATCTTAGTACCTTTTCATCTCGGTTGCAATGGATGCAAGAAACCATAGATAATTTTGAAGATAATTCGCTTATTCTTATAGATGAAGCTGCGGCAGGAACCGATCCTGAAGAAGGTGGAGCACTTTTCCAGGCTTTTATTGAATACCTATTAGAGCGCCCAAGCAAGGTAATTGTAACCACTCACCATGGCTCGCTCAAGGTATTTGCACACGAACATCCGCTTGCGGTGAACGGCTCCATGGAGTTCGATCAAACGAGCCTCTCCCCTACATATAGATTTAAGAAAGGAATACCAGGTAGTAGCTACGCTTTTGAAATTGCCGAGCGTATGAACATTAAAAAACAGGTATTAGCACGTTCAAGACAATTATTAGGCGAGGCGAAAAACAAAATGGAATCGCTTATCACAGAACTTGAAAATAAAACACAACAAGCCAACGAGTTAAAACAGAAGTTTGAAGGATTGCAAGCCAAGGCTGAATCAGATAGAAATAGGTATTTGAGTCAACTAGACGCCTTAAATAATGAGAAGGAAAAGATTAAGCAGAAAGCACTTATTGAAGCTAAAGCAATAATGGACACTGCTAATAAACGCATTGAACAAGCGGTTGAGCAAATTGCTGAACAGCAGTTGTACGACAAAGAGCAGATTAAAGAAATCCGTTCTGGAATTGAAAAGGAAAAAGCTTCTATTGATTCCTCACTTAGTAAAATTAAAGATAAACGAGATGCTCGCTCTTTAAAAAATACAAAGCCACCAAAAATAGGCGATTTCGTTCGCTTTTTAGATGGTAACACTACGGGTGAATTAGTGGAACTGAAAGGAAGTCAGGCAGTTGTTCAAGCCGATGGATTGCGCCTTAAAACCAAGTACAAAAACCTGGTTAAAGTTCATATTCAAAACAAAAAGAAGGAAAAATTACGCTCAAGAGTAGTGCTCGACCAAGATTCTTCTCTAAAAGAAGCTATGAAGCCCTCTATTGATCTACGTGGTTTCCGCACCGAGAAAGCCATCAATGAGGTAACACATTATATAGACCGAGCACTGTTTCATGGTTTGCAACAAGTTGAAATAATCCATGGTTTGGGAGATGGCATCCTGAAAGATCAAATTCATAGCTATCTAAATGAACGCAAGGATGTGAAAAACATCAAACTAGCCAACGAAGACCGCGGCGGTGCTGGCTGCACCATTGTAACGTTGAAGTAGGATGAATTCATAGTAATGCTGATATGGATATGGATATAATTATCAATATCGAATACCTCAATAGGTACGGGTTTTAGCCCGTTCACACTTGCCCACCCACTCTCTTGGCTTTAGCCAAAACCGGTATACCTACGACAGCTATCCTTACCAATACCTATATTTGGTGTCGCTCCGCTGGAGCTTAGGATTTTAGGTAGGGATTAATTTTGCTATTAATATGTCGCTCCTCCAGAGCTGAATAGACCGCTTATACTATTCAAATCCATGCCTTTAACCTGCATAATCTATGAATAGGATATCCATTCAGCCGCAGCGCGGCGACATATTAATAGCTATGCATCACGCCCCCTACAAACTGCCTTCTTCTTCTAAGAATTCTAGGGTTTCTACGGCGTGGCGAAGATGGGGTATTACAATACTGCCGCCTACAATTAAGGCCACATTCATAGCATCTATAATCTCATCTTTGGTATATCCAACTTTGGCGCATTGTTCTAAATGATAATCGATGCAATCGTTGCAGCGCAATACCGATGAAGCAACCAAACCTAACAGCTCTTTAGTTTTAGTATCTAGCGCTCCGTCTCTATAGGTATTCGTATCCATATTAAAGAAACGCTTCACTCCAAGGTGATCTAAATCCATCACTTTATCGTTCATAATGGCTCTTTTTTCTCGGAATTGCTGCAGACGGTTTTTGGGATCAGATGAACTCATAGCGCTAATAACTGGTTTAATTCTCAATCTTTGAGAGTATAGTTTTGTATTAATTCAGTAATAAAATACTATTCCCAAATTACATTAATTTTGTTATCTCTGCTTTAGTGATTTACTAGAATATTCAACAACTTTCAGCATCATAATTCCAAACTGAATCACCATTATATTTATATTATTAGCACAAAATTTTTGCCATGTTTAAAACAAAAGAAGCTAAACATAAATTAGTTGTTATAGGCGATAGTCTTTCGCAAGGTTTTAGCAATGGTGGTATTTATAGAACAGATCTTAGTTTCCCAGCTTTTATTACGCGCTGCTTCGACCCTGAGCCTGCATTCGACCAACCTCGTTTTACTGCACAGGCAGGTATTCCTCTAAACCTAGAGGTTCTTCTGCGTGGACTATCTGACGAGTTTGGCCCAGAAATCGAATGGAATGAGTATATGGGAGTTGCTTCTTCTACCTTTAAAACTTTAAAGCGAATTAAAAAATATTGGGAAGGAGGAATGAAAAGTTTAGCTATAGATCAGGCCACTCCTTTTCATAATCAATCTATTTGGGGTTTTGCTATTAACGATTCCTGGATTGTAAACGCTAAAAATAGCCGTGAATACATTCAAAATAATAAAGACAAGCTTTCAGTATTTGGAATGTTACCCGTGCATGCAAAATATACTACCGCAAGGCTTGTACTAAATCCAACTCTAGGTAACAAATGTGCTGAAAACACTCAACTTAAAAATGCTGAGATTTTAAGCAAAGATGGTGGTATCGAAAATTTAATAGTTTGTTTAGGGCATAATAATGGGCTTGGTGCCGTTGTAAATTTAAGATTTACTTGGTCTGAGCCAGAGGATTTAACAGGCTTCACTGCCGATAGAAAGTATTCAATTTACAGGCCTGAGCATTTTGAACAAGAATATAGGGATATGGCTGAACGCGTATCTAAACTAAATGCAAAACGTGTTTTTGTACCCACCATTCCCTACCCAACCATTCCCCCCGTTTGTAGGGGCGTAAATTCAAGCATCTCTAGTAAAAGCCTTGGTTATTTCGATTATTACACTCGTTTTTGGATTTGGGATGCCGATTTTAATCCTGATAAACATCCCCATTTAACAAAAGACGAAGCTATTCAAGTTGATTTAGCTGTTGATGCCTACAATTCAATAATTCGTAAAATTGCTAAGGAATATGGTTGGTTTGTAGTTCCAATGGCTAAGAATGTAGCCGCTATGGCACATCGTCGTTTAGGTGGTGAAATTTTGCGGAGCTATCCTGCCGACTTTGCTGCCGCACTAAAACGAAATCCAGCTACCGAACATTTAGTAAATGAACAGGGCGAAGTTACACTCACAACTGATTTTATTCGCGCCCATAAAGATACTGGCAAAATCTACAAAGGTGGGATTTTTAGCTTAGATGGGCTACATCCAACAACTATTGCGTATGGGTTAATGGCAAATGTGTATCGCGAAGTGATGCGTCAAGCTGGAGTCAAATTCCAAAAACCTCTTGATTGGGATTATATAATTGCACAAGATTCTTTAGTTACCCGTCCCCCTGTGTTACTTACAGAGCTTAGGCAGGTTCTTCGATATTTGGGGATGGGAAATCAAGAACGCTTCTTCCATTTTGGTAAAGATATATTAACCCAAGCACTTGAATTATTATCTACAGGTAGAGAAAGGTAAAGCGGTGGGGCAGGAATTTCGAATGTAATTTTTACCAATGAGTCATCTAATTTTCTTACATCTTATGCCATAAATCTCAATTCTTCTACTCTGTTTTGAGTTTTTCGAGAATTTCGTTGTACTCTTTTTTAGCATTTTCCAGTTTGTCCGCAAAGCCTGTTTTTAACTGTTCCCAATTAGATTTGCTCGATTCATTTAACTCATCTAATTCCTTCTTGAGTTCGTCTCGCTTCATTTTTAGAGCATCGATCTGTTTTTGAGTTTCTTTACTTACTTTCTTCGATTGGCTCTTTATATCACTTTCTAACTGGTCTATTTTCACATTAAACTCGCTAAACTTTTGTTGAGTCTCTGCTACAAACTCCTCTCTAGTTTCTTGCATGTCGCTTTTGGCAGATTCAAAAGTTTTAGATACTTGGTCACCTAATTTTTGACTTTCCGTTTTTGTTTTGTTGCTGCAAGAGGCAAGAAATAACCCTCCTGCTAATACAAGGCTTAAAATTAATCTCGTTTTCATAATCTTTGTTTAGTTTCATTTACGTTTAATATTTGAAGCCTAACTAGCTCCATAAGTTCCATTCTCTAATACTTCTCAAAATAGATTCAAATTCTATCCATCCTGAGCTAAATTGTCTCCTTCATATTTTCTTCACATAAACACAATAATTTGGTAGCTAGTCGTAAAATTAATTTAATACATTGGAGATTTATGAAGTTTTTAGTTCCTGTATTCGCTGCTATACTATTTATAAGCTGCGGCACACCTAAAAAAGAAGTCGCTTATAACCCTGAAGCCGACACACTGAAGTATGAACAAGAAGTTCATTTACGAAATTTAAAACAGATGACTTTTGGTGCTGACAACGCAGAAGCCTATTGGAGTTATGACAACAAGAAACTCGTATTTCAATCTAATAATAGAGAATGGGGAAATGGATGCGATCAAATATTTTATATGGATGCAACCACTCCAAAAACACCAAGTTCAAAACCACCAATTATAAGCACTAACCTAGGTCGTACTACCTGTGCTTACTTTCTGCCAGATGAAACTATTGTTTATGGATCAACTCATATGGAAGATATAAGTTGTCCTGAAGCGCCTGAACGTGAACCAGGGAGTGCTTACGTTTGGCCAATTTATGATACTTACGATATTTATAGAGCTAATAAAAATGGTGAAATTATAGACACTCTTACAAATTCACGTAGTTACGATGCAGAAGCAACCGTATCTCCACAAGGTGATAAGATTGTATTCACTTCCAATCGTTCTGGCGATTTAGAGCTTTATACTATGGATATTGATGGCTCAAACGTATTCCAAGTTACAAATGAACTAGGCTACGATGGCGGTGCTTTTTTCTCACCAGATGGCAAGCAATTATTGTTCCGTGCTTCACGCCCTAAAACTGACGAAGAGATTAAAAAGTACAAAGATCTTCTAGCTCAAGGTTTGGTTGAACCAACTAACATGGAGCTATTTTTAGTGAATGTAGATGGTACTAATATGCGTCAAATTACAAACTTAGGAAATGCAAATTGGGCGCCATTTTTCCATCCTTCTGGCAAGAAGATTATTTTCTCCTCAAATCACCATACCGAAAGAGGATTTCCATTTAACTTATTTATGATAAACCCAGACGGTACAGGATTAGAGCAAGTTACTTTTGATGATACTTTCGACTCCTTCCCAATGTTCTCTCATGATGGTAAAAAGCTTGTTTTCTCATCTAACCGTCATAACGGTGGAACCAGAGATACCAATGTTTTTACAGCGGACTGGGTTGAGTAGAACCGTTTGACTATTTTTTCTATCTAATAAAAAGGCGATTCCATTGGAGTCGCCTTTTTTTATTGCATTATGATAATTCAAAAATATAAGCCCAGATTTTACTTCCCTTCTAATAAATAAACCCCTTTTGCAACGGTATTACCAATAGTAACTTCTTTACCTTCGAGAGTAATTTTAATTGGGCCATCGAAGGGACCAATTTCAAGAACTTGTAGCTTTACGCCGGGTATAATTCCCGTTTTTTCCAGGTAGCGCAATAGTTCGGGGTCTTGATCTTTCACTCTACCAATCAGGTAATCTTTGTTTAGTTCGGCATCTGTAATTGCAAGAGATGCCATTTCTGGCACAATACCATCTTTGGTTGGGATGGGATCGCCATGGGGATCGTGTGTTGGGTGATTCAAGAGTTCTGCAATAGTATCACCAAACTGTTCAGAAATATGATGCTCTAAATTCTCTGCCTCGTCGTGCACTTCATCCCACGAATATCCTAGCATTTCCTTTAAATAAAGTTCTAGCAAGCGGTGATGCCGAATGATCTCGAGTGCAATTTTTTTGCCTGCATCAGTGAGTTCAGCACCACGATATGATTTGTGGGTAATTAATTTTAGGACGGCCAATCGTTTTAGCATATTGGTAACAGAAGCAGACGACACCGATAGAGCTTCAGCAATATTTGTGGTGGTTGCTCGCCCTCCTTCCTCTTCTAATACATAAATGGCTTTTAAATAATCTTCAACAGATTGACTTATACTCATTATTGCTCAATAACAACGTTCTCGGTTTCTTTTAGATATTCTTCGAAACCAATTTCACCGAATTTCTCTGTCCCAATATAGCTTAATAAAGGCCCAAACACATCTGATGGTAAAAACCCAGGTTGTGCACCAATAATTTCACCGTCTTTATTTATAAAATAATGCGTTGGAAAAGAAGCTAGCTGCACAAATTGGGCAAATTCCCACGATTTGAATGTCTCGCCGTTAAACACCAATTCCTCTTCTGATTCTGCGTCAAGTTGTACGGGTATAAAATACTTATAGAGTCGTTCACGTACATTTTCGTTGGTATAAGTTTCTTTTCGCATTTGCATACAATATGGGCACCAATCAGCATAGCCAAATATGAGTACCATTTTATTGCTTTCTTTCACTTGCGTTTGTGCCTCTGCTAAAGAAACCCATTCTATTCCTGATGGATCATTAACGGCTTCACTTTCTACGCTTTCCTCTTCTTTAGCATCTAAGTTTGTGGCGTTTGATTTGGTCTCTTGGGCACAACTTGCAGTACTTGCTAATAGAATTAATAATAATAGTTGTATGCCTGTCTTTTTAATAAAATGCATTATCGAGTTTAGAAAATATTGTGATTTAAACCTTTATAACGACCAAAGTCATGTCATCGTATTGGGTAGTTTCCCCATAAAAGGCTCGTACATCGTTAACAATCAAGTTAAGAAGTTCTGATGACATTTTTGACTTTTCATTTTTGAGTGTTTGATAGAGCCTCTCTTCGCCATAAAACTCACCATTTCTATTTTGTGCCTCGGTAACGCCATCTGTGTAAAGTACTAAAACGTCCCCTTTTTCGAGCTGTAGGGTAACTTCCTCGCACTCTTTACTGAATATATCCTCTCCCGCCATTCCTAATGCTAGCCCTTTTGGTTGAAGCCATTTTATCTCCCCATTTGCTTTCTTATGCATTAAAGGATTATGCCCAGCTCTCACATAAGTGAATGTATTATTTTGGGAATCAAGAACACCATAAATCATGGTGATAAAAGTTCCGCGTGTAGCATTATTATTAAATAGCCTATTTGCTTGGGTTAGCAGTTTCTTAGGTGAAAGCAAAATATTGCTCAGGCTATGTATCACACCCTTTATAAAGGTCATATAAAAGGCGGCTCTAATTCCCTTCCCACTTACATCACCAATAGCTACACTTGCTTTATACTCATCAATGCGGATGATATCATAATAATCTCCCCCAGCTTCCATTGCAGGATCACAAAAAACTGCCGTATCAAAACCAGAAATTTCGGGTGTTATATTAGGTAGAAATGCATGCTGAACAAGCCTAGCAATATCAAGTTCCTGTTCAAAACGCTGTTCTTCAGCTAATTTTTCTAAATAAACGGGTATATAATCTGGCAGCTCATTTTTATCATTCCCTTTAATAATGAAATAAATTCCAAAACCGAGCAAACTCACTGTAGTTCCAATAAACACATAGAAAGCGTTTAAATCTGGGGAGCCAGAAATTGCCCATCCTGTAACGGCACTTATAATATTTAAGAACATATAATATGCCAAAGCAAGCGTTACAAAATCAAATTTGAGATAAAACAAGCCTAGTATAAAACCAAGAATAAAGCTGATAAAAAGACTTATCTCAATCGGCGATACATCAATCACAATAATATTGAGCAGCATGGTAATAAGGCCAGAAAGTATGGGTATAGCCCATTTTTTTTGCCACATGCCATATACTTGGTTTACTAATATGAGAAAAGTTGGAACTACAACAAGAACACTAATAGCTAGAGAAACGAGTTGATTTGCTAATGCGCCATACAAATACTCTCTACTCACAAATTCTACCCTACTCTGTAAATAGGCGTTAGGTGTAAGTTTAAGAATCATGAGGAATACCCCTACCATCACCCCGCCAATAGCTAGCCCACGTAATATAGCCCAGCCTACTGGTTTATTTTTAATTATACCTTGGCGCACTAAATCCCAAGTTTTTAACTTTTCAGGCCAATATTGCCTTGTTATAGAATCACTAACTGCAGTAAGTAAGAAAAAGCCAACCGAACTCAACGCCCCTAGTACGCCCAACCCAAATACTTGATTGGTAATACTCCCATCAATACTAATACTGATGCTGTTTAACATTTTTAATGCTAATAAAGCGGGAACCAAAAAGCCTGCTAACACGGCCACTACTAAGGCTGGGCTGGTATCTATAGCACGGGCTTTAATTCTCAAATAAAATATAATGAGTAACCAAATCCCAAAAATGAGTATCGAAATTTGTACTACTAGCTCATGTAGTTCTTCTCCTAAATCGCTCTTTACTACTTTTGGCATCTCAAAATAGCTAGCTTTCATTTTGCGCAAACTACCTCCTGGTAGCAACTCAATTTCTAGCTTAGGATATATGCCAAATACACTGTCTTTAGATGTTAAAAATACTCGTGCTAGTTTAAAATCTTCTTTATCATCTATAATTAGAGTGTCTTGTTTAAATTCAAAATCTTTCCAGTAACTTTGATCAATATAGAATTGTGCATTTTTCCATATAATATCAGTGTTCATATAGCCTCTAAAAGTGAATCTCTTCCCGTCCGTAATGCGCAACAATAACGCCCTCATATTTTGAAACTCCACCGCATTTTCGCGGTTATGCTGAAAGTCTAAAACTCCAGCAATTAGAGAGTCTTCGGTTTCTGGGCCTAAAGATTGACTTGCATTATTTTGAAAGGCATCTAATAACAGTTCTCGATTGAATGGTGTTTGGGCATTAATTTCTTCCGATGAAATAGAAAAATTTACTAGCTCTCCATTTTCTGACAATTCAAACCTGACAGCCTCTTCACTCCTATCTCCTTCAAAATATGGGGTTACAACATTGATATAATATGGGAGTTGTCGGGATTTTTGTAAGCGCTGTTCATTAATTTTATTTATAAGAACTGTGCTGCCATATTTACGTTGAAGAGAATCCATACCTACCTCTTTATTAGCTAGATATACATTCAATGGCTTATTTATTGGTGCATAATCCCAGCTTTTAAAAATGGAATCGGCGATATTAACAATTTCTTCATCTGCCATATTAATAGATATGGTTGAAGGCACCCAGTGTTTTTGGAAGTCGGTAAAAAACCATACTACCCCAATAAAACCTAGGCTTAATAGCAGAATATCCCTAAAGCGTTGCTCGTTTGAAAATAACATAGTACCGTGTACGGTAAATCTAAAAATGGTTGCATGAATATGCTTAGATTAAAGGGATTTTTAAAACAATCTGTAAAAATAATTCTATGTGCCTTATTACCTTCGCCTACAAAAAACATCCTAGCTATGCACTTATATTACTAGCTAATAGAGATGAGTTTTATGGCCGATCTACTCGAAAAGCTCAATTTTGGGTAGAAGAAGGTCACCCTGATGTTTTAGCTGGCAAAGATCTTGAAGCTGGAGGTACTTGGATGGGGGTGAATAAGAATGGGCGTTGGGCAGCGCTCACAAATTATAGAGACCTAACAGACTTAAAGGAGAACCCACCTTCACGTGGAGATTTGGCTTTAAATTTTTTGAAATCGAATCAATCAGCGAGCCAATATCTTTCCTCAATTCAAAATAATGCCCATTTATATAATGGGTTTAATCTTTTAATAGGAGATAAAGAGGACATCCTTCATTATTCTAATTACTCAAATTTAACAACAACCATTACGCCTGGGATTCATGGAGTGAGTAATGCACTTTTAAATACGCCATGGCCAAAGCTTGAAATAGCAAAATCCGGGCTCACTAAGAGTATCGAACAAAATGCTATTGACAAAAACTCTTTGTTTGATATCTTAATGAATGAAACCAAAGCTCAAGAAACTGAGCTGCCAGAAACAGGTCTTACAAAAGAAATGGAGAGGGCTATTTCATCCATATTTATAAACACAAAAAATTATGGTACACGTTGTTCAACACTTCTTCTTATTCATAATTCGGGAAATATTGAATATGTAGAACGTAGATATGAGCCAAATTCTACCATAGTAATAGAGGAGCAATCCTTCCAACTTTAGATTTTTTTCAATTTTTCGCACAACTTTTGTAATCTTTTCATTAAATAGATGCCTTACTATTTAATTACTATCTTAAACAGTTAAAAAACCGAACTAAGTATATCAGATGACTTATAAATACGCCAAGCCCACTCTCTTCCAGGCCTTCATTCCTATTATTTTTCTTATTGTTGCGCTTTTTATTAACGTTCGAGTTTTTGGCGATGCCGCCCTCGATGGTTCAAATCAAATTATATTGATGCTCTCTGCTGGCATAGCTTCTATAGTGGCATATAAATTTGGTTTTAAATGGCCTGAAATTAGAACGGGCATTGTTAAAAGTATTAGTTCTGCAATGGCCTCTATGATTATTTTACTACTTATTGGCTCGCTTGCAGGTACTTGGCTTTTAAGCGGAATTGTACCTGCTATGATTTATTATGGGCTGTTAATTTTGAACCCTACTATTTTCTTAGTGGCTGCTTGCGTGGTGTGTGCGGTTGTATCGGTTGCAACAGGTTCTTCTTGGACCACTTCAGCAACGGTAGGTATTGCACTAATTGGTATTGGAACGGCTTTGGGAATTTCGACAGGTATGGTTGCTGGGGCAATTATTTCAGGCGCTTATTTTGGTGATAAAATGTCGCCACTTTCTGATACTACAAACTTAGCCCCTGCAATGGCTGGCACCGATTTATTTACGCACATAAAATACATGGCGTACACTACGGTCCCTTCTATAAGCATCACTTTAATTTTGTTTCTCATTTTAGGCTTTTTTAACGGTGGTGAAGCACAGCCTGTAAGTACTCAAGAAATATTAAATGCCATCTCTAGCCAATTCAATATAAATGGCTGGTTATTTATAGTTCCGATTGTTGTAATTGCACTAATCGTTAAAAAAGTACCTGCAATACCTGCTATCTCTGTCGGTGCATTATTAGGTGGACTGTTTGCACTAATATTTCAACCTGATATTGTTCATCAAGTTTCTGGTTATTCAGAATCCTCTGCTGAGTCAAAATATGTAGGCGTTATGCTTGCCATGTACGGCAGTATCAGCATTGAGACGGGCAATGCTATAGTAGATGATTTACTGAGCTCTAGCGGGATGTTTGGCATGCTAGGGACGGTGTGGCTCATCCTCTCCGCAATGATTTTTGGCGGGGTGATGGAAACTAGTGGAATGCTAAAGCGTATTGCTGAAGCAGTGATTTCATTAGTAAATACTACAGGCTCTTTAGTTGCTGCAACAGTTGGTACCTGTGTGTTCTTTAACATCACAGCCTCCGATCAATATTTGGCAATTGTAGTACCTGGGCGTATGTACCGTGAAACATTTAAAGAGAAAAATCTTGCCCCAGAAAACCTGAGCCGTACTTTAGAAGATTCGGGAACAGTCACTTCCGTTTTAGTACCATGGAATACCTGTGGGGCTTACCATGCTGGTGTTTTAGGCGTAGATACTTTGACTTATCTCCCCTACGCATTCTTTAATTATATAAGCCCATTCATGTCAATATTTTACGCGGCTTTCAATATTAAAATCAGAACTTTAGACGAAGTTCCTGTTACAGAAGAGGACTTAGATTTAGAACTTGAGACAGAGTGATATTTAGTTATTGGTTAATAGTGATTGAGGGATTAAGGAATCTGGAATTAAGTTTTCAGTGACCAATTAACAATGAACAGTTATCAATGAGCAGTGAACATTGATTTGTTTAATTGTTAATAGATATCTTAATTCATACTCACAATCTACAGTATAGCTCATCCTGAAATGCCACCAGCTTTAGCCGTTGTTGGAATTGCGAATTTCTAGGCACTTTCACTTCAATAAAAATATCTGTAATTATTTCACCTCGTTACGAACGCCCCGTTCGTAATGCTTTCTAGAACCTCTGGTTCCAATGGTTGGAAGAATTTGCCTAACAATATCAAAAATCTGAGCCATCAGTGTATTCCTTCGAATTCGTGGTTCAAAATGTTGAATTAATTTGACCGCACAAGCGGACGCTTGCGCTAGATATGGAAGAATGATTATAATATGAGAAAGTAGGTTTGAATTAAAATTCAAAATCATAAGGAATTGGAGCAGAAATATACAAATATTATACATGTTTTCTTTTAATCTTCTGCCTGTTAATCGTCCCCCACTTTGTTTTTGGGCAAAGCGAGAAAATCACCTCTGAAAATGCTTGGTATATTCAAACGGGATTCCTGTTTGATGCTGCTTTTTTTCTTCCTAGTTCAAACAGAATAGATGATCTAGATCTCTAAGACCATGATCAATTTCTTGTATATGGTATCCGTTTTGGATTTTCAAGGAAAAGCTTTTCAATCGGGATGTCTTTTTCTTTTGGCAATGACATCGAAGCCTTTAATAATCCACATTCACAACCAATTGGTTATAGATATTTTGACTCTTTCAACCAGTTAAAATTATCAGTAAATAAAGTTTTCCATTCTTTTAATTTGAAAGACAATACTCAACTTAGCTTGGGTGGTAGTACGGGTGTTTTATATAACAGATATAAAGGGCATGAGAGTTTAGGCTATTTCGAAAACTATGCTTCAAAACAATTTGAACTGGAAGATGTGTTCTTTTCTTTTGGTTTATATTTAGGATTGATTCCGAAAGGTCCATTTTCGTTAACATTCCAACCTCTAGGTGTAAACCTTGGCTTTAAAACGACAACTTATGAAGTTGGAAAAACTGGATTACAGTATAAATTCTAAAACCTAAGAGGTAGCTGTAGATGCTAGGTGATTCGTTGACAGTTTCAGGCTTTATGAAGCAGAACCTTCTTGAGATTCTGGGTTAACAGTACGGGATTCGGAAACGAAATATTACTCACCTACATTTCATTTCGACCGAAGTGGATCACCGAGCGGAGCGATTCCCACGAAGTGAAATCTCTGTAACATGAACAAAGTCTATGAGCCCAATAAACACCTCTTAGATTTCTCGACTACGCTTGTTTGCTTCGCGAACAATACTTCGCTCGAAAGGACAAAGTAGAGACAGCTGGCATTTACTTGAAACAGGTTACCCGTTAAAGGGAAAATCCGTCAACGAATTACCTAACATCTACAGGCGTATCTTAACAGAATCCTCAAATGGAATTTACGATCTCCACACCAACGCCCACTTCCACATTCATGAAGTTACCACAACTGATGTGGCATCAGGGCCGCTGGTTTTGATTGGAAACTCAGAAGAAAAAATAAAAATAAGCTAGAAGTTGGTATGGATATACCAAAGTACTTCTTCCATTTGGCTTTGTACTTCTCTGGTCGGAATAACGTAGTTATTATTCATAAAGCTGAATATTAACTTTCTGCCTGTGTCAGTGATAACATAACCGCTTAAACAATGGCTATTACTAAGAGTTCCAGTTTTGGCAAAAACATAGGCTGGACCACCATCACGAGCACTGTATAAATTACGGATAGTGCCTTGAACCCCACCTTGAGGGAATGTATCGAAAAGCAATTCATCGTTATCTACTTTTTCATCCAGCTTTTTTAGTAGCGCTGCTACGGTGCGTGGCGTGAATAAATTGTAACGTGACAACCCTGAACCATCTCTCCAATTTGGGGAATCTGGTAGGTCAGTTAAATAATTCTCAACCACATAATTAATACCTTTTCGCACATTTAATTCGTCACCAATTGTTCCTGAAATCATCATCATGATTTGCTCTGCTAAATTATTATCGCTAGGCAACATCATTCTTTTGTACAGGCTGTCGGCTCTCATACCATACATAGTTTGGCGGTCTTCTGGCATTTTATAATCCGCAAGATAGCCCACTTCTCTATTCAAGGTATCCGCCAGCAGTTCAACAATAAGCTCTGGAGTATAGTGGAATGGCTTATCCGTTTGGTAACGAACAGTGTCTGATTTGAAGGAGTATTCGAAATTATTTCCTACTCTATCGCGAGAAATTGATAAACGTCCGTCTTCGTTAACGCCATCATTTTCTACGAATTTACCTAGAATTTTTGGGTTCACCACATACTCACCATTTACTTCAGCAACACGTACTTGCTCAATACGCTCTATAGTAAAACGCGCATAATTACCATATATAGGAAATGGACTTTTTTCTGCGGAATAGTAAGCGTCATAATCACTCCAAGCCCAACCTGGTCCTAAAACATCATCGTCAAAGTTACTATCCGAAAAGTAGATATTACCTTCAAATTCATTCAAGAAATCGTACACATCGGTGGTACCAAAGTCATCAGGATGCAAAAAGGATGGATCTCCTGTTCCCCAAAATATGAGGGAATCGCCACGAACCACATAATTAAGTGCAGGTATATGACTACCTAATGCATTTAAGCCGGCATAGTATGTAAAAATCTTTGTATTTGATGCTGGCGTCATATATTTATCTTCATTAACACCGTAAAGCATGGAATCTGTAACAGGATCGTAAAGTGTGAAACCAGTAATAGTTTTAGAGAAGGTTGGTGATGTTTCGATTATTTCTGCGAGACCTTCTATCTCTGAACTACTTTTCTTTGATGGTTCTTTAACTGGTTGTTGGGCAACTTCTGTTGTTGAACAACTCACCCCAAAAATTAAAATTGTCCCGATTACAGCTAATGCTCTTTTTGCATTAAGTACTGATCTTATCATATCTATTACCCTAATTTATTTATTGCTATGTCAATTCTTGAGAAGACTTCCTCTTTGCCAATCATTTCTAATGAGGCAAACAAATCAGGCCCAAAACCTTGCCCTGTAACTGCAATTCTAAGCGGCATCATCAACTTACCAAAGCCAACTTCGTGCTCAGCTACCGTTTCTTCTAAGGCAGATTTAAGCGTTGCAGCTATAAATTCAGTTTCTGTGAAATTTTCGACTTTCGCTTTAAATGCATTCAGTAATGGTGCACTATCTTCTTTCCATTTCTTAACCGCATTTTCATCGTATTTTTTTGGTGCTTCAAAAAAGAAACTTCCCATGCTTACGAATTCGTCAATTTTTGAAACTCGTTCGTGTACAAGCTCAATTACTTTTGAAAGGTATTCATCACTTTTAATATCTAAACCAGTAGCTTTGGCTGATGCTTTCACTCTTGGCAATAACTCCTCAGTAGACATTGCACGGATGTAATGCTCGTTGTACCACATCAACTTTTTATAATTGAACACTGCCCCACCTTTGCTCACTCGCTCCAGTGTAAAGAGCTTACACATTTCTTCAATGCTATGAATTTCTGAATCATCACCAGGACTCCAACCTAAATACGCCAAAAAGTTAATTAATGCCTCTGGCTCATAATTACCAGTAATATAATCTTTGGTGTTTATTGGAATTCCTTCACTTTCTGCTTTTCGTTTAGATAGTTTCCCCCCACTTGGCGACATTATTAGCGGCAAATGCGCCATTACTGGCGGCTCCCAACCAAAAGCTTTATAGAGTAGCAAATGCTTGGGCGTAGAGCTCAACCACTCTTCCCCTCTAATTACATGCGTTATTTCCATGGTATGGTCATCCACTACGTTTGCAAGGTGGTAGGTTGGCATCCCGTCTGATTTCATCAGTACTTGATCGTCTAAGCCTGCTGTTTCGAAGGAAACCACCCCTCTAATAATATCTTCAAATCTAACCGTTTCTCTGCGGGGTACTTTTAATCGAATCACATAATCATCACCTGCTTTAAGTCTGCGTTCGGTCTCCTCTTTAGGTAGAGTTAGGCTGTTTTTCATAGACTGTCGGGTGATTGAATCATAGCTTGGAGAAGGATTTCCAGATGCTTTTAATCGCTCCCGCATTTCGTCAATTTCTTCTGGCGTGTCGAATGCGTAATAAGCATTATCGCTTTCAACTAGCATTTTAGCATAATCTAGGTACATTCCTTTACGCTCACTTTGGCGATATGGGCCTACTTTACCAGGCTTATTTGGACCTTCATCTATGGTCATACCCGCCCATTCTAGCGAGTCGATAATATCTTGTTCAGCTGCCTCTACGTATCTACTTTGGTCGGTATCTTCTATACGAAGTATGAAAGTACCACCATGGTGTCTGGCAAATAAATAATTATAAAGGGCTGTGCGGAGACCGCCAATGTGTAAAAATCCTGTGGGAGAAGGAGCAAAACGTACGCGAACGCTCATGTTTATTCTTTATGTGGTTGCAAATTAACTAAGAGGGAAATATAAGAAATTTTAATTGCTGAATTTTGAATTATGTATTTTGTTAAGTTACAGTTATGAATTAATTCCAACCCTTATTCTATATAATTCTGTATTGGCTTTAGCACTTATAACCCCACAATTCGCCCCCAATTTATTTGACCTTGTTTCAATGCTTAAAGCAGATCGAGTTATATTGCTTGATGTTGAGAAATGGTCGCGCAAGGGCAGAACGCACCGAATTGAGGTTCGTGCTGAGGATGGTACGCAATGGCTAAACCTACCTATTCTAAGTGAAGATCGTAAAAAAGCTACCAAAGATGTTCGTTTAGATTCAACCCAACGATGGTTTAAACTTTTTTGGAATACTTTGGCTTATAACTACAATGATGCCACTTACTTCGATTATTACGCGGATGAGATTCGCCACGATATTGAAATGGCGTATGAGTTTGAAACATTACTCGATTTCAATCTTTATTTTTTCAAGCGGATATTGACCTATTTAGAAATTGATATCCAATTTGAGTTGGCTAGTAATGTAGAGGGATATAGCACTTTCCCTGACGAGTGTTTAAAGAATTTGGGTTATGAAACGCTGTATTTAGAGCATCAATCTAAAAATTATCAGCGCCAAAGCTCTAAGGCTGAGCAGGCATTAAAAGAACATCCCACCTATAGGCAAGCCTACCCAGGATTTGAACCGAATTGTTCTGTTTTGGATTTACTGTTTAATGTGGGTGTGGAAAGTTTTAGGCTTATTAATCCACTACTCAAGGAATAAAACTAGACTTAAGATATAAGATTTAAGATTCTAGAATGAGTTTTAAGAAAATTATTAGTTTCTCGTGTCTTACTACTTGTGTCTTTCCCGAAGTATTGGGATTTGTTTGATTTCAGAGGGAGGGCTTACGAACTCACAATTTCAGAAATTGATTGTTTTGGGGTTCCTAAAATAAATTTAGCCGTAATTTCGGTGGATTTAAATACATTATTTATAAAAAAATCCTGCCCACCGATACATATTCTTAATCTGTTTACCCCGATATAAATGGACAGACGAATAATTTGAACTAATGGTCAAGTTAATTCAGAATTGACAACATCTCAGCCCTCAAAGCTCAAAGCTAATTTTTAAGTGCCCAATCTGGTAGTACGCCGAGTTCTATACCGAATACCCAACTAATGATGGTGTATGAGGCTACAGTTAGTACTAAAATGAACGTAAGGTTTAGCCATAGACCAGCTTTCGACATTTCAGGTATCGTAATCTTTCCACTTCCGTACACAATAGCATTGGGCGGTGTTGCCACAGGTAGCATAAATGCGCAGCTTGCACCAAATACTACGGGGATTGCAAATAATAAAGGATTCTCGCCTAAACCAATTGCTACAGAAGCCAATATAGGCAAGAATGCAGCGGTTGAAGCAGTATTACTTGTCATTTCAGTTAAAAAGACAATAAGTGTAATAACAATTACAATAATGAGTAAGATTGGCCAGGTATTTAAAGCTCCAATTCCAGTGCCAATCCAACTGGCTAAGCCTGTGCCACTAATAGCAGATGCCATGCTTAAGCCTCCACCAAATAATAAGAGAACACCCCATGGTAGTTTTACAGTATCAGACCATACTAGTAAAGCCGAATTATCAATCTTATCGGCTGGAATCATAAAGAATAATGCTGCTGCGCCAATAGCAATACCTGCGTCTGAAAGCCCTGGTATTAGGTCTGCTATAAGTGGTCTAAATATCCACATCAGCGCAGCTGAGATAAATACAAACGCTACCTTTTTTTCTTGGTTTGATATTTTACCTAATTCTTTAAGTTGATTTCTTATAAGATCTTCGCCACCTGGTAAAACTTTCAGTTTAATTGGATATACAACTTTAGTAAGCAAAATGTACATCAGTGGTAATGAAACTAGAACAATAGGTACACCAACTTTCATCCAGTCAAAAAATGAAATTTCGATTCCATAGTTTTCTAGTACAAAACCAGCAAGTAAAGCGTTTGGTGGTGTCCCTATAAGAGTCCCCATCCCTCCAATATTACAAGCGTAAGCAATACTTAGAATGAGTACTATTTCGAAATTAATTTTGCTTTCACCTTCTTCTCTTTCAATTAGATCGAGAATAGACATAGCTATTGGTAGCATCATAATAGCGGTAGCAGTGTTACTAACCCACATGCTTAGAAATGCAGCGGCTATCATAAACCCTATGATAATGGAGGAGGGTTTTATACCTACAAAACTTACAATGCTAATTGCAATCCGTTTATGGAGGTTCCATTTCTCCATGGCTATGGCTATAACAAAACCACCCAAGAATAGAAAAATAAGTGGATTAGCATAGGGCGCAGTTGCAGCACCTATACTAAAAACACCTAAAGTTGGAAATAAAATAATGGGAACAAGCGCTGTTACAGCAATAGGAATGGCTTCTGTGATCCACCAAATTCCCATTAATATTGTAACCGCAGCTGTTTTCCATGCTGCATCAGAAAGGCCCTCAGGCGCAGGAATGAATAACATTATTATAAATACTATTAGTCCTGCAAAAAAGCCTAAGCGTCCTCTAAAAGGTAGCATACATTTATTTCTTATTAATTATTTATCAGCTGGATAGTTTGCTTCGTTCATCCAGTATTCTAGGTAAGGTACGTTATAGATGCTGGTCCATCCAAATACTCTTAAGCCATTTGTTATTTGCCAAATTGGTGGGCGACGTGCACCCGGATCACCTGGGAAATTACTCGCTTCTTCTAGAGCATCCGCTAGAATTCTTTGGTTCTCATAGGAATCAAATTCTTGAGCTAATTTATCAGTCTTAAGATATTTTGCTCTTTTAACAGCTTCGTCAAGTAAGCTTTTTTCGCCAGAATATTCGTAACCAAGTACCATACTACTAATAGATGATAAGTATGATTCCATCTGATGATCAAGACCAGGATTATCTCTTAAACGGCGAGCGTTATCTACTACTGCTGTTTTAATATTTTCATCACCAGTAAGCTGGTAATATTTTCTTAATCCATTAGCCACATATACTTGAGAGTAGCCATAGCGGTTTATCACAACTTCACCGCCTTGATCTGGGTGATTTTGAAGCTCGAGCATTAGGTCAACACGTTCTTTTAACTCATCGCCATACTTAGGCAATTTGGTTGCGTCATAAATTTCAGCAAGGTTCCAAACGGACAAGTATAATCTACGCCCACGTAAACCATGATCGCCAAATACTCTTCGAACGTAATAATCACCTGTTTCTTTAGCTACTTCTAAGCCTCTGTGGTTAGCATCTATGTAGTATGAGCTAATCCAACCTGGTACCCAAACGTGTGCGCTAAGCAACGATGTAAAGTGTTGGTCTGCATGGCGACGTCCCATACCAACATAAGGTGAACCTTTTGGAAGTTCTTCTGCTTGGAAAGCTAAAATAGATTCGTTTTCACCACCAATGTAGTGGTAATCTTTCGGCCAATGGATATTATCAACATCCATAGTGTGCATACTAGCTGCTTGTGCCATTCTGTGAAATTTAGGATTACCAGTTCTAATGTACTGTAACCACCACATGTAATCGTTACCAGGCTCGTTGTTCGTCCACTGAGACCAGTTATAATTATAGTAATACGTTAAATTATCGCCATAATTAAGCATACCATACCAAGGCTCCCAACTTTGGTTAAACTTCATCCACTTAAATTTGTAGTCTAATCCACGCTCGTAAGTAGCATATTTATCTGTACGTGCCATCATTTTACCAAATGCTTCACTTTTAGTATACCATTCTGGCTCGGCATGAGTAACAGGCGCTTTCATAAAGCTCAGAGCTGTTTTTTCAATCTGCTCGTTAGTGCTTTTCTTATGGAAACTAAATACCATCTCAGTTGTTTTAGCTACTCCTTGCGCAAAATTCGCAATCATTCCACTATCATTCTTGTTATCCTTTTTAGCAAAGCTCAATGGCTCTACTGAAGGAGTCCAGATGTAAGCAGTAAGCTTATTAGCTTCGTCATCTACTTTAATTTCTTTAGGATATTCTTCGAAGAAACTCTTAAAACCAACAGTTACGCCCCATTTATTGTCAGATATATCTAACCAACCTGGCGCACGTTCTGCATTAATATCTTTGCTACCGCCAACCGATACAGTAGATGTAAACACTCCGTCTAATCTCTCATCAGGCGATGAATTTGCTAACGGTGGTATTTGTGATGGATTTGGCCCTGTTTGTAGTACCGAAGCATTACCTTTTAATGGTGACTGCACAACTTTACTGCCATCTTCATTCCACCATTTACCATCATAATAAGCTGTGGTAATAGTCTTTTCTTTAGCCATGTTATAATTTAAAGAGAGTCCTAAAGCAGCAATTCTATCATTAGGTTTTGTAAAACCTGGGTCTTTAGATAGTACACTTTCATCAATTAACTTGCCATTTTTAGTGGCAATAACAGCGTACTCGCCATCTTGTTTTTTATGATGATCTGGCTCTCCAGTATAAACAAAGGTATGCTGTACTTTAATAAAACTTTTGCCTGCATAAGCATGAATTCTAGTTACAAAAGGCGCAGAATTATTGTCTTTTCTGTTATAATGATAATCGCCTTCTACTCTAATAATTGCATGTAAAGGGCCACTTCCAAGCTCTTTTAGTGTACGAGTAACAACAGCTTTAGAGCGATCTAAACCCGCATCATCTAGCAAATCTAAAAATGAACTACGGCCAGGCTCACCTGTTGCAATAACATCTGATTCATCAAAACCATTGCCATCAATATCTAGTTCTACTTTATCTAAAAAGCCACTACCAGCTGGGGCATTAAAAAAGCCACCACCTTCACCTTTCTTAACCATAAACCTAAGAGGTCCGGTATCAACTTCAACTTCACCTGTTTCTCTTTGGTTATTACGAACGGTAAGAACTTGATCGTAATTACGGCCATTAGTTATTGAATTACCGTACTCAACTTTATAGTCGGTTCCTTCTTCGGTAAAGAAAAATACCCAAATCCATTTAAGGCTATTATCGGCAGGTGCCCAGGTACTTACTTTTGTAATTTGTGAAGGAATTTCTTTGCCGCTTGAAGATAATACGCGTACATGATCTGGAGAGAATAATTCACCTTTCGGTATTGGAATACCAAAAACTTGTGGGGTACCCGGTGTATTATTTTCTACCGTAATGGGAACTAAAGTGCTAGTTCCACTATTTCCGCAGCCAATCAGTATTCCTAATAATCCAACGACTAACAAACTAAGTTTCATGCGTTGTGCGATGTGTTTATACATTACATATTTCCTATTTAGTTGGAATTTGTTGGTCTAGAGCAAGAGCTGCAGCACCTAAAATGGCCACTTGGTCTAGCTCTGAGACACTTATTTTAACTTTCTCTAATGATTGTGTGTAGGCAAAATCAGACATTGCCTCACGCATTTGTGGCTCAAATAAAGCAAGAGCTTTACTTGCACTGCCACCTAATACTATTATTTCGGGATCAAAAGCATACATTACCGCTTTTATACCGTTGCCTACGTGGGTACCGAACTCCTTGTACATTTCAAGAGCTTCTTTATCACCTTCTAGGGCTTTACTATATGCGGTTAAACCGTCAGTATTTTTATGGATTTCAAAAAACTGACCTGAACAGTAATGTTCAAAGATGGAATCTTTATAGGGCAACATTCCTACTTCCCCAGCGCCACAGTTAGCCCCAGAAAATAATTTCCCATTCATAATTAAGCCTGAACCAAATCCGGTTCCAATAATAAGCCCTACTACAGAGTTGTAGTTCTGGGCTTTACCAAAATATTTCTCGCCAAGGGCAAAACAATTAGCGTCGTTGTTTATATAAACGGGAACGTTAAATCGCTCTTCTAAGATGTCCTTTAGTGGTACCATTTTCCAAGAAGGGATATTTTGCACATCGTACACTATCCCTTTCTCAACATCTACCACACTGGGTACACCCACTCCAATAGCAGAAACCTCTGGTGTTATTTCCTTTTCTATCAAGCTAATAATTTGTTTTAAAAGCTTGGTATGGTCTTCATTCTGAATGATGGGTTGCGATGAAATTGATTCGATTTCTTGGTTTAGAACTCTCGCAACTCTCACATTCGTTGCGCCTAAATCTATACCTATAAGATTTCTTTTTTTCAATTACTTAGTTTAACCGTCTATCAATTTTAAATTTCTCAGGCTTCAGATTTTTTGCCGAAGTCTATCGTTTTATTGCTAATTAATGGTTTTGCCCAGAAACTAATACTCAGGATATATCCTAAAGTCACAAAGATGAACATCATTCCAATTTTTAGAGTGAAGATATCGCTTAGCCCACCTATTAGAAGCTGAACCACAGCACCACCCGCAATACCAGTCATTAGAATTCCTGCGAAAGAACCATGATGTTTTTCAACCGAATTTAAGCCTAGTGATACAATTGAAGGATACATTACTGAAAGGAAGAATCCAGAAATTGAAAACGCCCAAATTGCTACTCCTGCTCCGCCAAATAGTCCTGCTAAAACCGAAACCATTGAGGCTAGGGTAAACCATCTTAACACTTTCTTACTGTCAAATAGCTTCATGGCTATTAGCCCAAATACGGCACCAACAGTCATTAATCCCCAGAAATTAGCAACTGCTTTTGCACCTGCACTACTTGGGTCAATTCCATGATATTCACTTAAAAAACCAGACATCCAAAAGGAGATGCCTTGCTCAGTTCCTACATAGGCAAAGATGCCAAGGAAGTAGAGAATTACATATTTGTTTTTAAATAGCTCTAGATAACTAGCTTTAGATCCAGCTTTTTCGTCGTCTTGTAGAGTAATTGCAGGAAATTTAGTTACAGCAATTACAACAACCATTATTAGAACTATTAAAGCAAACACCCAGTAAACAGACAACCAAGGCATAGACTCTGGCACAAGGCCTGTCATCAAGCCAATAAATGGTTTATCTACGTTGCCCTGCTCAATATTTATTGCTAAATATGAAAACATGAGTGGACTTAGAAAAGAAGCTAAACCAAATATGAGTTGAGCTACAACTGAGTTAAAAGCAAAGTTTGCTTCCCCACCAGAAACTCTTAGAAGAGGGTTTATCACAACTTGTAGTGCAGCCATTCCTGCACCAATTGTAAATAGTGAGATGAGGAATACATTGAAGCTTGGAAACAGAACAAATAACATTGCACCAACAAAAGCTAGCATAAATGCTAGTACCATCATTCTTTTTCCGCCCCATTTTTCTACCATAAAACCTGCTGGTATAGACATTACCCCGTATGCAATAAAAAATGCAAGTGGAAGAAAGCTAACCATGGTGTTAGAAAGGGCAAAACTTTTTGTTACTGCTGGGTTAAGGGCGCCTAATATATTGGTCAAAAATGAAATAACAAAGAAAACCAGTAATATTAGGCCAACAATGAAATAGTTCCGTTTCATGAAATTATTTTTAAATAATGAATGGTTTATTCACAGCTTCTGTGAATTATTTTTTACTGAACATTGGGAATAATTCGCGAATTTCTGCTTCTGTAGGTTGCTTGCCATATTCGCAAATCTCGAAAGATTCTGCATATTTAAACTTAGAGCCTTCAGCTTTGCCATACCATTTTTCTAAAGCTTTTTTCTTCTCTGGTGAAAGGGTACCTCTTTCTACGTAACCTCTTTTAACCATTTCTTTTCTAAGCTTTTTGTCTTTTGGAACTTGGTCTAATCTACCACTAACCCATGGTAACCACTCATACATTTGTGATTCGTGAGCATCTAGGCCATCAATTTTTTTATCAATTACTTTATCAATACCTACTACAATATCTGGGCTAAACGGATTTGGCTTTTGGAAACCATCTTCCATATAAAGGAATACTGGGTTTTTTGTAAGAGGTGGAGTATCTGGGGTAACATTTGGTACTACCACTAAGTAAGCGGCATCTTGTACTAATACGCCAGCATATCTGTGATCAGGGTGGTAATCGTTAGGACGTAAACCTAATACTATATCAGCATTCCAAGTTCTAATTTCACGGATAACTTGTTGGCGGATGTGTAGTTCTGGCAATAGTTCGCCATCATGATTGTCTAGAACCTTGTACTCATCAATACCTAGTCTACGAGCAGCTTCTTGAGCTTCTGCACGTCTTCTTTTAGCAAGAGCGCCACCACCTTCTGATTGGTGACCAGCATCGCCATTGGTGATAGCAACAAACTTTACTGCATAGCCTAATTCAGCTAAAAGTGCAGCAGTTCCACCCATTTTAGCATCACCGTCATCAGGGTGTGCAAATATAGCTATAACCCTGATTCTATCGTCATCAGTAGTTTTGTTTTGAGCAATTACCGACATCGTGGCAATGCAAAACATCATTAATAGTGCAATTGAATATTTTTTCATTTTACTAAATCTTTAATCTTGTTTTTGGTTTGTTTAAATAGCTGGGCAGCCGTCAGGCCGCCCCAGCAAGAGAGATAGAGCTACTACTACTACTATATCTTAATTATGTTCAGAATTTTGTGTCATTTTATCTGGAGACACATCAATTTCACCCTGTGGAATAGGGAATAACAATTTAACTTCTGCCTGTGTAATATTCAGGTGCGTTGCCATTACTTCTTTAGCCTTGCCAAAGCGTAATAGATCTGCCCAACGCTTGTTTTCGAAAGCAAATTCTAAGCGTCGCTCATTAAGTAATTTTTCTTCAAAAGTACCTGGAGTAACTGCTGAAATAGGAAGTAAACCAGCACGATCTCTAACTTCATTAATGAGATTATACGCAGGAATGCCTTCGCCTAATGCTTCAGCCAAGTTTAGTAGAACTTCCGCATAACGAATTTCAATCCAGTTATTATCTGCATCAAAAGCGCTAGTAGGTTTACTATCAAATTTACCCACGTAAAAGGTAGTATCGTTAGGTGTTGCTGTAGTATCTACAGATATTGCAATAGTACCAGCGGCTCTTTCGTCGCCAAGTAATGCTGCAGCATCAAATAAACCTCTTACATCAGTAGTAGGGCTTACCGGAGAAACTCCACCACCAACGCCACCACCTTTACCATTTGGTGTGTACATGTCGGTATATGAACTTCCTTCGCTGCTTCCAGATTTATACTGAATTTCGAAGATAGACTCTTTATTTAGTTTGTTATCTACTCCCCAAATATTTTTGTAATCGTCTACTAATTCATATTTAGCAGAATCAACTACTCTTTGAAGAGGAGCTACTGCTTCTGCTTTCTTACCATCTTGCAAATATACTCTACCTAACAAGGCTGCCGCGGCACCACTTGTAATTCTACCATTGTTGGTAGTTGCTGGCAGTAACCCTTCAGCTTCTGTTAAGTCTGAAGCAATACGAGCAAATATTGTACTTGCTGGCACTTGGTTGATTTCAAAATTTAAAGATGCTACCTCTTCAAATTGCTCTGTTACGTTTCCAAATATCACTGATAAGTGATAGTATAATAAAGATCTAATAAAGAGAGCTTCACCCTTTATTTGCTTCTTTAAATTTTCATTTGGAAAGGTAATATCATCTATTCTTGATAGAATAGAGTTAGTGCGAGAAATCCCTTTATAGGTTTCTGCCCAAGTAGTTTTGAATTCACCAGCAGTTGGGATTTCTTTAAAATCATCAATCTGTTGTAGTGATGCAGCTAACCCTGTAGCTCCACCTGCGTTTTGGCCGTTATCGGCTCGCATTTCCATAAGTAGAATATAATTCACACCGAATGTACCGTTACTTTGTAGGGCGTCATAAGCACCTACAATAGCGGCTTCAAAATCGGTTGAAGTCTTATAGAAACTTTCCGTATTTCTTTCAGAAATAGGACTCAGTAGCGTAAAATCTTCCCCGCAGGATAGAACCAGCATGGGAATAAGTAATATTAATAATCGTTTTTTCATCATTATTATCCGTTTATAAGTTCTTATTAAAATGCGAGGTCTATACCAACCTGGATAGTTCTAGATAATGGATATGCACCATAATCTTCACCAGGGGTTAAGCTGTTTGTTTGTAAACTAACTTCTGGGTTAAAGCCAATGTATTTTGTAAACATTGCTAAGTTAGATCCTGATACATATATACGAGCTCTGCTAACATATTTGCCAAACTTATCTTGTGGCAATGTATAGCCTAAAGTCACATTTTTGATTTTCAAATAACTACCATCTTCAACCTGATAAGATGACTCTCTATTGTTATTTCCGTGTGATGCAGAGTTACGATCTGCTCTTGGGTGCTCACCGTTACCTGGGTTAGACTCTGACATCCAACGATCTTTAACTGCTGAGTAAGAGTTAAAGTTAGCCTCTCCATTAAGCATGTGACGGCTAGTTAAGTTCATCACATCACGGCCTTGAACACCTTGAATAAACACGCTCATATCAAAGTTTTTGTAATTAAAGCGGTTAGTAATACCATAGGTGAAATCAGGGTGGTAGCTACCAATAACTGTTCTATCATTTGCATCAATTTTACCATCGCCATCAACGTCTTTAAATCTAAAATCACCTGGGCGTGGGTTTGGAGCTAATAAGTCATATCTACCGCCAGGTGCAGCTGCATTATCAGCGTCAATTTCTGCTTGGTTTTGGTAAATACCTGCAACTTGATATCCGTAGTAACTACCAATCTCTTCGCCTATCATTGTAATATGGCGGTTGCCTGCAGCACCAGCACTCAAGATTGGATCACCTTCAGGGCCTAGCTTTGTGACTTTATTACTGTTTTTAGCAATATTAAAGTCTGTAGCCCATTGGAAGTTACCAACTAGGTTTCTTGTAGTGATGGAGAACTCAACTCCATTATTTTCTACCTCACCAATATTGGTTAGTGCTGTAGAGTATCCAGTTGAGGCAGGTACGTTTACAAATAGAAGTAAATCTTTTGTAGTTGTTTGGTAATAGTCGAATGAACCATAAATACGGTCATTTAACATGGCATAGTCAACACCAAGATCTAGCTGATAGGTTGTTTCCCATGTTAGATTTGGGTTTGCTAATGTTGTTGGTCCAACTCCAATGTTCACGCTATTCCCAAATGGGTAGTTTGCTGTTCCTAACAGACCAATCGAGCCGTAGTTTGGAATCTCAAAGTTACCAGTTACACCATAACTTGCACGTAATTTAAGTTCATTAAATACATCTCTACCTGGCATAAATGACTCTTCAGTTAATCTCCAGCCAACCGAGAATGATGGGAAAATACCTGTTTGATCATCTGCACCAAAACGTGAAGATCTATCTGAACGGATAGTACCAGTAAATAGATACTTGCTCTTGTATGCATAGTTAACTCTTGCAAGTGCAGAAGCAATACTCCACTCTTCTTTTAGGTCGTCACCACCAGAAATAATACCACCATTTACGGTTTTAATCTGATCATCTGTGAAGCCTCTAGCATAAATAACATTCATTTGATCTGTCTGCTTTTGTGCTGAATAACCTACAACAGCATTTACAGAGTGATCGTTATTGAAAGTTTTTGAATAGTTTACTGTATTTTCCCATAACCAGTTAAAGCTCTTACCGGCACCACTTTGTGCAAACGGGTTAGATGTAGTTTGGTCGCGGTATAAAAACTTTGTTCCACTATAAAAAGACTGGTCAGAGTTGTCAATATTATAACCAACTAAGGTTTTGAAACTTAAATTTTCATTTATGTTCAACTGACCGTACGTATTACCAAATATTCTAGTTTGGTTAAACTCTTCTTCAATGTAGTTCATTATTGCTAATGGGTTACTTGCAGAGGTAGTAGCACCGCCTAGATGTGATTGGTTGTCTGTTTGGTTAAATGTTCCATCTGCATTGTATGGCTTAACAGTTGGGGAATGCACCAAAGCTGAGTAAACAATACCTGGAGGTGTACCAAAGTAAGGTGAGTTTGCTGGTAATCTATCATGCTGAGTAAGTGCAGTGTTGATAGAAGTGCCTAATTCAATCATGTCACTTAACTTGTGTGTTAAGTTTAACTTTACTGTGTAACGGTCAAATTCAGAACCATCTAAAACACCCTCTTGGCTTAAGTAACCTGTAGAGAAATAGTAAGTAGATACATCATTACCACCAGAAACACTTAAATCATAGTTCTGCATAGTTGCATTACTAAATATAAGATCTAACCAATCAGTATCGGTACCATCCCAGTTAACCATTGATTCTGGAATCAAGTAGTTTGCACTATAACCAGGATCACCAACAGCTGGGCGACCTGCGTTCGTGTTAGGGTTATAATTAGGGTTCGCTGGTACTTTACCATCAGCAATATCTTGCTCATAAGTATTGTTACGCGAATCTTTGGTGTAAGCAATCAACTCTTCAGCGTTCATTATGTCTGGTTTATTAAACACAGTAGAAACACCACCGTAACCACTAAAATTGACTTTAGTTTTACCAGCTTGTCCTTTTTTGGTAGTTACTAAAATAACACCGTTAGAACCTCTAGAACCATAAATTGCAGCTGAAGAAGCATCTTTAAGAACTTCAATAGACTCAATATCGTTAGGGTTTAGCGTAGACATAGGGTTAGCTCTTGGCGCTTGGAAAGAAGCTCTTTGTGTGCTAATACTTGGCTGCAAGCTTGAAGCTTTTGCAACAGGAACACCATCTATAACATATAATGGATCGTTACCTGCAGAAATAGAACCAGTACCACGGATAAGAATTTGTGGCGATGAACCTGGCTCACCAGTAGACTCAGCTACGTTTACACCAGCCATTCTACCTTGAAGTGCATTCTCAAAACTTGAAACTGGAACGTTTTGAATTTCTTCTGTTCTAATTGAAGTTACAGATCCAGTTACTTCAGAACGTTGCTGAGTACCGTACCCTACAACTACTAAATCTTCAAAGAACACTAGATCTTCTACTAAATTTACTTCATAATAGTTTTGGCCACTAACAATAGGCACTTCTAACAACTTGTAACCTACAAAACGGAATACTAAGATCTCCGCATCGTCTGGCACAGTAAGTTCAAAGTTACCATTATTATCAGTACTTGTTCCAATGTTTGTACCTTTTACAAATACGTTTACAGCAGGAATACTTTCCCCTGTAGAAGCGTCTTGTACAAGTCCTGTTAATTTCTTTTGAACTGCTTCAATTTGTTTTTCAGCAGCAGGTGTTTTTAGTAGCAATAGCTCTCTAGTATTGGAGATAGCTGCTTCATAACCAGTTCCTAGTAGCACGTATTGTAGAGCATCTCCTGTAGAGATATCTTTGAGGTCTACATTTATACGCTTGTTAAGAATCTCCATTTCAGAGTTTATCGCATAACCTAAGTTAGATTTTTGAGCAATATCCTTAATCACTTCACTAAGAAGTGCATCTTTCTTTTTAACCGTAATAACACTCTGTAGCTCAGGAATACTATTGGTGTATAACTCAACAGAGTAATATTTGGTTTGTAACTTATTAGATAAGGATGTTATTAGCTGTGCATTAGCACTTGATGCTTCCCCAAGGTGGAGTGTTAAAGCCCCCACCAAGAAAAAACACACAGCCGTCCGTATCATATTGGTAACTTTTGTTCTCATGCGTGTCCTCTATAACTAGTTATTATTTAGTATTTTTATAAGCTCTTTTAGTATAAAAGCGCTTCCAAAATTTGAAGTAAATCTACGTTTACTCATAGTTGTTATGATTACCTTCTTTTAGATTGCTGAACTTAACTTTATCGTTATCGAGCTTGTATTGCAGCCCTAGTGATATTGATATTGTTTGTAGTACGCTATTAATAGACCGGCTTTTTAGCTCGGCTGTTAAACGTAAATCAGCAATTTCTTTTGTAGCAAACGAAACCTCTATGTCATATTTGCGCTCTAGTTGCCGCGCTACTTCTTTCATCGTTGCTTCATTAAACTTTAAGTAGCCTTCCTTCCAGCTTAAATACAATTCTAAATCATCTACCGTTTCTTTAACAATTTCCTTACTGGCTAAATTGAGTCGGCCCAACTTCCCTTTTGTTAAAATAACGCCTTCATTTAATGTCTTACCTTCTGCCCTAAACGAAACCACACCTTCTTCTACAACCGTTTGTACTGCACCTTCGCCGGCATAGCTCCGTACTGTAAATGACGTTCCTAAAACTTGCACCACAGCACCATCTACCTTAATAATAAATGGACGATTTGGATTTTTAGCCACATCAAAATAAGCCTCGCCCTCTAAATGTACTTCACGCAAATCGTTGGCAAATACATTTGGTATAGAAATTTTACTGTCTGAATTTAAATATACCTTAGTTCCGTCAGAAAGAGTTACCCCACCACGCTGACCTTTTGCCATGGTTATTTCTCTAAAAATATTCTCGCTTTCTACAGCTGGTTGTATATAAAAAGTTTTGTAGGTGTAGGTACCAACTAAAGCGGCTAATATAAATATTGCAGCAACACGCGCAGCAACAGCCCAGCTAGAGTTTAGAGAAAGGATTGTGTCACGTCCGATTGTACGAGTACTACTTATTAGGTTTTTATCTTCAATTCGATGTTGTAGCACTGCCCAATCCAACTCGGTATTAAATTTCTCATCCGCGGCGTCTTTTTTTGCAGAAACTTCCCAAATTCTCTCAATGTCGCGCATAGTTTTCTCGTTCTCAGAGTCTTCTGAGAGCCAAGCGCGTATGGCTTTAATTTCTTCGTTATTACACTCATTGGCCAAGTATTTGACCAGAAGTTTCGTATTCAATTCGGTTATTTTGAGATGTTTTGAGATTCCTAGTTTATTGTTAGACAGATGAAAACCGCTCTACCCCTAAGAATTATCATATTTTTTAATATCAATATGGTCTCTAATAAATTGAAGAGCTTGCCCCACATGGTTCTCTACAGTTTTTGGGGCTATTTCTAATACCTTAGCAATTTCTTTATAGCTTAAACCATGCTTTCGATGTAGTTCAAATACTAAGCGACGGCGTTCTGGCATTTGCTCTACTAGCTCCCACACTCTTCGTATTAAAGCTGCTTCTGAAGTATTAGAATCATTTACCTTTGTATCATCAGCATTATGACCTTCATTACTATAAGACTCATACACTCCCCTTTCGTGTTGTATATTTTCAACAAGACGTTGCCTTGTTTTTTGCTTCTCTAGAAGGTTTAGGGCTTGGTTGCGTACAGCTTGGTATAAATACACTTTGATAGAAACACGGATTTCAAAATTTGCACGATTCCGCCAAATTTTTAGAAATACGTCTTGTACCGTATCTCTAGCATACTCTCTCGATTTTGTAATAGTATTCGCAAATTTACTTAACTGATTGTAGTACTCAAAAAAAAGCTCTTCAAAAGCTTGTTCGTCACCAGCGCGTATCTTTGCCACACACTCTAATTCTTTAATAGGTGCGTCACTATCCTTATTATCCCCAAGATATGCGAAAAGTAGCATACCGTTATAATTCCGTTCCTATTAAAATGTTATTCTTACCTTAATTTATCTGTTCCGGTTAATACAATCAGGATGTGTTCCAAAGCTCGCTAATTAAGGCATTTTATGCTAAATAAGCATTTATTTTAAGTTAAATAATGTACCTAAATTAAAAAAAGCAGTAAGCTATACAACTTACTGCTTTTATTACTCCTATAAAATGAAGATGAAATTAATTCCTTCTTGATCCGGCTCCATCAGGTGCGCCTTTGTAATAACGGAATCGCTCAACTGGCTTACCATCTATAGTATCTCTTTCGAAAATACGCTTACGCATACGATCTTCGAACTCTTTACCTTCATTTCCTGGTAGGTCACTTAACTTTGGACCTCTATAGTCACTAAAGCCTGAAGTAAACTGGCTCACATATTTTGTTAATGACCGTACTTTATTTTCTGCAAATTTAGAAATATCAACTGCTGTGTTTTTACCATCACCTGTTGTGCTATAAAATAAATAGTCAGTAACACTGTGCTGCTCTAAGCCTTCATTTATAATTTGGCTTGGAAAAATTAATCTCCATTCAGCAGCACGCGCAGCATCTACAGCTAGGTATGCAGCAGCTCTGTGATCAGCTTTGTGCCATTGTTGGTAACCATAACCAGGATCAAAACTCATTAATGTTTCAGGTTTCAATTTTCTAATCCAATACACAATTTGCTTTACAACTTCTTCGCGATCAGCAAACTCAAGCATTCCATCGGTATACCCAAGGTTAATGTAATTTTCTTCTGGTATTCCTAGTTCTTTTAATGCGTCAACTTCTTCTTGGCGACGAATTTGAGAAAGGCGATCTCTAGTCATGGTTGGATCGCTTGTGCCCACGTTACCAGTTGTTAGTAGCAATACATATACTTGATTACCATTCGCTTGTAAGGTAGCCATGGTACCGTGCGAGCCACCATCATCATCAGGATGTGCCCCAATCAACAAAATAGTTCTATTTTTCCATTGCTCTACAGGTATTTCTGGCTGTGCAAAAAGCACGCTTGGCATCACTAGAAATGCAGCTACCATTAATGTTAGTATTTTTTTCATCATAACTCCTTTGTTTTGTGTTGGGGTATTATTGGGGATTTTTATAATCATTTTTAATCTACATCAATTAAGGCCGCAGCTTCGCGATCTAATACAATGTGTACATTTGGGTGCTTTTGCAAAAATGTAGCAGGTTTAACTGCGGTAATTTCTCCAAATAGACAGTCTCTAATAATTTCTGCTTTACCACTTCCCCACGCCATTAGTACAATTTCTTTTGCTTTTAGGATGGTATCTATACCCATAGATATAGCATTTCTTGGTACATTATCAATTCCACCAAAGGCAGCAGCTGCATCTATTCTTGTTTGTTCATCCAATTCAACATAACGGGTAACAGAATCGATTGTAGAACCAGGCTCATTAAAACCAATATGCCCATTCGTTCCAATGCCTAATAACTGAAGATCTATTCCACCTACATCTACTATCTGTTGCTCATACTCTCTGCAATGTGATTCAATCTGTGCTTTCTCTACTTCTCCACTAGGTATCCATGTATTTTCAGCCTTAATATCTACAGCATCAAAAAAGATCTGATTCATAAAGTGGTGATAGCTATGCTCGCTATCGTGCGACATGGGGTGGTATTCGTCAAGATTAAAGGTAATAACTTGCTCAAAACTGATTTCACCCGCTTTGTACATACTAACTAGCTTTTTGTACAATTCTTTTGGCGTACTACCAGTTGCTAAGCCAAGTATCACCTCTTCGGTAAGTTTAGTTTTTTTCTTGATCAGTGCTTGAATCTGTTCTGCTACAAATTGGCTTCCCAATTCAGAATTTTCAAATATATTTATATTCATTTATATACTATTGTATCTAGTTCTTTTTAAAATTTATACACGCACTAGTAAAGTAATAGACGGTTCACAACTGTTTCACCCCTAAAGAAAAGTGGTTAAAACCTTCAATAATGCCTTTAAGTGCCTGTTTAGGCTTTTTTGTCCTTTTAATTACGGGCAAAATAACAAAGATTCCTCCTAATTGTATTTATAAGCACCCCAACTTTTATTTATTCGGCATATTCCATAAAATATTCTGAGCTACCTTTTTAAATACAATGGTTATCTAAATTTTTAAAAAATTAAATAATGCCTTACGAACGCCTAGTTGCCTTACATATAACCGATGAAGTGATGTATGCCAAGTACAGGAAAGCAATGAAACCTATTTTGGCTACCTATGGAGGATATTTTACTTCAGATTTTAAAGTGTCTGAGGTGTTGTTGGCTGATGCCGATAAATCAATAAACCGCATCTTTTCTATCAGTTTCCCTGATCGTTTGGCAATGGAGACGTTCTTTTCTAACCCTGAATACAAACTAATTCGAAATAAATACTTTGAGGGCTCTGTTGCCAATTCCTACGTATTAGCAACTTACAATAAAGAGATTTAGACCGTACTTTTGCCTAAGTGGTATAGTTACAACACTTTTTTACTTAATTCCACACTTTAATATTAGCGCAATCAACTTCTATAATATATATTGACAGCTAATAATTTAACCCTTCAATACATACAAAATGAAGCTACAACTACGGAAAATCTCTTTTCGTCTGTTTCTACTTCTCCCGTTGTTAGTTTTCGCTGTGGCTATTCAAGCTCAAAGCGATCCAACTGGGAAGTCTCCTGCAACCCGTACTTATGCAATTACCAATGCAACTATTGTACAAGCCCCGGGTAAAGTTTTGGAAGGTGCCACTATTATATTTAATAACGGGCTAATAAGCTCGGTGGGCACAAACGTTTCCATCCCATCTAATGCAGAAGTGATAGACGGCACTGACCTATTTGTGTATCCTGGATTTATAGACGGCATGTCTTACACAGGTGCAGTTCAACCAAAGTCTTTACCACGCCCTGATAATTTATTTACGCCAGACCCGCCTAACGATTATGCAGGTATAACGCCTGAAAATCATGTTATTGAGCAAATTAGTGTGTCTGAAAATAGTATAAGTGATATGAGACAAAATGGTTTTACCATTTCTCATACGGTGCCTTATGGCCGAATGCTACCGGGCTCAGGTGCCCTAATCACTTTAATTGATGCCGAAAACCGTGATGATTTAGTGATGTACAACGATGTTTCTATGTACACACAGTTTGTTGGTGCACCAGGTGCATATCCAGGTAATACGCTAGGTATAATGGCAAAGTGGAGGAATCTCTTCCGTAATGCAGTTAATTCTAAACAACATTCTACCATGTACGCAAGTAATGCGGCAGGTATGCAACGCCCAACTCGCGATCGTACTTTAGAAGCATTTTACCCTGTTGTAAGCAGCGATAAACCAGTATTCTATAATGCATCCTCTTTACTTGAAGCACAGCGTGCAATCCGTTTACAAAAAGAACTTGGCTTCGCACTTACGCTCGGTAACTTGAAAGAAGGATGGGATTTAGCTCCTTTTATTAAAGAAACGGGTACAAAAGTATTTTTGTCGCTAGATCTACCTAAAGAACCAAAAGCAGCTAAAGAAAAAGATAAAACTGATGAGGTTAAACATTTAGAAGAACGCAGAATGGAGTTCTACAAAAAATATGTTACTCAGCCTGTTGTAATGCAAAATGCTGGTATTAAGTTTGGCTTATCTACCATGGGAACAACTGGTGGCAAGGTTAAAGATAACCTTATTACCCTTATCGAACATGGTTTAAGTGAAGATGCTACACTTGCTGCTCTCACTATAAATGCTGCTGAATTATTAAAAATCGACCATATAACTGGCACACTAGACGCTGGGAAACTTGCTAATGCAGTTATTTCAACTGGCCCTATCTTTGATAAAGAATCGTTTATCAAGTATGTGTTTGTAGATGGCGATAAGCACGAATACGATAAAAAAGAAAAGAAATCTTCTTCTGCCGAAGGTAGCCAAGCTGTTATTGGAAACTGGACCTATACGGTTACTTCTCCAGAAGGTGTACAAACTGGTACAATGATTATTAGAGAGGAAAGTGGCGCGCTAGCAGGTACAATATCTGGTATGCGAGGTGGCCCAGATGCGGACATGAAAAATTTAACGTTTGTGGACGGAAGCCTGAGCTTCGACTTCTCCTTTGACGCCGGTGGACAATCGGTAGAAATTGTAGTTGTTGGAACCGTAACTGGTAATGAATATGATGCAGAAGCTTCAATTGCAGCATTTAGCATCTCATTCCCTTTTACAGCAACTAAAGATGAGGGCAAATAAGATGAAACAATTCAATATGTATAAAACAATCTTTTTAACCGCCTTATTACTTCTTGGGGCTACCGTTGCACAAGCTCAAGTAAAGAAAGGCGATGTGCTTATTAAAAATGGCACCTTGCTTACTATATCGCAAGGCACAATGGAAAACACCGACCTTTTAGTAAAGGATGGGAAAATCTCCAAAATCGGTAAAAACCTAAAGGCACCAAATGGTGTTGAAGTGGTAGATGCGTCAGGCCAGTTTGTTCTACCTGGTATTATCGATGCACACTCACACATTGCAGGTACATCTATAAATGAGGGTACTAGCCAAGTTACTGCCGAAGTAACCATGGAAGATGTGGTTAATCCACTCGATATTTCTATTTACAGAGCTGTTGCTGGTGGCGTAACTGCCATTAATTTAATGCACGGGTCTGCAAACGTAATTGGTGGCCGAAACGAAACCCTCAAACTGCGGTGGGGAAGTACTAATCCTGATGATCTCCGTTTTGAAGGCGCTCCAAGAACTATCAAGTTTGCCTTGGGCGAAAATCCAACTCGAGGTGGACGTGCTCGTGGCATTCAGCCTCAAAGTAGAATGGGCGTAGAGGCTATGCTTCGTAATGCCTTTTCTGATGCTTTAGTTTATAAAAAAGCATGGGCTGATTATCGTGCCGACAAAAACAAAAGAAAAGTTGCACCAGAATATGACCTTAGAATGGAGACATTAGTAGATATTCTTGACGGTAAAATTTTAGTGCATTCTCACTCTTACCGTGCTGACGAGATTTATATGCTGATGAAAGTGTTTACCGATTTTGGTATTAAAAAGCTAACATTCCAGCATGCAAACGAAGCTTATAAAGTTGCGCCTGAGCTTGCTGCTTTTGGTGCTATGGCTTCCGTATTTGCTGATTGGTGGGCTTACAAATTAGAAGTATACTACTCAACAGCATACAACGCTGCTATTTTAACCAAAAATGGCGTTACCACTTCAATCAACTCAGATGATGGAGAGTTAATAAGACATCTTTTTCACGAGGCAGCCAAAACACAAAAATATGGCGACCTATCTGATGATGAGGCTCTTGCATTAGTTACTCTAAATCCAGCCAAACAACTTGGTATTGACCACCGTGTTGGATCTTTGGAACAAGGAAAAGATGCTGACTTCGTTATTTTTGATAAACATCCGCTTTCAACCTATGCTATTCCGCAAAGAACTTTTATTGACGGAGTAAAATATTTTGATATAGATACGGATGCCAAAGATCAACGCATCTTTATTGATCCAGAATCTTCTATTGAGGTTGTTCAAATATTCAATCGCGAAGATCAACATAAATGCATGGACGATGCCGACCTTGTTTACCTTAACGATTTATTAAACAATAATTAGGAACGACATGAATAAACTTATAAAATTACTCGTATTTGTATTCACTCTCGCTCCTATTTTTGCTGTTGCCCAAAACAACGATGCAAATAAAGCAAGAGGTGGGAAATTTGCGCTTACCAATGCAAAAATTTATACCGTCACAAATGGTATTATCGAAAATGGTACCGTTATTATAAATAATGGTATTATTGAAGCCGTAGGGGCTAATGTGAGGATTCCAGCCGACGCTGAGGTTTTCGATTATAAAGGCAGAGAAGTCTACCCTGGCATGATCGACTCTGGCACTAAGCTTGGTTTACAAGAAATAGGCAGTATTGCTGAGTCTAAAGATTTCCGTGAATTCGGTGACATCACTCCTCACATGCAGGCATTATCTGCTGTAAACCCAAATTCTGTAGCTATTCCTGTTACCCGAGTAAGTGGCGTTACTACAACGCTAACTATGCCCGAAGGTGGTGTTTTACCAGGTACAGCAGCAACTATAAATTTGTTCGGTTATACCCCAGATCAAATGTATGCAGGCTCAAAAGGCGTAGTTATGAACTTCCCTTCAGCGCAGCGCAGATGGAGACAGACCGAAGAGCAAGCTAAAAAAGCTCGTGAAACCGCTCTTAAAACAGTAAATGACGCTTGGGATAAAGCTGAAATTTATGCTAAAATCCAAAATTCACCAGACACACGCTATTATCCAGAAATGGAAGCTTTAGCAAAAGTTGTAAATGGTGAGATGCTACTTTATATAGAGGTAAACACTGCCAAAGATATTGTTAGCGCATTAGAGTGGATTGAAGAAAGAGGGTACGAAAAAGTAGTATTTACTGGAGTTGCCGAAGGATGGCGTGTTGCCGATAAAATTGCAAAAGCTGGAATTTCAGTTATTGCTGGCCCGGTTCAATCTCTTCCAACTCGTCAATCGGATGCTTACGACGCTGCCTATAAAAACCCAAGCGTTATGCAAAAAGCAGGTATTAAAGTTGCTCTTAGAACAAGCGATACCGAAAATTCTAGAAACCTCCCTTACCATGCTGGCTTTGCTGCCGCTTATGGAATGGGACGCGAAGAGGCGCTGAAAGCTGTAACTATTAACGCCGCAGAAATAATGGGTGTTGGCAGTTCAATTGGATCAATAGAAGTGGGTAAAAAAGCGAATATCTTCGTTGCCACTGGCGATCCATTCGAAACTTCAACACAAATTATAAATGTGTTTATTGATGGCTACCTAGTTCCTATGACTAGCCGCCAGACAGAATTATATGACGAATTCTTACATCGTGTACCTGGTACACAGAAAAATACAGTAAAAACGGACGGCTAGTACCAAACGCTTCGTTTCTAAATTATAAAAGGGCTTCTCATTTTTGAGAAGCCCTTTTTTTTGTTGGAAGAGATTTTATAAACTCCTAAGATTATGAGCACATAGTGCGCTGTAGAGGGGCCTTCCTCTGAAGGTAGTATCCCTAAAAGTGTGTATGAGTTATTTTTATTCACATGATGTAATCTGAGTTGTTAACTATACTCATGAATTCATTATGACGTGTAGGAACCAGTGGTTCTGGCATACATTACGAACGGGACGTTCCTAACGAGGAAAAGGAATCTATGCAATGCGATCAATATTTAGCGCAAGCATCATTTTAACAAAATCTATCACTATGAAATTGGGTCTATTTAATGAGTTAAGTTGCTTTTTCAAAATAAACATGGCCCCGAGATTTATCTCGGGGTAAACAGGTTAAATAAAGACATCGGTGGGTAGGCTTGTTTTATAAAAGATGCATTCAAATCCACCGAAATTTCAGCAGGATTTATTTTAGAAACACATCTTTGGAATTCTGTTTGCTACCCATAGCCTCTATACACACTATTTATGACATTACCCCTCTGAAATCAAATCTGTTCCCCAATAATACTCGGAATCAGGATTGACCCAATTTGGATTTACTTTGTCCTCGTCACGAAGCCTGCCAGCAAAGGCAGGTTCCAGCTTCGTGATGCAGTCCCGGAAGCTCCGGCTTCCAATTATCTTTTTATTAGAATAGTTTTATGTTGATTGATGTTAATATACTTATATCGTCACTTTTAAGGATATGAGTCTTAATATGATGTTGAACACAAACTAAAATTAAGCGGCTTAATAACACCTGCAGCACCCTCCTCAATTTTAAATATTTAAAGAGTCCTACAATTTTAAGAGAATGAAAGTTGAATTTGTTACTTTGATTATTAAAAAACAAAGCCTAATGCCAGCTAATAAAAACCGACTCTATAACGATGTGGAATTCCTCACCTCCATTCGCCCATATCGGAATTATAAAAACATTGAGAGCTTACAGATAGCGGCCGACTACATTGAAAAGGAATTTAGACAGACAGATTTATCTGTTTCTCGCCAGGCTTGGAAAGCAAAAGGTAACGTCTATGAAAATATCATCGCTTCATTCCAGCCTGAAAAGAAAAAGCGATTCATAGTTGGGGCACATTACGATGTTTTTAGAGACATTCCTGGCGCAGATGACAATGCTAGCTCAGTAGCTGCTATTCTAGAATTGGCGCGGTTACTTTCTACTTATAATGCATATATCCCTTATGGCATCGATTTAGTGGCCTTTTGTTTGGAAGAACCTCCATTTTTTAAGACTAAAATGATGGGTAGTTATATCCATGCCAAATCAGTCAACCAAAATAACACTGAGGTTATTGGAATGATTGCTTTAGAGATGATTGGATATTATGGAATGCTGGATGAAAAAACGGAAGATGATAAATATTATCTCTTTGTGTCGGGCATAAAAAAGCATGACGATTTTAATAAAAAAGTTTCCACCTTGTTGAGGCAGGGCTCTCCTATGAACTCTCGGCGTATCTCCTTTGCCGATGATTACAGGAACAACGGTCCATCAGACCATCGTAACTACTGGAAATTTAACTATCCTGCTGCTATGATTATTGGCAGCGGTAAAGGCAGAAATCCACACTATCACCAACCTACCGACACCATAGAAACCCTAGATTTTGATGTAATGACTGAGGCAGTAAACAGCATTAGATACGCAACTTTCAATTTTTCAGAGTCTGATATTATTTTGTAGTAATGCTGGGCAATGTTAGAAATTTTTCCCTTTGGAGGGAGATCAAAATTAAGATGTTAACATTAGGACACAAGAAATAGTCGCATTCTCGACTCAAATTCTGGAATCCAAAATCTAAAGTCTTACTTTTTGTGTCTTTCCTGAAGTATCGGGATTTATTTGATTTCAGAGGGTGGACTCTTCACAGCCCTGAAAGGGCGATATACAATAGCGAGGTGGTGAAGCCCCTCGTGGAATAAATCACTAGACAATTCCAAGCCCTAGAGGGGCGTAATATACCCGCTACGGCCGCTACTACTGGATAAACCAGTAAATTATGTGAGGTTTAAAATTTTATCCATATCATAAAATCCTGACCAAAATTGATTTAGGTGAGTTTTCGTAAACAAACTAGTATTTCACCCATACGAGGGCTTTGGGTTTTGGGTTATGCCATGCATGGGGCTTCACCCCATGTTTATATATTGCGCTCTTTCAGAGCTGATACTGTCCAAAAAGTGTGTAAAATTTATACATGTCATTTCACACCTCTTCTTCCACTTCGCAAGTTTTAGTGCTATTAAAACCATTTCCCATTAGGTTAGGCCTAATTGGCGAGTAGATCTGATTTCTAGATTATAAATAGCCCCGAGATTTATCTCGGGATAAATAGATTGAAAATAGGCATCGGTGGATTGGATTGTTTTACAAAGGATGCTTGCAAATCCACCGAAATTTCGGCAAGATTTATTTTAAGAGTTCACTACTTGCCAACAATCTTAGAAGTTAATTTCGCCAAATCCCTTAAATCCAATAGCCTCTATACACACTTTTGAGGGTAGTACCATTAAGTATCTAATAATCTGACTAAAAAGGTACCGTTCCCAAAAAAAATCACTATCCAAAAAAAAGGGTAGCACATTGGCTACCCTTTTAATCTAGTTTATTTAATCAATAGATTTACTTCTTACCATCCAGTATTTCATCAATTCTACTTCTAGAATCCTGAAGGTGAACTCGAGTAGTGCGATTTAAGCCACCGCCACCCAATGCGCTATTTATATCTTTTTTAAGAATTTCTAGCTCAGTTCTAACTACTGGACGAATGTCTGACTGGCTTACATTAATAGACGGACCAAATCTTGATGTTGGCTCTTCGGTTAATAAGTATTCCATTCTTTCTAAATAGGCACGTTGTAGGTGACGTCTATGCACATCTATATCCTTTTTACCACGTGCTTCTGCCCAAACTCCGTTTCTCACATCGTCCATCATTTCTATAAGTGTATAAACATTGTTAGCACGGCTTTCTGCATCAGTCAGTCGAGCCAGTCTTGCAGGGCTTAGTAAGTTATTCAATACCCTTACTTGAGCACTTCTAAAGGTTTCTACGGCAGTAGACTGATTTATTTTGTTTAAGATCTCTGTATTATATGCCCAACTTGGCACATAAAAAGCATGTTTATTGAGGAAGTCCATTGCACGTTTCTGATCTTTCTTAGATACAATCTCGTACACATCTCCTTCCTGCTCGTAGGTTTTGTAGGTTTGATATACGCCGCCCACATTAGTTGTAACATGCCCCATATACCTTCCCCACTGGCCTAGTATATTGCTATACAATTCGCTGAGATCGCTATAGTTTTCACCATCTTTCTCAATCCAGCTTATCAAATTATCAGAGATGATTTGCAAATTAGCTAAACCTAATTCGCTAGCTCTCATTGCATCATCGCCAAGATCTTCTGTTTGCGAACGTGGATCAGCGCCGGTAGCATATCCATACCAATAAACTTGATCACCGCTATGGTCTAAAATCCATTCGTTCAAAATTTCTTTCTCATCATCTGGCTTCTCAACATCAGGCAACCATGAGTAACCCCATTTAATAGCCCATTTGTCATACTCTCCAATTTGTGGATAGAAATGAGTTACGCCATCACCTGGTTGCGCAATGTAGTTAAAACGCGCATAATCCATGATAGATGGAGCTGTACCGTGCGTAGAGGTAAACTCTGGATCTCTAAGCTGATCGATGGTATAACCTACGCTTGAGCCCATATTATGCGGTAAGCCAAGAGTGTGACCAAGTTCGTGAGCCATCACAAAACGTAGCATTTCACCCATAATTTCGTCCGATACTTGTGCGTGACGTGCATCTGGATTTGATGCAGCTGTTTGTACAAAATACCAGTTCCTAAGTAGATTCTGGATGTTGTGGTACCACAAAATATCACTTTCTAGAATTTGACCTGTACGTGGATCGTGTACATGCGGGCCTTGTGCATTCTGTATAGGATTGGTGATATATCGCATCACAGAATAGCGCACATCTTCAGGCGAAAACTCTGGGTCTTCTTCTGGGGTGGGCGCTTCTTTACCTATAATTGCATTTTTAAAACCTGCCTCTTCAAAAGCTGCTTGCCAGTCATTAATACCTTGAATTAAATATTTTCTCCATTTTTTTGGAGTTGCAGGGTCTAAGTAATATACAATTTGCTCTTCTGGCTCAACTAGCTCGCCTCTTAAATAGGCTGCTTTGTCTTTTGGAACTAACTTGTAGCGTGTTATAAAACGATTTGTTGCAGCTTTATGCTGATCTGAGCTATAGTCATATTGCCCAATTGAGAAATAGCCAACTCTAGCATCCCAGTTTCTAGAAACCATTGGTTCTGCAGGTAATAAAATCATAGACTGATTTACTTCAATCGAAATTGTACCAGTTTCTCTGTTATCTGGTGGGCTACCAGCATCGTAAGTTAATACGTGGCGTACTTCAACGTTTTCAGGATAACTACTTATCCTTTCAACAAAACTTCTCTTCTCGTCTAAACGGCGAACTTGGAAATTTTTACGCTGACTATCACTTAAACCACTTAACAGGTTAACATCTGTGGTGTAAAGTTTTGTCGCATTTATAACTACTGCAGAGCTATCATTATTAAGAGCTTCAATATTAAAACTGTAAACAACAGGCTCAAAATTATTATTTCTGACCGATTTATAAACTGGATCATCAGGATCGGCAACGCTAGAGAAAGATACGTGACGTAATAACACCTTATTTCCTTTACGTTCCCATCTTACCACTTGTTGGCCGCGAGCTTTTTGCCCTGCACCACCAAAACTCATATTCTGAACAGAACCCGATACTCTTGTTACAAGCAACATTTCTCTGCTAAGCATTTCATTTGGGATCTCAAAGAAATAATCTTCATTTACTTTATGGACATCAAAAAGACCTTCGTCTGTGGTTGCGTCTTTAGTAATAATCTCACTGTATTTTTTCATTCCTCCTTTAGAAGAGGCTGAAGATTTCATAGCTGAGGAAGCACTTGCGCCACCTTTTGTAGCGGTATTAGATGTTTTACACCCAGCTACAAACGCAGTAACAAATAGTGATAGCACAAGCATCTTGCCTATACTTTTAAATCTGTAGTTCATTTTGCTTTTATTTTATGAAAATTTTAAAGTGGAGTAAGGTGAGACAAACTTAGGAGGAAATCAAGGATTATTGTATTCTTTACCAAAATATATCACCTAATATATATCCTTTTATCCTCGCAAGTGTTGCCTAAACCAACTTGTAGTATAGTCGAGTAGTTCGTCAAACTCTTTTGGGAAATGATCATCCTCGAATGGATGTGCTCCCCCAAATGTATGCCCTGCATTAGCAATAAATCGTAATTCATTCTCTTTTGCTGTGCATGCAATATGCAGTTGCTCAGCATCTGTTTGAGGCACAGTCTCGTCTTCTCTTCCATGTATAAATAACGACGGAATAGTCAAATACTTAGCAACTCTTAAGGCAATTAATTTATCAGCGTTCTGCGATAAATCATCATAAAAAGTCTTATTAACTTTCATCATTTGATTAGTGCGCGAGTTCTGATACTCGGTGTATCCCTTCTCTTCCCAATCTTTCTTTTCTCGATCAGTAATTCGATTTAGATAATCAGCTACTGCTGCCCATGTTACTATGCAGTGAATAGCTTCAAATTCCACGGCAGCTGCAACAGCGGTGTGCCCACCACGTGAATGCCCAATTATGCCCATTTCATCCGTATTAAGTGATGCATGTGCTGAGGTAATTTTCTCTGCCTGCAAAGCATCTATTACAGCTTTTACATCCTCTAAATCTGAACTAAGTGTATTTTCCTCGAATAAATCGAGACGCTTATACTCGGTTTTGCCATCACCAATACCATTGTGTGAAAAATTTATAGCTAACACACAAAAACCAGCACGTGCAAGCTCTTCACACGCATCAGGGAAGGGGCCCCAATCTTTAAATCCTTTAAATCCATGCAAAAATATAATAACAGGGAACTCTTTATTGCCCCCACTAATAGGGGTATATAAATCGTAATTTATAGCTAACCCTTCTTTATTATCTACTTTTGCACTAGTTACTGCAATATTTGCAAACTCCATCAATACTATTTTTTAAAATCGAGAGGTTCTAATTTAACTTGTTTCCTCAGGCTATTTACTTCATTCTGTCGTAGAAAACGCCATCGGCCAACTCTAACATCTTTTAAATTTAAGCCTGCGTACTCAACACGTTTAAGCTTAGTTACCTCTGTCCCAAAATGTTTCACCATTCTACGTATCAAATGATTTCGGCCTTCATACACCGATATTAATATGGTTTTTGATACATCAGAGTACTTTTGAATGTTATGCCCTTTTGCAATTCCATCTTCTAGCTCAACACCTTTTCCAAGTTGTGCTAACTCGGTGTCTGTTAGTTCTCGCTCCGACTCAACCTCATAGGTTTTTCGCACTTTATAGCTAGGATGCGTTAATCGGTGAGTTAAATCCCCATCATTTGTTAAAATAAGCAGGCCTGTTGTGTTTCTATCTAACCTACCTACAGGATAAACTCTAGCACCTGTAGCGTCTTCAATCTCATCTAGCACCGTATTTCTACCTTTCTCATCATCGGTAGTTGTAATGGTATTGCGCGGCTTATTTAGCAATAAATATACAAAGGGCTCTAGGCTTACTCTTTGCCCATCAACTTCAACCTTGTCAGACCTGCGAACAGATACTCCTAACTCGGTTACTGTATTGCCATTTATTTTAACTTTGCCATCAACAATATACTTGTCTGCATCTCTTCGGCTACATAATCCTGCATGTGCAATAAACTTGTTAAGTCTAATTTCATCCGATTCTTTAATAACACGCTCTGTTTTAAGAGGGTTCTTATCAATCTTTATACTTAATTTATTCGGTGTTCTTTTGCCCTTTTTCATTTCTGATTTTGGGCCACCTTCGGCTTTGGGTTTCCTTTTGGAGGTATTCGGTCTATTTCTATTTTTTTTCATACGTCTAAGTTAACTAAAACGATGTGCTGTAATACAAAATGTTATAAATTATTCTTCCTCGTTAGAAGCTTCTTCAATATCTGGTTCAGAGTCTTCGAAAATATCTTTATCAACTATAGCATTTTGATCGTTTTTATTTGCGATTTCATGCTCAGCCTTACCCTCTTCCATAATAATAGATTGCTCAAGTAATAACTGCCTATGCTCTGCCATGTCATCATCTTTCAATATCTCTTCAATTTCCCTTGGTTTGGGCAATTCATTAACTGAATTAATTCCAAAATGGCGTAAAAAATGCTTCGTGGTTCTATATAACAAAGGTTTACCTGGCCTATCTGCGCGCCCCGAAACTTCAATAAGTGCTTTCTCCATAAGCTGGCGGATGATATAACCAGAATCTACTCCCCTAATCTGATCTACTTCGGGTTTGGTTATAGGTTGCCTGTATGCCACTATAGCTAAGCTTTCGATGGCTGCTTGCGAGAGCTTGCGATAAGCATTTTCATGCTGATATATACTTAGCCAATAATGATACTTTTTGTGTGTTAAAAAAGTGTAGCCCCCTCCCATCTTCTCGATATGAAAACTCTGGGTTTGTTCTTCGTAACGGGCATTCAATTTATCCACAAACAAATCTACGGTCTCTTCAGATATCTCAATTTGCTCTTCGTTATCTACTATTATCTTAACAATTTTTTCAGCAGCAATGGGCTCATCACTAGCAAATATCAGGGCTTCGATTACCGAAGACAACCGAGTTCCGTCTATAAATTGGTAGTCGTTTAAATTCTTATTCACACTTTTAAATTTTCGTAGTTATAGAGAGCTAAAATAACTCTCTTGGCATCAATTTCCCTAATTTGATAATATTTCTCGTTGCAAAGTTAGCTATTTACATGCTCTTATTATAAAAAATCCATCATTACCCTGTTTTTGATATAATGGCATAAGCAGATAACCGTCAACTAAGGCACGAATCTCCCCATTTTTATCTTCTGCTAACAAGTCTCCCTTTCTTATAATATCAAAGTTTTTAAAATCAGACTTCATTACAAATTCATCCCCATCCTCAATAATATGCTTGTACACATATTCTACTTTATGAGGGAAGTTCTCAACCTTAGCCATCAAATACGCATAGTATGTATCAAAACCAGGTATTTCTGTTGATGCAATGAGGCCAGCACTTGTAAGTAAAACCAAAAGTCCTGCTAGCGCATTTTTCTCAGCCTGCTCGGTACCGTGTGTTCCTGTTTCAAATGCAATTCCTATATGGCCTGCTTCATTCAAATATTCCATGGAAGTGCCTTGCAGGGCTTGTTCAATTCCAAAAATTAAGGGAATATTCAAAGGGCTGAGCACTTCAATGTTACGCTCTTTACGTGGAGTTATACAAAACATTCCACCCTCTCCCGAAAAAGTGTGCAAGTCGATAAAAATAACTTCGGCACCATTTTCTGAAAGTACAATGGGATCTAAAATTTGCAACAAATCTTTAATTTCTGCTCTGTCGGGAGAAGTTAGTTGGTCATAGGGTGTTCTTCGGATTTTGTCCAAAATGGACGCCTTCCATAAACGATTCATGTCTTCACTTATGAATCGCTCTTTTTTCTGAAGTGCAGATATATTCCCTTTTATACCAATAAATCGCCCTTTAATTTCCTTTTCGAGAGGTGTGAGCATCTCAAGAACCTGCTGTATTACAGTAACTCCCGTTTCTTCGTTTCCATGAGCCCCGCCCATTGCAATAATAATTGGTCCTGTCTTTGCGCCTTTAATTTCGCCTAATAAGTGTGCCTTAACTCGTTTCGTTTCCTCAGTAATTTCTGGAAATATCATCTACTAACCTGGATTATTCATCGATTTTTATTTTTTTATTCATGAATAATTCGGGTTAACCGCCTTTATCATTAGCTAATGTTTTTAACAAGCGCCGGCTAATATCCATAAAATTCTCTTCTGTAATAACTCCAACTAGCCTACTATTTTTTACCACAGGTAAACACCCAATCATTTGTTCTTGCATTATAGTCATAGCCTCAATAATAGATGCCTCTGGGTGAATGGTTATAGGATTTGATATCATAATATCGCCAATAGTATGCCCTGTATTAGTCTCTTCGTGTATGATTTTAGAATATTCTCTCATAATCATTCGCATAGAAATCAAGCCTACCAAATGCTTCTGGTCGTCTTCTACAGGTACATATTTAATACGACGCCAGTCCATTAAATTGGCAGCAAACTCAGTAAGATCATTTTTACGAGCCGTAAATAAATCTGTAGTCATAAACTCTTCTACCAATAAACTGCTTGGCTTCCAATGGTCAACATCCTCAAGTCTAGCAAAGCCCCATTTATGAACGGGCTCTCCTTTCTTTTGATTATTAACCATTGCCTTAGTGATGGTAGAAAGTGTTTGTTCACGATTTGAATGTTTAATCAAATTACTATAAGATTTAACCACCCAATAAGAGCCTGTTTTAGATGATTCTACTCGATCTTTAATAACATCTAAATAGGTATCAATATCAGATTTTATAACTCCCGCTTTTTCTAAGCCATGCTTGGCAATGGGTAACAACTCGTCAGAGATGAGGTCTTTGGCTGAAACTTTTCGATCATTTGCCCAAACAAAATTAGTGTCTAAACCAAGCTTTGATGCAGCAAAAAAGTTCAACTTTGCATCATCAAAATCGAGCACTTTGGTGATGTCGGCATATTCATCTTCAAAGCCATTTAGTAAACCCAACCAAAACGCGGTATTCGCCATTTCATCTACTACAGTTGGCCCCGATGGCAGCACCCTATTCTCAATTCTCAAATGTGGAACGCCACCTGCTACTCCGTAACAAGGTCTATTCCATCTATACACTGTTCCATTGTGTACTTTTAGTGCCATCAATTCGGGTGGAATTCCCTTCTCCATCAGCTCTTCCACGTTTTCAATTATATCGGAACTGAGCATTACTCTGTATCTAGAAATATCCTCTTTATAAATATCCAGAATACTATTCTTCAACCAAGCGTTGCCAAAAGTTACTCGAGGGCTACTGTCTCTTAAATGCTCACCTACCGATCTAGTATCAACCGATTGATGAAATAAGGCGATTCTAGTTTCTGCCCAAAGTCTTTTCCCAAATAAAATGGGTGAATTCACAGCGCTTGCCAAAACGGGAGCAGTTACAGCTTGGGCAATATTGTATTTACTAACGAATTCTTTCGGTTTAACCTGTAAATGAACTTGAAATCCTGTATTACATCCTTCAAGTAATGGAGTATCAAATTTCATCCGAAGCTCGTCCATTCCCTGAATTCTTAGCTCGTATTCCTTACCTCGTTGTTTATCAATTGCATCGCATAAAGCTTGGTAACGAGGTAAGGGCGTGAGATTTTCAATATCTACATCCGACTTTCGAATGGTAGGCAAAATTCCAGTTAGCAGAATATCACCCCCTAAACCTTGAATAGTTTTGCGCACGTATTCCACCTCGGTTTGCAAATTATATTCCATGGTAGAAAGGCAGTTTCCAGTAAATTCTAAGGGCTCTAAGTTAATTTCAAGATTAAACTGTGCTAGTTCGGTAGTATAGTTTCCCTGCCCTAGAGCATCCATAGCTTGCATCGCTATATTAAGTGGCTTGGCATTATTATCAATCAAACAAAGCTCTTGCTCGGCTCCAATCCGAATGGTATCTGTTTCAAACCACTCTTCATCTAACATTCTTTTTAGCGCACGTAAATCTTTGAGCACATACTTCATAAAGTTCTGCATCTGCTCATCGCTTTCGGCTAATTTTACCCTTTCCTCACCCATATATTTAAACCTCGTTAAAACTTATAGGTGTAAATACATACTTTAATATGTTTATTGCAAGCGAATAAAAATATTCAGTGTTTTTTATTTAGTATGTTTCATTGTGAAATAGACTCACACTCTTTCTATTTATTTATGTTAGGCTCACAACATGATTAAAATTTTTCCACTCTTAATATCGATTCTACTTCTAACAAGTACCCTTAATTATGCTCAGCCTGTGCATTCAGATAAGGGTGCGGCAGTTGTTTCCAATAAAAACGCTATCTATTTGGAATTGCTAGGTAATGGTTTTCTTTATTCAATTAATTATGAAAGATCATTTTTCAAAAATTCTTCGTTACGCCTTGGAGCTGCGTATGGACCAGGAATAGGTCGCAGAAATACGTTTGTCGACCGCCACATTACACTTCCAATTTTAATCAACTACCATCTAAAGTTAAGCAGAAAAGCATTTCTCGAAGCTGGTCTGGGAACTACTCTCGTTCTTTTAGGTGAAGATTCAAATATATACTACACATCTTCTATTGGTTTAAAATCTTTAAATCCAAATACAGGGCATTTCATTAAGTTTAGCTTAACCCCCTACTCTAAAAACAAAGAATTACATTTAAACCTGAGAGTAGGCTATGGCATTTCATTCGGGAAAGAGTTCTAATTAGGAGCCAACTTACCTGCTGCTAATCCTACCTAATCGAATCCTCATCTATATTAGTTCAAACCACAGACTCGCTTATTGGAGCACCTAGATTGATATTCTATATAAGTTTAACTAGTATGTTTAATTGTGAAATAGAATAACACACTTCGCATTATGTATGGCGGGGTTCATACTATGATTAAAATTTTTCCACTCTTAATATCGATTCTACTTCTAACAAGTACCCTTACTTATGCTCAGCATGTGAAAACAAGTGGGGCTAAGGATGTTGCATTCGCTAAAAACTCGGTATATTTTGAATTGTTAGGCAATGGATTCCTCTATTCTATTAATATTGAACAGGCACTAAGAAAAAATTTATATTTACGCTTAGGAGCTTCGTATGGACCAGTAGATAATCATATAAACCAAAGGCATTCCAACCCCCTTGTTACAATACCAGTTCTAATCAACCGTCATCTAAAATTAAATAAGACTATAAAATTAGAAGCTGGCTTGGGGACTACTTTGGTTTTATTTGGTGATGATGCAGACATCTACTTCACATCTTCTATTGGTACAAAATTTTTAGATGCAAAAACAGGGCAATTCTTTAAGGTTAGCTTCACTCCCTATTCCAGAAATATGGATTTATTGTCAAATATGAAGTTATACTTTGGTCTTTCATTCGGGAAAGAGTTCTAAATTGGAACCAACTAGCCAGCTACTAAAACTTACCTAATCGAATCTACATTTATATTAATTCGAACTTTGTTCTCGCTTATTGAAGTCTCATATCTATACACTTCCATCACCTTATCTAAAAGCTTTTCGATGTAACCATCTCCTTTTTCAGGACTGATTTTTACCATCACTTCCCAAAAATAATTCCTATTTACCCAAGCTATAGCCGATGGTGATGGGCCCAAAACATCCAAATCTGGTACCACTCTGCGTACCACATCGGTGAGCAAATGTGCCGAATTACTGACTTCATTTTCCGTTCTCCCTTTCAATACAAACTGTATTAACCGCGAGTATGGCGGATAATTTAAGGGCTTCCGAAATCCCATTTCTTCTTTAGAAAAACCTTCATGGTCGTGCCGTTTTGCAAACTGTATGGCAGAGTTTTCAGGACTTCTAGTTTGAATATAAACCTTGCCTAGCTTTCCACCTCTCCCCGAGCGGCCTGCTACTTGGCTTAATAATTGGTACATACGTTCGGTAGACTGAAAGGATGGGAATGCTAATTCAGTATCAGCATCAATAACTCCCACTACGGTTACATTGGGGAAGTCGAGCCCTTTCGCAACCAGTTGTGTTCCCACCATAATGTCTGCTTCGCCATTACCAAATGCAGTCAGTATTTTTTCATGCGCCCCTTTGCGGGAAGTAGAATCTCTATCGAAACGAATGATATTTGCTTCGGGGAATAAATCTGCTAATTCTTCTTCAACTTTTTGAGTACCGGAACCTTGTGTAATTAGATTATTTGAACCACACTGCTCACATTGCGTATCTGCACGCCTAGAATATCCGGAATAATGACATAGAAGGATGTTTTTTCGTCTGTGATAGGTTAAACTTACCGAGCATTCTGGACTTTGAGGAATATGTCCACAATCTCCACACTGCAAATAACTTGCAAAACCACGGCGATTATATAATAAAATAATCTGCTCCTTCTTTGCTAAAGCCTCTTCAATAGCTTGATATAATGCCACAGAAAGATCTCCCCTCATCGCCCCCTTATATTCTTTTAGGTCTAAAATCTGGACTTCTGGTAAAATTGCTTCAGCATGCCGCTTTTTTAATTCTAATAATGTGCATTTATTTTTTGCTGCCATATTAAGAGCTTGCATACTCGGCGTTGCTGAGCCCATTATTACCACTGCTTTATTTAAACTAGCCCGCATAATGGCTGTTTCTCTAGCATGATATCTCGGCGAAGGATCTTCTTGCTTGTAGGAACCATCATGCTCTTCATCCAAAATAATGAGCCCTAAATTTTGAACAGGCGCAAAGACTGCCGATCGTGGTCCAATGGCTATTTTTTTCGCACCACTTTTTAAATCTGTCCATGCTAATAAACGTTCTCTCGCGGTCATTCTGCTATGCAAAACGGCAACTTCAGGACCAAAAACTTTATAAAAACGTGCAACTGTTTGTGGCGTTAATGCAATCTCTGGCACCAATACAATTCCGCCTTTCCCTGCTTCTATAGTTTGCTTAAGCGCTTGAATATACACTTCCGTTTTACCACTGCCTGTAATTCCATAAAGTAGAAAGTTGGCGAACTCTTCTTTCTCTAAGCTCTTTTGGATTTCCGAGTAGGCTAATTGCTGATCTTCATTTAGAGTTTTTATTGAACTTGGATCATAATCGAGAGTGGGCTTATCGGGTAAAACTTCCATCTCTGTGGGCTGAATCCAACCTTCATCCTTCAACTTATTTAGTGAATATGAGTTCACTACTTCAATTTCTTTCAGCTCAGAATTTCGTTTGGGTAATCCCTCGTTGGCAAAATACTCAAGTGCTTGCTGCCACTTTGGTAACGGTTTCTTCGTTTCACCGAGATATTCTATTGCGCCGGCGGCCGTTTTGCCATCTGCCCAAATCCAAGCTCGTTCTGTTTTTGGCGTAACTTTTAAATCTGGTTCTTCCCAAATCTCTAACACGCCTAGTTTCAACAGGTCTTTGAATGCTTTATTAGATGATGTTCCTGTCCATCTCTTTTTGGCTTCATTAAGTTCAAAGTCTTCATTATTCTGAACCTCTGATAGCACCTCTTTTTGTAGCTTACTAAATGAGCTTGGATGCTTTTGAGTAGAAAGTCGGAGATACTTTTTTGAAACAAAGTTAAGCCCAGCAGGCAGAGCAGCCTGAATAACTTCCCCCCAGCTACTGTAATAAAACCTGTGCATCCACTTGGTTAACTGAAGTAATTCGGCATCTAAGATGGGCTCTTTATCTAATATTCGCCTGATTGGCTTAGTTTCAAAACTAGGCTTTTCATCGTGCAAGCGCACAACAATTCCAATGGCATTGTAATTTCGCAGGGGTGCCCAAACTCTCATTCCTACTGCCAGTTTAGCTTTGTCTTTTGCACCTAATTCATAGGTAAAGAGCTGACGAACGGCTGTGGGAAATGCTATATCGGCGTATTTGGGCAAGTAATTAAACAGTTTATTTATTTTCGGCTAAATGCGAACCTAAATATACAGTTCTATTCAACTCTTTATACCGTCAAAAACATATATAGTACAAATATAAAAAACGGCATTAAAAATATTAACTCGCTTGGTAATTCTCTTTGTGTTTCTTCATTCATGACTCTCACCTTGGTATTTTAATAGCTATACACATAAGTCGGCTATTCACCCTAGTTCTCTAATATATTTTTGATTATTTAAAACCACACTACCTAGACATGTGGAATATTCTGCTATTTAATGGATGTTTCCATTCTGGTATTGCACCTAGTAATAGTATTCCAAACTAACAGCTAAGTTCCCTGTAAATAACATTATCCCAACCATCCTTCTCTATCCAAGCTTCTATACTGGATCGCTTCTGCAACATGATGAGATTGAATATTTTCCGATTTTTCTAAATCAGCAATTGTTCTACTCACTTTCAAAATGCGATCGTATGCTCGTGCAGAAAGTCCTAATGATGTTATCGCCTTTTTTAGAATCCCAGAACTCACTTCATCTAGTTGGCATACTTTGCGAACCATTCTAGTATTCATTTGGGCATTCCCGTATACTCCTTTCACTCCCAAAAATCGTTGCGTTTGTATATCACGAGCTTCTACCACTCTTTTGCTTATTTCTTCTGAAGACTCGCCTTTTGCTTTCCCTGAAAGCTCCTCATAACTCACTTTATTCACTTCAATATGTAAATCTATTCGATCCAAAAGCGGACCGCTTATTTTACTTAGATAGCGCTGCATTTGCACGTTTGTACTGCCACTCATTTCTTTGGGATCGTACCAGTCGCCCGATGGCGAAGGATTCATCGAGGCAACCAACATTGCTCTACTTGGATATGTTACACTCATCCGCGCTCTGGCAATAGATACAAAGCCATCTTCGAGAGGTTGGCGCATCACTTCTAGTGCGCTACGTTTAAACTCAGGAAGTTCATCCAAAAATAAAACCCCATTGTGCGCCATTGATATTTCACCAGGCATGGGCATGCTTCCGCCACCAACTAATGCCACATCAGAAACAGTGTGATGTGGCGCGCGGAATGGACGCTGTGTAATAAGTGCTTTTTTGGAATCCAAAATTCCTGACACAGAATGTATTTTCGTTGTTTCCAAAGATTCTTCGAGAGATAATGGTGGTAAAATGGTAGGAATGCGCCGGGCCATCATCGTTTTACCTGAACCCGGCGGGCCTACCATTATCACATTGTGACCGCCTGAAGCGGCGATCTCAAGTGCTCTCTTGACGTTCTCTTGACCTCTAACATCACTAAAGTCTAGCATCTCTTGTTTGCCATTTTTAGCGAAAAATGCTTGTACATTCACTTCTAACGGATCCATTGACCCTCGATTTTCTAACCAATCGGTAACTTGGTTTAAATGCTCAAAAGGAAATACTTGTAAGCCTTCTACAACTGCAGCTTCTGGCCCATTTTCTTTGGGTACCACAATATATTCATATCCTTTTTTCTTGGCTTCTACGGCAATGGGAAGCACTCCTTTAATCGGTCGTATCTGCCCATCTAAAGCGAGCTCACCCAATAGTACTGTTTTGTCTAGCTTGTCGGTGTGCAGCTGCCCCGACATCATCAACAAGCCAATGGCTATTGGTAAATCGAACGCATTTCCTTCTTTCGGGAGATCTGCTGGGGCTAGATTAACGGTAACTCTACCTAGTGGATAATAAAATCCTGTGTTTCTGATAGCTGCTTCTACTCTGTCGCGCGCCTCACTTACTGCTCTATCAGGTAGTCCTACTAAAAAGAATTTCACCATCCCATCTGTATGATGGGTTTCAACATCAATTATACGTGCATCCACCCCAACTGTAGATGCGCAATAAACGCGAGCTAGCATTATTTTATACCGAATCTTTTTGTTATGCTTTACGTAGTAAGAGCGAGCTAAAGGAAACTCCTTACAAAAAATATTCTATAAAGTGCACTATCATGAAAAACGAAGACAGAAAAGCGAAGGCAAAAAGCATCTACGAAGAAGTACAAGGTGGCGTAAATGAAGTAATTAGTAAAATACGTGAAATTATAAAAGAAGGTGGCGCAAGAAGGCTCATCATCAAAAACAAAAAAGGCGAAGTTGTATTTCAAACACAGCTAGCCATTGGTGTAGGTGGTGCTACGTTGGTTGGTGCTATGGCTCCAGTTATCTCGGCAATTGGAATGTTTGCAATGTTTATAAACGACTATCAGATTCTAGTAGAGCGTGAAGTTGATGGGGACGAGGACGAATATTCTACCGAAGCTGAAATCATAGAGATTACAGAAGATGATGACGAGGTAGAACCTGAGCCCACAAAAAGCACTAGCGCAAAAGATAAAGATGACGAGGAAGACGAAAAGACTATTGGTAAGAAGAAGAAGTAGTCATCCTTCTTGGTACTGTCCCCAAAAGTGTGTAAAGAGTTTGGGGCAGCAATCAGTGTAGAGATAGACTTAAGATATAAGTAGTAAGAAATAAGATTTTAATTTCTGATTAAAAATGCTAATCTGGAAATTGATATAAATCCAGCTCCAGAGGAGCGGCATATTAATAGTAAAATGTCATTCCTCTAAAACTCTAGCTTCAGCGGTGCGATATTATTCAACTTTACTATTTGAACAGAAGCTAATGCCAATGATGTGCTCCTCAGAATATCTTGCCTAAATTTCGGTGGATTTGTACGCATCTTTTATAAAACAATCCTACCCACCGGTGTCTATATTTAATCCGTTTACCCCAAGATAAATCTCGGGGCTATGTATGTTCCGGAAAACAAATTAACTCATTAAATAGACACAACTTTATAGTGAGAGGTTTTGATAAAATGATGGATGTGTTGAAAATTACAAAAATTGTATAAATTACTTTCCCTCGTTATGAACGACCCGTCGAAGTGCTTGTCCAAACCGCTGGCTCCACTACGGTATGACTGGCATATGAGCCTTGTTTACAACTCAGATTACATCATGTAAATCAATATATTCAAAATAATAAATACACACTTTTTTGGGATACTACCTCCTTCTTAGATTTGAAATAGATACGAATTACAATCCTTTTGTCTTCTCACTTTTTTTCTAACTCTAACTTTGTTTATTGGTAGGCTCTGATTATAATTTCAGAAAGCTAATTGATCTAATGAGTTTGCCTACCTCACAAATTAATTTTCCATTTATTCATGTGGAACACCAAAAAGGAGCGTTTCTATTTCTAATAGTAGCAACGCTTTTGGTCTTTTCTGCTCTCCAGATAATTAATAGTCAAATTATTACAGATGCAGCACCAAGTGGTATTGTGAGTTACGAGCTTGCTTATTCTCAGGAAAACTTCGAGTCAATTCATCAATCTTGGAGTGAACAGCAGTTTAGATATGCTGCATTAAGTCTAGGTTTCGACTATCTCTTCTTAGTTCTATACCCAATAACAATAGCTCTTGGCATTGTGATGTTGAGTAACAAACTTGGATATTTTAAAATTGGAAAGGCTTTGGCTTGGCTTGTAATTAGCGCCGGCGTATTAGATGCCATAGAAAATTATAGCCTCATTCAACTGTTAACCAGCCACTTTGAATTACACTGGGCACATCTCTCTTTTTGGGCGGCGTCTATTAAATTTACAATCGTTGGAATTGGACTGCTTTATTTAATAGTAGGAGTTGGAATATCTCTTGCTAGAAAATCTTCTATAAAAAGGTAATCTGGCGAGAGATATTCTAACCATTCAATTATCTCGAGGTTTCGAAGCCTGCACCAGCCAGCGATGAATACCCACCGATATTATAGATATTGGTGAAGCCTCTTTCTTTCATAATTTTTGCGGCTTGCCCACTTCTGTTACCTGAACGGCAGTACAAATAGTACGTTTTAGATTTATCGAGTGAGTCAACCTTTGCTGCAAATTCACCTGTTGTGAGGTCATATTGATAGTCTGTTTTAACTAAATGGCCAGCATCGTACTCACCTCTTGTGCGAACATCAATAATTATACCTGGCTCTTCATTTACCTGAGTAAAGGCCTGTTTAGCTGAAATTGTTTGTATAATATCATCCTTTTTAAAGGATTTACTTAAAAACATAAACGCAATTACAACGCCTATTGCTATTAAAAGTATGGTCATTTTTTTCATTATAAAGTGATTTGTTTTTTACCGCACCTAATTTAGGCTGCGGCTTCATCATCTAGCTCGTTGCTTAGGTAATGTTCTGCATCTAGTGCAGCTTTACAACCTGTACCTGCAGCAGTTATTGCTTGGCGATATACCGAGTCCATAGCATCGCCACAGGCAAACACACCAGGCTGATCTGTTTTAGTAGTTTGTGCTTTCGTTTGGATGTAGCCTACATCGTCCATAGTAACCACACCTTTAAATAAATCGGTATTTGGTTTATGGCCAATAGCTATAAAAACGCCTGTTACATCATCGAGGGTAGTAATTTCGTCGGTTTTTAAATTCTTAACTTTAACACCTTCCACAACTTGTCCGCCTAGTACTTCATCTAGACTACAATCCCACATAAATTCAATTTTCTCATTATTGAATGCACGAGTTTGCATTGCTTTTGAAGCTCTAAGCTCATCACGGCGGTGAATAACAGTTACCTTGCTTGCAAATTTAGTTAGGAAAGTTGCTTCTTCCATAGCCGTATCGCCACCACCAACAACAATAACATGTTGGTTTCGGAAAAATGCGCCGTCACAAGTTGCACAGGCAGACACACCTTTTCCAATAAGCTTTTGTTCACTTTCAATTCCTAAATAAATGGCTGATGCACCAGTTGCAGCAATTATAGTGTCGGCATACACTTCCGTTTTTTCATCAACAGTAACTTTATACGGACGTTGATCAAAATCGATATTAGAAACATGACCATATCTACAATCGGCACCAAAACGAGTTGCTTGCCTGCGTATATCATCCATCATCTGAGGGCCAGTTACTCCGTCTGGGTAGCCTGGAAAGTTCTCAACATCTGTGGTTGTCATAAGCTGGCCACCTGGCTCTATCCCTTCAAAAACAATGGGACTTAAATCTGCGCGTGCTGCATATAAAGCTGCGGTTAAACCAGCCGGGCCGCTTCCAACAATAACTACTTTAAATCTTTTTCCTGCAATGTCTTCCATAATATTCCTTTAAAATTTGAATGCCCTATAATAATACGGAATTTACGCTTTTAGAATGAGACTTATATTCTATCGTGGCTATAAACGTTCTATATAATTAATGCACTAAACTAATGTGCTTTATGTGGTTCCATTCATCAAACAAAAAATGTATTTTAGCAAACGATGAAATTAAATCTTTGTAGCAACGAGTTTTAATTTCGATATGAATTACGCACAGATTTTTCATATTTAAATTTTACACTTTCGAAGTACATTAAATTTTTACTATAAAAAACATGCCCAAGTAATTTGGCCTAAATGCCAATTTGTTTATGTTATTTAAAACTAACTTTGGAGAATTATTTTGATTATTGCAGTGCTAAAAGAAGTCGCTGAACACGAAAAGCGAGTGGCTTTATCGCCAGAAGTTGCCGGGCAATTTATAAAAAAAGAACTAGAGGTTTGGGTTGAGAAAGACGCAGGACTTTCTTCAAACTTCTTAGACCCACAATACGAAGCTGTTGGTGCTAAAATAGTTTCACGCGAAGATGCTTTAGCAAAAGCAGATGTGGTACTAGCTGTACAAACGCCTGAACTGGCTGATTTAAAAAAGCTTAAAAAAGATGCCACTTTAGTTTGTTTTATTTGGGCACTACAAAACGCCGAATTGGTTGCTTCACTCAAAGAAATTGGGATTTCTGCTTTAGGGATGGATGCCATCCCAAGAATTTCGCGCGCACAAAACATGGATGCACTATCGTCGATGAGTTCGATTGCAGGCTACAAGGCCTCGCTCATTGCAGCCAATGAGTTAGATAAATATATGCCCATGATGATGACAGCAGCAGGTACAATTCCTCCGTCTAAAGCACTTATACTTGGCGCCGGTGTTGCTGGTTTACAAGCAATAGCCACTACTCGAAAATTAGGAGCTGTAGTTGAAGCTTTTGATGTGCGCCCTGCCGTAAAAGAACAAGTTGAAAGTTTGGGCGGTAAGTTTGTTGAAGTTCCGCTAGAAGAAGTTGATACCGAAACAAAAGGTGGTTACGCTAAAGAGCTTTCTAAAGACAACCAAGACCGTCAGCGACAAGTTATTCACGAGCATGTTAAAAAATCGGATATTGTAATAACAACCGCTTTAATTCCTGGCCGCCCTGCCCCACTTCTTATTACTAAAGAAATGGTAATGGATATGAAACCAGGTTCTGTAATTGTAGATCTTGCTGCAGAAAATGGCGGTAACTGCGAGCTCACTAAAGCCGGCACCATTCAAGTTGTAAATGAAGTGAAGATTGTTGGCCCTATAAATTTACCTAGCCAGCTAGCAAACCACGCTAGTTTATTATATGCCAAAAACATATTAGCTCTTTTAAACCTATTGATTAAAGATGGTGTACTTAATTTCGATTTTGAAGACGAAATTCTGTTAAACACTACCATCACCCATCAAGGGGAAATAATTTCACCACTAGTTAAGAATAACTGAATGCGGAATTTAGAGTAGATTTCTACTTCTAGTTCTGATGTTCCTAATTGAACCCTATGTCAGCCTTAATATTTTCATTATTTATCTTTGTTCTTGCCTGCTTTATTGGCTTTGAGCTCATATCTAAAGTTCCACCGACCTTGCATACTCCGCTTATGAGTGGTGCAAATGCCATTTCTGGTATCACCATTGTTGGTGCCATTATTGTTGCTGGTAGCGGTGGCGGACCAATGGCAGAGTGGATTGGCTTTATTGCTATTGTGTTTGCAACTATTAACGTGGTAGGTGGCTTTATGGTTACCGACCGAATGCTTGAGATGTTCAAGAAAAAGGGAGATGACAAATGAGTCAATTTCTACCGGAATCTGTCCTTACTTGGCTTCCAGATGCCATTCAAATTATATATTTAGTAGCTACTGCATTCTTCATTCGTGGTATAAAGTTGCTCGGTTCGCCTGCTACCGCACGTAGGGGAAATCAACTTGCCTCTATTGGTATGCTTATTGGGATTGTAGTCACATTATTCGATTACGAAGTAATCACATTCGAGTGGATTATTGCCGGAGTTGTAATAGGTAGCCTAATTGGTATTATTGCTGCTAAAAGAGTAGCTATGACCTCAATGCCTGAAATGGTTGCTATTTTTAATGGTTTTGGTGGTGCAGCTTCAGCACTTGTTGCTTGGGGCGAATTGGCTAGAACAACCGATCTGGTTGCGCTCGACACTGCTGTTTTGGTAACCGTTGGTTTAAGTATTTTCATTGGCTCGGTCACATTTACGGGTAGTTTTGTAGCCTTCGGAAAACTGAAAGGTTTCATTTCTGGCAATGCCATCACCTTCCCTGGTTTAAATTATATCAATATTGGATCTATGATTGCAGTATTGGGTTTGGTGGTGGTGTTTACTTTCGACCCAACTAACACCATGATTTTCTGGATCATTTTAGGTGTTTCCTTGCTCATTGGTATCACTTCTGTAATTCCTATTGGGGGAGCAGATATGCCCGTTGTTATTTCTCTTTTAAACTCTTACTCAGGTTTGGCAGCATCGTTAGCAGGTTTTGCACTTGGCAACAGTCTACTTATTGTTTCCGGAGCATTAGTGGGAGCCGCAGGTTTAATCCTTACCATGATTATGTGTAAAGCAATGAACCGCTCATTATTTAATGTGATTTTTGGCACTTTTGGAGGTTACTCTGGTGGAGCTGGAGGCGCAGGAGAAGGTGGCGACAAAACAGTTCGTGAAACATCTGCCGAAGATTTAGCCATTCAAATCGCTTATGCATCAAAAGTAGTTATTGTACCAGGTTATGGTCTTGCAGTTGCTCAAGCTCAACATATTGTGAAAGAAGTAGCATCAAAGTTAGAAGCCAAAGGCGTTCAAGTTAAATATGGTATTCATCCTGTAGCAGGACGTATGCCTGGCCACATGAACGTTTTACTTGCCGAAGCTGATGTTCCTTACGATTTATTATACGATTTAGAACAAATTAACCCAGAGTTTGCATCAACAGACGTAGTTTTGATTATTGGTGCTAATGACGTTGTTAACCCGATGGCGAAAACTTCACCTGGTAGTCCAATTTATGGTATGCCGATTCTAGATGTAGATGAAGCCAAGCGTACTATTGTTTTCAAACGTAGTTTAAGTGTGGGATATGCGGGAATTGATAACCCTCTATTTTACTCCGAAAGGAATCAGATGTTCTTTGGTGATGCTAAGAAAAGTTTACAGGCTTTAAATGAAGCACTAAACGACGTATAGTTATTTCCACCACTTTTGGTTGATATCAAAAAGCTCTGGTCCCTTCATTGGTTCCAGAGCTTTTTTGTGCTAAACACTTTGTATTGATAGTATTAAATATTCTTAGTTTGGTCCTTTTGCCGGGCTATTGCTCACCTGTGTAGTTGTTAAGTAATACGTAGAGAGTTTCAGGTTTTTTGAAACAGGTTACTCGTTAAAGAGAAATTCCGTCAACGAATTACTTAACACCTACAGGGATGGCAGTTAATACTTTATCCAAATAAACCCTTGCTAAAATTTATCCCAGATATCTGATTCTTGAACTCGGGTGCCAGTATAAATGGCGGATGGATACATTGAATTATAAAGAATAATTTTATTTCCACGAAGGTAGAAATTCGAGATATAGGGCACTAATTGTGGATCTATTTTTTCCAATTCCTTTAAAATTTCAAGATTCACATATAAATCATTGCTGCTTCTTCGTGCCCATAATTCAGCCCCAAAAATAGCATATTCAATTCCATTATCTTCAACAGCTTTAGGTACATCTCCCTTATTTGGCAATGTGTAAGTAGACCAAGTGGCACCATCATCTCTGCTTAAAAATGCGAATTGATCAGCATACGCAATAACTTCGCCATTCTCTTTTGCTAATAATTGGCTTATATCATCATGTACCTTTGATATTTTATCAGAAGTCTTTTCCCAATTCTCCCCTTCATCTAACGACCTATACATACCATCATGTGTACCAACAACTAATACGCCATTTTTTGTAGCTACTAAATGTCTAACATTATTTGGATACGAAATACTACTCCCCGCAAAAAAGAACTTTTTATTCGTCCATTCGTTGTCACCCGGATCTTTATAATATACCCCCTCAAAGCTAGCTAAAACTATTCTACCACTTTCAAGAACCACATAATCAAATAATGGCTCTTTTATCTCTACTACTTCAGTCCATTTTTTCCCATCTATTGATGTTATAAATGAACTATTTCCAGATTTTGCGTAGTACTTTCCATTAATCTCTTTAATTCTAGACGCTCGGCTCGTTAATTCTGCATTTAAATAGACTATATCTCCTCCCTTTAACTCAAATGTGATTCCTTCCCATGTGCCAACATAGTTGGTTTCTTTACTATTTATATAAACCTCAGTGATGGGCCGGTTATTAAAGTCATGAAGTTTTATAAGCTTAAAAGCGGGATAATCCTCCTTTTTTTTATCCTTCTCTGATAGCAAACCGCAACCAGTTAAAAAAAGTACCAGAACAAACGAAATTAATGAGAAGTGTTTCATATCATCGCCATTTTATTATCCACTGCTTAACTTATTTTACTCATATCATATAATGATATCAATATAATACTGTATATCTTTAAATTTACTGGTTCAAATTCTAACACAAACAATTATGGTTAACTTCTAAAATTGTGGCTTTTTAAGCGTTTGGCATGCTATATTTAAACATCAATGCGAAACCGATAACTATTTATACTACTTTGAAAAAATCACTGTTTAACGTCACTTTCTACCTTGTTCTTTTAGTTTTTGTATTTAGTAGCTGCAAAAAAGATGACGGATGCACATCTGAACCAAACCTCCAAGTATCTCAAGAGCAGCTTGCCTTAGATATTGCCGCAATTGATGCCTACCTCACTGAGAATGAAATAAATGCACAAACTGACGATACCGGCCTCAGATATGTTATAACCAATGAAGGGACAGGTGCCAAAGCCGATTTATGTAGTATTGCAACCGTAACCTACGCTGGCAAACTTATGACTAATGGAACGGTTTTTGACTCAAGAGATATCCCAATTAGCTTCCCACTAAGAAATTTAATTACTGGTTGGCAAATTGGCATTCCAAAGGTAAAGTCAGGTGGAAGTATCACTTTGTATATCCCATCGGTATATGCGTATGGCGCTCGTGAAAATGGCGATATTCCAGCTAATTCCAATCTTATTTTCGAGATTACAGTGATGGGAGTTCGCTAGGAATCGTATATATTTTGGAACTGATACATCTAACTTTTTCAAAGTTGAACTAGTGACTTTTATAATAGAATGACTTACTAAAGCTTTGGGAAAGCTTTAGTAAGACTATCGCCTAACAGACCTTCATTGCAAACTATTCAGCAACTTTGTCGTTGTGGTAATGTTTCATGGCAAGCCAAAAACAGAGAGTTGCTAGTACGCCACATACCGTAAATACTAAGAATAAAGCTTGCGATGGCGCATATAATCCAGAAAACACATTATCCATTAGCCAACCTGTTATGGGTGGACCGAAACCGAAACCAACAATACTGATTACAAATAAATAGATTGCGCCGGCCATTCCTCGCATTTCCGTTCCTACAAAATATTGGATGAGCGCTGCAGCCACCCCGTTATAAGAGGATGCAATAACATTTCCCAAACCTATCAACACAAAAGCCATAGTTGCAGACTCTGAGAATAATCCAAAATAATAAAAAGGGATACCGCCTAGTGCAGCCACAATCCCCATTATAAAACGTTTTTCATCGCCCCATTTAATAGCCAATTTATCAGCTAGCCAACCAGAGATATTAATTCCAATTCCAGTTAAAAACATAAACCAGCCATATTGTGCAACTCGGTTAGAGGCATCAAAAACATCAACTAGCACGGTACTAATAAATGCCAGCATGGTATATCCACTAAGCGATAGCAGAGAAAAGCCGGCTAAATAATACCATACTGTTTTCTTTTTAAGGATAAACTTCAAAACTTCAAGCAGTGAGTCTACTTTTTTGGAATTTGTGCCTCCATTGCGCTTTGGTTCTTTTAAGATGAAGGCCCCCAACAGAGCGATTCCAATACCTGGCAAGCCCACTGCCTTTAAAGCCACACGCCAGTCGTAAGCTTCTGCTACGCTCCCACCTATCAAAAAGGACAGTCCTACACCAACAAAAATACTTGACGCGTATAGAGAGAAAACGGTAGCTCTTTGCGAAGGCTTAAAATAATCTGATAACAGCGAATACACTGCGGGGCTCAGTGCACTTTGGCTTACACCTATAAATAGCCGAGCAGTAATAAGGAATGTGAATGAATTGGCAAAACCGCTTGCCAAAGTCATTAAACTCCATATAATAAGTCCACTCAGTATTATTCTTTTTCTAGAGAATTGGTCGGCCATACGACCCATAAAAATTCCGAAAAATGCATATACAAGCGAAAAAGCTGGACCATATAACACGCCAATTTGAGTGTTACTTAGGCTCAGTTCTGTTCTGATTTGTGTAGCAAGAACTGCTATAATTTGCCGGTCTACAAAGCTTGAAATGTAGATAATCATAAGAATACCAAGCGACAACCATGGAAATAGTTTAGCCAGCTTAGACGGCGAGGTGAATTGGGAAGATTGCATTCAGCTAAATAAAATTAATTAAGGACTCGACCTAAGAAGTGGATTGAGTCTTTTCTGAAAACCATACTTTAAACATTTGGTCCATCGACTGTAAAGTTACAGGTTTGGGTAGGAAATCATCCATACCCGCATCTAAACATCTTTTCCTATCATCTTCCATAGCATTGGCAGTCATGGCTATTATAATTGGCAAACTAGGGAGTTCATCTTTAATTTTAATAATCTCCCCTGTGGCTTCAAGTCCATCCATAATGGGCATTTCCATATCCATTAAAATAAGATCGTAGTTTATCATGCTAACCATATCTAAAGCTACTTTACCATTGGCAACAACATCAAAAGTATGACCAAGACGTTCTATCATTTTACCAGCCACCTTTTGATTTATAAGATTGTCTTCTGCCACTAATATCTTCAATTTACCGATTGGGTTTGCAGATGCTGCAACTTCTTTTTCAATAGCAAGATGCACGCCAGCAACATTTGCAAATACACGTTCAATATTTTTGAGCAAACGGGTTCTTTTAATTGGTTTTGTTAGATACAGATTAAATTGTTCGCGATGTTCAGCGTTGGTTATTTCCATCATTGAACTTAGTAACACTAAGGGGAGCTCTGTTTTGGAATATTTTTTTCGAATTGCAGTTGCAACCTGTATACCATCTTTTTTCGGCATCTGCATATCCAGAATACCTATATCAAATTTCTTTAGCTCATCAATAGACGCGATTACTTCTAAAGGACTACTATAAGTTGTTACTTCCATCCCAGCATTTTCGCACTGCTTTTTTAGGATAAACAGGTTGGTATCGTTGTCATCAAGAATAAATATACTTTTCCCACTTAAAGTATAGGGCTTTAGAACTCTTTGTACCTTATCACTCTTTTTAACTTCTATAGTGAATGTGAACTCACTTCCAACCCCTTCTTTACTCTTTACTGAAATTGAACCATTCAATAGTTCTACTAATATTTTACTAATGGCCAGTCCTAATCCCGTTCCCCCATATTTACGAGTAGTACTTGCGTCTACTTGATTAAATTTCTCGAAAAGATTATCGATTTTATCTTCGGGGATTCCAATCCCAGTATCTTTAACCGAAAAGGTAAGTTCTAAAATATCATTACTCTTAGCTTTGGAGCCTACAGAGATTAATATTTCTCCCTCTTCAGTAAATTTAGTAGCATTCATTACCAAGTTTACAAGCACTTGCTGAATACGTGTTAAATCACTGAATACATAAGACGGTACGTTGTCTGTAATGTTATAAAGTAGCTCAATATTTTGGCCAATATTTGTTGCAGATGTTATGTCTAATACATCTTCGATTAAATCAGCTACCGAAAATTCGATCTCTTCACGCTCTAATTTACCAGATTCTATTTTGGCGTAGTCTAGCACATTATTGATAATGCTTAGTAAATTATCACCACTTTTGTTGATAGTGTTTATGAACTCAGTTTGTTCGTTATTTAGTTTAGTATCAACTAACAGTCCCGAAAGCCCAATTATGGCATTAAGTGGCGTGCGCATTTCATGGCTCATTGTAGAAAGGAATTGACTTTTTGCTGTGGCTGCACCCTCTGCAACTTCTTTAGCTTTTACTAACTCAAGCTCTGTCTTTTTTCGAGTCTCAATCTCTCCTTTAAGTAAGTTATTCTTACTTTCGAGCCTACTAGTACGCCTAATTACTTGATCTTCTAATTTCCTATTTAAAGCAACAACTTGATCTTTGCCATAGCCCGCAAGAGCAGCTAACCCAGCAATAACAATAGGTGCCAAATCAATTAGCCAGTGCAAATGTGACTGAACTTGAACTTGAATAACCGAAGCAAAGCTATAAGGTAAGCCTTGTAAATGTATATCTAAAAAAGTGGCTGTAACAGGAAATATAAAGCCTATTATAATACCATATAATAAATAGTTAATTGTATGAGTGTATCGCTCAATCACTAAAGAAATTTTCATTCCGAATCAATCATTTCTATATTTAAACTAGGCATTATAAATCAATTTAAAACTATAATATCGCTAATCAGTTCACTCTTAAAAGTTGGTTTGCATCCAATTTGTTCCAACATACGCAATTAACTTTCAAGACCTCTAATGTATGAAACTTCCAAGAAAAACTAAGAAACAAAAAGAACACGCAGCTGCAATCCTTAAAGAGCTATATCTATATTACCCAGGTGCATATTGCGAATTAGATCATCGCAATGCTTTTGAGCTACTTATAGCAACAATTTTAAGTGCACAATGTACCGATGTACGCGTTAATATGGTAACGCCAGCACTTTTTGAAACCTATCCAACACCAGAGCTAATGGCAGAAGCGCCTATCGAAGAGCTCGAAGAGCTTGTAAGAACAACAGGATTTTATCGGAATAAAGCCAAGGCGCTTAAAGAAGCATCCAAAACTCTAGTTGAGAATTTTAACAGTGAAGTACCAAATACCATGGACGAGTTACTAACCTTGCGCGGCGCAGCGCGGAAAACGGCTAATGTTGTACTTGGTAATGCCTTTGGAATAAATCATGGTGTTGTAGTAGATACGCATGTAAAGAGATTCGCAAACCGATACGGCCTTACAAAAGAAAAAAATAACACCGATAAAATTGAACGGGATTTAATGGCATTATTTCCCCAAGAAAGTTGGACTGATCTTTCACACATGATTATTCATCACGGGCGTGGACCGTGCAAAGCTAGGTTTTCAAAAGCTCCAGATCATCCACTTTGTGTTGAATATGGTAAAAACTGTGTGTGCCAAAAAATGCGTCAAGAAGAAGCTCTATAATTATATATTGATGTAATCAGATTTCTATAACTTCATTCCCTAAACATCTTAATGGGCTAAACACGCCTAAACTTTGACGAATTTCACTAATGGCCAATCAAATTTTTAATTCCTTTACACTTCCTGTTCCACCTTTAAGATACGATGTCCAACAAATTCCAATTCAGCAAAATGGACGATCTCTCATTCATTTTTATGATAGTTTAGGATATGCTACTGCAAATTTTGCTCTACCAACCGAAGCCGAAACAATTCTCTCTCTTTTTGATGGATCTCGAAGTGTAAACGATATTCTATCACTCAGTTCTGATGAGGTTTCTAAAGAAGATATTCTTAGTTATGTGCAGTTTTAGATGAGCATAATCTTCTCGATTCTACTCACTTCTCAGAGCAAGCTGAAACTATAGAATTAGAATACGAACGTTCAAAATTACATCAGCCAGTAACAGCTGGGCATTCATACCCTAGCGAAGCCAGCGAACTACAAAAGTATTTAGATGATGCCTTCAAAAAATATGAGCAAACTGAGCCTGTTGTAAAAGCAAAGGCATTGTATGCCCCACATATAGATACAACCGTTGGTTTAAGTAGCTATGTGAAAGCTTTCTCTGCAATAAAACATATAAAACCAAAACGTGTAGTGATACTGGCCACCTCACATTATTCAGGCTTATTTGGCGAGTTGTACGATGAATCACCATTCATTGTAGTAGACAAAACCTTTGCCATGCCAAATGGTGATATTTCTACAGATAAGGAAAGTATTTCTCTACTCAAACAGATTGCATCCCGAAAAAATATAGGCGTTTCATTTCAGGATAGGGCGCATCGTATTGAGCATAGCATAGAATTACACTTACTATTTTTGAACTATATCTGGAATCACAATTTCAAAATAGTTCCAATTCTTGTGGGTGGCTTCGATGAGTTGCTGTATATGGATGATAGCTATAGAGCTGAACAAGTGAATGAATTTTCTAAATTACTTAAGAAAGAATTTGGGGATGATGAGAACACTTTCTTTTTAATAAGCGGTGACTTATCTCATTTTGGTAGAAAATTTGGCGATGACAAATCTGCTCAAGAACTATTAAACTCTGTTCAAGAATTCGATCATAAGTTCATGCATGAAGCGGTTATTAATAATGCTGAAGGATTACGTAGCCTATTAAAAACCGATTTTGATGCTACACGAATTTGTGGCTTCCCTCCTTTACAAACATTCCTACACACCTTACCCAATCTAAAAGGAACACAGCTTTCTTACGATATTTGGGATGAAACCGAGCGTGAAAGTGCCGTAAGTTTTGGGAGTATTTTGTATACATAATTAGGTGTGGATGGCAGGTTTTTTATAAATCTGTCAACGAAATACATAACATCTACAATCCACTTTATATTCTGCTAGTAGCCCCTTAAAAGTAGTGCAATACAGCAAACAGAGAGAGCATGCTTATTATTATCCAAAGTAGTACGCCTAAGAAAAGTGGGCGTGGACCAATAACTTTAATCTCTGCGATGGAGAGCCCTGCACCTACCAATAGTAATGTGATTACCATTCCTTTTTTACCAATTACATCGAGTATATTATATACTTCAGCACCACTTGGTAAATAATATCTGATTATCATTGCTAGCAGGAAAAGAAATATGAACCAAGGTATTTTTACTTTCCCAGCCGATTTTTTACTAAATACGAATGCAAAAACCAACGAGACAGGAATAATCCATAACGCCCGAGTTAGCTTTACGGTTGTTGCAATGCGTAAGGCTTCCTCCCCATAGGCAGCGCCAGCGCCAACTACAGAGCTTGTATCATGAATGGCAATGGCTGCCCAATACCCGAATTGGGTTTGACCTAATCCGATCCAACTCCCTATAAGTGGAAATATTAGTAAGGCAATTGCATTCAATAAAAACACCACTCCCAGAGATAACGATAATTGTTGTTTATCTGCTCCTACAACTGGGCTTACCGCTGCAATAGCACTACCTCCACAAATGGCAGTTCCTATCGATATTAGAATTCCAGTTATTCGTTCAACTTTAAAAATCTTGGTTACTGCAATACCTAATACTAATGTGGTGAGTATAAATACGGCACTCAAAACGAATCCTGATTTTGATGTACTTATGGCTTGATTTAGGTTGATACCAAAACCCATCAAAACAATCGAAACCTTCAGCAAAAAGGACGCAATAGCGCCAGTATTTACTGCTTTCGGAATACTTTTTAAAGCTGCTAAAATTATACCTATTGCTAAAGCAATGGGTGGGGTTATAATTGGGAAAAAACAAGCAATAACACTAAGGGCAAACAAGCTGAACTTCCATGGCTCTTCTTTGATAGCTTGTACCAGAGCTTTAGATTTCACAGGATTTATAATACTCATTTTCTTTTGGGATGTTTTTTCTAAGGCAGCTATTTCTAGTTGGTTCTGAAACTGTACAACCTCAGTAACCACTGCATTTTAGATCCCCATAATCGCATTTATTATAATAACTATAAAATATAGACTGGTTATAACCTATAGTTATAAGTTATAGTGTGCTTTTGCCTCTTTTTTAAAAGCCTTAACTAAACTTGAGGGCTCTTCTCCCTTCCTAATCACAAAATAGAAATGCCTAGGAAATACCATCCCCCAAAGATTCACTCTGTTTAGTGTAGATTTTGCTAATTCTTCTTGCACTGCAAATTTTGATAAAAATCCTATTTCATCACTTTCTATCAAATATTTTTTTAAGACTTCTGTACCACCTAATCGTGCGGTTATGTGCAAGTCGCCCATTTTGATATTATTTTTTTCAAGCTCTTTTATTAAAATTGAAAGTGTTCCTGAGCCCCGCTCTCTTAAGGCAAGAGGTATTTTCTTTAAATCATCTGGGGTAATTTCATCTGTATTATATGGGCTACGAGGCGAGCAAACGGGAATGATTTCATCTTCAATAAAGAGGCTGTATTGAATAGCATTTATTTCTTGTTTAGACTCAACAATTGCCAAATCTATCTCATTATTAATCAGAGCTTTTAGAACATTCTCTGTATTTCGATTAATAAGTTTTATCTGAATTCGAGGGTGTTTTTTATGAAAACTGGATAGTATTTTAGGTAAGATATGCAAGGAAATCGTAGTACTAGAGCCCATTTTAAGCTCTCCAACCGCATCTCTCCTATTCTTTATAATATCTACATCGGCTTGAGCTAACTTTTCAATATGGCGAGCTTTGTGCACATATTCTAAGAGTTTTTTACCTGATGGAGTGAGTAAGGTAGAATTACCATTTCGTTCAAATAATGGAACTCCAAGCTCTGCCTCTAGTTTTTTAATATGGGTACTTACCGCTGGTTGCGATATAAATAACAATTCTGCCGCTTTAGTAAAACTTAAGGTGGTGGCAACTTCAAAAAATACTTTGTATTGAAATGAAACCATCCACCCACCCTAGTTTATACTTTTTTTATTGGAATTAATTAAGCTTTAATCTCCATTCTTTCTGCAAAATAATCACAGAAGTCCATCATATCGCCAGTAATGCGCTCATCGTTGGTAGCTCTTTTTAGCGTGTCTGCCATGGTAACAAGGGTTTGATGGAAGAAAATCTTCATCTCATCAACCGTCATGTCTTTAGTCCATAAATCTAGTTTCAGAGTATCTTTTTTGTTAGCGTCCCATAACGAAAGCAACATTGCGCGACATTCCGCATGATGCTCGCCTACTAAATCGGTTGCATTCCAAATAATGTTAGTAGGAACATTGTCTTTGTCTAGCTCTACAGTAATATTAATATCTTTCTTCTGCATAATATTTTAATGTTATTCTGAAAAGGGATTTTACCTTCTCTATTTATAGCTTTAATAAGCTTTTGTATTGATGTTAAAACTAAAACCTTACCTAGTATTCAGCACTACAGTACTTGCGTAATGTATCCAACACGTGTTGTAAATCTTCTGGAAGTTCTGAATCAAAACTCACCATTGCCTTGGTTTTTGGATGTTCGAAACCAAGTGTTTTGGCATGTAGTGCTTGTCGATTCAAGCCCGTAATAAGTTTATGAAACATGGTTTTTCTTGAACCTGTATTTGGCCCATATCGCACAGAGGTTCCACCGTAGGTCTGGTCACCAAAAACATGATGCCCTTTATGTGCCATGTGCACTCTAATTTGATGGGTTCTTCCTGTTTCTAACTTTACTTCTACCAAACTTAAATAATCAAAATATTCTAACACCTTGTAATGAGTTACAGCGTGCTTACCTCTACCATCTGGCAGAATAGTCATTAACTTTCGATCATGCCGTGAGCGGCCAATATCGCCTTCTATAGTTCCTTCTTCGGGTGGATTGCCCCAAACAATAGCCCAGTAAGTTCGATCTACATCTTTTACCGCAAATTTTGCAGATAGCGCAGCCAAGGTCTCATCATTTTTAGCTACCACTAATAAACCGCTAGTATCTTTATCTAGCCTGTGCACAATGCCAGGGCGCAATTCATTATCATCATTATCAGCAAGTTCATCCACATGATGCATAAGCCCGTTTACGAGAGTGCCTGTCCAATTTCCATACGCTGGATGCACAACCATGCCGGCTTCTTTGTTCACGATTATAATATCGTCGTCTTCAAATACAATATTCAAATCAAGCTCTTCTGCCGTTGCAACCGGTGGCGGTGCTTTCGGTAATTCGATATAAATCTTATCACCGGGCTGCATTTTGTAGGAAACTTTTTCAGCTTTGTCATTTACCAACACATATCCATCTTTTATAGCTTGCTGCACTTTGTTACGAGTTGCATTTTCTACAAAAGAAGTGATGTAGGTGTCGAGTCGAATTGATTCAGTTTGCCCAGCAGGCACCTGAAACTCATAAATTGTTTTTTTCTCTTCTGTCATGCTTAAAGATAACGCCTTTGTAAGGAATTTGCTTTGAAACTGTCCTACTTATATGGAACTGATAACTATTAAATAATAATTATGAATTATACACCTAAGAAGCAGTATTTAATCTATAGTAGAACTTTTAGATTTTTTGTAATTATTATTGCACGCACTCCAAGCTGCTCAAATGAGAGAGTAAACACTGTTCTAAATCCTATAATGTGTTCTACAACCAACTTGAGCTATAATTTTTATAATATGTGAATTGACATGCATAATTTTATCTTTACATATAATGATAAAGGACAAAATCATCAGTATTTTGTTCGCTATTGTGAAGGCGCCGAGATTGAATCAGTACTTAATTATTAATTCTACATTCTCCACTCAATGATACATTCGTTGTACATAAAAGATTTTGCTTTAATAGACGAGCTAGAAGTTAACTTTGAAAAAGGGTTCAACATTCTAACTGGCCAAACAGGTGCTGGTAAGTCAATTATTATTGGCGCATTGAATATGATACTTGGCGAGAGAGCCGATACGGAAGTTATTAGAACCGGTGCTGATAAGTCTATTGCCGAAGCCACAATAAAAATATCTAACAACGTAGACCTAGAAGCCCTTCTCTCAGAAAATGATATTGAGCATACTGAATATTTAATTTTACGGCGTGAAATTCGCCATACAGGTAGTCGCGCTTTTATTAACGACAGTCCAGTTAACATTGCCACTCTAAAAGCAGTGGGCGATTTTCTTGTAGATTTACACGGCCAGCACGACCATCAGCTTCTACTGAAAGAAGAAAATCACAGGGCTGTAATAGATGGTTTTGGTGAGATTGAGCCTGTTTTGCGTACTTATCAGAAAGAATATGCTGCAATGAAAAGCCTTCAGAAAGAACTTTCTAGCCTCCTTAAAAGAGAATCGGAGTTACTCGAAAAAACGGAACTGTATAGATTCCAAGTAAAAGAGTTAGAACAAGCTCGTTTAAGTGTTGAGGAAGAAGATGAGATGGCAGCAGAAATGAACCTGCTTGATAATGCAGAAGTACTCGATTTAAAAGCATCTGCCATTACAGAAATGAGTGAGAATGACGATGCCAACATCATTCAACTTCTCAATTACCTCAAACTGAATTTAGAAGATTTAGCTAGAATTGAGCCTGAATTTGGAAGCTATTTAGCTGAAATAAATACAGCTCGGGTGAGCATTAATGAAGCTGTTCAGTTTACAGAGCGTTATAGAAGTACTATTGAGTTTAATCCGAAGCGCCTAGAAGAATTACGCCAGCGCCAAGCTGAATTAAATCGAATTCAGAAGAAATACCAGCGAGATATTCCAGTACTTATAGATTATCTCAATGAAATTAAAAACGAACTTTCTATTGCTGATAATTTTGATTTAGCAATAAAGAAAATCGAGACTGCTGTTGCCCATCAAGCAAGACTATTAACCGAGGCTGCTAAATTATTGCATAACACTCGTATTGCAGTAGGCGAAAAACTTAAAGTTCAAATTCAAAGTGAACTTGCTCAATTAGGCATTCCCCATGCGCAACTTGCCGTTCGTGTGACATGGTTAACCACAGAAAAAGGTTGGATTTCTATAGACGGGCAGAAAGTAGATTGTACAGAATTTGGGGCTGATGATATCTCCATCTTCATTTCTACCAATAAAGGCGAAGAGCCCAAGCCCCTTGCTAAAATTGCTTCAGGTGGGGAAATTAGTCGTGTTATGCTTGCACTAAAATCTATAATGGCGAAAGAGCAAAGCCTCCCAGTTATGATTTTTGATGAAATTGATACGGGTATAAGTGGCGAGGTTTCAGAAAAAGTGGGACGATCGATGCGTAAACTTTCCGAACATTGTCAGATAATAGCCATTACTCATCACCCTCAAATTGCTAGCCAAGCCCACAAGCACTATAAAGTGGATAAAGGCGAAGAAGCTGAACGTACCATCACAAAAATAATTCCTCTTTCGGCTGAAGAACACATCCGAGAAGTGGCAAGCCTAATGAGTGGAGCTGAAATTTCAGATTCTGCCATTGCCAGCGCCAAAGAGCTCATTCACAAAAGCTCTTTCCAGAATTAAGAATTTGTCTGGGTTAAAGGAGTCGGATGCAGGTACAGTTCCTATAAATAAGTAATTCACTTAATGGGTATATTATTTATAGGAAACTAATCTACCAAGCCACACAACTCTACATAACCTCGCTGCTTTCTATTTTATAGAGAAGTTCGAAGTAGCGCTCGATTAGGCGCTGATAATCGGGGGAGTATTTTGTGAAGTTAGGATCGTTAAGGCGTGTACGAATTTGCTTCTCAAGTTCTTCGAGTGTGAGCTCTGGTGGTATGGCTCGTTGAATTGTAGTGCCAGTTTTACCCTCTCTTTTTTCTTCTTCGTCGCGTTCTTGTAGTGCTTTTTCCGATTCTAACATTCGTGATAATATATTCTGTTGACGCTGCACTAGGGTTGGATCAACTGCTCCACCACGCAAATCGTTAATAACATCTTCCATCTCTTCAATCATACGTTGGAGTTCACTGCCAATTTTATCACCGTCTGTACCACCACTTCGTTGCATTTCCTGTAATTGCTTACGAATCTGATTTTGTTGCCTAGCAATTTGATCAATGCGCTCCATCTGGTCTTGTGATAGGCGCTCACCCTGCATATCGTTAATCATATCCTGGATTTGCTGATTCAACTGCTGCTGATCTTTACCCATCTCCCCCAACTGCTCCATCATTTGCTGCATCGACATTCCACCGCCACCGCCCGAACCACTACTTTGATCTTGTAACTGTTCGAGTAAGTTAGCAATCATAAAAGCAATCTCGTTAATACCTCCAAAAACCTGTCGCGAAGCTACAGATGAATTCCGGGTATTGCGTTCTGCCATTTGCTCCAAAGAGCGCTCTAGTTGTGCTTTAACCTCTAGTTTTCTTTTTGCAATTTCATTCGAAAACTGTGGTACTTCAGCCGCAATTTGAGTTAGAGAATCGGCAATTACATTAAATATCTGTTGCACATTCTTTTGATTCCGTGCATAATCGACAAAAGCGATGCTACTATTTTCGGTTTCTTGAGTAGATACAACCAAATCTTCTTGTTCTTTAGAGATGGTTAACAAACTGTATAAAACGTGACGTAACCCAGCGATATTCATATTAAGCTGTTGCATGGATGCACCTTCCATAGCCTTACGAGTTCGCTGCGCCATTTTTTTGAAATCTTGCTCGAAAGTCTCGCTCTTTCCTTTCGGTGATTCATTTGACTTTTCACCATCACTTTGAGAATTCTCTTCGAGTTGCTGCTTTAACTTTTCAATAACCTCATCTAAGTCTTGCTTGGTTTCTTCTTTAAACTCTTCAATCTGTTTCTCATTCTTCTTAGATGTATAATCGATTAGTTTGTCTAGTGCTTTTTGCAATTTATCGAGCTGATTTTGATCTTCATCACGCTTTTTTGCTAATTCATTTTCATCGGGCGGGTTATTTTTAATCTCTTCTTCTTGGCGCGCTTTATCTTCAAACGACTTCGCTAGTTTCTCTAAGTCGCTCATTAACTTAAGCTGTTTGAATAACTCTATAGTTCTATTTAATCGCTCTTTGTATGCCTGTTCATTAAACTCTACTTTTTCCATGGCTTGACGTAGCTGCTCTGGAGTAAGTCGGCTCATTTGCTCTTGTAATTTCTTCAATGCTTCTTGCAATTCAGGGTCGTTAATTTCCTCCATCAAATTCTTGAGATCTTCGTAGGCTTTTCTAGTCTCTTCAGAAAGTAATTCGTTTTCGTTGAGTTCTTTCTTGATTTCTTCGAACTTCTTATTTAATTCTTCAATCTGTTTTTCAACCTCCTGCTGCTGTTTCTGAACTTCATCTAACTGCTTATGTTGTTCATACTTAGTTTCAGGATTTTCCTTCAAACTTTCTCTAAACTCTTTATACTTCTTTTCCATCTCCTCAAAACTTTCAGAGATGGATTCTAATGAAGTATCGATATCTGATTCGTCCTCATTAAGCGATTCAAAATAATCTATCAGAGAAGGTACAGTAAGAGTTATAACTTGCGATTGGGATGTTTTGAAACCATTGTAAGCGTCATTATCAGTGACTTCAATCCAAAAGCCCATCCTATCTAATGGGGCTAGTTTTAGGTCTTTTAAATCCCAATTATAATTTTGTAGCACCCCATTTTTGGATTTATTTAGAGAGATAGATCCTTTTGTAGGTTTCTCTACATAAGCTTTAAACACTTCATAACGAAGTCTAGCAGATCTTAGATCAAAATCATCTACAGCTTTATATGTAATATCAAGAAGCTTGGGTTCAACCATTTCAAATGAACCATTTGGCTGGAGGATTTCAATACTGGGATATTTATCGGTAATAGGTGTTATGACTATTTGAAATGGATTTTTATTAGTCAGTGCATTTTCATCCTCAAGTTCAAAGTATAAAGTATCCGTTTTGGCAACTTTCAATTCAATACTATAACCTAAACTATCCTTCTTGGTAAGTTGCTGGCGCTCATTGTTTATAATAATATCTGCCTTTACAATCTCTTTATTAGATAAAGCATCAAAGCGAACTACTGACCCTTGTAAGGCTTCTAATTGTGAAAATGGATAGGCTTGAATCGTTGAGTCTAACTTAGTGTAAGCAGGTGGAATTATTTGTGCTTTCAACGAACTAAATCGAGGACGAAGCTGCACATTGGCTATATACGTTGGGCTTTTGAATCCGTCCATTTCAATGTAGTATTCCATATCATTATTAATATTGATAGGAATGGATTGAAAACTAGTATCTGCAAAGACCATGCTTATACTTCGGAATTCCTCTTCAACTTCGGTTTTAATCCGGAGAACAACCACTTTGGGTTTGTCTCTATCGGAAAAAATGGCTTGGGCTGAGAATGGGCTACCTTGTTCGTAGGTAGTGTCGCCAGGGTAAACAGTATATGAGTACGGATTGGGGGCATTAAAGCTTTTCCAGAAATAAGCTAAGCGTGTAGTGCCGGTAGAAAATATAAAGCCCAATATAATTAATACAACTAGATTTGAACTCGATGCTATAATAGAACGTGTGTAGTTTATATTGCCCGATTGAGAATTTAAAAATTCGTTCAATTTTGATTTAAACAACTCTTCATCAACTTGAGCGAGATTGCTATCAATAGCAGCTTTTACTAAGGCTGGGGACGAAGTGTTGTCACTAGAAAGCAGATCAATGGAATAGTTGAGTTCTCTGAGGTTAGCGAATGAACAGAATCTTCTGTAAAAATCTCTGAAATCAGAATATGAACCTGGCTTCCGTAATTTATAGAGTAAAGCAATTGAAACAACAATGGAGCTTACAAGGGCAACTGACTTAGTTAAAGCAGTGAAATATTGAAAGCTTTCTAGAAGCAACAAAAAAGAAAGCATCCCCATAAAAAAAGCCAAGGAATAGATAACAGGGCTCAGAGTAGATTTTCTAGAAAGCCTATTATACCCCTCTTCGAGAGTATCTCTCAAATGCTGAACTTTAATATGACTTTCTTGCTGGGGCATAGTTTACATGTATAAATAAATGCAGGGTGCCTACATTATTATTTTAAAATGATTAAATATCGTCTAATGTAAATGTTTTAGAAACAGCATGTCGCTTACCATCAAAATAGACGGTTATAAGTTCTTCGTAGTAATCGTGCTCTAGAAATAAATACCAGTTATTCTCTGTTGCCTGCGTCAGGAATTCTTCTTTTTCGAGTAAGGTTTCTGCTGGATACATGTCATACCCCATAACCCAAGGTAACGGTACGTGAACATGAGTAGGTATTAAATCTGCTACAAATACAACGGTATTTCCATCTCCTTCAATTACTGGTAGCTGCTGCCCTATGGTATGGCCATTTACTACAATGGTTGTTAAACCTGGCTCAAATTCGTGGTCATCATCTACAAGGTTTAAATGAGACGTATTTTTAAGCGGACCAATATTTTCGGGTAAGAAACTAGCACTCTCTCTTGCATTAGGGTCGTTTGCTGTTTCCCAATGCCTTTTATTTACATGATAAGTTGCATTTGAAAAAGTGAATTTTGAATTACCATCTTCATCATAATGGCTAGTACCACCACAATGGTCAAAATGAAGATGGGTAAATATCACATCTGTTACATCATCGTAACTAAACCCGTGCTCTTTAAAAGAGGCTTCCATATTGTGTTCTTCAAAATTGACACCATAAATAGCCATCATCTTATCGTTAAACTTACTTCCTAGCCCATTATCTATTAAATATACTTTACCAGTACTTTTAGAGCGCACAAGTAGACATCGCATAGTCATCTGAATCTGATTATTCTCATCAGCTGTAATACCTCTGCTCCATAATGTTTTAGGTACAACCCCAAACATAGCGCCTCCGTCAAGTTTAAAATCTCCGGTATGGATGGTAAACAATTCGAAATTTCCGAGTGTGGTTTTACTAAGGCTCATAATTTAATTCACTATTTTTGATTTGACTATAAAATACTAAAGAGATGAGAGAATCCCTTCATAAACAAAAAAACCCTACACAATAATGTGTAGGGTTTACAAAACTTAACTCAAAAAGTCAGTTATAAGTATTTCTTACTAAAAAGATGGGATTGCATCGTCTCTATACAAAGTATCGAGTAGTGTAACTCCAACCATTAGGAAGAAGAATAAAAACGAACCTACTAGCAAGAGTACATGGAATTTTGTATCCCAATAAAGGTTCATGAAAAATGCGCCCACTAAAAATGCTTTTGCTAATGCAATGGTAAGGGCTACTATAATTCCAAATGGCTCTGGCAAAACAATAACTTTAGCCATGAATACCGTTAGGAAAGTTAAAAACGTTAAACCCATAGCAACAAGAAATAGCTGCTTTACGGTTGAAATATGATGGTCGTGTGCTGATGTATTCATTATTGTAGTCCTATCATTCAATTAAGTAGAGTAGTGGGAAAAGGAAAATCCAGATTAAATCGACTAAGTGCCAATATAGGCCAACAATTTCAACTGGATTATAAAATTTACTGCTAAAGCGACCACGGCCAGCTCGTATATACAAGGAGATTAAAAGACCTATACCAATTAAAATATGTATGGCATGAACACCTGTAAGCATGTAATAAATACTAAAAAAGATATTTGCTTTAGGATGGTTTAAATGCTCTAGTACTTCTGGGGCAGGGTTATAGTAAGCACCTGGAAATAGACCAAGCTCAAACTTATGATTGTATTCAAAAGCTTTAATTATTAAGAAAACAAAAGCTAATATTATTGTAAAAAGCAGATGGTTTCGTAAACCTTTTTGATTGTCTGTTTGGGCTGAACGAATAGCCATTGCAACGGTAAAGCTACTAGCAATAAGTACTAGAGTGTTTATACCACCTAAAACGGCATTTAATTGGTAAGCTGCCTGTTGAAATAGGTCGGGATACCATGCTCTAAATATAATGTAAGCACAAAATAACCCTCCGAAGAAGAGTATTTCGTTTACAATAAAAACCCACATACCCAATTTTGCAGCATCAAACTGGTGGTCAGTGTCCACAAAGTGGTGCTCATGCAGGGTTGTTTGTGCCGATGAATGATTAGCCATTTATCTTATCTGATTATGTTTACTGTTAAATTCTTAATCGATTACTGATGCAAACCAAAATTGGTTTACACTTTTTCTTTTTCTGTGTGATCAGAATCTTCGCCTTGATCTAACGCTATACCTAATTGGAATTCTTCCATCGGGCGGTGATAATCGTATGGCTCGTTAATGACTACAGGTGAATGCTCAAAGTTGTGTAATGGCGGAGGTGATGTTGTCTGCCATTCTAATGCACGACTTCCCCAAGGATTTGCAGGAGCTCTTTTACCCTTCCACAATGAATGAAGTAAGTAATACAGTATTAATAAAAATCCTACGCTTAAAATATATGATCCTATAGTAGATGCAATATGGAAAGGTGCAAATTGATCGATATAGTTGTAATAACGACGTGGCATACCTTGCGAACCCATCACAAACTGTGGTAAGAAAGTCACATTAAAACCAATAAATATTAATGCTGAGCCTATTTTGCCAAGAGTTTCATTGTACATTTTACCAGTGATCTTTGGCCACCAGTAATGAAGCCCTGCAAGCAGTGCAATTAGAGTACCACCCATCATTACATAATGAAAGTGGGCTACAACGTAATAGGTATCATGAACGTGAATATCTACCGATAAAGCGCCTAATGTAATTCCTGTAAAGCCCCCAATAGAGAAAATAAATAAGAATGAGAGTGCATATAGCATTGGGGTATCTAGCTTGATAGATCCTTTATAGAGTGTAGCAAGCCAGTTTAAAATCTTCATACCCGTTGGAATACCAACTAAGAAGGTTAAGAATGAAAATACTGTTGTTGCTATTGGAGATTGACCAGAAGTAAACATGTGGTGCCCCCAAACTAAGAATCCAACAAATGCGATAGCTAAAGATGATAATGCAATAGCCCAATACCCAAATATTGTTTTTCTAGAAAAAGTAGTGATTACTTCAGACATGATACCAAAAGCCGGTACAATCATAATATATACAGCTGGGTGAGAGTAGAACCAGAAGAAATGCTGGAATAATACTGGATCACCACCTAAGGCGGAATCAAAAATCCCTATACCTAATACTCTTTCCATCATTAGTAGAACTAAAGTAATGGCAAGTACTGGCGTTGCTAATACCTGAATAATTGAGGTAGCATATAATGCCCACACGTTAAGTGGCATTTTGCCCCAAGTCATACCTGGTGCACGTAACTTGTGTATAGTAGTAATAAAGTTGGTTCCAGTTAATATGGAAGAGAAACCAAGAATAAACACTCCAAATGTTACTAATAGAACACTTGTGCCAGACTCAGAACTATACGGTGTGTAGAATGTCCAACCTGTATCTAAACCATTTGCAGCAATTGCAATAAATGTGAAAATAGCACCAATTACATAAATATAGAAGCTACCTAAGTTTAGTTTTGGGAAGGCAACGTCTTTTGCTCCTAGTTGAAGTGGTAATATAAAGTTACCTAATGCAGCAGGGATACTTGGTACTAATACAAAGAATACCATTATAGCGCCGTGAAGCGTAAATAGTTGGTTGTATTGGTTCGCATCAATAAAAGATATTGAAGAGCCAGAAAGTAATTTTGTACGTAATAGAACGGCTAAAAAACCACCTATTGCAAAGAAGAAAGTAACCGCTACCAAATACATGATACCGATTTTCTTATGATCTACAGTAGTCATCCACGCCCAAACACCTTTTTCTTCTGTCAAAAAGTTTTTAGTAGGATTATCGGAGGGTTGAAAACGCTGTACTTTCAGCGATTTAACTTTTGTTGCTTCAGCTGTTGTCATATCACTTCAAAGTTTTTATGTATTCAATAATTGAGTCAATTTCCTTATCGTCGAGAATACCCATAAAGGAAGTCATTGGAACTAATTCGAATCCTTTCACAATTTTAGCTTGTGGGTCAAGAATTGATTCCCTTATATAATTTTCATCTACAGTAACAGTAGAACCGTTAGAAAGCGTTACATCATGCCCCCAAATACCTTTTAGAGTTGGGCCAATACCTTTACTACCATCTACAGAGTGACAAGATTGACATCCATTTAGTGTAAGTAAAGACTTACCATGCTCAACAGGATCGTCACTAGCGCCTGTGTTTGATGTGGTTAGCCATGTATCAAAATCATCTGGCTCATGAGCTATAACTTTAGCTAACATACCAGAGTGGTCGGTTCCACAATACTCAGCACAAAATATGTGAGATTCTCCAGGTTCGTTTGCGCTAAACCAAACATAGGTGTACCTATTAGGCAAAACATCCTGTTTAATTCTATACTCAGGCACAAAGAATGAATGGATGATATCTCTAGATTGCATTACTAATTTAATAGGCCTACCTGCAGGTACATGTAATTCTGCTGGAGAAATAGCTCCATTAGAGTATTCAAAATTCCAGCCCCATTTAAACGCATTAACTTTAATTTCGTATGCATCATCGGGTACAGATTTAAGGTTTAAATAGCCACTGTAACCCCATGCGAAAACTATAAGAGATAGAATTAATGGTATAACAGACCATGTAATTTCTAGCGCATTGTTATGTTTTATTACTGGAGTTACATCGTCGTCAGATTTTCTGCGGTATTTAATTGCAAAAAATATGATGGCGATGGTTATACCTAATAAAAGTATAAAACTCACTTCATTTATAAAGTGAAATAAGGCGTCTGTACTATCAGCTGTAGGCGATTTAGCCTCTGGTAGCATAAAATCAAATAGTCTGCCCATTATTTAGTTTTCGTTGTTAAAAGTTTGCTTTTTGGTTTTATCGCGCACCCATAAAAGTGCGAGGAATATACCTAGAAATATTAATGTAGCCAACCCACCTAGTTTCATAAAATTGAAAGCTAGAGGTGTATAGGTATTCGAATTAGGATCGAAAGTGTAGCAATACATTAGTAATCTTTCTAGTGTTTTCCCGACTTTGCCGTCAGCCGACTCATAAAGAGCGTTACGAACGTCAAATTCATTGTACTTTATACCATATAAGTAACGAGTAATTTTACCTTCTGGGCTCAGCATAACAATAGCTGCACTATGGGCAAATTCCTCGGTTCCTCTAATTTTGGTATACTTAAATCCGATTGATTCTACTACAGAATCGATCTGTGATTTATTTCCTGTTAAAAAATGCCAACCTTTATCAGCGTTGGTAGTTTTTAATTTACTTAAATATTCTTTGCTGTGCTTACTTGCAACAGTGTAATCTTCAGTGGGGTCAATACTGAATGAAATAATTATATATTCATTCCCTGGTTGCCACGCTAAATCTTCTACTACATTAATCATCCCATCAATTACTAAACCACACAATAATGGGCATTCATAATACAAAGGGTTTAATATAACTGGTTTACCCTTTTGTAATAATTCCCCTAGTGTAGTTGAGTCGCCATTAACAGTTGCAAACTTTGCTTCTAATGGAATGTAATCACCAAGCTTCTCATCAATACCCATACTTTCCATCATATCAGGTGTTGCTGTATTAAGTTGAGCAAAACTCTGATTTGGAATTATAAGCACTGCGAGAATTAATATTACTGCTAGTGCAATACGTCTCATATATATTCTTCTAATCTATTGCTATCTTTTCGATAGCTATGTCTATAGGAATGTGATAAATCCCTTTATCTACGTCAATAACGCCAAAATTATTAAGAATCTCATTCTGTTCTTTATTAAGGTTTGTAATTTCTTGATACTGGCTAGCTTGAGAAACCTTATTTTGAGCATTAGTAACAGCGTAATGTGCAAACTGAACAAGTAAAATAATTGCTATAAGAATAGTTATAGACCCACCAACAAACCATTTAGTGATACGTTTTAAGTTTAATCGATCGTCGCTAACACCGCGGCTAAAGTCATCATGGAAATTTTGATCTTGTGCTGGTAGTGTATAATCTTCGTATACGCCTTCACTGCTTCCAGCTGCTGCTGTAGTTTCTACTTTATCAGTAGAATTTTTTGAGGAATTATCTTTGCTATTCTGAGAAGACATAGGTCAACAATTATTGGTGATAAGATTTTGATAAACATTCTTCCATAGTAGGATCATTTTTCGGAACCATACTTTCTTTTTTGAACTTATTGAAAAACAAGCCGAAAAAGACGCCACCTAGACCTAAAAATGTAGCTAGATCTATCCAACTAAGATTTAGTTCTTTTGATAAGGCTGGCATAGCAATTAAGTATATCTCGAAGTAGTGAATAAATAATACAACAATGGATGAGATAAGTAATAAATTAGTATTCTTTTTCGATTCTCTGTTTAAAAGAAGGAAAAAAGGCAACATAAAACGTAAGATGAGCGTACCATAAAGAATATATTGGTAGCCACCATCTAGTCTGTTATAAAACCATAGTGTTTCTTCAGGTATGTTTGCATAATAGATTAACATAAACTGTGAGAATGCTATGTATGCATAAAATATAGTGAATGCAAAAAACCATGCGCCTAAATCATATATATGTACAGAGCGAATAGTGTTTGTAAGTAGGCCCCTTCTATGTAGCATTAATATAATTATAATGAGTACAGGGAAAAGAGCTTGAAATATAATTGAGAAGAAATACACACCAAACATAGTTGAGAACCAGTGTGGATCTAATGACATCATCCAATCAAAACTAGCGAATGCTACTGATAATGAGAACAATAAGATACCAGGCGCACTAATTTTACGCATTAGAACCGTTAATCCCCAATCGCCACTGTTGTCTAATTCTATAGACGTTTTGTAAAGTTTGCGACCAAGAACTCCCCAAATTATGAAATATATAAACTGGCGAATAACGAAAAATGTTACGTTTAAGTAACCCGCCTTTCCACCTAAAATGGTATCGAATTGTGTACTAGCAGGATCCATTAGCTCCGGGTGGCTCCAATGAAATAGATTATGTATTCCAAAAAAGATTGGAATAAAAAATATAGACCAGATCCATAAGTTAGATGCAAACACCTCTGGAATACGGCGCATTACCGTTCCCCAAGAAGACTTAGTAATATGATGGATCATAATCAATATAAGCGAAGCTAATGCAATACCTGTAAAAAAGGTGAAGCTCACTATATATGAAAAGAAAAACTGATCGGCATTTACAAAGTAACCAATGGCACTTGTTAGTAGGCCAGCAGCTCCTATCCCAAACGATATCTGGGGTAATCTGCTTTCAGAAGGAAATTCGAGAGAATCGGTAATTGTAGGCTTATGGCTCATTATAAAATGGTATTAAGCAATTTCTTAGTTATCGCTCAGTGTTTTGATGTATTCGATCAATGACTTGATCTCGTTATCTGGTAAGTAATCGAAAGGAGCCATTATTGGTGGGAATCCTTTAACGATTTTTGCATTTGGTTCTACTATAGACTCGGTAATATAAGCCTCATCGGCAGTTACAGTAGTTCCGTCTTCAAGTTCAACTTCGTGGCCAAATAACCCTTTAAAACTAGGGCCAATGACTACGCTTCCATCTGTAGAGTGGCAAGCTTGGCAACCATTCTGTTGGAATATCTTTTCACCTAAATTAGCAGATATCTCCACATCAGCTGGTTTACGAGCTTCAGCTAACTGTTCTGCTTTTTCTTGTTTACTAGCAAACTCACTTTCCAATGCTGCAATATCTACATCAAACTTACTTAAATCGTCTTTGGTTGCATTTTGGCTTTCTTGCAGAGCACGTACATAAGCTACAATTGCCCAACGGTCTTCTACAGTAATTTGGCTAGAATAAGAAGGCATGGTTCTTACACCATTATGAATAGCAGAATAAATCTCCCCATCCGGAACTTCTCTTAATCTGTCTTGATGAAAAGTTGGAGCAGGAACATATCCATAGCGGCCAGTCATTATAATTCCTTGTCCATCACCTGTAATGCCATGGCAAGGGGTACAGAATACTTCGTAGCGATCTTTACCTCTATATAAGAAAGACTTTGTTAACTCAAGTGGATTAGAAGCAATCATATTGCCTTTATTATCTAACCCTTCGTAGAGTGCAACATTATTTTTAAGAAGACCACGTGCTACAGTGCCTTGAACGGGTTCGCGCATAGAACGCCCGTCTTCGAAGAATCTATTCTCTTCTTGAGCTTCTTTACGATCTTGTTGATCCATATTCATATTAGGATGAATAGGAGGTTTCTCTGAAATCTGCCCTCTACAGCTAGTCAATAACAGACCAACTCCAAAAATACAGATATATTTTAAAACACCTTTTGTACTCATTAATGAACTTTTTACGGAATTGTTATTCATATACTTCCTCGATATGAGATGCACCAGCTTCCTCAAAAAGCTGACGAACTTTATCAGATTCAAATAATGAATCTTTAGACTCTATGTATGCAAAGAACCCATCATCGGTAGATTTTTTAAATCGCTCTACGTTGAACAATGGGTTGTGTAGTGTTGGCAATCCATTCAAATAAAACATACCAAATACAGTTCCAAATGCAGAAAGCAGTACCGTTAACTCAAATATTACTGGAATCCACGCTGGTAAGTTGAAATTTGGTTTACCACTAATATTAAGCGGATAATCTACCACAGACATATAGTACATCATACTAAATGCTCCTGTTAAGCCAAGTAAACCACAAACAAATACAATCTTGCCTAATTTAGACTTTTGTAAATTCATGGCTTTATCCATCCCATGAATGGGATATGGGCTAAAGGTATCGAAATTGGTATATCCAGCCTTAACCACCATACTTGCAACATCGGTAAGTTCACGTGGATTACGGAACTCAGCAAGTATCCCAGTCATCGCTGACTTATTTTCTATTTTTTTGGTTTCTGTACTCATTTTTAAACCTTCTCTTCAATTTGAGGATTAGAAGTAGCAGTTATTGGAGCAACAAATTCTCGTGTAACTTCGTCATAATTATGCGGGTCACCTTGAGGAATTATCATCTTAATCTCTGCTATAGCAATCATCGGTAAAAATCTTAGGAATAGTAGGAACATTGTAAAGAATAGTCCAAAAGTTCCAACGTAGGTCAATATGTCCCAAATTGTCGGGGAGAAATAATTCCATGAAGATGGTAAATAGTCGTTTGCAAGTGAAGATACTACAATTACAAAACGCTCAAACCACATACCAATATTAACTACAATAGATATGAAGAATGTAAACCCAACGCTTCTTCTTAATTTCTTAAACCAGAAAAACTGGGGAGATAAAACGTTACAAGACATCATGGTCCAATATGCCCAAGCATAAGGCCCAGTTGCACGTTTAATAAATATTGCTTGCTCGTATTCAACACCACTATACCATGCAATAAAGAACTCCATCATATATGCAAAACCAACCATAGAGCCGGTTACTAATATAATGATGTTCATTTTCTCGATATGATCGTCGGTCATGATGTCTTCTAAACCGTATATCTTACGCGAAATAATCATCAAGGTAAGCACCATTGCAAAACCAGAGAATACTGCACCCGCCACAAAATAAGGAGGGAAAATGGTAGTATGCCAACCTGGTATTAATGAAACGGCAAAGTCAAAAGATACTATTGTATGTACTGATAGTACTAATGGAGTAGCTAAACCAGCTAAAATCATGTAAGCTTTTTCATAGTTCCACCAGTGACGGTTTGAACCTGTCCAGCCCATAGCAAAGATACCATAAGCTACTTTTCTAACTTTATCAACAGCTTTGTCGCGTAGTGTTGCGAGATCTGGGATAAGTCCTACATACCAGAACAACAATGAAACAAGGAAATAAGTGGTAACTGCAAACACATCCCAAAGTAAAGGAGAGTTAAAGTTTGGCCACATAGTCATTTGGTTAGGTATTGGGAATACCCAATAGATAACCCAAATTCTACCAACGTGAATTGCTGGGAATATTAAGGCACACATAACCGCAAATATCGTCATTGCCTCAGCAAATCGGTTAATAGCAGTACGCCAATCTTGCCTAAATAGGAATAGAATGGCAGAAATCAGTGTTCCGGCGTGACCAATACCAACCCACCAAACGAAGTTGATAATAGCCCAACCCCATCCAACGGGATTGTTTAAGCCCCAAATTCCAATTCCTTCCCAAATTAAATAGCCAATTGAGCCAAGCAACACCATTAATAGGGCGTTGGAAGCAATCATTGCTAAATACCAAGCCTTTGGTGTAGGCCTTAGATTAATATCAGTAACCAATCTCGTAATGCTTGCGAAATCGTGATCGCCTTTTACAAGAGGGGGTTCAGGTACGTAAATGTGTTTACTCATGTGTGGATATATTCCTGATTAATATCTTAAGCCAAAGTAGGATTTGGATTTCTTAGTTTCGCCATATAAGAGGTACGTGGGCGTATATTTAATTCTTCAAGCATTAAATAATTACGCTCATTACGTTTCATCTTAGTAACCATGCTGTTTTCATCGGTTAAATCACCGAAATATATTGCATCAGCAGGACAAGCTTGCTGGCAAGCGGTTTTAACAGTTCCATCAGCAGGTTTTGGAGAACCAGTTTCAATTTTAGCGTCAATTTTAGCGCGATTTACACGCTGAACGCAATAGGTACATTTTTCCATAACCCCACGGAAACGAACAGTAACCTCTGGGTTCATGGCCATTGTAACAATGTCAGATTCGGTGCCAGTTGTCAAGAATTCCTTAGCGTAGTTGAAGAAATTAAATCTACGAACTTTATAAGGACAGTTGTTAGCACAGTAACGAGTACCAATACAACGGTTGTAAGTCATTTGGTTCATACCGTCATCACTATGTGTAGTAGCTGCAACTGGGCAAACTTGCTCACAAGGCGCTAACTCACAATGCATACATGGCACTGGTTGGTGCACTGCATGTGGGTTGCCAGCATCATCGCCAACATAGTAACGGTCATTTCTAATCCAATGCATTTCTCTACCCATAAGAACTTCTCTCTTACCAATGGTAGGAATGTTGTTCTCAGACTGGCAAGCTATTACACAAACTCCACAACCAAAACAGGAGTTTAAATCTATTGCCATTCCCCATTGTGGTTGCTCTTTAGGATAAGCTTGCTCATTAAAGAGAGAGATAAGGCCATCTTTACCATCTTTCTCAGCTTCCTTTTTACCAGGCACTTCATAATTATGGAATGAAAGGAAAGAAGCATACTGTGGATTGCTCTTATATTCTTCTAAAGTTGCCATACGGTACATATCACGCTCTTCTAAGCTATGGTGATCTTGTACACAAGCAATCTTATTGGTTTCTCCAGTTTTAGAAACGGTAGCGCTAGAGAATAATCCCTCACCTTGTAAAGGATAGATATCTACGCCACCAGCAGTAAAGTCGATGTAACGATTTGCTACACGTCCAATTCCTTGACGGCCGTAGCCAGCATTTAAAGTAATACTGCCATCAACGTGACCTGGCTGAATCCAAGCGGCAATCTTAATTGATTCACCATTTGAAGTAATTTCTATAATATCTTCGTTCTTTACGCCAATCTCTTTTGCTGTGTTTGGGCTTACTAAAGCTACGTTATCCCAAGTAATCTTAGTCATTGGGTCTGGTAACTCTTGTAACCAAGCAATATTAGCAAAACGACCATCAAATATTGATGCAGAAGGGCGAATAACCACTTCTAATCCAGATGGCGCAGATACATTTGATGCGCTTGAAATTGCTTTCGCTAACGCTGAGCTTATTCTTGGGGATACTGACTTAAAGTTATCTTTTGAGTCAATTCCATCATGTAGAACTTCTCTCCACCTTTTTGCAAAGGCACTACCATGAACAGCTTTAAATGTGCTTTGTACTAATTCGTAACCCGTAGAGTATGCACCAGTAACAATAATATTAAGCAATTCAATTTCGCTTACGCCATCATACAAAGGCTGAATTTGCGGCTGAATTACTGAACTAGCTCCACCAAATGAGAAACCATCACCCCAAGTTTCGAGGTAATGAGCTCTATTTATATGCCATGATGCACCTTTAGAACTCTCATCAACATAATCCGAAAGCTGAATGGTATGTGCTACATTTTTAAGAGCAGTTGAAAAATCTAAATTTTGTGCAGTGAAATTTGGGTTTGTACCAACTAACACTACCGTATCAACACCACCCTTCTTCATTTCTTCAACAACTGAAGCTAATGATGATTCTTCGTTAGTTAGATGTGGTACCTGCAAATAAGAAACAGTTTTACTTACATTACCGAGCGCATTATTTATAGCGGCTACAGCTGCGTGCTCTTCTGCAGTTTGTTGTAAACCAGTGGTAAGAACACTCTTACCCATGTTATTGGTTAGTTCATCAACTAATACAGAAATCCACTGATGATCGCTAAACTGATTTTTTATACCTTTAAAAGCATCTAAACCACTTACTCGCTTGCTTAAAGCTGCACCTAATGCTAAAGTAAATGGTGCAATTTCGCTCGCCTTTAATCTTAAGCGGTTATCTGCGTAAGAACCAGTTAGTGTAAAGTTGTCTTCAATAGAAAATATTCTAGACATGGTATCGTTCGTGCTCGTAACCTTACGACGCGAAGTAACCATTTTGGCATTTTCAACACTATTTGGATGTGTTACAGCCATAAAATCATCGTTCAGAGAAACAATAACATCCGCTTTATCGAAATTGTTATAGGTTCTTAAACGCTGTCCAAATGCAATCTTATTACCTGCAAGCGCATTGTCTTCGCCAAATGCTTCGTAGGTAGTCCATGTAGCATTTTTGAATTTCTTAAGGGCGTTATTCTTGAGGCCATTATAAGTGAGCGACGAGTTTGCTTCCGATATAAAAGCAATTCGTTTATTAGTATCAGCAAAATGCTTGCTAGCAAAACTAATAAAGTCGTTTAAAGATGAATCATCACCATTATTTAAAACTTTTCTAGAGCGATCTGGGTCGTACATACCCAAAACAGAAGCTTGGTTATATGCACTAGTAGCGCCACGGCTACCTGGATGTAAATCGTTTCCCTCTACTTTAGTTGGGCGACCTTCATGGTTCTCAACAACTAAACCAGTTAGGTTCCCTAAAAATGGCATTGCTGATGCATAATACAGCGGAACACCCGGCACTATATCTTCAGGCTGCTTAGAGTAGGGTAGAATCTTTTGAACAGGTCGTCGGGCAAAATCACAACTAGCCAGTAATACGGCTGAGCCCATTATAGCCAGAAAACTTCTGCGTGAAAAACCATCGGTTAACTCACTCGCATTTTCTGGAAATTCACGTTCAACAAATTTTTGGTATTCCTGGTTATTAGCCAATTCGCTTAGGCTTTTCCAGTAAGTATTTTGTTTAACTTCGCTCATTTAAATATTGTATAAGTTCAAAAATCCGTAGTGATTAGTAATGGCAGGCTTGGCAATATTGCGGCGGGCTAACGTTATTTTTTCTAACTAGCTCCGCTCCTAAATCCATTTGGTTTTCGGCTTTATAACCCATTGTTGTAACTTCTTCAACAGGACGTAAAACCTTTTCTGGTGCACGGTGGCAATCTATACACCAACCCATGCTAAGTGTCTCAACCTGCTGAACCACTTCCATTTTATCAACTCGCCCGTGGCAGCTTTCGCAGCCAACGCCCACATTTACGTGTGCAGCGTGATTAAAATATGCATAATCAGGTAAGTTATGAACACGTACCCATTCAACTGGTAAACCACTTTCCCAACTTTCGCGAATAGGCTTAAGCAATTCACTGTCTGTTTTAATTTGGTTATGGCAATTCATACATGTTTGCGTTGCAGGCACGTTAGCTTGCTTCGAATCGAATACGCTAGTATGACAGTACTGGCAGTCTAGCCCAAGCTGACTCACATGCAACTTATGGCTGTAGGGTACTGGTTGTGTTGGTGCATAACCAACATCGGTATATTGTGGTGAAAAAAAGTACCATATCAAGATTATAACCGCATTCAATGAAACGAATAATCCGATGAGTAATTTGCGAGGAACTTGATTTGTCCACTTTGGGAAAATCTGCGCCATAAATATTGCTTTTTTAAGTTTACAAAATCGAGTTTAATAAACCCGTTCTAAGACGAGTCAAATCTAGCTAAAAATTATATCTATTTGAAGGAGTAGATGCACAGAAGGCTTATTTAAATAGATTCTAAATAGACCTGCTATCATCATTCAACACTTCCCATAGAAATCGCGCTAAACATAGAGTTAGTTTAATTAATTATTCATTAAAAGTTCATAAATAAAATGTATAAGAATGCGTATGTTTCATCTCTAGCGCATAAATCCTTATAAATACACCAAAAGTAACAGTAAATGACAGCACATAAAACTCCCGATACTTTTATAGTATTCGATCAAATAGATACTAAGAAAGCACTCTCTATTATTATTGGCGTGAGCGTTGTAGCGCTAGTATCTTTACTTTGGATATTGTTTTTTAGCGCAGATGTTGAGCATAATTATACCTGGGTTTCTAAGCTTCCAATATCGAATGTTATATTTAATTCGCTTAGTACAATTTTTTTATTGCTTGGTTTGAGAGAGATTAAACTCAAAAATTTTGCTCGCCACATGAAGTTTATGATTGGCGCTTTTATAATGTCGGCCTGTTTTTTAGTGGGTTATGTAATACACGCTTATTTTATAGGCGATACTAAATTTATGGGTGAAGGTATTATCCGCCCTATCTATTTCTTTATTTTGATATCGCATATTATTCTTTCAGCCTTTGTATTGCCTTTAGTTCTCAGCAGTTTTTACTTCGCACTATCGGGTAAATTTAAAACCCATCGTAAGGTGTCAAGAATTACCTTCCCAATATGGCTCTATGTTTCTGTGACTGGTGTGCTAATTTTTACGATTCTGAGAGTGTTTGGGTAAGAGATATTAGTTGTTGGATATTGTGTATTAGGAATTGGGGAGATCAATGAACAGGGATCAATTATCAGGGTATACTTCCTCAGAACTCAATGTTCACAGCTTTTTTTGCCCACTTGTAATGACTTTGGCTTCAACCCAATCATTCGCGTACCTCGCAAGGACAGGTGATTTTTGGTTACCTACAAATGCCGCCATTGGCGTCAATGAGGAGTACATCATATTGTTTGAACTGATTTATGAATCAAATAAAGATGTATATAAGGATTAACTCCTTCATAAAGAGATGCTGTATTCTATGTAATATTACTTCTCTGCTTGGAATTGAATGTTGATTGCAAGGCAAATAAATTTCAAAAGCATTTCAATAATCCTTAGATTAGGACAATTCACTCCTAAATAAATAATATGTTGTTATCCAAGTCGTGCGTGTATGGGCTGCGAGCTTCTTTATATCTAGCTTCCCGAAAAGAAGGAGAGTTCACTTCGATTAAAGAAATGAGTACGAAATTAGATATTTCATTTCATTTCTTAACTAAGATATTACAACAACTTACCGCTGCAGCCTTCATGGAATCGTATAAAGGCCCAAATGGTGGTCTTCGACTTTCTCAGAAAGGACGAGATGCTACTTTATTTGATCTTGTTGTGGCCATAGATGGTATAGAGCTTTTTACACAATGTGCCCTTGGGTTACCAGGTTGTGGCTCTGAAAAACCATGCCCATTACATGAGAGCTGGATTGACACAAGAGCATCCATCCAAGCCATGCTAGAAAAGACAACTTTAGATAAGTTAGGAAAGCAAGGCAAAGAAAATCTATTCAGAATCTCTGCTACTGGCGCCTTTAGCTGGAGTTAAAAAAACGACTCACATTTCGCTTAATTTATACGATTTAAAGTGCTACATTGTTTTAAGACAAAATGGTCTTATTACTTTCTTTTAATCAACATTAAAAGTCTTAGTAAGATTATTTAAAATAGACCTTTAATTGAATTGAAGTAATGGGATTATCCCATTATAAATTAAACATACAATGCTATAATGAACAACATATCACAACAAACGGTTGGGCAGATAGTTGCCGACGACTATAGAGTGGCCCAAGTATTTAGAGCTCATGGCATAGGTTTTTGTTGCGGCGGTGACAAGTCGCTAGAAAATGTATGCGCATCTAAAAAAATCAACTTAGATTCTATATTACAAGAGGTAATCAATCTAAAACAATCGGGACCTGAACAAAACAACTACAACGATTGGAGCTTAGATTTTTTATCAGATTATATAGTGCAAAATCATCATAATTTTGTGCGAAAAGTATTGCCTGAATTGAATTTTTATGCACATAAAGTTGCAAAAGTTCATGGGGAACGTGATCCTGAGTTATTGGATATACTAGCTAATGTACTAGAGTTAAGTGCAGAAATTTCTGCACACATTGAAAGGGCTGAATCTGATTTATACCCTCAAATTAAAGAGTTGGTACAACGAAACAATACCGATTCTTTAAAAATTGATTTGGTAGAGGTTTTGGCGAAAGAAAACGACAAGCTAGATTCCATTATGGCTAATCTTGAAGCTTTAACCAATGGGTTTAATCCTCCTTCAAATGCTTGTGCATCTTACCGTGTTCTATTCCAAAATTTAGAAGGTTTTCAAAAAGATCTGCAAAAGCATGTTCATTTAGAAAACAACATTCTATTTCCCAAAGCGCTGGCTTTTGAGAATAGGATGAACTAAAATTAAGCATAGAAAGTAGCTCATAGAAAACGTATTCTATGAGCTACACTTTGAGTAAATAAAACACTATGAAAACTCAGAAATTACTGCTAAAAAACTCCTCCCTGTGGCAGTGGATTTTATTTAGTTTTGTTCTAGCTGGTTTAACAGGTTTTCTATTTCGTCTAGGTTTTTTAACTCCACTTCCATTCGAACTCAGCCTCGCAAATATACGCCAAGCGCATTCTCATCTTATGTTTTTTGGATGGGGTGGTTTATTTCCCCTCTATTTTATTAGCATTGTAATTATGCCAGGTTATCATGCAGCCCTTAGCTCGCGAATGATTCGATATTCACTTTGGGTGGTATTGGCATTTACCCTACTTTCTTTCCCTACTTTTTTATTATGGGGATATCAACTTGTGCCCATTGGCGGGGCGAATCTGCCTATTTCTGCAATACTATCGGCTGGGGTGATGATAGGTTGGTATATGTTTTTTGCCAGCTTTTTAGCTATTAGAAGGAAAAAGAAAGAAATCGATTCCAATATTTGGTTTGAAGGTGCCTTACTCATGCTTTTTGTAAGCTCGCTAGGAGCTTGGGCTGTAGGGGTTGTTCAAATATTTGGTATTGGACCAGAATTTTTAGAAAAATTACTGCCAAATTTCTTTTTAACTACCTATACTGAAGGTTGGATTTTATTGGCGCTCTTAGGTTTTGTTATTAAGATGTTAGATATCAAGGAAGCCGATCTTCTAGTTTCAAGTAAAATACTTGTTTTTTGTATAGCCATTGGCGCGCCAATGTCATTTCCATTTGGAATGCCAGCGTTACTTTCTAATCCAATGCAGTCGTTATTTGCCCGTATTGGTAGTTTTTTAGTTTCAACCTCCGTCCTCCTTTTTGTAGCATCAATCATAAAATCGGGGAAGCTAAAACATAGCTTATGGAAATGGCCTATTGCATTTTTGTGTTTAAAGGGCTTGATGCAATTTGTAGCAACTTTCCTATTTTATGACCCCATATTAACCAACCACGGTACGAGAATACTGTATTTACATGTATTATTTCTAGGAGCATATACATCCGCTGTTTCTATTATATATGCCAGTTACATCACGAATCTAAAGCGATATCTAAATCCCATTTTTTATTCTGTGGTACTCGTTCTATTTTCATTACTATTGCTTAGTTGGTTTTGGCCACTGTCTTTAATAGGAACTTGGATTTATGATGCATTAGCTATTGCAGCCTTGGGCCCTGTTTTAACAGTAACCGCTCTTTGGATTAAGCTAAGAACTAGAACTACCTAATTTATTTATGCCACTAATAACCCGAATATTTCTAAAGTCAGGAATCGTCTTTTTTATCGCATCCTTAGTAACTGGTGTTGCGCTTCAAATAGATTCAATAGCACTTCCGCCATTATTACCCTTATTTTGGCACATGCTAATGCTAGGCTGGATTACCCAAATTATTATGGGTGTTTCTATGTGGATGTTTCCAGGCAGAGTACGTGAAGAAAGCTTTAAAAATCAACGCTGGGCATGGATTGCCTATTTCAGTTTAAATATTGGCCTGTGGCTTAGAGTTTTAGGGGAACCTGCAGTTAATTCCTCCGACGCTTTAGTTTGGAAGGTGCTACTCATCACTTCCGCACTTTTACAGTTGATTGCAGTAATATCTTATGCGCTAGAAATATGGCCTCGTGTTAGAGGGAAAAAGGAAAGGGTAACTAAAAAGAATATTCAGAGATCGGAGGATTAAAATGCCAAATGTTTCTGTATGGATGCTTCGCCTATCTCTTTTTTATTTAATTACAGGAGCAAGCATAGGTTCATTATTACTTATAAATAAAGCAGTTCTAATTTCATATAAATTATGGGCTTTACTACCTGTACATATAGAACTTCTCATTTTCGGATGGATTATACAGTTCACCCTAGGTACCGCCTACTGGATTTTACCACGACTCTTAATCTCTAAAGATAGGGGAAGTGAGCTTTTAGCTAACTTTATGCTACTTTCTTTAAATGCTGGAATATTACTGGTTATTCTTTCTGAGCTTTTCTATTCCCTATCAGCGCTGGCTTTACCTGGCCGAATACTAGAGACTTTAGCCGTTATCTTGTTCGCTGGCCTCCACTGGAAGAGAATTGCGAGCTATGCCAATCATTAGGTGATTGGTTAATAGTGATTAGGGGATTGAGGGCTACTGTAAGTGTGTAAAGAGTCTTTGGCAACAATTGAAATCACAAATATGCTCTCCTAAAATAAATCTTGCTGAAATTTCGGTGGGTTCGTAGGCATCTTTTATAAAACAATCCTGCCCACCGATGTCCAAATTTAATCTGTTTACCCCAAGATAAATCTCGGGGCTATATATATTCCACACCTTCGGTGTTGGGTTACCTCATAACGAAGATTTCATTCGTGATGAATGCCCGAACCTCTGGTTCCAGTACGGTATTGTAGATGTTAGCTAATTCGTTGACAAGTTTATGGTACTGTCCCCAAAAGTGTGTAAAGTGACTGTGGGCAGCAAACATAATTCCATAGATGCCTTTCTAAAATAAATCTTGCTGAAATTTCGATGGATTCGTAGGCATCTTTTATAAAACAATCCCGCCCACCGATGTCCATATTTAATCTGTTTACCCCGAGATAAATCTCAAGGCTATATATATTCCACACCTTCGGTGTTGGGTTTCCTCATAACGAAGATTTCATTCGTGATGAATGCCCGAACCTCCGGTTCCAGTACGGTATTGTAGATGTTAGCTAATTCGTTGACAGGTTTATGGTACTGTCCCCAAAAGTGTGTAAAGTGACTGTGGGCAGCAAACATAATTCCAAAGATGCCTTTCTAAAATAATTCTTGCTGAAATTTCGGTGGGTTCGTATGCATCTTTTATAAAACAATCCTGCCCACCGATGTCCAAATTTAATCTTTTTACCCCAAGATAAATCTCGGGGCTATTTATATTCCACACCTTCGGTGTTGGGTTTCCTCATAACGAAGATTTCATTCGTGATGAATGCCCGAACCTCCGGTTCCAGTACGGTATTGTAGATGTTAGCTAATTCGTTGGTAGTTTTATAAAGATATAGCCAAACTGGGTCACCCTGAAATAAAGAGTAATGACTTCGCTTCTAACTACTCAATACTAGATACTCTGTACTAAATACTAACTATTCCGCTCTCCTACACCATCTCTTCGGCGGCTAGCTTCTCTCTGTTATGAGTAATAATCTGTTTGTAGGCTGCTAAAACGGCGTGAGTTGCATCCTCCTCAAGTGAATAGTCACAGACTGCACGAACATAATCTTTGGCATTTTTTGGGGCGAATGATTGTCCTACAATTTTAAGACCTGGAATATCGCCACCTGTATCTCCAATGTAGGCGATTTCGTTTAATTCAATCTCTAACAGTTCGGCAAGTTGACGAATACCAAAACCTTTATTGGTTGTCTTAGCAATGATGTTAATCGACACATCTGTATAGTGCACTTCAAACCTTGGATAGTTAGCTTCAATATATGGGACGATTTCTGCATACATCTCATCAATTACGGAAGCGCTTTGGTGTATAAGCCCAGCGTCGGTGCGTTTAGCAAATTCCGATATAGCTCCTGGTACTTTTTCAACAAAATTCTTTTTCAAATATACTTTAATAGCTTCTAGATCTCGCTCAGTTTTATCATCGAAACTAGCGTTCCACATGAGTTTATTATTTTTCATATCGTAGATGCCACCGCCACTTTCAAAAACCATAGGATGATACATCCCTAACCATTGCGACACTGCCTCTACATACGGCAAAGGTCGGCCAGAGCATATTGTCATGGGCGGGATGGTAGAATCGGTTTTACTTTGCTCAATAAGAGCTCGTATTTCGGATATTGTATCCCAATCAGGGCTGATATGTGGGTGACTTACACAGCCATCCAAATCAGTAATAAAAAGTTTAATCATGTGTATTATTTCCGATAGGTAGGCACTAAAAATGCGAATGCTAAACAAAGCAAGGCAAAGCCTCCCATCCATTGATATTGATTTTTATAATCTGCGTATTCTTGGTTCGAGAACTCGCCTTTTTCTAATTTATCTATACGCGCTAAAAATGCATCTATACCATCATTTCCTCTTTCAATCGAATAATATGCTCCGTTTGCTTTCGAAGCTATTTCCTTTAAAATATTACTTTCTAATGCTGTTGTAACCACATTACCAGCACGGTCACGTTTATAACCTACAAGAGAACCTGTGTTTTTATCATATAATGGAATGGTTGCGCCTTGCTCAGTTCCAATGCCTAGAGTATAAACATAGATGTTTTGGTCAATTAATTTTCTAAGTGCCGTATCGTACGACTGCCCATGATCTTCTCCATCCGAAATAATGAGCAGAACTTTTGCTGCTTCCTTCGATTTTTCAGTTTCATCTAAAGTTTCAAATGCAGAGAATGCCGTTTCCATAGCCGATTTAAAATCCGTTGAGGTACTCGGCATCTGATCGGTATCTGCAATTTCTAAAAATAATCGTAGAGCCGAATAATCTAAAGTCATTGGGCTTTGTATGTAGGCTTCTCCAGTAAAAACAACCAACCCGACTCTATCCCCTTTTAAACGTTCAATAAGTCGATTGATTTCAAACTTAGCTTTAGATAATCGACTCGGCTTCACGTCTTCCGCTTGCATGCTCAAAGAAAGGTCGAGCGCTATCAACATATCAATACCTTGGCGTTTTACCTCTCTAACTTCGGTTCCAACTTTAGGTCCAGCCAATGCAATAGTTAAAAACACCACTCCCAGTATGGAGAAGGTAACTTTAAAGGTATCTCCTAGTTTCCAAAATCCCTTTCTAAGCGAATCGAATAGTTCGTTATTAAAGAACTTAATTCTTGTCTTTTCCAGAGATCTCGACTTCCACCAAAAACCGATTACCAATAGCGGTATCAGTAAAAGAAGCCATAAATATGTGGGGTCTTGCCAAATCATGGATGTATTTTAGATTAATCCCCAAAATAGCAAATGGCAAGCTTATATGTTAGCCCTTATATTTGGGATTAAGGAATTTGGGGACTGTGGAATTGGGGAATTGGGGAATTGGGGAATTCAGATTCCTAAAACAAAGTTGTCATACCGCACTCCGATGCGGTATCTCCTGAATGTGGAATTGAACGTTCTTAGGGGATTCTTTTCGTTAGAATCAGGATACTCAGGATTCAAGGATTAACATGATAAGATTTAGCTAGTGATCTAATCCTCCTCATAGCTCAAAACTCAAAGCCCCACCTCACAGCTATCTCTTACCCTATCAAAATTACTTGTAAATCCATCAGATTAATGCCAGTGGGACCTAGTTTAACGTGTGTATTCATTGCCTCATGGAAGTTATAAGAATCATTGTTCTGCAAGAACTGCTCAGGCGCTAGCTTTTCTTTCCGAGCCGCTAAGGTTGTGAATGAATTGATGATGGCTCCAGAGGCATCTGTAGGTCCGTCGATGCCATCTGTACCAATACTGAGCACAGAGATTGGGTGCTGACCTTCAATAGAAAGTGCTGCAATGAGTGCCAACTCCTGATTTCGTCCACCCAGGCCTGAGCCTTTTACTGCTACGGTCGATTCCCCATGATAAATCAAGGCTGCTGGCATCTTTATTTCATCCTTTTTACTAACGATAGCAATGGCTTTACTACACATCTTTTTAGAAATTGACTTCACGTCCTCAGAATATGCTTTTTCATCTATCCAAACATGGTAGCCTGCCTGTGCCAAACTATGAGCAATATTTTGGGCTAAGCCCTCACTTTCAGAAATAATGTGAGCTTTGTGCTGAAGATGAGATAGCTGTTCTACCTTTGAGTTTTCAGGAATCACTCCCTCCTCCCCAAAAATAAGATGACGCTGAATAGATTCTGGTAATTTAGCCCATAATTTGAACTCCTTCAGGATATCGATGGCTTCCCTAAATGTAGAAGGATCTGCGACTGTAGGTCCACTTCCAATAGTTGAGATATCATCCCCTGGAACATCTGACTCTATCAGAGTTATCAGCTCAACATGACTCAGTTCTTCAGCGAACTTGCCTCCTTTTAAATCACACACATGTTTACGCACGGTGTTAATCTGTTGGATGTTAGCGCCTGAATTTAAAAGAAGTTTGTACAAAATCTGTATCTCCTCCACCTCAATGCCATACGGTGGAATACAAAGCAGAGCAGAAGCTCCACCCGAAAGACAAAATACCACGGTTTCCCCCGCAGGAATACTACGTGCCAAACTTAACAATTCGTACGATGCCGCAACCGAATCATTATCTGGATAAGGATGATTTCCAACAAATACCTGAGCCCCTGAAACTCTGTCTTTTTCTACACCAATTAGAATTCCATCTTTAAAATAGCTCCCTCTTTCAAGCAAAGATTTGGCTATTTGAACAGAAGCCTTCCCAGCACCCAATAGATAAAATTTTTTGGGTAGCTCTACGTCTGCAAGACCGGAGTTTTTAAAATTTGACAGATTATTTGCTGTTATTCGCAGTAACTCATGCTGTTTTTGAAGTATTTCCTTCATTAAAACCTTCGCTTTTGCTTCATTTTAATAGATGCATTTTTAAAGTACACTCTGTTTCAACCAAAATGTTTTAGGAAACTTGAGCAGTCGGCTTTGTTGATGGCAGAGTGTTATAATTCACCCAAACCATCCATAAAACAAAGATGACTATATAGAAAATACCCGTAGTTGAATAATCGTGCGTAAAGTCAAAAAATGCAGGCCATTTTACTTTAGTAATTGTGAGAGTAACAATCCGAATAACATTCACGATGTAGATGATTCCAATTCCTAGTATCGAGAAGCTAAGTCTGCTTTTCCACGGACCAGGGAAGGCAATGATAAAGCCAAGAAATAGGCCGATTGCAGAGATTCCATTACAACCATCCACAACCTCAACACCTGAGTTTTCACCTATACCAATAATGCGATTTATGGTGTACACATCGAAGCCCATACTCTTTATAATACCAGCACTTACCCCAATAATATTGAGTGATAGCCATTCGTCTAGCCTACCATCGGGGAGCAACCATTTCTCGTATATAATATACCAGATAATAAAAATACCTAGTGCCGTAGCAATAAACTTAACAACCGGTGATTTCATCTATTGAGGATTTTTTAAATATTTTGACCAAGATAGTAATTGAGGGTATCAGTTGACAGTTGACAATTAGCAATGATTGGGAATTTGTAGGGATCGGAAAATCAGGAGACAGAATTCGGAAATCGCTAAGGAGAACTCCTTCAACGAGGCAAGGTGTTACAACCCCTTGTTATGTTATTGATGATACAAGTGTTCTATGAGCTAGCATCCAATAGAATCTAGGTGTTAATTAAAATATGTCAGCGAATAATCAAATATCTACAAAACAGCACCGTCCCACCGGGGGCAGTACCAAACCGAGTTTATCTATCAATTTTCATCACACATAGCACTATTCGTATTGCACCTACGGCGCAAAGATTTACAGGTTATTTAGTTTTTATACAAATATACCGCACCTACGGAGCGGCATTTGTTTGAATCTTCAATTAGTTTTAAAACCTGTCAAAAAACTGAGCCATCCTGAGGAAAACTGTAAACGAAATAACTAACTTCTACAATTAGCGAAGCAGCTGGCAGTGATTGGGATTTAGTTATTGGTTAATAGGGATTGGGGAATTTAGGGAATGGGGATTGAGCAGAACACACAAGCTACCTTCCCAAAATAAAGGCAGTCATGCCGCACTTCGATGCGGCATCTCCTGAATGTGGTATTGAGCGCTTTAAGGAATCTTCGTTCGCTTGAATCAGGGTTTACAGGATTAAAGGATTAGTAGGATTAGATTCGGGAAAATATTAAAATCCGTGCCATCGGCTTAATCTCCAAAATCCACGATTCAAAAATGATGATTGTGGACACATAGTGCACTCACGAGTCCTCTCTCTGAAATTAAACAAGTTTAACTTTTGCCACAGATTCAGCAAATAGCTCGGTAGCTAAATCTAGATACACAAAACTCTAATACAAACACATTCCCATTACATAATAAATTAAAACAATAATTTAGACTTGTCCCTTGGGGAGGGACAGGTTTTTTGCTTGGAAAAAACCAGGGTGAGGACGGTCGGGCAGGGAACATTGATCAGTTAACAATTATCAATGAACAGTTAACATTGATCAGAAATAGTTTTCTCAATACTAACTACTTGGGGAGAGACACTTTTGGCACAGATTCAGCAAATAGCTCGATTGCTAAATCTAGATACACAAAACTCTAATACAAACACATTCCCATTACATAATAAATTCAATAACTTAGACCTGTCCCTCCTTGGGGAGGGACAGGTTTTTTGCTTGGAAAAAACCAGGGTGAGGACGGTCGGGCAGGGAACATTGATCAGTTAACAATTATCAATGAACAGTTAACATTGATCAGAAATAATTTTCTCAGTACTAACTACTCCCTTCCCCTTAATCTTTTCCGAAAAGGTCGCGGGTGTAAACTTTGTTGGCTACATCTTCTATTTCTGCGACCATTCTATTGGCTACAATAACATCCGACATCTTTTTGAACTCGTCCAAGTCTTTGATCACTTTAGAGCGATAAAATTCTTCTTCCTCTAAATACGGCTCAAACACTACAACTGTGATTCCCTTAGCCTTGATGCGCTTCATAATACCTTGAATTGCACTTTGGCGGAAATTATCTGAACCTTGCTTCATCACTAGACGATAAATACCTACTACTTTAGGATTTTTGCTCCAAATTTGTCGGGCAATAAAATCTTTACGGGTAGTATTGGCATCTACAATAGCTTGTATAATATTATTGGGAACATCTTGGAAATTCGCCAACAGCTGCTTGGTATCTTTGGGTAGACAATAACCGCCATAACCAAATGATGGATTATTATAATGGTTGCCGATACGAGGATCGAGTCCAACCCCGGTTATAACTTGATCTGTACTCAGGTTGTGAGTTTCGCAATAAGAATCGAGCTCGTTAAAATAAGCCACACGCATTGCTAAGTACGTATTCGAAAATAATTTAATCGCTTCTGCTTCGGTGTTGTTAGTGAAAAGCACTGGAATATCAGCTTTGTCTTTTGCTGCACCTTCAATTAATAGATTCGCAAAAGCCTCCGCTCTTTCCGATTGCTCACCTACCACAATTCGAGATGGATATAAATTATCGTGCAGTGCCTTTCCCTCGCGTAGAAATTCAGGAGAAAACAAGATGTTATCTGTTTTAAACTTCTCTCTAATCTCCTTCACATAACCCACAGGAATAGTTGACTTAATCACCATTACCGCATCGGGATTAATCTCGAGCACATCTTTAATAACTGATTCTACCGATTGAGTATTAAAAACGTTAGTTACCGGATCATAATCGGTAGGCGTAGCAATTACAACAAAAGTGGCTCCTTCATACGCTTCATTTTTGTCTAAGGTAGCTCTTAGATTGAGATTCTTATCCACTAAAAACGATTCAATATCGGGATCGGAGATAGGAGATTTTTTATTATTTATGAGCTTAACTTTTTCTTCAATAATGTCTATGGCCACCACTTCATGGTGCTGTGCTAATAACACAGACATTGACAAACCTACATATCCAGTTCCTGCTACGGCAATTTTCATATTTCGATAATTATTAATAGTCTTAAAAAACCAAATATATCAGTTTTGCTGATTAGATGTGGAAGCAGTTATCAATTAGCAATTAGCAATTAGCAATTAGCAATTAGCAATTAGCAATTAGCAATTAGCAATTAGCAATTAGCAATTAGCAATTAGCAATTATCAGAAAATTTTTATTTTTTAGAACTTACTTCCAAATATTATTTGTCTATTTTTTCGGTTGATGGGATTGCTTTAAGCTTGTTGCGGTGGCTCTGCTGCGCAATGTCGTTTGGGAGCTCCACTCAGATGAGTGTGGATAAGATCTCGATTGAAAGCCTAAAGCACCGACCTCTCTCAGTCTCTCCTTCGCAAGGAGAGAGGTTTTCTGAATATTATTAGCTGCTTATTCCTTAAAATAATTTCTTTGCGCCAAAACTTCTGAATAAAGCAGTTTCCATGAATCGGCAAGTTAAACTAAACAGCGATACCAAAATCACTTTATTTTTGAATCAGGATTTTCAGGATTAGAGGATGCGCAGGATGAGATTGAGCTTTAAGTTCCATAGGAGCGATATATTAATAGCTAATTCATTAAATACAGATCCACACAGAGCTCCAGCGGAGCCTGCCTGCGGCATAGGCAGGCGACATCTAGCGTTGTAAATAATTTTATCC